>CAYXUU010000053.1:0-33049 GCA_964468645.1 uncultured Bacteroidales bacterium
CAAAAACAATCGTTATGAATAGCGAACACCGATTAACGATAGGTGATTTTTGATCTTGTTCGATCTGCAATCGGTGTTGGATGTTCGATGTTCGGTGTTCAAAAACAATCGTTTTGAATGGCGAACACCGATTATCGATATGTGATTTTTGATCTTGTTAAGTCTGTTCAAATTCAATGTTTTTCTTAAATTCGAAGTTCAAGTAAATCAAATGGGAATTAGGATTTTATTCCTGGGTGTTTTCATTGGTGTCTGCCTGGGCATCAGTCTGTCGCAGGTACAATATGAACTAAAACATGACAGTATTCATAAAACTGCTTTCCCGGATTTTGAGTTGGAGAAACTGTATTTTACACAATTGGAACCGGAGAAAGGGGCAGCAAGCAGTGAACCGACATCAATATTATTATGGCATAACAGGGATACACTATACTTTTTTGCTTATTGCTACCAACCTCGCCTGAGCATTGTTTCAAATCGCCAGTCAAGGGATGTGATCAGTAAAGATGATGATGTTATTACACTCATACTTGATACTTATAATGATGGAAGAAGCGGCTATGGTTTTATGGCGAATCCACTGGGGACACAAACTGATTTTAAAATTGCTGATGACGGGAGAACCATCAGCAACGAATGGGATGTGGAATGGACTGTGGAAACCAGGATATCAGATTCCGGGTGGGAAGCTTTGTTCAAAATACCTTTTTCAAGTCTAAAATTTAAAAGAAGAAACAAAACCTGGGGATTTAATGTTGGAAGGATCATCCGGAAAAATTTTGAAACCTCCTGGTGGTCAGGAGAAATGAATGATGATTTCAGAATATCCCAGGGTGGAATGCTTACCGGTATTGGTGTTCCGGGAAAAAGTAAATGGTTGGATTTATTTCCTTATACCACATTGAAGGTGGAACAAAGCAGTGGAGATGATAAAATTAATTTCAAGCCGGATATAGGTGGTGATATCAGGATCAGGATCCTTTCATCTTTGCAGGCAAACCTGACAATTAATCCTGATTTTGCTACTGTTGAAGGAGATCGGGAACGAATTAACCTTTCAAGGTATGAACTCAGTTATCCCGAAAAAAGAATATTCTTTCTTGAAGGAAATGAGATGTTCAATACAAGGATCAGGACCTTTTATTCAAGACGGATTGGTGATATCGATTTTGGAGGAAAGATCACCGGCAAGGTGGATGATTTTGCTGTGAATGCCATCAGTGTAAAAAGTTCACGTGATTCGGAGTTGGATACCCTTGGTGCCTGGTTCAATTCATTACGTCTGAAAAAAGATATTCTGAAATCATCAAATATTGGTATAACCTATGCCGGTAAAACCTGGAACGGAGGATATGCCAGGTCTATAAGCGGAGATTATATGCTGAATCTTGGTAATGCATGGATATTAACCGGGCAATTTGTTGGAAGTTTTCCCGGTGATTTCTTTACGCACAGTGCCTGGTTTGTAAGATTTGCCAGGGAAAGTAATGTCTATCATTATCACATCAGGTTCTCTGATATTGGAAAGGACTTTATGCAGAATGTTAATGAAACCGGGTTTATTACAGACGACGACAGATTGGAACTGGATAGCGATATATCATATAAATGGTGGATAAAAAATAATAGTGCCTTAAGATATATTTTCCTGTTGACCAAGAACAATGTTTTCTGGAGTCATCATGGAACGCTCAGAAGCTGGTACCTGACAGATATCGTGAGGTTTTATTTCAACAACAGGATAAGTGTTGATCTGATGTATAACAATGAATTTAAACTTTTTGAAAAAAAATATTATAATAACAAATACGGCATTACCCTGGGTTATAATACGGATGAATGGAATTCAGCAGAAATAGAATATCAGTGGGGGTATAATTTCGACAGGGACTTTTACTTACTTTCATGGAGTGGAAAAACGAAGATATTTAAAAAATTATCAATTGATTATTCAGGCAATTACCTGAGCTTTAACCCGGATACCACCAATAGCAATACATTTATCAACATTCTATCGCTGAATTACTACCTGACCAGGGATTTCTGGATCAGGGTATTTGCCCAGAACAGCACAAACACCGATAAGATTTATATCTATGGTTTGATTGGTTGGCGCTTTAAACCTCCTTTTGGTGTAGTCTATTTAATATACTCCAAAGACAGATACGTCATGTTTCCAGAAAATAAAGATTTTAATAGCAATGTTCTTTTTCTGAAGTTTACCTATCCTATTTCCATATAATATTATCGATTACATGTTTTTTATTATATTTGATAGTTCAATACATATGGGTTAGCGATTAGAAAACTAACTAAGTCCACTGATTATTAATCAATAATAAAATCTTATGGAAAGAACAATGAATGTTTTTCTGGCCAACCTGGTAGATAATGAAAGTTTTACCGGATCTGAAACCCTTATGCAAAGTGAAATCAACCGCCTCTTTAACCGTTACGAGAATTCTTCTGCCGGATCACCTATCAATGAGGTCCTTTTTATTCATGATGCCTATGAAGGAGCAGACCTGGAAGAATATTTGCGCACTGTAAGCGACCTTTTTGAAAAACCGATCATATCCCTCTCATCTGATCCTGAAAAGGATATTATAAATACCAGGGCAATTGCCATTGGCGGAGGGAACCTGGCCCAGCTGAATACCGCTATCAATCCATATTATCGTGTACTTCGCGATGCCATTTTAAATGGTGTACCTTATATAGGTTGGAATGAAGGCAGCGCTATCTTTTCAGCGCTTTATATGTTTAACGACCTGGCCTCTGATAGAATCAGTCCTGTTGGTTTTCATTTCTTTAATAATTATGACCATAGTACCGAAAGCAATAATGAGATCAGTGATTTTCTTTCCACATTTTCATACCTGGATCAGATAGTCTCTTTGCCCAACCAGACTCAAGGTTCAGGAATACGCATAGAAGATTCCAAAGCAGGCCTGGCAGGAACAACTGATGCGTTGCCGGGAGGTGGAGGCACAGGAAGCGAACTCAACAAACTATATATTTACGAGCTTGATACCAATGGGCATATCATGGACAGGGGATTTAGTGACCCTGAAAATCTACCAATAATGTAGTCTGATTAAGTGTAGTATGGACTAATTTAATTACATGAGGTTCCTGAGAAAACAAACCATAAGGGCAGGATTTCTTTCTGTTTTATCGGTGTTAGCCATTCTGACATTCTCTCAAACACCATCATCATCTGATCAATATTATAATCTTGCTGATTCACTGGTCAATGCCGGAAATTATAAGGAAGCGGCTGAGATGTATTTGTTATGCGTCGAGGCTGAAAGGGAGATACCTGATCATAACCTTGAACGAATCTCAGAATGTCTGAATAATATTGGTGTTTGTTACTATTTTACCAGTCAGTACATGAAAGCCATCAACAGTTATGAAGATGCCCTTGAAGTAGATCGGGAGATGGGCAACCAGGAAAATATTGCTACGTGCCTGAATAATATTGGCCTGGTTTATAAAAAACTCGGATTTTATGACAAAGCCATCGAGTATTATCTTGAAGCGCTTAAGCTCGATGAAGAACAGCAAAATGACACCAATATTGCCATCCAGTTAAACAACATCGGTATTATTTATGACCGCTGGGGTAAATATGATGAAGCCATCGAATATTATATCAGATCATTAAGGATCAAGGAAAATCTTGGTGAACAGAAAGGGATGGCGGCAACCCTTAATAATATCGGAATGGTATATACTTCCTGGAGGAAATTTGAGCAGGCAATTCAGAATTTTGAAGAAGCACTGAAAATCATGACTATGCTTGATAATGAGGGAGAAATGGCTAAATATCTTAATAATCTCGGGCTTGCCTATTATAATCTCAGGCTATATGACACTGCTATTAAATATTACAACCAGGCTCTTGAAATAGATACAAAACTTGGGAAACAGGATCAGGTTGCTACCCAGTATAATAACATTGGGCTGGTTTACCTTAGCACACGTAAGTATGTTGAGGCTGATCATTATCTGGATCTTGCAATTGACATATACAGAGCTCTTAAACTTCAGGCAGATGAAGCAACGGTATTATCTAACAAAGCCAATGTTCACAAAGAACTTGGCAACTATAGTGTAGCCCTTAAATATCTTACTCAAAGCACATTACTTGCCGAGAAACTCAAGCTGCGGGAACAATTAAAAACCAATTATAAAAATTATTCTGAAATATACAGGGAAACAGGGGACTATCTTAAATCACTTGATTATTATCAAAAATACCAGGCGATTGAAGATTCTATGTACTCAGAAGAGGTTCATAAA
This sequence comes from uncultured Bacteroidales bacterium, assembly GCA_964468645.1. Taxonomy (GTDB): domain Bacteria; phylum Bacteroidota; class Bacteroidia; order Bacteroidales; family JAIOZK01; genus JAIOZK01. The sequence continues at coordinate 4,309 of CAYXUU010000053.1, forward strand.
CAAATAACCGATTTTGAAATCAAATACGAATCAGAAAAGAAGGATAAGGAAATAAAACTTTTGAAGCAGAATGAGATTATTCATAATCTTGCTATTAAAAAACAGAGGATCCTGAGAAATTCGTTCATTATTGGTTTCTTGCTGGTTTTGATCCTGGCAATTGTCATATTTATGAGCCTGAGGCAAAAAGTCAGGGACAACAGGATCATTGAAAATGAAAAGTCGAAATCGGACAAACTACTGCTAAATATACTTCCTGCAAAAGTAGCGGGTGAATTAAAGGAAAAGGGGAAAACCATACCGGAGCATTTTGACAATGTTACGGTATATTTCTCAGATTTTATTGGATTTACAGAAATGTCGAAACGCTTACCACCGGAGGTATTGATCAATGAACTTAATGAGTTGTTTACGGCTTTTGATAATATCGTAGAGAAAAATCAATGTGAGCGTATCAAAACGATCGGGGATGCTTACCTGGCTGTTTGCGGACTGCCAAAAGAAAATCCGCATCATGCTGAAAACATTATCCGATCTTCAATAGAGATAAAGGATTACCTTAACAGGCGAAACCAGCACGCTGAAATCAAGTGGAAGATCAGATCAGGTATCCATACAGGAAGTGTTATTGCCGGTGTTATTGGTATAAAAAAATATATCTATGATGTATTCGGGGATACTATTAATATCGCTTCAAGAATGGAAAGTAATTCTGAGTCCATGCGTATTAATGTTTCCGAGGCGACCTATCGTTTAGCAAAACATCTATTCACTTTTGAAGACAGGGGGCAAATTGAAGTTAAAGGAATTGGAAAATTGAGTATGTACTTCCTGAAGGTATAATTGAACATATTCGTTAGAATGGATAACCAACATGCAATCCAAACATAAAATGTTGATCCCCTCCGGCAACTGCATATTCGATAATAGGGCCCAGATGAAGTGGGCCTGTTTCAAATTCATAACCGGTTTCTATATGGATCGAAAACCGGATTTCCGATCCTTCAGTAAAATACGTAATCCCCGGTCCTGCTGAAATCCAGATACCATGAACAGGACGATATGTAGCCATGATGGATCCATTGTAGTGTTTGTGCTCATCAAATATTCCCTCCAAACCGCCACCTATTCCAACTTTGTCAAATTTACCATGCAGCATCCTAGTATAATGCAGGTGAACACCTGGTGCGAAGATTTCTTCTGCAAGGTCATAAACCAAACCCACTGCAAATCCAAGTTCATGGGGTAATCCATGATCATGATCCTGGGCTTTTAATGAAAAGATTGACGATGTCATTATGGATAATAAAATCATTGTCCTTAAGCCTGATTTCATGGTATGAATAGCCTTTGAATATAAATAAATTCCCTAAGCAAAGATAACAACGATTATTAAATGACATACAGCATTTGGTAATTATACTATCAGGGCTTTTTAAATGGCAAGATTATGCAAAACCTGCTTCCTTTTCCTTCTTCACTTTCAATATGGATACTACCGCCATGTTCCCTTGCTAGTATTTTACATAGAACCAGCCCAAGCCCCGATCCTTTTTCCTGATTGGTACCGGGTGTACTGTGAAAATCATCAACATCAAAGAGCTTTTCTTGATCTTGCTTACTCATACCTATTCCGGTATCCTGTACTGAAATCTGAAGATCATTACCTTCCCTCAAAGCACCTATTTCAACTTTACCCCCTTTCTTGGTAAACTTGATTGCATTGGAAATAAGGTTCCTGATAATGGTTGATGTCATGTTTGGGTCAATCATGGCATTCAGTCCCGGATCAATAGAGTAATGTATGGATATGTTTTTTGACCTGGCATTATTTAATAATAACTGAATGTTGTCTTCAATTAGTGAACGGAGGTTAATTTCTTTTGGTTGATATTTGATAACCCCGGTCTGTGTTTTGGCCCAATCAAGCATATTTTCAAGTAATCTTAATCCCTCATTCGAAGAATTGTTCAACGTACTCATAATTTCCAGAATGGTTTTCCGATCATAGTCCTGGATGTTCTCAAGGAGTTCATCGGTAAAAGAGATCATAACGCTAAAGGGGCTTTTTAAATCATGGGCAATAATCCGTAGCAGCGTGTTTTTTGTTTTATTAAGTGCCTCGAGTTCCCTGTTCTTCTCCTCGATTTCGATATTCTTGTTCTTAAGTTCAGCATTAAGCCGTGATTTAATAACATTATTCCGGTAAAGTACAAAAGCTATCAGGATTAATAACACCAATCCGATACTTGAACCCAGTATCTGGTAATTCTTTCTTTCAATGCGCTGCTGATGGATTTTATTTTCTGTCTCAAGCGCTTCATTTTCTGCTTCTTTCTGTTTTAACTGAAGATAATGTATTTGCCGGTCTTTTTCTTTACTAAAAATACTGTCACTGTAAGTTTTATATAGAACCTGGTAATGATAGGCTTCTTCCCAGTTATTCTTTAAGGCATAGCTTTCGGAGAGATTTTCAGTGATCCATTGCAGATCCCATAAAGCCTGAATATCTTCTGCCATTTTTAAACTTCTCAAGCCAAAATCAACACTTTTATCAATATCACCAATACCCTTATAGGCAACAGACATACCTGCCAAAGTATAGCAAACCTCCCACTGGTTTTTATAATCTTTTCTGTTAATTATACCCAGGTATTCTTTCAGGGCCTGATGGTAATCCTTCATTTCCAGGTAAATTTTCCCTTTCAGGTTTATAACCCGGAAAACATTTTCCTTGTTATCAGTTAGTTGATAAATTTCCTTGGCTCTATTGGCGTATAATAAGGCACTATCATATTGTATCCACGTTACAAAGGTTACTCCAATGTTAAACAAATTGGTTGCCAGCAATGTACTATCACCTGTTTTTTTACAGATATCATAAGAAATTCGATGATAATTAATCGCCTGTTCAAACTTTTCAAGCATGGTATAAACCATACCTACATCGTTATACCCTACGGCTATTCCTTTCTGATCGTTAACTTTCTTCCAGATTTCGAGTGCTTCCATGAAATACTCCAGGGCAAAATCATACTCTCCTTTCACATATTTGGCACCTCCAAGATGAGCTATGGAATAAGCACCAGGTCCGGGCAAATCCTTTTCTTCAGAAATTGAAATTGCCCAATTGAAATAGTAAGCTGCAGAATCAGGCTTTGAAAAGGTGAATGATCGTCCAATTTTGTTAAGGAGTTCTATCTGCCTTCTACCATCAAGGCTATCCTTTTCGGTATTCCATTTCTGGATCAGAGAGTCGGACAGGGAACCGGAATAAGATAAACCGGGTTCAAAAATCAACAGCATTACCAATACCATTATTATCCATTCTGCTATCTTTTTACTTCCTGTTGATATCATCGGGCGAAGGTAAAATTTTCCTATTTAAAAAGTTCTGCCGGGAATTAATTTTCTGAATGTATTTTGAATCAGGAATTGAAAGCTTCAGCTTAATTTATTTCAGCATGTTCTGTCAAATAATCCAGTGTCTTGCTTATGGTGGTTAGTTTTTTTTCAGCTTTTGAGGAAATCCTTATCCCATATCTTTGCTCTAGATAAAGAAGAAATATATTCCAGTCGTCTTCATCAAATCCCAGATCATTTCGATAACGCAAACCAGGATTGATAGATTCGCGCTCCACATCAAATTTTTTTAAGATTCTATAAAGAGGATAAACCAGTTGTGGATTATAATCTACCTTTACACGTTTCATAATATCAGTTTTACTTTACAGACAACAATATATTAATAAGGTTGCAATCGTAATTTTTATTGCATCGTACCATGAAAATTATTTATAGCACATAGTTTTAATTATCCCAACTAATGTATTGTTTCATTTCAATCCCAATGCATAATTTGGGATTATATTAAAAATAGTTCATATCTTTTCAATTTTTTTTCAACCAGCTGTTGTATTATTTAATAACGTTCAATTTATTAATCAAATATCATTATGAAGTGGTTTATTACAACATTACAGGAGAATCCATCTTTAGCAATATTCTTAACGATTGCCCTTGGTTTTTTAATTGGCAAAGTGAGATACAAAACCTTTTCACTGGGTAATGTAACAAGTGTATTGCTCGTTGGTGTTATAGTAGGGCAGTTAAAAATTGATATCGCTCCTGAGGTTAAGCAGATCTTTTTCCTGATATTCTTGTTTTCAGTAGGATATAGTGTTGGCCCACAATTTTTTAACAGTCTTAAGAAATCCGGTATTCCACAGTTGATCTTTGCATCTATAATGGCAGTATTGGGATTGGGGGTAACCTGGTTTCTGGCAAAACTGATGGGATATAATGCCGGACAGGCGGCAGGATTATTCTCTGGTGCACAAACCATATCAGCAGTAATCGGTGTTGGTGGCGATACCATTAATTCCCTTGATATCGATCCTGAACTCAAACAAAGTATGATCAATGCCATTCCGGTGTGTTACGCGGTTACTTATCTTTTTGGAACCATAGGTTCGGCGTTTCTACTTGCCCAGCTGGGACCTATATTCTGGGGTGGATTAAAAAAGGCCAGACAACAGTGTCGCGACCTTGAAAAGAAAATGGGTGTTGACTCCCAGGAGATGCCTACCATGATAACCTCCTTTTCCACCATTAATTTTCGTGCTTATAATCTTTCTGATGATTCAGTGGCTATTGGCAGGACAGCTGACGAACTTAACAAATTCTTTGCCGGGAAAGGGCACCGTATATATGTAGATCGGATCAGGAAAAAGGGTGAGAAGGATGTGCTCAAATCAATCGACGGATACAAACTACAATTGCACGATGATATAGTTTTACAGGGCCGGGGTGAATATCTGATAACAGAAATGAAAGAAATAGGGAAAGAAATTTATGACCGTCACCTGCTTGATTACAAAGTGGAACTGGTTAAGGTCTTGCTTACCAACAAAGAAGCAGATGGAATCACCATTCATGAGCTAAGCAAACAACGATATGATTTTAAAGTGTCACTTAAGAAAGTCACAAGAGGGGGAATTGAGTTACCTCTTCTGCCCGGGACAGAACTTCATAAGGGTGACATGTTATATCTGGTAGGCCCAAAGGATGATGTTGATAAAGCAGCAAAAATACTTGGATTTCCGGATGTACTGACAGAAAAAACAGATATGATCTCAGTTGGTCTTGCAATCTTAATCGGTGGTCTGATTGGAGTCCTGGCCCTGCACATCGGAAAAGCTACGATAAGTCTGAGTACCAGTGGCGGGGCTTTAATAGCCGGTTTATTCCTGGGATGGTTGCGATCGAAACACCCCACTTTTGCAGGAATTCCCGAACCATCGCTCTGGATCATGACCAATCTTGGACTAAATGCCTTTATTGCCGTTGTCGGTATTACTGCCGGCCCGGGATTTGTTCAGGGTTTTAATGAAGTAGGCCCTATGCTCTTCGTAATAGGTGCCATTGCCACCATTATCCCACTGATACTTGGTATCATTATGGCCCGGTATATTTTTAAATTTGATGTGGCCATCGGATTGGGTTGTTGCTGTGGTGCACGTACCACAACTGCAGGACTCCCTGCAGTTACAGATGCGCTGGAAAGTAATCTTCCTGCACTGGGATATACAGTAACATATGCCCTAGGCAACACCCTGTTAATTATTTGCGGAATTATTCTCGTCTTTCTAATAAGTTAAAATACAACCCTATGAGTATCGAAAAAATAAAAACTACCCGACAATCAGAAAGGAAACTTGAACAAATGAGCCCGTTTGAGTTGAAAAACAATCTTATCAACCTTGCTGAAAAAAGTCAGGATAAAAGCAGCCATGCAATGCTGAATGCAGGCCGTGGCAACCCCAACTGGATTTCTGCTGTACCCAGGGAAGCACTATTTACCCTTGGCCTGTTTGGAATTGAAGAATGCAGGCGAACGATGAATTACCTTCAGGGCCTGGCCGGAATTCCCGAACTGAACGGTATTTCAAAACGTTTTGAGAAATTCCTAAAGGGTCATTTGGATTCACCCGGTATTAAACTACTTTACGAACTTTACGAATATGGCATTAGCCATCATCAATTTAATCCCGATGCTTTTATCCATGAACTGGCAGAAGGTGTGATTGGTGATCAATACCCGGTTCCCGATCGTATGTTAAAACATCCGGAAGCCATTGTGCATGATTACATTGTTCAGGAAATGTGTGCCGACAAACCACCTGATGGAAAATATGACCTGTTTGCCACTGAAGGTGGTACAGCAGCCATGTGTTACATTTTCGATTCCTTAATGCAGAATTTCCTGGTCAAGCGTGGTGATAAGATCGCATTGTTCATACCTGTTTTTACACCCTATATTGAGATACCTGAATTGGACCGGTTTGACTTTAAGGTGATCCATATTAAGGCAAGAGGGTTGACAGAAACAGGGGAACATAGCTGGGAATATCCTGATAAGGAACTTGAAAAGCTTAAAGATCCTGATATTAAAGTCGCTTACCTTGTAAATCCCAGCAATCCTCCTTCCGTTGCCCTGAATGACAGAGAGAGAAAAATAATCATCAATATTGTAAAGAAGGATAATCCAAATCTGATCTTCATCACCGATGATGTGTATGGGACTTTTGTGCAAGGATTTCGGTCACTGATGGCAGAAATTCCCGCCAATACACTGGGTGTATATTCATTTTCTAAATATTTTGGCTGTACCGGATGGAGGCTTGGTGTGATAGCCGTGCATCAGAATAATATTTTCGACAGGATGATCAAAGAACTTCCAAAAAGTAGAAAGAATGCTCTTTACAATAGGTATCATAGTATCCATCTTCAACCTGAGAAACTCAAATTCATTGACCGTATGGTTGCCGACAGCAGGATGGTTGCCCTGAACCATACCTCCGGATTATCGCTGCCTCAGCAAATGCAAATGATGCTGTTCGCTGCATTTGCCCTGTTCGATAAAGAAAATGCTTACAAAAAACTAACCTGCGAGATTGTACAACATCGGCTTAAACTTCTTTACGAAGGGATGGGATTTGAGCTAAAACCAAATCCCAGCAGGGCCGGATATTATGCAGAGCTTGATATTATGTTATGGGTCAAAAAGAATTATGGCAAGGACTTCGCCCAATACCTGGAAGAGCATTATGAACCTGTTGATATACTTTTCAGGCTGGCTGAACTTTGTTCGGTTGTATTACTTAATGGAGGAGGTTTTGATGCGCCGGAATGGTCGATCAGGGTATCGCTGGCAAACCTCAACGACAATGCCTACACAACGATTGCACATTCCATTAAGAAAATTGTGGAGGAATATGTGGAGGATTGGAAGAAGGATAAATAGAATGTTGCTGTTTCATTACAAACCCTAATTGAGTGATTTTTTTGTTTTGTCATTACTCGTCTCTATGACACCTTGATATCCACATATGTTTACAATTTGTTAAATAAATCATAAAACAGGTCAGGTTTATCAAACTTTATGGGACAGCATTGGAAAAATGCATCTGCATCATTCTCCACTGGCCATCGATCTTTTCAAGAACACCAGTCCACCTGGTATCCATCCAGTTTGCAGGCTCTCCTTTCCATTCATTCATATCATCCAGTTCGCAATAGAACCAGGCTACATTTCCCTCACCTGAAAAGTTGATATGCAGATCTGAGATCTCATATCCAATTGCTTTAAAGTCGGGGCTTGCCCAGAATTCTTCCATCTGCCTGAAGGCATCAAATCCTTTTACCACATTTGCTTCCGGATGCACTTCCAGATATGTGGAATCGTTAAGGATGATGCTGTATAGCAGACTAAAATCCTTTGCCTTTGCCCATTCCAGAGTACTTCTGATAGACCGCTCAACAGCACCGTATTCCAGTTTAACTTCATTTTTATCAACTGTTTCCTGGCAGGAGAGTACAACTGCAGAAAACAGAAATAACCATAATAATTTACTCGATGTCTTTTTCATTATTTTAACTTTTGATTAAGTATTAAAATGAACGTATAAATTCAGCTTAAAATTAAAATTTCAATTAATAAGGTGTTGTATTCCGAACAATTTCACTCCTGATTGTACGAAATTGAGCACACAATTTTCCTTCAGGCGCCAATCCGAATTTATAATTGCCTGATATATAACACATAATACTAAGGGCATAGTTTTCGATTGGAACATAGGATACAACAATATCATACAACAATGAAAAAATCATACCTGATTATTCTAATTATATTATTGCATGTTTCAATGATACCCGGGCTCAATGCTCAGGACGATATTTTTGAGCTGATCAGCACAGGTGAAGTAACGAAAGTTAAGGAACTGATCGGTCAAAATCCTGAGATAATTGACTCAACAAACCAACAGGGTGATTCACCCCTTCATGTGGCTTCATACAGTGGGCAGCATGAAATTATTGTTATCCTGATTGATGCAGGTTCCGACATTAACAAATTAAACCCTCAAAACAGAACCCCTCTTTTCTACTCCAGCTATGGAAATCATCGGGAAGCAGTATTAACACTTATGGAACAGGGGGCAGATCCCAACCTTGTTGACCATTATAACATAAGCCCTTTGCACACACTTTGCGGACACGGAGATGTAGAGCTGATAGAAATGTTTCTTCAGAATGGAGCAGATATCAACAGCTATAGTGAGATTTTCGGGACTCCGTTACACAGAGCTGTTTTTGGCAAAAAACCTGAAGCAACTAAGTTTTTACTGAATAACGGGGCTGATCACACCTTGCAGAATGGAACCGGTACGCCATTGCACACTGCCGCAATGATTGGTGATTCCTTGTCTGCCAGGTATCTCGTTGAGGCAGGGGCCGATGTCAACTTAAGAAACCAGAAAACCGAAACTCCGCTTTACTATGCCATTTATGTTGGCAATGATCCTGACGGAAACATTTCTAAAAGATTGATCAATGCCGGTGCCGATATTAATTACAAGGCTCAGGATGGGAGCAATCTTCTTCAAATTGCTGCCGGGAAAGGCAACAGAAATGTTGTTGAATTACTTGTTGAAAAAGGGCTTGATATAAATGTTATAGATAAGAACACCTTTGGATCTCTTCTGCATGATGCCGGCATAAAGGGCTTTTCCGATATCGCCCTGGTATTGATTGAGCATGGAATTGATCTTACCAGGACCAATAAACATGGCCGGAATGCATTGGATGAAGCATTTTATTATGACAATACAATGGTTGCTTCAGTACTGCAATCAGCAGGTTTAAGTCCATCCATTACCCAATCATCATCAGTACCTGTTAACTGGTGGCAGCACAAAATGAAACAGGGGGAAGCATGGATCTGGATGATGAACAACAGGGGTTGGGTTGTTAAAACGAGAAAGCATCTTTTTATCATCGATAACGAGGAAATGGGCAGGATGCCCGACACACCAGGTCTTTCAAATGGTTATATTAGTACTGCAGAGATCAGGGACCAGGATATCATTGCGCTTTACTCTGCCTATCATGCCCGTAGCGAAGAGAACCTCTTTATTCATGCAAAGGAAGATTCTTTGAAAAACATAACATTTATCCATTATAAAGACGATGGGTACCGTGGCGGGAAAAACTCCCTGTACCTGAAAGGTCATGAAATACAAAAAATCAATGGTGTTGAAATCATTCCCATTGAAACCCACCTGCAATATGGTATGGGATCGCTGGGATATGTGGTGAACGCTGATGGAGTTGTTTTCTACTATTCTTGTTTTCTTCCTGAAGAAAAAGAGCAATACTTCAATGAAATGGATTATCTCGATTCACTTGGTATTGATTGTGACTTTGTTATTCATTATATAATACCTGGTAAAGAAAATGAATACCTTCTCTATGCTATAGAAAAACTAACACCCGAGGTGGTTTTCCCGATGGATAATAACAGGAAATATGAATATTTTGATGAAGCTGAACATAAACTACACTGGAAATATCCCGGGATTGTGGTTGGCAGGGCAAAAAATCCTGGCGACAGGTTTTATTATTCAGAGGGGAAGTTGCAATTGGTACTATAATTCACAGAAGATATCCTCAAACGAAACTGCGTTGATGGATTGGAGGATAAGAAGATGTTGTAAATGTTGTTTTGTTGTCAGCGTTGTTGGTTATGTAACTATTATGAAAAGCTGCGGAGAATCGCCGAATTGTTCAAAGTTTTTCCCTGCGAACCTCTGCGGAATCTTTGCGCAACTCAGTAAAACAGCCTTCCTTCAAATTTCGTGAACTCGTATTACTTCCCGAAGTTCTTATCTTTGAAAAATGATGAACCTTGATTTCGATATCCCGGTAAAAATTCGTTCCGGTAAAAATTCATTAGCCAGCCTTGGTGCGATCATTGGAGATAAATACAAAAATATCCTGATAGTCACCGATACCAATATTGTGAATGATACCGGTATCATTCCAATGATCAATGAACAACTCGATAATGAAGGAATTTTATATGACAGGATCGAAGAAAATCCCTCATTCAAAACCATCGACCAGGGAGGCCAGTTCGCAAAAAACAATAACATCGATTTGATCATTGGTATTGGTGGAGGTTCAAGTCTGGATGCTGCAAAAGGCATTGCTGTCATGGGTTTTAATTCAGGAATGATCAGCGATTATGTTTACAGGGAAAAGCAGATTACAAAGATTTTGCCACTCATTTGCATTCCAACAACATCAGGAACGGGCAGTGAGGTTACACCATTTGCAGTGTTTACAGATCCTGACAATAAAACCAAATCGGCACTGGTGAGTGATCTTATTTTCCCAACCCATGCCATCATTGATCCGGCACTTACTTATACTATGCCGGTCTCAGTAATTATTAATACCGGCCTGGATGCCCTAAGTCATTGTATTGAGGCCTTCCTGTCAGAAATTGCAACTACAAGAACCAGGCAACTTGCACTGAATGCAATAAAGATCATTGTCGATAACCTTGAAAATGCTTCCGGGAGGGATCATAAATCAATGGATCAAATGGCATATGCCTCGATGCTTGGAGGTATCGTTATCACACAGGCAAGTACTATTCTTCCACATATCATGGGATATCCTTTAACAGTGTTACATCAAATACCCCATGGCCGGGCCAGTATTATCATGATACCGGCATTTCTTGATTATCTTGAGAGGAGTTCTGATTCTCAATCCAAACTTGATCAGCTAACCGTGTTATTTAAAAACAAGAAGGGTATCAGGGGATTTCTTTCAAACCTGGGTGTTTCTACCTGTTTGTCTGATTATGGAATAAACCGGGAAGAATTAGAAGACTATGTTCAGCATGTTATCACCAAAGATGACATAAAAATAACACCAACAAAAATCACTACTGAAACCATCCTTAAACTGTATCTGTTAAATATCTAACCTCTGAGGAAAAGATAATATATGTAGCCTGCATAAATTACAAAGAATATTGCACCGGCCAGCCGTGATATATTGTTTTTCTTACTGATGGCAATTGCCAGAATAATCAGAATAAGTGAAGCTACCATAAACATTACATCCAGGTTACTGATCACATTAAAGGGCATGGGTTTAATCGTGGCACTCAGGCCAAGAACCCATAACAGGTTAAAAATATTTGACCCGATCACATTTCCAACGGCAATATCAGGAGTTTTCTTTACTGCAGCGACAATGGAGGTCACAAGTTCCGGAAGTGATGTACCTATGGCGAGTACCGTTAACCCGATGAATGCCTCACTTAGCCCGAATAAAGTGGCAATTTCAACTGCTCCGTTAACTACCCATTCACCTCCAAAATAAAGTCCTATTATACCAATAACAATAAAAAATATCGATTTTTTCAGGGGCAGAATATCGGAACCTGATGTTTTATAATCTCTATTGTGATGATCTTTGGAAACCCTGAATATATAAACCATAAAGAGAAGGAAGAAGAATAAGAATACAATACCATCAAAACGGCTGATAAACAATTCCTGTTTTGTAGTGAACAGGGAAGCATTGGCGAGAAATCCAACAAGAAGTGTGGCAACCAATGCAAAAGGGATCTCCTGATAAATGGTGCTTTTTCTGATAGGAAGTGGCCGGAACAAAGCACTAAGCCCAAGAATAAGAAGTACATTGGCAATATTACTTCCAAATATGTTTCCGATGGCAATACCTGAACTCCCGGAAACACTTGCAAAAATATTGATCAATAATTCAGGCAGGGAAGTTCCCAGTGAAACAATGGTCAGCCCGATGATAAGATCTGAAATGTTATTCTTCTTTGCAATAGAAGATGAACCTTTTACCAGAAATCCAGCCCCGTAAATCAAGAAAACAAATCCTATGACGAATAAAACATAAACCATGCAAAGATCACTTCCAGAAGTTAAATTTGTACACGTCTTCCTGCAAACAAATCTAAGTATATTTTATTAAGCTTTGTAAAGTTTAGTTTACTACTGAATGTTTTTCAGTTTTATATCACCATGTTGCAACAAGTATTACAATTGATGTTATTTATTAATCCTTGGTTCATCAAAGGATGCATTTTAAAATAATGTCTGTGTTATCTGTGGTAAACAAAAAGAATAGCCACAGATGTCACAGATAAATATGATAAAATTAATTCAAGTGGGCCTGTGCGTTTGATATTCGTGCATTCGTGGCTGATTAAATCCTTAATTTTGCCACAAATACACGAATTAAAGACGAATTTCAATAATTTTCAATGAAAGCCTTGATCATATATTATTCCCAGACCGGACAATTAAAGGGGATACTTGAGTCGGTAACGGCTCCATTAAAAGATACTTTTGAGCTGACCTGGGAAGAATTAAAACCAGCACCTGATTTCCCCTTTCCATGGAAAGGAATGCCTTTTTTCCAGGTATTTCCTGAATCGGTTCAGGAAATTCCATGCAAACTGGAACCACTCCAGATCAACCCTGATGATGATTATGACCTGATTATTCTGGGGATTCAGGTCTGGTACCTCTCCCCTTCCATACCTGTAAGTTCTTTTCTTCAATCGGAGACAGCACATAAGGTAATGAATGGCAAACCTGTTATTACTGTTCAGGGCATACGTAATATGTGGACTATGTCGATGGAAAGGATTAAACAAAGAATTTCAGGCAATGGTGGTACGTTGATCGGGAATATCGTTCTTGAAGATCCCCATCATAACCTGGTCAGTGTAATCACGATCGTAAGGTGGATGATGAAGGGTAAGCAGGAGCGTACAAAATTACTGCCTGCTGCAGGAATTCCTGCAGGAACGATCAACACTGCCGGGAAATTTGGCGAAATCATTCTTGAGTCATTCAATAACAATGCAACTAATAAATTGCAGGTTAAATTAGTGAATGCTGGTGCTGTAAAAATACATCCTATCCTGGTTTTCGTTGAAAAACGTGGTTTTGCCATGTTCAGGATATGGTCGAAATTCATCCTCAAAAAGGGCAGTTATAATGATCCCAGGCGAGAAAAGAGGCTTACGCTTTTTCAATATTACCTGTTTGGTGTCATCTATCTTGTTTCTCCTATCCCATCAGTTATCCTGTGGATAATCTTTAAACTCAATCCACATGCAACTAAGAGAATAATCAGAAATTATTCCAGTATATAATATCTGAGAACAACTCACCGGGTGACTTGAAGTCACCCGGTGAGTTGGTCTCTAGCAAAGGAATTTATATCTTTGCCAGACCCTAAGAAAATGGTACTTGCACTATGGAAAGATCGGTATATATAAACAGGCTTGCGAAGTTTCTACCCAATAAGCCTGTTACCAATGAAGAAATGGAAAAATACCTGGGCGCTGTTGAAGGTATTCCTTCAAAAGCAAAATCAATTATCCTGAGAAATAACCAGATCAAAACCAGATATTACGCCCTCGATGAAAAGGGTAATCCTACGCATACCAATGCAGAGATGACAGCAGAATCAATCAGGATGATGCTGGATGAAGATTTTTCTGTTGAAGATATTGAGCTTTTATCGTGTGGGACCACATCACCTGATCAACTTCTACCTTCACATACATCAATGGTTCATGGACTCCTTGGGGGTAATGCCATTGAAATACTGTCACCTGCCGGAAGCTGCTGCACCGGAATGCATGCTATGAAATTTGCTTATTTATCAGTACTGGCAGGTGAACATAAAAATGCGATATGTGCGGGATCAGAGAATTTTTCAGCCTGGATGCTTGCTAAAAACTTCGAAAAAGAAGCTGACAGGATCCATGAACTGAAACAGGAACCCATCCTTGCTTTTGAAAAAGACTTTCTAAGATGGATGTTATCAGATGGAGCAGGTGCAGCACTGTTGCAGGATAAACCCAATGAAAATGGCCCTTCACTTAAAATAAAATGGATAGATAGCATTTCCTATGCCAACATGCTCAAAACCTGTATGTATGCGGGTGGTGAGAAGTTGGATAGTGGTGATATGAAAGGATGGAAAGAATTTGAATCACAGGATCTTCTTGATCGGTCTGTTTTCTCCCTTCGACAGGATGTTAAACTTCTGGGAGACAATATCGTACCTGTTGGAACTGATTTCATCGTTGATATTTGCAAGAAAAGAAATATCGATATCAATACCGTTGATTACTTCCTTCCACACCTATCTTCTGAATATTTCAGGTTTAAAATCCATGATGAGATCATCAAGAAAAATGTTTACATCCCACAGGAAAAATGGTTTACCAATCTTACAAGACTTGGTAATGTAGGAGCTGCATCTGTTTATTTTATGCTTGAAGAATTGTTTATATCAGGCAAACTTAAAACCGGGGACAACATATTAATGATGATCCCTGAAAGTGCCAGGTTCTCATATGTTTACGCCTGGTTAACTGTTGTGTAATTATTTCATATAAGCAGTTCTTGGTCCTTTTTGTAATTTTACACAGTTTTTTTATAATAAGGATTATAGTTAATCAGTCTTAAGCTGTACCTGTTTTCAGGTTATAAGATTCTGGCATGAAGAAGAAAGATGTACCACAAGATAATGAGGGATTGCATGAAGGTAAATTCAGGGATCTTTGCTATGCAATTGATGAGAATGGCAATTACGTAACAGAACTCAGTACCGGCTGGTCACCTAAAAACGCTGCGATGCTACAGGCCTGGGAAGAGATAGAAAGTAAAGTGGAAGAAACCAGGCAAGAGGTCCTGAAAGGATTGGTTAGCCCACTCGCATATTTTATGGAAAAGAATATCATGGATTTAGACCTTCTTTCACAATATGCTAAAATATCAAAAAGGAAAATTAAAAGGCATCTCAAACCAAAAATTTTTGATAAACTGGAAGATCACATCTTAACAAAATATGCAAACGCTTTTGAGATACCATTAGGGCATCTAAGGAACTTCAACAGGGAAACCAGATGAAAGAGAATAAACAGGAAGATATCATCATTGATTTTAAGCATTACCAGGCAGCTCATTGTGAGAATGGGGTTACCTCCAGCCTGTTAAAGTTCTACGGTATCAACTATAGCGAACCTATGGTTTTTGGGCTTGGTTCTGGACTTTTTTTTTCATACCTCCCTTTCCTGAAAGTAAATTATATTCCGGTAATCTCATTCAGGCCTTTACCCGGAATGATCTTTGGCAGGGTAAGCAAAATGCTGGGGATAAAAATCAAAACCCGTTCATTCAAAGATCCTGAAGAATCGATGAAAGCACTGGATGCAAATCTGGAAGCAGGAATTCCTACCGGATGCCGTGTGGGTGTTTATCACCTTGCCTATTTTCCCAAAGCTTACCGTTTTCATTTTAATGCCCACAATATTATTGTATTCGGAAAAAAAGACGGAAAATACCTGATCAGTGATCCCATCATGGAAACTGAAGAAGAACTTACCTACGAGGAGTTGTTAAAAGTCCGCTTTGCAAAAGGGACATGGCCACCAAAGGGCAGGATGTATCACATGGAAAAGACCGGTGGGAATATCGATCTGCAGCAGGCTATTATTAAAAGCTTTAAAAAAACCTGCCGGCATATGCTCACCATTCCAATTCCATTATTTGGACTGAAAGGCATTAAATACATCGCCCGAAGAATGCGTAAATGGCCCGTTAAACTGGGTGATAAAAAAGCCAGGTTATATCTTGGTCAGGTGGTTCGTATGTTGGAAGAGATAGGAACAGGAGGAGCAGGTTTTCGGTTTATTTACGCTGCATTCCTGCAGGAATCAGCAAGGGAACTTAACCAGGAATGGCTTAATGAGGTATCCGCAGAAATGACTGAAAGTGGAGACCGCTGGCGGGAGTTTGGAATTATCGCAGGAAGGATATTCAAGGAAAG
Organism: uncultured Bacteroidales bacterium; assembly: GCA_964468645.1. GTDB lineage: Bacteria > Bacteroidota > Bacteroidia > Bacteroidales > JAIOZK01 > JAIOZK01. Next base: position 20,557 of record CAYXUU010000053.1, read on the forward strand.
GGAAGGGAAAACAGAATCGTACAACGCTGCTGCCGATATACTTATGGATATAGCAGATAGAGAAGAGAAAATATTCCGCAGATTAAAGAAAGTTAACCTGAACCGATGAAGGACCAAATTATCATTAAAGTTGAAAATCTGAGAAAGATCTATAAAGGATCCATTACCCCGGCTCTTGATGATATATCCTTTGAAATACCACGAAACAAGATTTTTGGACTATTAGGCCCTAATGGGGCAGGAAAAACCACCACCATTAATATACTCTGCGGTTTATATAAATTTAATTATGGTAAGGTCACTATTAATGGTTATGATATTGTAAAAGATAAAGTCAGAATAAAACCGATTATAGGTGTTGTACCCCAGGATATAGCACTTTATGATAGTTTAACCGCAAATGAGAACCTCCGTTTTGTCGGTAAAATGTATGGCCTCTCGGGTGATTTGCTGAGGTCAAGAATTGAGGGGAGTTTATTATTACTGGGCCTGGAAAAAAATCAGCATCGTAAAGTGAAAAGCTTTTCGGGTGGAATGAAACGTCGATTAAATCTTATCGCCGGTATATTGCATAAGCCTGGTATTTTATTTCTTGATGAACCAACTGTAGGTATTGATGTTCAATCCAAAAATGTGATCCTTGAACATCTCAGGCAACTGAACAGATCAGGTACAACAATAATATATACCTCTCATTATATGGAAGAAGCCGAGAACCTGTGTGACCATATAACAATTATCGATTTTGGAAAAGTGATTGCGGAAGGTGAACCACAACAACTGATCACTTCAAATCCGGAATTAAATAACCTTGAAAGCATTTTCCTTCAGTTAACTGGAAGGAATTTAAGAGATCATTAAGATGAGAAGATTTATTGCCAGCATAAAAAAAGACTTTCTGGTTCTGATCCGCGACCTTCCCGGACTGGCAATGATTATTGTTATGCCCATGATCCTGATACTTGTCATGAGCCTGATCCAGGACCGTACCTTCAGAAAACTTGATGAAACAGGTTTATCGGTATTATTTGCTGACAACGACAGAGATACCCTTTCATTCAATATCAGGGATGGGCTGCAGGAATCAGAATTTGTAAACCTGATTACCACCATTGATGGAAAAGAAGTTACCCGTGAAATGGCCCATAGATTAATAGCAAAGGGAGACTACCAGGTTGGTATCCTTATCGGGGAAAATGCTACTACTGCGATCAGAAAGAGGGCAAAATACCTGGTGCAGCATGCATTACTGGGAGAAGAAGAACTTGAACCCCTGGAAATTGAAGCCCCGGAAGAAAGGGCTAAAATACTGATCCTGTTTGACCCGGTGACCAAAGCATCCTTTAAGCAAAGTGTCAGGAATACACTTGAAAATTTTACATCCAAACTTGAGAATAAAATCACTTTCGAGAATTTTGCAAAGGAACTGAATGAAATCACATCAGAAACCTATAACCTTCTTTTCGACCAGGAAGGAGCCATTGAAATTGATGAAATCTATGCCTCCAATGAGCATACTGAGATTATTCCCAATTCTGTTCAGCACAATGTTCCGGCATGGACCATCTTTGCTATTTTCTTCATTGTTATTCCTCTTACCGGCAGTATTATCAATGAAAGGCAAAGCGGCTGTGCCCTGAGAATTAAGATAATGCCCGGTTCACATTTTAATGTAATGTCATCTAAAATCACGCTGTACTTTATTGTTGGTATTGTTCAGTTTGTATTGTTCTTCCTGATAGGAATTTTCATATTACCATTATTTGGACTTCCTACCCTGAATTTAGGCCCGGATATTACAGGATTAATCCTGCTAACTTTTGCAACTATTCTTGCGGCGACATCATATGGCGTATTGATTGGTACTGTTTCCAGTTCCCATGATCAGGCAGCAATATTCGGTTCTGTTTCTGTAATGATCCTGGCAGCTATCGGAGGCATCTGGGTACCTGTTTTTATGATGCCTGAAATAATGCAGGAGTTCAGTATCGTATCTCCCCTGAACTGGAGCCTGAAGGGATACCAGGATATGCTTATAAGAGGATATGGACTTTCTGAAATATTGAAGAATATTTTTCTTTTACTTGGTTTTTCGATAGTAACAATGGGCATTGCATTGTTTTATGAAAATAATACCAGCAGGCATAATTAGCAAACATCAATATTATTCAACATTCATTTTGTATTACAGGATTTATACATATAATGGTTATGTAATATTTCCTCGCCAGTTTGTAAACGGAAATTTGTCATTTAAATAATCTAATTTTGCCGGAGGAATCGAAATGATGAAATGAACATATTCGCCGGAGCAGATAATATAATAAGCCCGTTGGGATTCAATACTGATGAGAATATCAATGCATTGAAAGAAAACCGTATTGGTCTCAGTGTTGAGGCAAGACCAGATCTGACGCCGTATGAATTACCCCTTTCAACAATCAACACCGGGTTAATTGAGGAAACATTTAATAGACTTAAGAATATCACTGCCACATCCGATAATCATTTATTTACCCGTCTCGAAAAACTTCATCTGATCTCAATAGCTGATGCTATTAACCAGTTAAATGGGAAACCGGATCCTTTAGAGACAGTATTAATTTTATCGACGACCAAAGGAAATATCGACCTTCTTGAAAATTCCAAAAAGAATATTTTCCCAAAGGAAAGATTGCTTTTATCAGAATTTGCAAAAATCCTGAATCAATCCATCGGATTGCAAAACAATCCGGCCCTTATTTCAAATGCCTGTATTTCAGGTGTTCTTGGCATTATCGTTGGGACAAGACTAATACGCTCGGGTAAAGCAGATACTGTTATTATTACCGGGGGTGATATTATTTCTGAATTTGTGATATCCGGATTTCACTCTTTCCAGTCGTTAAGCCCTGAACCCTGTAAACCTTTTGATAAATACCGTGATGGATTATCACTGGGTGAGGGTGTTGGAACTATCATCCTATCTTCAAATAAAAATATTTTTAAGGATAGCAAATTTGTTAAGGTGCTGGGTGGTGCCAGCAGCAATGATGCCAATCATATTTCCGGCCCTTCCCGTACAGGTGAGGGTCTGTATCTGGCTATTCAGAGAGCATTGAAGGTATCTGGGTTCCCGGCAACAGAAATTGATTTCATTTCGGCCCATGGTACAGCAACCGATTATAATGATGAGATGGAATCGAAAGCATTCAGCAGGTCAGGCTTTTTAAATGTTCCTGTTAACAGTTATAAAGGATATATAGGCCATACGCTTGGAGCAGCAGGTATTATCGAATCGATATTCTCAATCCATTCAATGTTAGAGAATCTTTTACATAAAACTGCCGGGTATAATGAACTGGGAGTATCAAACGATATTAACATAATTGATGAATTTAAAACAATGGAAATTAACCGCTGCCTGAAAACCGCTTCCGGATTTGGAGGGAGTAACGCAGCGGTAATATTTGAGAAAACATAATCATCCGTGCATCAGCGGCATCTTCTTTTAACCAAGAATGCACGAATTGAAGACGAATAAAATAAAGAACTTGAATCTGGTAGTTACGACATATTGTACAATCAAGGCAGGTAAAATCAACCTGAATGGTAAAATAGATTTTGAATCTGAGGATACTGATTTCAGGAAGTTCATCCGCACAGCGTACCGCCATTATAAAATTGATTATCCAAAATTCTTTAAGATGGATAATTTGAGCAAGCTGGGATTCCTGTCAGCAGAGTTACTTTTGAAAGACAGGCCACTTACTGAATTTTATTCTCCGGGAGATATAGGAATTCTTATCGAAAACAGGAGTTCATCACTTGAAACTGATGAAAAGCACCAGGAAGCCATCAACGACAGGAATAATTATTTTCCCAGTCCGAAGATTTTTGTTTATACACTTCCCAATATTATGGCAGGAGAGATTTCAATTCGTCATAAGATCAGGGGTGAAAATTCAATCTTTTTGTTTGACCATTTCGATACCGCGTTTATTGTTGATTACATAAAAGCATTGTTTGATGAACATGCAATTCAATCATGCATTGGAGGCTGGGTTGAATGCTATCACGAGTTCTATGAATCATTGTTGTTTATCGTGGAAACTGAAGAGGTTGCAAATAAAACGAATGGTCAGCATGAATGTGGTATATTTGCTGCCGGTTATATTGAATACTTATTTAATAATTAAATGATTAGTGAGCGCTTAACAACAGTTTGGATAGAAAACCCTTCGACTACGTTCAGGGTGACTAATATTTTTTATAATAATGCGGGCTTCGGCTTCGCTCAGCCCTTTCTTGCTCAATGTTATGGCTGAGCTGAGCCGAAGCCTTTGAATCGTGGCAATAGAGGTTGTCACCCTGAGCGAAGTCGAAGGGTGTTTAGTTGATTCTAAATAACTGGTTTTAGTAGTCACAATTAACTAATAACGCCTGACTGGGCCTTATAAAAACAACAAATAGAGTTATATGTCGAAAAGGGTTTTTATAACAGGATTTGGGATTATTTCAGCAATTGGTACTAACGTACAGGAGACACTGGAATCACTGAAAAGTTCAAGGTCAGGGATTGGAATTCTTAAAGGACTTGACAGCATACACAACTCGGAGATCCCGGCTGCTGAAGTGAAGTTATCAGATGATGAATTATCCCGGTTGATTATTGGAGATGGGGAATCCCTCGACTATTCACGTACAAGCCTGCTTGGAATTATAGCTGCCAGGGAAGCCTTTCAGCACGCAAAGTTGAATGTCAGAACTTCTGATAATTACAGAACCGGTATTGTATCTGCTACCACTGTTGGTGGTATGGACAAAACCGAGAAGCATTATTACGATTTCACCGAGGGAAAATATACACAATATATCCATGCTCATGATTGCAGTAACAGTACACAAAGGATAGCAGATAGTATTGGTATTACCGGGTATTTATCCACTATCAGTACTGCCTGTTCTTCTTCAGTGAACTCCATCATTCATGCTGCAAATCTTATTAAGCATAACAGGCTCGACAGGGTTGTTGCCGGAGGTACTGAGGGTTTATCAAAATTCACATTAAATGGTTTCAACACTCTTTTGCTACTCGACAAAGAGCTTTGTAAACCTTTCGACAAAAACCGCAGAGGCCTGAACCTTGGCGAAGGGGCTGCTTATCTGGTTCTTGAATCGGAAGAGGCAGTTGGAGACCAAGAGATCATCTGCGAATTAAAGGGTTATGCCAATGCCAATGATGCATATCATCAGACGGCTTCCTCACCGGAAGGCCTTGGACCCTACCTTTCAATGAAAGGAGCCCTGGAGATGAGCGGTTTACATCGTGATGCAATCAGCTATATCAATGCACACGGAACAGGAACTGACAATAACGACCTGACGGAAGGAATTGCAATTCAAAGATTGTTTAATGATAAGGTTCCGTATGTTTCATCAACAAAACCGTTTACAGGTCATACACTTGGTGCTGCAGGTGCGGTGGAAGCTGTAATATCAATTCTGGCGATAAGGAACAGGCTTGTTTTTCCTAACCTCAACTTTGCTGAGAAAATAGAGGAACTAACCTTTGAACCTGTTACAGAACTCTTAACAAATACTGAAATAAACAATGTCCTGAGTAACTCATATGGATTCGGGGGTAATGATTCATCGCTAATATTATCAAAAGTATAGTATGAATATTTATATCAGGGGAACCGGAAATATTTCACCACAGAACACATTCGATCATGATGTTTTTCTTGAAGATATTGTCGAGTATCATTCCAATCATCTAAAATGTATTGAGCCTAATTACAGGGATTTCATGCAACCGGCACAGCTGAGACGTATGTCGAGGATTTTGAAAATGGGAGTAGCAGCAGCCGGTCAATGCCTTAAGGATGCGGATGTTGAAACACCCGATGCCATTATTACCGGAACTGGTCTCGGCATTATGGAAGAAACAGAAAAGTTCCTCACTTCACTGATCGATAATAATGAGCGATTGCTTAACCCTACTAAATTTATCCAGTCAACACATAATACAGTTGGGGCCCATATAGCGGTTATGTTGAAATGCAATAATTACAATTTCAACTTTGTAAATGGTAGCCAGTCTTTTGAAAACGCCCTGCTTGACAGTATCATGCACCTGGAGGATCATCCCGGTGACAATGTACTGCTCGGAACGACTGATGAGATGACCGATGCCCACTTCAAAATAACCGGTCAAATAGGAAATTGGAAGAAAAGAGATATCAGCAACCTGGAATTGCTTCAGAGCAAAGATGCCGGATCGATAGCCGGCGAAGGGGCCGCTTTCTTTCTTTTGAATGATAAGCCCCATAAATCAAATTATGCCATTGTTAAAGATGTTGATACAAATTATAAAGCCGAGGACAATAACGCACTGAAACATTTTATCTCCGGATTTCTGGAAAGAAATGAGTTAAGAAGGGAAGACCTCAACCTGGTGATTCTGGGATTAAATGGGGATGTTAATTATGATAAAACCTACAAAGTGCTGATGAAGGAATATTTCGCAACCAATATTATTGGATACTTTAAACATCTCTGTGGACAATATTTCACCACCTCTTCATTTGCCTTCTGGCTGGCAGCTAACATTCTTAAGAATCAGAATATACCGCCGGCAATCCTGGTAGATCAGAAGATAAAACCTGAAACACCAGTAAACAATATCCTTGTTTATAATAACAGGAAAAATAATAACCATTCATTGATGTTGCTGTCATCATGTTGAAATTTAAATCGGTCTCTATCATTTTCCTTATACTAACTGTCCTTATCATTGGATCACATTTTGTATTCCAGGTAGGCCTGTTTTATCTTTTGATACCCGGAATTATTTATATCGCTTTACTGGTTTATGGCTCAGCTTTTATTTGTTCCTCTTTTTATATAGAAACCCACTGTGAGAATAAAACCTGTAAAGATTATAAAGTGGCAATCAGTTTCGATGATGGCCCGGTTGCTGAATACACACCAAAAATATTGAGACTTCTCAGAGAGAATGATATTAAGGCGGCATTTTTCTGTAAAGGATTAAACATCAGAGAGAATCCTGAGCTTTTAAAAAGCATGTTAAAAGACGGGCATCTTATTGGAAATCACTCTTACAGTCATAGTAATTATTTCGATTTTTATACAACAAGGAATGTTTACAGGGAAATTAAAAAAACTGATGACCTGATCTACAAAACAATACGTACAAGGATAAACCTTTTCAGGCCTCCTTTTGGGGTCACCAATCCCAATATTGCCAAAGCGGTCAGGAGGTTGAACTATACAGTTGTTGGATGGTCGATAAAAAGCCTGGATACGGTTTCACCTGATAAATCATTCAAAAGAATCACCTCAAAGATAAAACCGGGGTCAGTTATCCTTTTACATGACACACATGCAAAAACTGCCGTTATACTTTCAGAACTGATTGCCTACACAAAACAAAATAATATTCAAATCGTTAGATTGGATGAATTACTGGATATTCAGGCCTTTAAGCAAAATCCGATATGAGAACTTTTGTCATAGCAACATCGCTTATAATAAACACGCTCTTATCAATACCGGTTAATAAACTTACTGTAAAGATCAGTGATATTAAGAAGACAAAAGGGGAATTATACATAGCTATTTATAATTCTGAGACCTCTTACATGTTCCCTGACTCAGCTTACCGCAAAGAGAAAGTGCCGGCAATAGAGCCGGAAGTCATTATTGTTTTTGATAGTGTGGATCCGGGTGAGTATGCCATTGTTATTTTTCATGATAAAAATGAAAACGGTGATCTTGACAAACTGGCCAATGGCATACCCAAAGAAGATTATGGCTTCTCTAATAATGTGAAAGGCAGAAGGGGGCCTCCTTCTTACACCGATTCAAAATTTACATTCGAAGGAGACAAAACCATCGAAATCAGGCTTTTCAATAATATATTTGATTAGAAAGCAAATAAAACCGACGGGATAAATCATGGCTATATTAATGATCTGTGCCCGAAGCAAACAGCTTCATTCAATTAAATTATCTATATTTGTATATCTGTTTTTAAACAAATCTTGCATTAATTTGTTTATTACCTTTGAGTAAACCCTAAAATCAATAAAAAATGAAACGAACAGTAATTCTTGCATTAATATCAGTTGTTGCATTTGCAATATTTGCAGCTTTAAGCCCATCAGGTGAAAACAACGCTATATCTACCAATCCACCACAGGAAGAAGCTCTCGACCTGGGCTTTCCTGATGATGTACAGACTTTTCTGGAAAACACATGTTTTCCCTGCCACACTGCTGAAGCAAAAAGTGCCAAGGCCAAATTAAAACTTAACTTTTCTAAATGGGCTGATCTCAGCGACACAAAAAAGATTAAAAAACTGGACAAGATCTGCAAGACCATTGAAGGAGAAGACATGCCTCCAAAAAAATTCATTGACAATTATCCAGACCGCAAACCTACAAAAGAAGACGCTGAGATGATTTGTAAATGGGTTACCGAAGAGTCAGATAAACTGATGGGAGAATGAAAAGGATCCTGATCATCTTTATCGGGTTTCTTATAATTGGATTTGTTGTTATTCAGTTCTTTCAACCGGAAAAGAATTATTCAAAGCCTACCGGTGATGATTTTATTAAGCAGATGACAGATATACCCGAATCAATTACGGTCAATCTTAGAAGTGCCTGTTATGACTGCCATTCCAATCAGACGAAATACCCGTTTTATGCAAAAGTTGCCCCTATATCATGGTTTATTAATAAACACGTTGTGGGGGGTAAAGAGAAGTTGAATTTTTCTGAATGGGGTACGCTTTCCAGACGGGAAAAGATCAGTGTTTTGGTTGATATTTGTGATGCATTAACTGACGGCTCGATGCCGCTGAATGGATATATTAAGCTTCATAAGGAGGCTGATTTATCCGATGAACAGAAAAAAATAATCTGTGACTGGACAGATAAAGCTGCTACGGTATTAATGAAAGGGAAATAGACCAGGGAGTTTGCGGATTGTTAATCCTGATAAAATCCTATTGTCAATATGCAGTTTACCCTTTTAGCTTCCGGTATCTGACTACCACGGCATCATCCATGAACGGAAGTAGAGGTTATCATAGGTTTCATCATTGACACAGTAGCCCTTTTTCAGAATGAGGCCAGGAGCATCTAACCATACAATATAATACGGATCACCAACCTTTTCTGTGAACTTATCCCTTTGTCCTTTTGCCTTTTGCCTTTTGCCTTGTAACCGCTACCTGCTGATCACTTTAAACTCCGTCCTTCTGTTCATCTGCCTGCCGTCCTCTGTTTCATTGGTAGCAATGGGTTGGGTCAAGCCATAACCTGCATAGGTAAGCCTGTCTTCATCAATCCCTTTGGCTATCAGAAAATCAACAACCGCTTTTGCACGTTCTTCTGAAAGTTGCTGATTATATAGTTCAGATCCTATATTATCGGTATGACCGGAGATTTCGATTTTCAGGGTTGGAACATCATTAAGTAATTTCACAAGTCGTTCCAGCTCTGGAATTGATTCCGGCCTGAGATTGGCTTTGTCAAATTCAAAGAAGATGTTTTTCAGGATAATTTTACTTCCGATCTCCACTTTCTTTAAAAAGATATCCTTATAAAGTTCTTTTGCCACAGTAGTTGGCGGAATTTCAATATTTTCTGAATGGAAAAGGTATTCCTTAGCCTTTACAGCAAAACCATAACTCTTGCCCGATTCCAGGGTAACCATATATTCTCCGGTACCTACGCTGGAAACAAACTGGGCGATCATGCGGTTTTCTGCATTATCATAAATTTCTACGAGAACACCCAGTGGCCCTTCTGTCACCTGGTCCATGATTTTACCCCTGATGGTAACCATGGCAAATGCTTTTATCTCCACCTCTTCTTCGAGAAGGGTTTCATTAACCGGCCTGATCTCATGGGCTATATATTCATAATCAGATTTATGAATTACTGGTTTTTCAGGCCCCAGGAAGGTGACCATATAGATATCACGTTTACCAAAACCCTCTGTTTCATAAGAAGAATAATAACCATGCTTGATCGTACTGTTTACCGAAAAGAACACATCATCATCGGGGGTGTTTACAGGATAACCAATATTCACCGGTTCAGTCCATTTACCATCTTTATATTCCGATTTAAAGATGTCGTAACCTCCCATACACTTATGGCCCTTTGAACTGAAAAACATGGTTTTACCATCAGCACACAGGAAAACACCTTCTTCATCATAAGGGGTATTGATTGCAGAACCCAGGTTTACAGCATCTTTGAATTTGAAATTGCCCGGTTTTGATTTGGGATCAACCATCGCCACATATATGTCGCTGCCTCCGAATCCACCTTCTTTATCACTCACAAAGTATAAAGCTTTCATATCAGGTGAAAATGAAGCTGATGTCTCATGTTTTTTTGTATTTATTTCGTCAGGCAAGGCCTTGGGATTTTCCCATTCACCTTCTTCATTGATGTAACAGATAAAAATATCACCACCATTATCATCACCTTTATAGATCAACACATACTTTCCATCTGATGACAGCCCTACAACGGCATCATGAGAATCCTTGTTAAAAGGTTTGCCTGGGTTGGTTGGTTTAATCCAGACCTCTCCATCTTTATTGGCAATATAAATATCCTCATAATATTCATTATAGACCGGATCTATTTTACCTCCTGTGGTCTCATCCTTACAAGCGGTAAACATCAGAATGGTTTCATCTGCATTAACAATGGGGGAGTATTCAGGATATTTAGTATTTATGACCCCACCCAGGTTATCAATAAAAACCCTTATCGGGAAACGTACAAGCTCCTTGGCATCTTCGCATTCCTCCAGCCGTTTCTGAACAATTGGACCATATTCTGTTAATTCAAATGGTGTTAAGGTATGCCGGTACTGGCTGTATTGATCCATTGCCTTATCGAATTCATAATTATACTGGTAGGCCATCCCCAGCAGGTACCGGGTATTGGGCGCTGCAATGGAGGAGAGCTCCAGTGAGTGCTCAAGGTATGGAATTGCCTTTGTTTTCTGAACAGTATGCAGGTAACATTTAGCAACATTATAATTCAATAGTGCATTATCAGGATTAAAATCGTTTGCCATAAGATAAAGTTCAAGGGCTTCTTCATACCTTGGGGGTGAATCTTCAAGAAGTTTATCAGCATCCTTGATGGCTTTCACCATTTCTTTCATTTTCTTTTGCTGGTCATCTGGAAAATTATCTTTGTCGAATTCAACATTTTTCTGGCTGAAAAGATTCAGGCTAAATAAAACAAGGAGGGCGATTATAATATTTTTGATCTTTTTCATGGTTAATCTTTTTTACAAGTTTTTAAATATTCCTGTGCTATCTCAATTCCGAGCGAAAATGCTTTTTCCCAGTCTTCACATGCTCTCTTATCTTCCCTGGTCATCTCTCTTGATATACCCCTGTTCAGGTAAGCATCTGCGTTATTGGGATCGAGCTTAATAACCTCATCATAATCAGCGATTGCTCCAAGATAATCCTTAAGCTTATATTTAGCATTACCACGGTTGTTAAAGGCAGGGATATACTTAGGATTATATTCAAGTGCTGTGGTATAATCCTCAATGGCCTCCTGGTACATACCTTCGGCATAATATGCTGTTCCTCGGTTATTATAGGCTATATAGTAATCAGGATCAACTTTGATGGCAGCTGTAAAATCGGTTGCGGCACCTTCATAATCACGAAGATCCTTTTTAACCCCTCCAAGATCATTAAAGGCAAAACTCATGGTGGGATCATACAAAGTTGCTTTAAAATAATCTTCTTTGGCCTCATCCAGTTTTCCCAGTTTCCAGTTGGCACTACCCCTGTCGTTATATGCATAGGCATAGTCATTTTTTACACTTATCGCCCTGGTATAATCATCTTTGGCATCCTGGAATTTCCCCTGGTTAAATTTGGCACCTCCCCTGTAATAATAGGCTTCCGGGAAATTTTGATTTATGTTAATGGCGGAGGTAAAGTCTTCAATAGCCCCGTTTAAGTCACCAAGCTTATATCTGGCCATTCCCCTGCCAAAATAAGCCAGGTCTGTTTCATGCAGCATAAGCACATTATTATAATCTTCGAGAGCTCCGACATAATCGCCAAGTTCGAATTTTATCTGTCCCCGGTTATAAATTGCCTGATAAAATCCCGGATCAAGGCTAACGCTTATGTTTAGTTTTCTCATGGCCGAATCAAGGAATCCTTCTTCATAAAACGCTATACTGGCATTATAAAGAAATTCGGCTTGCTGATCGTCAGCAGGAATTGTATCCGGCCGGTCAGTTTCATCCGTTGTCTGGGCAAGGCAAACTGACATTATCAACATCATTGTTGTGAATAGAATGATTTTTTTCATTGGTTTTGATTTTATTTGAATTTGGTCTTAAAAGAACCTAAATATACAAAATATTCATAGAGCTTGCTAAATATTATATGTAAATATAAAGTTAAATAAAAAATAAT
>CAYXUU010000054.1:0-32367 GCA_964468645.1 uncultured Bacteroidales bacterium
TGTTAAGTATGTAGTGACTTCAAAAGCTGCGTTGCCCTGCTCATCAAGAAATACCTCAGCATTTCTTATTTGTTGATTATCTTCCGGAAAAACCGGCGGTGTTCTTACAAGTACACCTCCTTCAGGTGTGATCAATAAAGCATGACGACCTCTGGTTGACCTTCCGAGATAACCTGCCGGATCATACTGTGACGTACATTCCAACCAGATAGTATCGCCCTGATCAGGGATACACAAGATCCAATGATTAAACTGGTTCGCCGGAAACTCTTTCTTTAAATCAGTAACTTTATTACCTGATTTTATCCTGGCAACATATGACCCTATCCCTGCTGTTCTTAACAAAGTCTTCATGTAGTTTGTCAGGGCTTTGCAATCGCCATATTTATTTCTGTGGACAAATTCAGCCTCAAAACATTGCAATCCTCCAATTCCAATCTGGATACTAACATACCTTGTAGATTCCTGCAAATATTTGTACAATGTCCTTGTTTTTTCCAGGTTGGTTTTGTCGTACCGGATCAGCTTCTTAATTTCAGCTACTGAGTTGGGATCAAGCAGGTCTCTGCCGGCATTAAGTTCATAGGTAAACCTGCCTAATGATTCCCAGCTTTCGGTGGAACCCCTGTGTTTTCCTATCTTAAATGCAACAGGTGTAAAATGTAGAATAGGTAGGATAGATAGCAGTGGTGGACTGTAGGATTCAGTTTTTATTGCAGTAAGATTTTTAACCTCCCAAAAGTAGTGGATCTTATTTTTATGCTTGTTTACAGTGGGTGTTAGCTCTATATTCATGCAATAATACTTAAACTGAAAATCATTAGGTGCGATTATGGTATAGCTACTGTGTTCAATCGAGAGCTTTTCCCGGGATTGTATTTCCCATTCGGGATAATCAATCAGGCCCCGCCATCCCACTTTATAGTGAAACTCTATCGTATAAGGATACTTGCTGTAAGTGAGCTCCAGATGTTTAACCCGGTTATCAGAAAACATTGAGTATGCTGAATAGTCGCTATAATCACTAATTTCCGTACCTGAATGATCCCTGATGTGGTTACCAAAAGCATCATAAATAGATGCCCTCAACGCCATTATGATACTGTAGTTGCTATATCCAAGTTTTAAACTTGCGAAGTTTTCACCATTGCGGTTCAATATGGTTATTGCAACAATTGCTGTAAGGTATGTCCTGCCCTCACTGGATATTTCAAAAGTATAGTCACTGTTTCTGACAACTGCATTGGCATTATCTTTAAGATCTTCCGGAATAAGAAAAGAAGCCAATTCCGGTTTGTCTTTGCCTGCCATAGTGGTGTGCCATGAAATTACAAGTGTAAAAAGGAATATTAAGCCAATAGCAGTTTTCATAACAAAGCTATGATGTTTTTGTTAGAATGATCTGCTCTGCTTGTTTAGCGATAATTTCATCGAATAACTCCTTAAGGTATGGATAACTGTCGGGAAGATAGACAACCTGATTGATCTTAAATTTGCTAATAAGTTGAAGGTTATTGCCACTGCGTGTAATGTGGTATAAAAATTCCCCTCCATTATCAGGCAATAGATATTTAACACTTTGAGGTAATTCACTAATATCATATCCTTCAGGCAGTGTAAGATTCATGATATAGAAATACTCTCTGGGGTAATTAAAATCAACAGGGATCTTTCTTTCTTCTTTTTTGAAAGGATTATCCTCAAAGGCCTCGGTAAACATTGGTTGAAGATAAATCATTTCGCCTATCTGGTTAACATAACTGCTTGTGTTCAATGTTATGTTTTTTTTGAGGGCCACATCAATATTTTTAAGATTCTCGAAATAGAAAGTGTCTATTTTGATGTCATCAAGGTTCTTTCCATATTCATTATTTATATAATCCTCTTCTCCGCTATCGAATATTTCATCTCTTTCATCGAGGGCAAAGTAACCCTGGTTTAATTCCTCAAGGACTACATCAATGGTACCTTCATCCGTAATATTGATATTTGCGTTAGTTACAGTTTTGTTATCAATATTGTTTTTAAGTTTAACCCATTGTGGATTTTCCCGGAGTGTAATCAATCCCTCGCCATTAAGATCATTTTTTGCAAGAAGATTATAGGGCCTTATACTATTTTTAGCATCAAGCAGATATGTTTTTCCTTGGATCACCGTGCAATTAATGACATGGTTAAATTGATTTGAAACAGGAAAAGCCTGGAGCAACTGACCATGATCCCTTGTGCTGAGTATAACCGGATAACTTTTAAGACCTGCTTTGTCAAGCATTTCTGTGAGGATGAGGTTGATTTCTGCTCCGTTACCCGCCTGCTTTTCCCATGCCTTTTTTAAGCTTCCATTTGTATACTTTCCAAAGAAACCATCCCATTTCATTGTTTTTCTGACATGATCATAAATAACTTTCATTTTCTCAACCGGATCATCGATATCAGTGGTTATTGATTCTACCTCCTTATTAAGGAAATTATTACCTTTTAACTGACCACCGAAATAATCACTGTTGTATAATTTATTAACCATATCCCCCCAATCTGTCATATAAGGTTTGGTACCACCACCGGGGATTTCAGTCATGACAAGTTGATGGATCACTTTGGTTTTGTAGTCTTCAAGGCATGTTATATAGGGCTCTTTCTTGATCGGAGGAACATCCTTCATGATATATGTTGTTGCGGTACCCTCAAACCTTATTTCATTATAACTGTGCTCCTTTT
The DNA here is from genome assembly GCA_964468645.1 of uncultured Bacteroidales bacterium. GTDB lineage: Bacteria > Bacteroidota > Bacteroidia > Bacteroidales > JAIOZK01 > JAIOZK01. Next base: position 2,719 of record CAYXUU010000054.1, read on the forward strand.
TTGTGGTGAGGCTACCTGTTGCTGTTCTGGCGGTTAAAGACATATTCTCATGAACAGTAAATTTAAGAACATCGTTATAGGTTGCAATATCTTTGGAATCAAGTTGCTCAGTGCCTTTAACAATTCCTGAGTATCTCAGGTATTCAGGAATCCTGGTAGTGTATTTGCTATAAACAGTTGGTATTGAATGTTGAAAATACCAATCTCTAAAACCCACAAAATTATCAGATACAAGTGTATATCTGTATTCAATTACAGATCCTTCCTTTACTGCAGGCATAGAAAATTTCTTATTATGCCATTTTCCATTTATATCCTCATCATATACCTCGCTGTTTTTAAGCTTTGCTTTGAGTATTTTACCCTTATCATAATTATAAGTACATGCATCGATACCTATAATTTCTTCAACTTCATGATAAGGATAATATGCGATTTCAATATTGGCATAATCATACCCTTCTTTATTAAGTATTAAAATCCTCGTATATCGTTCATAAATTAACTTGAATTCTTCTTTGTACATTTCAAATTTTGCTATTCCCTCATCATAAAGGATTATTGCTGACGCTTCCGGGTATTCATCCTCATAAGGATTTTCAAAATTACTCCTGCTTACCTTTTTCCACTTTGTATTTTCCTGGGCATTCAAGACGTGAAAACAGGCTAACTGAAATACAATGCTCAATGTTAACAATCTGATGATGTTCATAATCTTTTTTTTTAATTTGGTTTAAACATCGTGTTAGTACTCAAGATAGGGCTCAAGCTTCATTCGTAATGAATCGTCATCGCATAAGATAACTCTCAATAACTCATTATCAATGATGCTGTTACTGTCCTCCCGATAATTAAATATAGTTTTGGTTAATTTATAGCTAATATATGGATGTTTTATCAATTCTTTGAATCCTGCTGTATTTATTTTGATTTTTTTTATTAAGTCTGGATTAAAATAAGCCTGATCCCTAATAAGGTTTAGCTTAGTCTTATCAAATCCATAAACTTCCAACAATTGATCGTGGGAATAATATCCACCTAAAAGATTCCGGTATTTAATAATCCGAGCAGAGAATACCGGACCTATTCCTTTTAGTCTAATCAAATCTGTTGAATCTGCTGAGTTTACTTCAACTTTGACAGATTCAGGGGATTTGACATGTGATTTTATTGGTATACTTTTAATGATTGTAATGAAAGGTTCCAGTTGATCGTACAGTTTGTCTGAAATACTATAAATTTTTTTAAGGTCTTCTTTAACCCGGAACTTCCCACCTGCCTTTAAGTAATTCTGTATAACACTTACCTGCTTTTCTGAAAGCCCGAGATCATACCATTTTTCTTTCGGCAAATTATTAGGATCGAATGGGAATAAATCTTGATTCGATTCATGGTCATTCGAATCAGTTTTTGTTATAGGAAAAACCTGGTCTTCAGTATTAAAACTATCGATCATTGCCTGAAATTCAGAGTAGTTTGCAGGTTCGGGTTTCATCATCAAGGGCAGGCAAAAATTGATGGTAATTAAAATTACAAGAATACACAGTAAAACGAATACGCCATTTCTTTCGGATCTGTTGTAGGTGAAAAAATCTTTGATTTGATTATTTAAGCTCATCAGGACTTTGTTTAATGTTGAGTATAAATCTTTCAGAGGATATTGAATCCCTTGATTCTGTATCCTAGATCCCTGTTACCCAGCATCCAGTATCCAGCATCCAGCATCCAGTATCCAGCATCCAGTATCCAGTATCCAGTATCCAGTATCCAGTATCCAGCATCCAGCATCCAGCATCCAGCATCCAACTTCCAGCTTCACACTTATTAATACTTTTAAGTGCTGTTTTGTCCCCTGAAAAGTTTAAAAAGTTTTAATTGAATTTAAGAATCCCTATTCCCTGAAGGAATACGATAGCGATGGCCAGTGGGGCAAGAATCTTTACAAGGAATAAAAATCCGTTCAGGAAAAATGCTGATATCGATCCACCCTGCGAAATTTCTTCCAATACTTTCTTCCGTCTCAGATACCATCCTACGAAAAGCGCGATAAAAAGCCCACCCAACGGTAGTAACATATTGGATGCTATCCAGTCGAGCAAATCAAAAAAGTTCAGGCCAAATATGGTGTATTCTTTGAATATTCCCATCGATAGGGAACAGAGTACACCAAGAATACCGATAGAAACCGTGGCCAGTACCGTTGCAACATTTCTTTTAATTTTAAGTTCTTCACTAAAATAAGCCACGGCAACTTCAAGAATTGAAATTGATGATGTTAGTGCAGCGATGGCTAAAAATACAAAAAACAGGATCGCAAAGAAGAATCCTCCCGGCATCAGTTTAAACACATTGGGCAGTGTAATGAAGATGAGACCTGGGCCACTGTCTTCCTGGATGCCAAATGCGAAAACAGCCGGGAATATTGCAACTCCTGCCATGATAGCGATAATGGTATCGGCTGCTGTTACCTGTATAGCAGTATGGATGAGGTTGTTCTTTTTATTTATATATGAACCGTAGGTAATGATGGTACCCATCCCGAGGCTTAAGGTAAAGAAAGCATGGCCAAGAGCACTTAAAACCCCTTCTGCTGTTAGCTTCGAGAAATCGGGATAGAAAAGAAAACGTAATCCTTCTTTGGCTCCATCCAGTGATAATGCCTTGATATCGAGAATAATGATAATAATAATCAGCAAAGGCATCAGGATTTTGGCATATTTTTCTATTCCTCTTTTGATTCCGGTTATTACGATTGCAGCGGTAAGTATCATGAAAAATAGCTGGTAGGCAATGGGGCCGAAGACAGACTCCTGGAAGTTTGAGAACATATTCGTCATTTCCTCAGGATTTTTACCCTGAAACTGATCGGTGATCGATTTAACTATGTATTCCAGGCTCCATCCTGCAATAACCCCGTAAAATGCAAGGATCATAAATGCGGCGCCCACGCCCATCAATCCAACAAATTTCCATGGTGTCCGGGGAGCCAATGCTTTGAATGCACCAAATGCATTACGGCCTGATTTACGCCCGATGATAAATTCAGATAACATAATGGGGAGGCCAATCACAAGTATAAAACCCAGGTAAACAAATAAAAATGCCGCCCCACCATAAACACCGGTGATATAGGGAAACTTCCAGATATTGCCTAAACCTATTGCAGAACCAGCTGCAGCAGCAATGATCCCGATTTTGGTACCGAAGTTATCACGGGGGCTTAGTTCAGGTTTAGACATCTGTTAAATATCAATAATTAAAAATAAAGTGCAATTATACGAAATGTGGTTGAATTGTTGAATTGTTTAATCGTTTAATCATTTAACTGTTTACAGATTAAATACTACCCACAACTCTCAACTCTCAACCATCATCTTTAAATCTTCGACACCTCTACCCTTTAACCAATCAACTAAACAGGAGTTATTATATAATAATTAGATGTAATAAAGAAATTTCTCAGATAAGGTATGGCAGAAATGAACCGGTTTTGTTTTCTGGGCTTAATACCGAATTTAGTTTCATAATTGGGATTGAACAGGTAGAAGACCCTTTTCAAAGTCTTATAACCGGTTTTTTTACGTATCTTTTCAAACCTTTCAATATTGATTCCGGTTTCCTTAACCTCCAATAGCCCATTTATTTTTGCATCCCTCTCTCCAAATACTTTAAGCATAGCTCTATAAATACCAGAAGGAAGAATATGAAAGTAGGGGAGTTTTGATAAAATCCTGCTCTCGCAAATCTGTTGATGGCCGCCGAATGGATTTAACCAGGGAGGAAAGCCCAGAAAGAATAACCCTCCTGGTTTCAGAAACCTTTTAACATATTCCAGGAAACGTTCTTGCCCGTGAACATGTTCCAGTACATCCCTTGTAATAATGATGTCAAATTTTCCGAGATCATCTTTATCATAAATATCCGCAAGGATGAATTCGATGTTTTTCTTGCCGGGATGGTTTGAGAAATAGTTGTTGGCATTTTCAATTTTCCCTTTCGAAAGGTCAACGCCTACAATACGTTTGCAACCCCTGTCAAGAAAAGGTTTCAGGTTTCCCCCTTCACCACATCCAATTTCTAAAACAGAGGTATTTTCATTGATATCTTTAAATTCCTCAAGAAAGGGTAAAACATATTTTTCAGTGGTAATACCCTGTTCATTAAAGTACTTTTCCCTGTTACTGTGCCTTTCCTGCATGGCCCCAAGCTATTATTAATGATTCTTAATAAGCTCTGGCAAAAATATTAAATTAAGCGAGATGTCCAAATTAGCAGTGGGAAACGAAACTATTGGAAACTAAAACTATGTAACTTCGTATATTTGTTATTGTTAAAAAAAATTAATGCAATAAAAAAAGCACGACACGTCAATACTGAAACCTTGATAATATAGATAATATGGGATCTCATCTAAAATATATCAGAATTGAGAAATTTCCTTTTTCTCAGACTTTAAGTCTTGAGTCGTTATATAACTACTGGAAACTAAAGTCAGAATCCAGTGATCTGCTTGAAAAAGAACAGGCGGCGAGAATTATCGAAGAGGCAGATAAGATACCAGCAATGTTTAAACCTGCTCCTGATGTTTCACTGATTCAAAAGAACCGGACGCTAATGACAAATATGTTATCCTTTCTCATGTCACGTTCTCAGCTGGAACATGTTATGTGGGGGGTAGCATTACCAACAAAATTTGAATATCTTTTTACAACCCCAAAAATGGATGAGGTTTTTGGGAAAAAGGCTAAAACATTACATGCTGATTTCTTTGAAAGTTTGCAGGGGGAGAACTACTATGGACCAGTACTTCATGCCTATGGTCGAATTCTGAATGAATTTTATGGTGCTGATACTAACTTTGAGATACCGACAATGACATTCAGGAAATTCGATAAGAAACTTAAGATATTCAGGTATTACGACATAAAATCAGATCAAAGTTATCTCAGGATAGTACCCAGAGGGAAACTCAAAAAGCTCAGCAAAGAAGAAGTTGACAATTTAAGCAAGAATTTCTACAATATAGATGTGTTAATGGAAGCCCTGCCGCCTGAGCTATTCGAAGCGAAAGGTTTTAGCATCTCGACTATTTTTGATTCAACAAAACGGCAGTCAATTTCTTCCCTTAAAGATAAATTGCTGGAGAAGGATGCCATAATATCAAAAGACCATTTTAGGCAACTTGAGAAGGAAATACAATCATTGCTTATGCTGAGTGACCTGAAGCTGGGCGTTGCCGCTGCAAATTTCGAAGGACAGGAAGTTCAGGACAGTTTAAACATAAGTTCTATGTTGTTGGACCCATCCTTTATTTGTAATAATTCTGCCGGATCAATTTTCGAGAAAGTTTATACCGAATTGAGACCGATTATAATAAATGACCTGGAAAACCTTCAAAATAAGACACCGGTGGAAGAAGCCCTGATAAAAAAAGGATTTAAAAGTTATTTGATCATACCATTATTGTATGAGGAGAATCTGGTAGGGGTACTGGAACTGGGCTCACCCAATATCAATGATCTGAACCAGCTGACAATGATCAATATGCATTACGTCATTCCTGTGTTCACGGTTGCAGCCCTGAGGGTGCTGGATGATCTTAACAACAAAGTAAAAGCAAAAATCCAGGAGGAATTTACAACCATCCATCCGGTCGTGGAATGGAAATTTAAAGAAGCAGCTTCCAGTATTATTACTGAGGAACAGGCAGGTACAGAGAGTGGAATAGAACCCATCGTGTTTTCAGATGTTTATCCTTTATATGGTGCTATCGATATCAGGTCATCTACACATGAAAGAAACAAAGCTATAAAAAATGATCTTGCGAAACAATTGAACCTGGCTGATAAGATCCTGGAGATGGCTGATAAGATCAAGCAGATGCCTGTTTTCAACCAGCTCAGGTTTGAGATAGATGAACAATTAAATAAGCTTAAGAAAGGATTATTTTCAGGTGACGAGGCAAGGATTATTGAATTTTTGAAACGGGAGGTGGAACCTGTATTTAAACACCTGAAGGAGGCTGTCCCGGAAATCAATGACCAGATATTGAATTATGAGGGAAAAATTGATCCTGAGCACGGAATCTTATACAAAGAGCGAAATGATTTCGAAGTTAGTATAGGTATGATAAATGATGCGATTTCCGCGGTGCTTGATGAACAGGAAAACAGTGCACAGCATATGTTCCCTCATTATTTTGAAAAATACAGAACAGACGGTATTGAGTATAATATTTATATAGGACAATCAATTCTTGAAAAACTGACATTTGACCCTGTTTATCTGAAGAACCTTCGCCTGTGGCAACTTATTGTCATGTGCCAGATTGCAAGAAAAACTGCTGAAATAAAAAGCAAAATCCCTATACAACTTGACACAACCCAATTGGTGCTGATACATAGCAACTCATTGTCGATACGTTTCAGGGAAGATGAAAAGAAGTTTGATGTTGAGGGTGGTTATAATATCCGGTACGAAATCACAAAAAAACGCATTGATAAAGCGATAATAAAAGGTACAAACGAAAGATTAACCCAACCCGGCTCCATTGCCATTATTTATAGTCAGCCAGATGAATTCATGGAGTATAAAAAATATATCGACTACCTAAGGTCAATCAATTATTTGACAGGTGATCCGGAGAATGTGGAACTGGAAGACATGCAGGGTGTTTATGGATTACAGGCTCTTCGGGTTAAAGTTAATCTCGGCAATACCAGTAAAAATGAATTAAATTCCATGGAAAAGATCGTTGACGAGGCAAAAAAGATAATTCTGTAGAAATCATAACACCTCAGCCATGAAAACCGGATATATTTATCGGGCAGATGAAAAGAATATCCTTGCCAACAAAAAATTTCTTGCTTTTGTTTACCAGGGAATAGCATGGGTAATTGCTGCTAATATTTTTATTATTCTAAAGGCCTGGGGTATCGAAGATACCACCGGGTTTCTCGTTTTTTCCCAGGAAAAAAGTATGATGTTGGTTCATGTGGAGGCCTCTTTTATGGGATTATGCCTGGGTTTGATACTGGCATGGCTCGATAGGATCAGGTTGCGGATCTTTGGAAGAAAAAAGATTTTCGGAATAGTAATATTGATCAAAGGCACCTCATATCTTTTGTCAATCGTTTTGATCATTACAGTTGTTGCCTTTATATTTCTTCTGATCTTCGGTGCCGATCTCCCGGAGGCCCTGTCGCGTATTGGTAATTTTATTATCAGCACCTATTTTTTAACCATTGTGATATACGGAGCCCTGGTAAGCTTTGTAATCAGTTTCATTAAACAGATAGATTCAAAATTCGGACCGGGCAATTTATTGAATATGCTTATTGGAAAATATCATCAACCCAGGATTGAAGATCGCATTCTCCTGTTTATTGATATGAAAAGTTCAACTGAATGTGCAGAGAAACTCGGGCATATTAAATATAGCTGGCTGCTTCAGGATTGCTTTTATGATATCACTTCTTTGATTAAGAGATATAAGGGTGAAATTTACCAGTATGTTGGTGATGAAATTGTAATTACCTGGAAAAGTCAGATAGGACTAAATAATTGTAATTGTCTGCACCTGTTTTTCCAGTTTCTGGAACGGATAAATACACGAGCTGATTATTATATGTCAAAGTACGGACTTTTGCCTGAGTTTAAAGCCGGGATGAATTGTGGACATATCACCGTTGCAGAAGTGGGTATTTTAAAAAGGGAAATCGCCTATCATGGGGATGTAATTAATACGGCAGCAAGGATTCAGGCGCAATGTAATAATTACAAGAAGCAGTTATTGATATCAGGTCAGTTATACAAGCGATTGGATAATTGCCCCGATTACAGGATTGTTCATACCGATTCGGCCAGTTTGAAGGGTAAAAACAAACCGGTTGAACTCTTCAGTGTTACAGTTTAATATATTGGATTAAGTTCTCATTTTACTAATAGCAGTAAATAAAAAGACTTCATGGGTGATTTTCAACTTCGTGGTAAAGAACAGAAGGAAAGTGTTTACGGGATAATGAGAATTGCCTGACATTGATGATGAATTTGTACATAAAGATTTCCTATATCAGGATAATTCAAATCTATTTGTTGAGCTCATTATAAATTCTTATAAATTTGATATGTAACTTTTAAAGTTGAAACACCTGAATTAAGATAATGAAGATTAAGAAAAAGATAAAGTCATCTTTACTTTTATTATTTCTGTTGAACAATGCTGTTGATGCACAACATAGTGATAATTATAAGTTGTTCGAGCATAAGGATTATAAGTACCCCTATCACCTGGATGTACCAGACAAAACCTGGGAGCTTCCCAAAAAACTTGAAGAAATATCAGGCTTAAGTTATATCGATAAAAATCGTCTTGCCTGTGTCCAGGATGAAAAGGGCAATATCTATATTTTCAACCTGGAAACCGGGGAGATTGAAAGAAAGGTTGATTTCGGCAACGATGGGGATTATGAAGGGATAGAAATACTTGGCGATGATGCCTGGATATTGAAAAGTAACGGAACACTGTATGAAGTTTCAAATTATTTAAAAAAGTCAGAACCTGGTGCAGAAAAGCACGCAACAGCATTGTCGAAAAAGAATGATGCGGAAGGTTTGGCATATGATCCTGTAAATAACGAGCTATTGATAGCCTGTAAGGGCCATCCTTTTGTTGATGCACAGAAAGGAAAAGAATTTAAGGCAATTTACAGTTTTAACCTTGAAACCCTAAAATTAAACCCGGAGCCATTTTTATTGATCATCATGGATACGATTAAGTATTATAAAAACTATAATACCATGACCAGGCTGGGTGTTGAATTGCTGGCATTATTTGATGCCTCAAAAGGGGATGTGACATCTCAACCATCAGGTATTGCAATACACCCGCTTAGCGGCAATGTTTATGTATTGGGTTCGGTAGGTAATCTGTTGATGATATTCGAACGCTCAGGTGCAATGCTGGCAATGGTTAAACTGAGGTCAAGGTATCACCCGCAACCGGAGGGGATTTGTTTCAGTCAGGATGGGACCATGTATATCTCTAACGAAAGTGATGAAGACAATGGCACCATACTAAAGTTTAATTATTTAGAATGATCGGCAAATGATTAATTCTATGAACATCAAGCTATATATACTTTTAATTACTAGCTTCCTGCTGGCTCTATCCATAATTGTCCCGGCTCAAAAGACATATTATAGTCTGGGTAATGAAGATTGGGAACCTGTTATCACAGAGGATCCGTCAGAATTGTTATACACCCTCTTTCTCATAGGCGATATCAAAGATCCGCAGCCTGATAGTGAGATCTTAAAGTTGTTCAGTAATAATATCTCACAGGCAGGTAATCAGAGTGCAGTTATTATCTTAGGGGATTTTCTTTATCCTCCTGGATTGCCGGATTCATCAGTGAAATCATTCTCAGAAGCACAACAAAACCTGAAATATATACTTGATGCCCTGAAGGCTTATAAAGGTCGGATAGCAATTATTCCTGGAAACCATGATTGGGCACACGGAAGGAAACAGGGCCTGGAGAGCGTAACCAATGAAGAGAAGTATCTGGAGAGGTACCTCGGTCGTGGAAATGTTTTCTATCCTGATAATGGGTGCCCGGGACCCGTAGAGATTGAATTATCACCTGATATTACCTTAATCGTTTTCGACTCCCAATGGTGGTTTCATAAAAATGAAAAAACCGGATCGGATGGTGAATGTGGATTTGTTGAAGAAAAGGAATTGTTTATCCAGATAGAAGATGCCATACGAAGAAACAGGGATAAAAAAGTAATATTTGCCACACATTATCCCCTGTTCAGCGCAGGCAAACATGGTGGGAATTTCCCTGCTTCATATTTGTTGTTTCCACTGCTGGAATTTAATGACTGGATGTATGTTCCTCTACCCGGATTCATCTATACAGGATATCGAAAGTACTTTGGCCACATTCAGGACCTGGCGCATCCGGAATATAAAATCTATAAAGAAGCATTACTTGAGATTTTTCGTGAATACCCTGATATAATTTTTGCTGCCGGACATGAACACAACCTGCAATATTTTAATAAGGACAGTTTACATCACATCATCAGCGGAGGTGGGGGTGAAGGGAGTTATATAGCCAGAAAGCAAAGAAAGACAGATTTCGCTATTCAGAGCACGGGATTTAATAAGTTATCATTTTATTCAAATGGTAATGTCTGGACGGAATTTATAGTGCCTGATGGAACAAAGGATGGCAAAACTGTTTTTTGCAAGAAGCTTTTTAATAAGCCGGTATTTGATCCAGATAAAGAGAAAACAAAATTGAAGGATCTGGACTTTTCTGATAGCATTGTACGGGTAAAAATCAGTGAAATTTATGAAACGGGAAGATTTAACAGGTGGTTAAAGGGTGAAAATTACAGGGATGTCTGGAGTACTGAAGTAAGTCTGCCAGTATTTGATATTGGAAGTGAACAAGGTGGACTGACTATTCTTAAGAGAGGTGGTGGTCAGCAGACCAGGTCCATTAGAATGGAAGATCAAGAAGGAAAGCAATATGTTTTACGATCGGTAAATAAATATGTTGAGAAGGCACTTGTTGAAAATATGCAAAATACCCTTGCTCATGACGTGGTGCAGGACGGTATTTCAGCCTCACATCCATTTTCCGCCATCACAGTACCTTTGCTTGCCGATGCTGCCGGTGTAATGCATACCAATCCCAGAATAGTCTGGGTTCCGAATGATCCCCGTCTGGGAATTTACCACGAAGAGATTGCCAATGGTGTTTTTCTGTTCGAAGAACGGCCCGCAGGTAACAGGGATGATATTGATAGTTTTGAAAGATCCGATAATATTGTCAATACAGCAAAAGTTATCGATAAAACATTGCAAGGTCATGATCATATGGTAGATCAGAAGGCAGTTGTGAGAGCCCGGCTTTTTGATATGTTTCTGAATGACTGGGACAGGCATGATGATCAATGGCGATGGGCTACTTTTAATAAGGATAAAAAAACTATTTATCGCCCCATACCAAGAGATCGCGACCAGGTTTTCTTTGTTAATGAAGGAATACTCATGTGGATTGCCAGCCGCAAATGGGTAATGCCCAAATTCCAGGGATTTGATTATACTGTTGACAATGTCCAGGGGCTAGGTTTTAACGCAAGGTATTTCGACAGGTCATTTATAACAGAACCTGATCTGAGTGACTGGATGTCGATAACATCTGATTTGCAAAATAGACTTACCGATACGATTATTCATCAAGCCATTCTCGAATTACCTGATAATGTTTATTGTCATTCAGGGCTCGAAATCGAGAATAAATTAAAATCCAGGAGAGAGCTGCTACCAGAATTTTCTAAGGAATACTACCGCTTCCTGTCAAAAGCAGTCGATGTTGTTGGTACTGAAGACCGTGAATTGTTTGATGTTGAACGGAAAGAGAATGGAAATACACAGCTTACAGTTTTTGCCCTGAGTAAGAAAAAGGGAAAAATCAAAGAGCAGATTTACAATCGGGAGTTTAAGCATGATGAAACAAAAGAGATCCGCCTCTATGGTTTAAAAGGAGAAGATGTGTTTAAAATTAAAGGAAAAGCCAAGTATGGAATTAAAGTACGTATCATTGGCGGCAGGGGAAATGATTCTATTGTGGATCTTTCAAAAGTTCGTGGTTGCAGAAAAAAGACCATCGTTTACGATAGGAAGGATAAAAAGAACAATATCATCAAAGGCCCTGAAACCAGGCTTTACCTTAGCAACAACAAATCGATCAATGAATACAAACGTAAGCAGTTCAAATACAATAAAACCATGCCACTTCTTTCAGCTGGGTATAATATTGATGACGGCATCTTTCTGGGTGCCGGAGCTGTGATAAGCCGGTTTAATTTCAGAGATTCAAGTAACCATAAAATACAGGGAAACCTTGCCTTTCTGACGGGTGCCTTTACACTGAGTTATGATGGTTTGATGACTTCCTTGTCACAAATCTTTGATCTGACGATTGGGGCCAGTATCAGCATGCCAAGGAGTGTTGATTATTTCTATGGGCTGGGAAATGAAACAGAAAAATTGGCCGATGACAAAGACTACTTTCGTGTCCGATATGAATATGCCTGGCTTAACCCTATGCTAAAACATACACTAAAAAAAAACTTTTACTATTCATTCGGAGCTTTTTATCAATATTTTAAAGTAACAGATACAAGCAGGAAATATATCGGAGAGATTTTTCCCACGTTTCTGGATTCAGCGGCCTATCTACCACACCACTATGTAGGTATAAATGCATTGTGCAACCTGGATACAAGGGATAATATCGTATTACCGGAGCGGGGGATTTTATGGGAAACCAATATCCTGGGATTTTATAGCATCAAAGATGATGGTAAGAATTTCGTGAAGATCCGTTCTGATTTAAGCTTTTACCTCAGTTTCAGAAAAGATCCCAGGTTCGTATTTGCTTTTCGCTTTGGGGGGGCTACCAATATTGGAAATTATGAGTTTTACCATGCCAATTTCCTTGGTGGAAAAACCAACCTCCGAGGTTTCAGGAGTAATCGTTTTGCCGGTGATCATACCTTTTATCAGAATACTGAGATCCGGTTTAAAATGATGAATATTAAAACTTACGTGTTTAACGGGCAGGCAGGCTTGCTTATATTTAATGATATCGGAAGGGTGTGGGTGAATGGTGAGCATTCAGAACGATGGCACGATGGTTATGGTTGTGGGATATGGATATCACCATTCGATTTCACAGCCTTAACAATAACCTATAACAGGTCATACGAAGAAAGTATGGTTACTTTTACATTTGATTTTTTGTTTTGATTATATTTAAGGAATAATTCGCAGGAATAGTCGTTCAAAATTTCAGCGTTTATTTAAATAACAAATGAGTAAAATTACTGCCGATACCGTATTTGAAGCTGGGTCTTATGTAACCGGGTTTTTGCATGATAAATTAAATAGCAGCATGGTGTTTCATAATGCAGACCATGCGAGGTATGTGGCGGACGCTGCAGATTTAATTGGAAGAAACAGTGGCCTGAATGATGATGACCTGAATACTGTAAAACTTTGTGCATGGTTTCATGATACAGGCTTTGCAGTTGATCCTGAGCATCATGAAGAAGAAAGCGCCAGGATCGCTTCAAATTTTTTAATGTCTAAAGGAATTGATGATGATATAATTGAGCGGGTTAAAAATATCATTCTGGCAACACATGTACCTCAGCAACCAAAAGACCTTATCAGTCAGGTTCTCTGCGATGCTGATTTGACACATTTCTCGGAAGATGACTATATTGATCGAATTGACAAGATGCGACAGGAGTGGAACAATCTATCAGGCACAAAGACCAGAAAAAGGGACTTTCATAAATTATCGGTGAAGTTCATTAATAAGCACATGTATCATACCGATTTTGCAAAAACGGAATTTCAGTCAATGAAGGATAAAAATCTGAAACGCTTACAAAACGAAATCAATATGTTAGATCAAAAGGCTGAGGAAAAAATCCTCAAAAAAGAACAAAAAAAAGAAAAAGCAAAAGGATATTCACGTGGTGTTGAATCAATGTTCAGGCTTACGGCACGAAACCAGATTAACTTAAGCTCTATAGCGGATAATAAATCCAATATTTTAATTTCGGTAAATGCCATTATGATGTCCATAACCATGACAGTGCTGGTTACCCGGTTTGAAGAAGTACCCAACATCATCCTTCCTACCCTGGTATTTCTTGTATTTTGCCTTGTAACCATTGTTTTTGCCATTCTGTCAACACGGCCCAATATTTCATCGGGTACCTTTAATAAGGAGGATATTGAAAAGAACAAAGTGAATTTATTGTTCTTTGGTAATTTCTATAATATGAAACTTGAAGATTATGAATGGGCGATAGGGGAGTTGATGAGAAACGATGAGAACCTTTATGCAACCATGATAAAAGATCAATACTCACTTGGGAAGGTTCTGGCAAGAAAATATAAACTCCTCAGGATAGCCTATAATGTTTTTATGTTTGGTATTATCATTTCCGTGCTGGCCTTTGTTTTTGCGTTTATCAACATTTAATTCAAACCTGCATGAATTTGAATAAGGGGCGATAGCATTCATCTTACGGATATAAGAGGCAAGGATGTAAAAATTGTGATAGGGGGTAAGAAAGGAAATGGCAGATGGGGAAACTGTTTTACCTCAGCCTATGTATCTACAGGAACCGAATTAAAATTATTTAATCCTGATAAAATCCTCAGCCGTATGCAGCGTTTTCAGAAAAAAATGAAACCATGCTTCCAAAACTGGATGAAGCCGACAAATTATATTTATCTCACGACAAATTTAATGTCTGACAACTCAACTCTATGAAATATAATTAAGTTCGCACCGTTAATAGTACCATTCCAGTATTATTATGTTTATATCCCATCACGTATTTAAAGATATTAAAAAAAAAGGCCTTATTCCTTTTATGATTTTGCTTTTTTTTAATGATACAGCCGGGCAGAATAGGAAACCTGAATATAAAAAAGTTTACCAACTGAATTATAAGATTGAAGTCCCGGTTACAGCAGGATTGTTTGCCTTTAACTACTATGGATTCGGGTACTACTAATTCATTCTTCAGTGGACATACCTCCTGGACTGCAGGGGCATCGTTCTTCATGGCGAAGGTAATCTGTGATTACCATCCTGAACTGGGGTCGAAAAAATGGCCGGTATATGCTGCAGCGCTGATACCTCCGGCATTTGTAGGTTATCACAGGTACAGGGGATTAAAGCATTTCCCAACAGATATTATATTTGAAACAGCAGTGGGTGCGGCCATAGGAATTCTAAATCCTCATTTTCATAGAATTGGAAAAAATAGAAGAAACCTATCGATCGCACCCTTTGGTGGAGGGTATTCCGGATTAGTGTTGAGATTTTCATTGTAACATCCCGTGAATGGGGCTGTTAATCTGGGTGGTAGTAATACACCTCCTGTCATCCCAGTTATGTAGAAAGTTGCTACCGTGATTGGAATCATTACAAGAAATGTTAATATTGATTATCTGTGCGAGCTTTTCAAATATAACAGGTTTGTTCTTAGAATTTATTCTTCTTCCTTAACTTTTTATAATTCTTTATCATTTTCCCGAAGTCCTTATCTTTCTTACGTTTTTCAGCAACATCAGATTCGAAATGAGCTTTCTCTCTTTCCATTTTCAGGTAATTTTTATAGAATGCCATTTCTATCTCTCCGTTATCAACTGCTTCAATTACAGCACAGCCTGATTCGTGGTGATGTGTGCAATTTTTGAATTTGCATTGATCAGATAATTCGATAATTGTGTCAAATGTAATTTCCATTCCTGTTTCCGCATTGCCAATACCAATTTCCCGCATACCCGGATTGTCGATTAAAATACCACCATTATTTACAATAAATAATTCCCTGTGACTTGTTACATGCCTCCCTTTGTTTGTGCTCAAACTGATTGAATCGGTTTTCATTACCGACTGCCCTGCAATATTGTTCAATAAAGTTGATTTCCCCACACCTGATGAGCCAAGTAAACAATAGGTTTTTCCTTTCTCAATGATTGAATAAAGATCATCATACCCGGCCTGTGTTTCATTACTGATAAAGATGATCGGAAGTTGCCTGATTCTTTCAAGTAGCTTACCCCGAATGCTTTTAAGTTCCGGCTCTTCTATCAGGTCAATTTTGTTGATAATAATGATTGGCTTTACATTGGCATCATAACAGATCGTTAAGTATCTCTCGGCCCTGTTTATGTTAAAGTCCCTGTCAACGGCGAGAACAATAAATGCATAGTCGATGTTTGAGGCAATAATTTGTTTTTCACCAGGTTTCCCAACGGCCTGCCTTTCAATCACTGTTTTCCTGGGAAAAACTGTATGGATCAATACCTTATCTTCATCATATTCGGAAATGGTAACCCAATCTCCAACTGAAGGAAGGTCAGACCTTTTATTTGAAGAGTATCGTAAATTTCCAATAATTTCAGCATGATATTCACTTTTATCAGTCCTTACAACATATCTTTCCCTGTGCTCTGAAATAACTCTGGCAACCTGAAAAGCTTCAAGACCCAGCTCTTTCCTGTAATTTTCAATATAAGTATTGTATCCTAAATCTTCTAATTTCATTCCTGATACCATATAAAATAGTTTATTAAATGATCACGATCTTTTCCAGATGTATCAACCTGTTTTGTGTTATCCTGACTAAATACACCCCTCTGGTTAATCCTGAAATATCGATAATTTCTTTGCTATTATCTGCTTTTTTGTCCATCACGGTTTCTCCATTTAAACTGTTGACCTCTATCCAAAAATCTTTGGTGTTCTTTGCTTCTACAATCAAATATTCACTGGCCGGGTGGGGATAAATAATAAAACGATTATCCTTTGATGGAATAAATCCAGAGTTGGCATAAATATCCAGGTTCATAACAATGGCATTAAACACCTCACATTTGTTGGAATCGGATTCATATTTCTGAATAACACCAATGATCCTCAGGTTATTATCCTCAAACCCTTCGGGAATAGTATAGTTGTATTGATAGTCATAAGAGTTACCATCATAAACATGCTCCGGTAAGCTGCCTTCTGTTCCCCATGAACCTCCTAAAACTTCCCTCAATACATTCATATGGATAAAGTTTTCAATAATTTTAGGAGGATTATATATCCAATAATCCTTAAAACAATATGGGTTTCTTTCAGGGATGATAAAGCAGTTTGCCTGTTCTGCGATAATACTATCCTCAACCAGGTAACAATTAAATCTGAAGTCACCTGTCAGATCACACTTGAAGGTTGCCGAGAGAAATATATCCAGCTCACGTGTTTCAGTATCATAATTGTTTGAAACAGAAAGTTCGACAGGAGAAATGTCTTTTTCTCTTTGAAAAACATGATGGGGCCACAGATACCTGTCCATATCCATTGAAACATCACTGCTAAAGTCATACCTGTCAATTAAACCGGTTACCAGCCATCCAGGAAACAGGTGATAATTCTCGAAGATATCAGTCCCAACAGTACATGTAAGAGGATCATCAATATGAGCTACAGCCACTATCAGCTTATCTGTTGAGTCCCTGATCTCAGAGATTTTATCCCCTCCATGCGGACAGAGGGTACACCATGTTGCACCAAAAACTTCAAGGAATACCTTTTTCTCAGGCTTTGAACTTACCGCATTGACAACATGCATGCTCAAAGTATCATTGGTTGGATTCTCATCAGGGATTCCGTTAACATTCGATATCCATACTTTAACATCAAAAGCTTCCTGTGTGGCGGGAATCCAGGTGATAGAATGAATAAAGTTGAATGTGTCAAGTGGTGAAAGGTTTTTTGATCCAAAATGATCAGAAACAACATCCCCGCCATTTACCATCCAGTTGATATCGAACGATTGGATTATTTCAGTCCCTGCATTCTGAACCACACCCTTAATATTAACCGCCTCGTTGATCAGTACAAAATCATACTTTTCTATATCTTGAAGAGCGCCATCGTTGGCAAAGGGAGCTACGATCTTTACATTGTCGATTCCAAGCCCGTAAAGCCAACCACCGCCATCACTGTACTTAAATGCAATTTTTACCTCCTGCATACCACAATATTCCGAAATATCGCAGTAAACTTTGTGCCAGTTAAAATAACCTTCAATATTTGTAATAGGCGTCCATGTATTGCCGTCATCAGTCGAAACCTCAATTGTTAATACTTCTGTTATATGCTGAAAGTCCATGGCTTTAAAGAAGATTTCTGCTGAAAGAAATACCGATGAAAATTCTGAAAGATTCAGAGCCGGCGTTATCAGGTATTCTCCAGGGAGTGTTCTGTCGGTATCACCTTCATTTAAAGCCGCAATGGTTGTATGATAGGGTATAACAAGGTAGTGCGTGTTTGCTACAGGGGAAATCTGCCAGTGGGTACCGGGCATTGTAGTGCTTTCATCCCAGCCGGGTGGTAATCCGGAAAGGTTTTCAAAATCCTCGTCCAGGATGATGGTTTGAGACCTGGTGATAAAAATTGCGGGAAATAACAGGAGTAAAATTATTATTGTTTTCATAATAATGGATTCTATGTGATGTCTAATGCTGATTGTCAACGATATTCCGATACTGCTTTCTTTTCCCAAACCTTAACGGTAAATATACAAAAGTTCTTTTTGATACAATTATACATGGCTTCCCTCAGCGCAGTTTCCCTTGGATCATTTTGTGTGTAAAAATCAATATTGTAAGGATCTGCAATTTCTTCCCGAAAGTATTGACCGATGGTCCTTCCTTTACCATCAATTCTCATAACGAGTTGCCGCAAGAATAATCCAACAAATCTTCAGAATGAAGTTTGGCCACCACCAGGAGTGCCATCCATTTAGTTGTGGAGAAAACCTTGACAATGGTGTTTTCTTCCTAGGGTTCTTTTGTTTTTTTATTCCTGTATCCACCCCAGAGGGCCACTACTTTTTCACCCTTATAATAGATACAACAAGAAGCACCTATTTCGCCCCTTTCAGTGAAATTACGGATAAATTGATTCTTTACTTCTTCAAATCCTTTGGCTGCGTAGCCATGCATTAATACATTCGGATTTTGTTGAATTGTCCTTTTTATAGGGTTTGCTTTTTCTTCTGTTTTGTAGGAACAGCTTGTCAAAATATAAATTATTAGTATTAACTATGTTGTCTTTGTCACAAAACAGATGACATTTGAACTTATTTATTTTGAGATTTAATTAACTGCCGGGGAGCTTTATATCTTCTCCAGAACCTGTAGGTACTTAATGAAGTATAGGTTATTACAGCGTTGATCAATTTATATCGCATCAGGTAATGTAGAAGCCCATAACTTATAAAAACAAAGACCAGGAAAATAAAGGCATCAATGAGTGACCAGATGTTTTCGGTTAGTGCCGAATGATGAATTAAATCCCGCATCCCCAGATACTTAAGTCCCGCAATTAATAAGGGGGAAATCACCAATGGGGATAATAATAGTAACAGGATGGCAAATCCCTGCATGGTTTCTATTGCCCTTTCCGGACAGGTATTAATACATCGCATGCAGCTCTCACACCTGTATGTCCAGAATGGCCTGTTATCAACTTCTTTGATGGCTCCAACAGGGCATTGTTTTATACACAGCTTACATGTAGTACAGGCATTCGAGGCCATGAGTGTTTTAGCAAGAAAAAACCGGCCAAAGATATAATAGCCTAAGGCAACAGGTGCCAGAAGAATATCGATCGGAAATGATACAATTGCTTTGTATTGTTTTTTTCCATCCAGCAATTTTACAGTGAACCTGTTCACTATCCGACGGCATCTTTCATAAATTGAGTTTATCACTTTTTCTCTCAATCCCGGATGTAAGAGTATCCAGTTAGATGGTAAATCCAGGGGTTGCATTCCAACAACCCGGTATCCTTTCAGCCTGAGAATTATTGCCGGAAGAAATTGAGCAACACCGCTAAGGCCGGGAACAAATAACTTGGACAGTTTCAATCCGGCACGTGTATTTAAGATAAAGACATCTGTATTTTGGCTTGGTGGGAACTTCCAGATAAAATTAAGCACCAGGGGAGGTATGTTAAAACCATGTGTGGGTGTGCAAAAACCGATGAGTGTATTAGCCGATAATGGAGGGCTGTCAATGATTTTAGATCGATCGATTTTATAAAAGTGTGTCTTTATGCCCTTCTCTTCAGCAATATTTATGATCCATGAAGCGGCATTGCGGGCATTGCCTGTGCCCGAGAAATAGTAAATTATTAAATACTCGTATTTCATGGGTATAATTACCAGGCTAATGTAAGGATTCTTTGTGGTGTTGCATAGCGATTTTAAAAATAGATTCTAATTCAAGCCTGAACTTACCAATCAGCAAGCCTGGGATATATAAGACACTTTCAAAAATGTTCGTTTCAGGACTGTGAATGGTAACGTACCAGTAACATCGAAGGTTTGGATTATAAAAGACCCCTGTGGTACTGGCTTTTTCCCTGAACAAAACATCCTTCTCATAAGGCCTGCCCCGTATAATATCATGATTTAATTGAATTGATTCAGGTATTGCCGACCTGAACCATTGATTGAACCATTGATTACCTTTTGGTTGCGAAATGTAATAACTTATTCTTTGTTCATTTTAAACAAACCTATAAGCAAAAACACTGATGTTAATACGAAGAAGGTAGCACCAATGAAACCTACCATATCAAACCATGTAGCCGGATATATAACTCCTCTTACAAATAGCGCAACCGGCATAATGATCATCAATATACCGAACCAGGATGTTAGCTTCTTCATGGTATCAGAAAATCCCAGGAATGGTATTACAAGTGCCAGGATAAGATTATAAAGGGCAAATGGCATACCATGTGTATGGGCTGCCCTGATCATCGCCTCACCTTTTTTAACCATATAATACCCGTCATAATCGGCCGGAAATCTTAAATCATAATCCATGCCTATGGACATTCCTACTGCAGCCGATGCTACAAACAACAATCCGGCGGCAACTGCATTTCTTTTATAAATTTTCATTGTAATTAGTTTTAGTTGATTCTGACAAAAGTATGGCTAGTATTTATGTTATTGGGTGTGTAATTCCGACATCTTTGGGGGTAATATGAGCCAATTATTATTAGTAACTTTGCGATAAAAAGAAAATGAAACATATTAGCATCATTGTTCCTTCCGGCAAAGCCATCATCAGTTCAATCACCGGTACCTTTGAAATATTTAATAAGGTTAATGATTACCTAATTGAAAGTGGCATCTCGAATGTGAAAGCATTTGATGTTGGGCTATTGGGTATTGAGCATGAGCAGAAGCAATGTGACGGCATATTTACAATTAATCACTCAAGGACAATTTATGATGTAGAAAAGACTGACCTCATCATTCTAACTGCCATAGATGGCGATATTGATGAAAGTATACAAAGAAATGAAGAATTGATCTCATGGGTACGGAATCAACGCATAAACCATGGTAGCGAGATCGCGAGTTTATGCCTTGGGGCTTTTTTACTGGCCGAAACCGGATTATTGAATGGAAAGCAATGTTCAACACACTGGATGGCGGCAGATTATTTCAGGAAGAAATACTCAAAGATCAACCTTGTTGAGGAAAAAGTCATCACAGAAGACAACGGAATTTATACCAGCGGAGGTGCGTTCTCCTTTCTGAACCTTATTGTACACCTTGTTGAAAAGCACTGTGGTCGGGAAGCAGCTATCTGGTGTTCGAAGGTATTTGAAATAGATTTCGAAAGGGCTAATCAGAATCATTTTGCTATTTTCAATCCACAAAAAAAACATGAGGACGATTTGATTATTAAAGCTCAGAATTATATCGAAGACAACTACCACGAAAAGATATGCATTGAAGAACTGGCTGAAATCCATGCCTTCAGCCGCAGAAATTTTGTGAGGAGGTTCAAGAAGGCTACAGCAAATACTCCGCGAGATTATATTCAGCGGGTGAAGATTGAGGCTGCCAAAAGGAGTTTAGAAACATCAACACATAATATTAACGATGTGATGTTTTCTGTCGGATACAATGATATCAAAGCTTTCAGGGTGATCTTCAAGAGATATACCGGATTATCACCTTCAGAATATCGTAAAAAATACAACAGGGAGATGGCGGCCATGTAAGCACCCAAAATGGATATTGTTTGTTTCTTGGCCTTCGTGTTTTTGTCCAATACAGTAAAAGTAAGACTTAAAAAAGAATGCCCTCTTTTTCATATCTGATAGATCAGTCTTCATCAGGGGGAGATTATTTCAGTTTCCTGAGAATTAATATTTTCAAAGTTTTCCTCAGTTATAAATCAAATTTTATCTTGTTCCACCAGTTTATCAAGAAGTTTCCCGTATCGTTTCGCGGGAAACTTTTTAATATTATCATAATACTTTTTCCTGAATGAAGGTATCCTGCAAAGCATTAAAAGGAAGAAATTCATCATTCTGAGCCCTCTTTTTTTCTGTTCAAAATCATAAAGGCCATGTTTCTTATAATATCGGTGATCTGCCTGCCATACACCTCTGATATGCCCGAATATCTCATCCCTGAATATTTTATGGCCCCCAACCCCGAGAAAATTTGATGGCCTGACAAAGTCCCTGTCGGCATATAATACAACCTGTTCAGCAAGCCGTTGAATGTTGGAATCAATTACCAAAGAATCTGCTGATTCATCACTGATGATATCAACGAGATTGGCTAATTGCCGGGCTGTAACATTTCCTTCCAGTATTTGGATTAAATTTTGATTCTGACTGACAGGGCCGGAAATAATATATGCGATCTGTTTTCTGAACAGTGAAGGTGTGTGATTCCAGAAAAATGCCCTGTCAAAAAAGGTTTTCCATTTTGATGAAAGGTATCTTCCATTCATTGCACCGGCAAATACAAGTATATCAGCATTTCTCACCCTGTTATTGTAAAATTCCTTAAATCCATCTTTGTAATGGCATTGATAATCATATCCACACTTCATACAACCTAGGCAGGCTCCTTTAATCTCAATATCATTAAGATCAATAACTTCGGGTTTGTCCTGAAAAGAATCCACAAAACGTTCAATCATTTTGCCAGTATTCTTGTCTTTATCAGAATCATCCGTTATAACCAGGGCCTTCTTAGCTGTTTTAATTTTCGCGTCAGAGAAAGTTGGGTGGTAATCGAAGTTGTTGAATGTAAGCCTGGGGAATAATCTGGTAGTATCCAGTTCTTTGTCGATTGTTCTGATAAAATTCTCAAAATATACAAAAAAGTCCTGCCGTTTTTCTTCCTTCATAAAATTCAACAAATAGAATGATATTGATTCTGAGAACTTCATTCCCAGGTCCTCGCAAATAGCCCGTATATAATTATGAGCTGTGTGGTCATAGAATTGTATGGAGGTAGAAATTGCTGTGGTGTATTTACCTGTAAAAGCCGATTGGGCATTTCTTTCGGAAATCAGTTCAATAAATCTCATAAACTGAGCGGGTACAACCAGGACCCACAGGCCGAATGACCAGATAACTGCATCACAATTCCTAATATCATTTATGATATCATTGAAATACGCTTCATCTTTTTCAATCTTATTAATTTTCTGAGAGACATGATGAATTTGAAATTCATGCCCCTTAAACTTTTTCTGTAATAAATGGATATATTGCAGGGTAATGCTGACTTCACCTTTAGGGCTGCCGTTTAACACTAATATTCTCATAGGATTAAAATTTCAGTATAAATTTAAGCATTTATCCAGGAGATACACCGGAATTAATAATGAAGCATATGCAATAAAATCGTAAGGATCATAAGTTGATGTATAAAGTTTGTAGTATTGACTTAACTCGATCAGTACCCCAATAACAATGATAAGAATAACAGCTATTTCAGGAGAAAGTTTTAATGACAGGAATGATTTGGATCCGGAATACTGCCCCCGGATTAAGATATATATCCATGCTGGACCAGCGATATCAAGCACATATGATGACCAGAAACCTGGCGATTTTATTAGCCCGGAAGATAAGGCAATGATGCCCAGAATGACCAGGAAAACTTTCCAGAATACCGGAATTCTATCTGTTGTTTTATTCATGTTCAATATTGTTTTATCTCAGGCTTTCATCCTAACAGGCTGCCATCACATAACCGGTGTTAGAATACTGGTATCTACCATTGTATTTTTCATCATATTAACTACAATGAACAACAGATACAAGATGATGAATTACAGGCTGTTTATTGTTAAGGTTGCCAACCTTATAGGGTTGGCAACCTTAACGCTCTGCTATGGCCATCATCTCAAAATGTTCGGTTGTGAGTTTCGAGTTCCGGTCGAAATTACCACAATCACAGCCTAAAATATCAATATTGTTAAATCCAAGTAATGTGAAGTACCATTTTATTTCCGGCGGTGTAAAATATCGTTCATTGGTAGCAAGTTCAATTTCCCTCCCATCATCATCATTTATCTTAAAAGAGGAGTATTCCCTGAATTCCATCAAATTAAAAGAACATTCCCCGGTTTCTCCCTGCTCCATATTCTTATTAAGAAAGTCTTTTACAGAATGGAATAAAGGAAACAGTGCACTGAGACATGTAAGGATGATTTTTCCTTTTTCTGTTAAATGGGAAGTTGCCTGTTTGAGTATCTGAAAATTCATTTCATCTGTTTCCATCAGTGAGAACCCTCCTTCACATATAATGATCGCAAGATCAAACTTTTGATCAAGTTTAAATTTCCTTGCATCTTTAACCAGGAAATTCACCTCAACACCTTCATTCTTTGCTTTCACTTTTGCATGTTTAATCTGTGCCTCAGAGAGATCGATACCAGTAATTTTATAACCCCGCTTAGCTAATTCGATTGCATGCCTTCCTGTACCACATCCAATATCCAGTATTGTTTTTGACCTGTCATGCTTGATTTCATTCTCAATAAAACCTACCTCCTGAAGGGTGCCCTGAGTGAATACTTCTTTATCGTAAGTTTTTGCATAGTTAGCGAATAATCTTTCATACCACTGTTTCATGATTAGTTGGTTGGTTGGTTTAATTGTTTAATTGTTAAACTGTTTAATTGTTTAATTGTCATTAGTCGTTAGTCATTGAACTTCGAACTTCGAACTCAGAACTCAAAACCCAGAACTCAAAACACAGAACTCCGAACTCTGAACTCCCAACTATTTATACCTCTTTATCCCCCCGCTTTTCAACCTTGCCCAGTATGACTTGAGATCCCGCTTAACTTCGGGGGCCAGTATGACCAACCCGATGATATTCGGGAAAGCCATACATAATACCATCATATCGGAGAAATCCATAACAGAACGGAGATTTGAAGCGGATCCGATTACAATTGCAGCAAGAAAAGATAAGCGGTATATGGTATCTGTGACTACTCTTGTTCCAAATAATTTTTCGCTGTAACCTCCCAGGAGATAATCAAAACCTTTCTGGCCATAGTATGACCACGAAATGAGGGTGGAGAAGGCGAATAATGTTACAGCCAGCAATAGCAAATATGGAAACCAGGGTAGCACCGATTCAAATGCTGCAGATGTCAGACTAACACCGGTAAGTCCTCCTGAGTGTTCATACAATCCTGTGAAAATGATTACCAGTGCAGTCATTGTACAAACCACTATCGTGTCAACAAAAGGTTCCAGCAGAGCAACAATACCTTCACTGACCGGTTCATTTGTTTTAGCAGCAGAGTGGGCGATGGACGCAGACCCAACACCAGCCTCATTAGAAAATGCCCCCCTCTGGAACCCCCATATCAAGACACCGATAAATCCTCCTTTCATCGCATCAGCAGAGAATGCTCCATCCCAGATCAGTTTGAAAGCATGCCCTGTATTATCAATATTCATGATAATGATCACCAGCGCAGCACCAACATATAATAAAGCCATAAAAGGAACTATCCTGGAAGTAACCCTGGCAATGCTTTTAATCCCTCCGATGATCACCAGCCCAACAAAAAATGCAAGCACCAGTCCATACCAGGCGCCGTGGTCAGCGGTTTTTGGAAAAAAATTGGCAAATTGTTCAAAAGCCTGGTTGGCCTGTAGCATATTTCCCCCACCATAAGAACCGCCAATAACCAGGATGGCAAAAGTAAAAGCCAGGATTATACCCAGGAAACCAAGCTTTTTCTTTTTAAGGGCATGTCTGAGGTAATACATGGCACCACCTGAAACCCTTCCTTTTGAATCAATCTTACGGTATTTAACACCCAGGGTACATTCTACAAATTTTGATGACATACCCAGTAATCCTGCCATGATCATCCAGATTGTTGCACCGGGACCACCAATAGAAATTGCCAGTGCCACACCGGCAATATTACCCAGGCCAACTGTTGCTGAAAGGGCAGTGGTCAATGCCTGGAAATGACTTACCTCCCCCTTTGTTCCAGGTTTATCATATTTCCCCCGTATTAGCTGGATGGCATGTCTGAACCCCCGGATGTTGATAAATCGCATAAAAACTGTAAAAAACAGACCACCAAATATCAACCATACCACGATCAATTTCAACGGCGCCCTTACTTCGTCTCCGTCTTTGTTTATAAGTGGTGTACCCTTTTCATCACACACGACCGGATCATAAATCCCAACAGCAGAAAATGGATCCCAGAATAAAACTTTACCCAGAACATCAACAACAGGGGTAAAAGCATCATCGATTCGCTTACTTAAAGTATTTTCACCCTCATCAATGGCAAACGTTGAATCAGTTATTTCAGTAATCGTATCAAAGCGGGGATCTGTCTGGGCATTCAGTAATAGCTGGCCAGCAAATAATGCAAGTATTAAAATGAGTCCGGTCTTTTTGCTTAGTACCACCAGGCTAAAGTTTTAATTGGACGAATGTCAATTTTCAATTTTCATTTTTCGATGGTTAACTATTAAAATCCTGTTGTTATATTCTTAAATTGAAGGTTTTAATCATTTAATTGATAATATATTATGGGTTATTTCAATCAGACATTGACAATCGACAATTTATATAATTAACGTTTCTTCAATCCATACTATTTAGCTCCGGCATCATCGCCGGCCATTTCTTTTTAGGATGTTTTGCTTTTCCATCTCAGAGAAATAATTTCTTGTTTCCCGCATAATCACAGGAGCAAGTAACAACAGTGCAATGAGGTTAGGGATGGTCATGAATGTGATCACCATATCCACAAAATGCCATACAAGGTCAATACCCCAGATGCAACCAAAGAATACAAAGAGAGCATAAAGGTACCTGTAAGGTTTTATGAATTTTTCACCCAGCAGGTAATTAACAGCTCTTGTTCCATAATATGACCATGAGATAATTGTGCTGAAGGCAAAAAGCAGGAGTCCAATGGCTACAATATGTTTGGCCATAATGTCCAGACCTATCTCTCCAAGCCCTCTTTCCATACCGGTAACAGTAAAAGCTGTAGCTTCATCACCTGTTGTCCATGCCCCAGTCAGGATAATAATCAGAGCTGTAAGGGTACAGATTATCAGGGTATCAACAAGTGGTTCAAGGGATGCTACAAGACCTTCACGGGCCGGGTATTCTGTTCTTGCCGCAGCATGGGCAATGGGTGCGGAGCCCTGTCCGGCCTCATTGCTGAATAAACCCCTGCGTACACCCCAGATGATAGTAAGAATGAATGCACTGCCTACAAAACCTCCTGTAGCTGCAGTACCGGTAAAAGCATCAGTAACTATCATTTTAAACGCAGCAGGAACTTCGTCAATTTGTAAAGAGATCACCACAATGGCACTGATAAAATATAATATGGCCATGAAGGGTACCAGCTTTGATGTTACCTCTGCGATCCTTTTAATACCCCCTACAATTACAAGCAGGACAAGCCCGGTGATAATAATACCTGTTAGTAATTTGGTTGGCACTTCCCATCCTCCTATAAAGAAGTGTTCCATAATACCATAGCTTTCATGGAATACACCTGTCATTGAGTTTGACTGGGCCATATTCCCTGTTCCCAGGGAACATAATATTGTTGCAACAGCGAAGATGCCTGCCAGTATTTTTGCCCCTCCACCAAGTTTATCCTTCAAACCGTCCCTGATATAGTACATGGGGCCACCTGATACCGTGCCATCGCTGTTAAAAGTCCTGTATTTGTGGGAAAGGGTACATTCTGCATATTTCAGGATCATCCCGAGAAATCCGGTAATCCACATCCAGAATATGGCCCCCGGTCCACCGAGGGATATAGCAAGTGCCACCCCAACAATATTTCCTGTCCCAACGGTTGCAGATAAAGCAGTGGTTAATGCCTTGAAGTGATTAACATCACCCTTGTCCCCTTTTTTATCATACTTGCCGGCTACAACCCTGATGGAATGAAACAGCCGCGTTACATTCAGGAACTTCAACCGAATGATGAAATACAACCCGGTAGGGATTAACATGAAAAGAACAGCATAACCACCTACATAATCATTATAAGCAACAATAATTTTATCAATAAATTCCAGGATAGGATTCATAGGCAATAGCGGTTAATTTTTTAAAACCAACAAATTTGGGAATTTTATTATGAAACTCAAACACAAAAATCGAGTAAAAAGATTAGATTTACTATAAATTACACGAATTAACTGTGGTATCCTTATTAAATATTTCATTTGATTTTGATTATTATCCATTGATGATTGTGGTGGCTAACGCATGGGGAGTACCAATGCTGATGTCTATAATAGGCCTGAAAAGAGTTCCTACAGTTATTATTGAAATAATTGCCGGATATTTTATTGGTCGTTATTTTCTCGCTTTTTTCCCAGAGGCAAATCTTGAGATCCTGGAGTTTCTGGCACTTACCGGGTTTATCTTTTTAATGTTTCTCACCGGATTGGAGATTGATATCGATCAGATTCTGGCATCCTTACCCAGGAGAAGATTAACGTTTTCACGCTTTCTAAAGAATCCACTACTTGTTGGAATAGTAATTTTTATATCAACACTCTTATTATCGTATCTGGCAACATTATTGATCGGCCGGATTATTAATCTGGAGAATAAATGGTATTTCGCTCTGATCATGATTACCACTTCTGTTGGGATTATTGTTCCTGTTTTAAAGAACAGGGGGGAGATCAATACCAGGTTTGGCCAGATGATCATACTAACTGCAGCAATTGCAGATGTTTTAAGTATTGTGCTTTTTACGATTTCAGCATTTATTTTAAAGGAAGGCCTCAGGTTTGATATGCTCTGGCTTCTTTATTTTATTGCCGTATTCATCATGTTTTATTTTCTTGGCAGCCTGGTCCGTAAAGTACCCATGTATCAGAAGATCATTTATCAGCTCTCTCATGCTGCATCACAGATCAAAGTCAGGGGAACGATTTTGTTGATACTGGTACTGGTTGTGCTTTCCCAGATTATCGGAACTGAGGTTATTTTATTGGGGGCATTTATAGGTGGACTGATACTATCTATGTTCCTGCATAAAGACCGTTCCCTTCTGATCATCAAACTGGATGGCATGGGATATGGTTTCTTTATACCCATTTTTTTCATCATGGTAGGCATAAAGTTTAATCCTCAGGCATTAATGGAACTCGATAATTCACTATACCTGTTCCTGGGAATACTGGTGTTTA
Organism: uncultured Bacteroidales bacterium; assembly: GCA_964468645.1. Lineage (GTDB taxonomy): Bacteria > Bacteroidota > Bacteroidia > Bacteroidales > JAIOZK01 > JAIOZK01. The sequence continues at coordinate 31,899 of CAYXUU010000054.1, forward strand.
CCCTTTATGCTGTTAAAGTCTTACCTGCGTTGATTTGGGCAAGGCTATTTGGATACCGACAGGCTGTTTCTGGCGGATTTTTAATAGCATCCCGCCTAAGCCTGATTATTGCTGCCTCCAGCATTGGAGTGGAACTGGGTGTGATATCAGAAGGCATTAATGCATGTTTTATCCTGATGGCTGTGATCACATGTTTGTTATCTCCAATAATATATAATCAGCTAAATCCCAGGAAGCAATTCCCTGTTGATAAAACTGTTATTATCGGTGGAAGTTCTACTGCGGTACTTCTTGCCCGCAGACTCTTTATGCATAACAGGGATGTTGTGATTATTGAAAAGAATCCTAAGCGCTATGAAGAAATTGATATCAAGGGAATACAATGTGTTATGGGGGATGGCAATGATCCATTAATCTATGATGTCATTAAACTAATCCCGCAGAATTATGTTGTTGTATTAACCAGTTC
>CAYXUU010000055.1:0-28812 GCA_964468645.1 uncultured Bacteroidales bacterium
GGAAACCTCCGGGAAGTACCCTTTTTTATATTATTTTAGTCGGACACTACTGATTGGATATTTTAAATTTCCTGATATATTAGCGTATTTTAATATCTAAACTATGGTTAACAGATTGACTTATGTTGGTATGATATGGAATATATATGTTACGATATTGGGAGGTTACTGAAACAGGCAAGTGGTGAGTTCAGATATGAATACTATCTGAAAGACCACCTTTGTAATGTACGGACTATATTTTCCGATCTTAATGACGATGATATTGCAGAGGCTATACAGGAAGATCATTATTACCCCTTTGGAATGACAATTAATGGTTTGGGTTACCGGGAGAATCTGGAAGATAATCATTTATACCAGGGAAAGGAGCGGCAGTTTGAGGCTATTGATATTGATGGTAATGGAGAACCGGACAGGAATTTCACATGGTATGATTTTGAGGCCAGGTATTATGATCAGCAATTGGGTAGGTGGCATGTGCCAGATCCTGTTTTGCAATATCCCAGTCCATACATTGGAATGGGTAATGATCCAGTGAATGGGTTTGATCCAGATGGAAGAATAAGGAGGGAATGGTTACCTGTAGCAATTGTATTTACGTTTGGTGTACATAACGGAGAAGGGGAACTTACGGGAATCAGAATTGAATATGGTTGGGTATGGGTTAATGATGAATATTATGGTGATAATGATCCTGGTGCATGGATGCCTTTGTGGCTGACTGGAGGAGGCGGTAGAGGAATTGGAGGAGGCGGAAGTTTCCATGGATCAAGGGTGAAGAACAGCTTTCAAAAATATATGGATGAGCAAAAAAGGAAATCTTTGGATTTTCTTGAAGAAGTAAAGATTAATTTGGAGTTGGCAAAGATGAAACTGACTCAATATGTGGGAATTATTCAAAACATAAATATTGCTAGTTCAGGGGAAGGTAATATTGAAATGGGTTATAAATTTGGAGTAAATAAAGGTACTTTACAAGACTTTGTAAACTATTATGATGGATGGCATATTAGGGATATAAGAAATGATGTGAAATCAGGTGAAGGAGATGGTATCCATTTCGTTTATGACAAGGCAACTGGGAAATTCATTGATATGAAACATATGCTTGTTGCTGGTCAATATGGAAATATCGGTGGACTTTTTAAAGAGTTTTTACAATTATTTTCATCACCAGGTAGTGCCTTTAATTGGCAGGATCTTTTTTCTAATAATTTAGGTAATTATTTCTATGGTCAATATGGTTTTCAGTTAATGTTTTATCCAAGACAAGCGACTGAATACATAAATAAATTTCTATCAGCACCAAAAATTTTTAGATTTTCTACGATACCTTATGAATTTTAAATACGAGTATGAAACGAAAAAAATTATTATTATTAGCATTATTGTTGTTCGTCGTTATTTTTATGGGTGTATATGTTTTCCTTACAAATTATAGCCAGAAAGCAAGAATCGGTAAAAAGAACCGACAAAATATTGAGCAGATAAAAATAGGAATGGATATAAATAGTGTTAAAGAAATAATGGGAGATGAAGATACAATCTATTTTGTTAAAAATATTAAATCTCCAATTTATAAGAAAAAGGTTTTTAGTTATTACCGAGGACCTGGTATTTATGGCTATTTGCAAATTATAATTGAACCTGAAGCTGATACAGTAATAAAGATAATAAATATTCAGGAATAAATTGTGAAAGCAAAATCATATTCTACATTCTACAACGAATTACTTCGGCCAATTAAAGTAAATTGTGTGGTAAGAATAACGCATGCAGTTGATACAAAAAGCAACAAAGAATGGAAAAGTAGAGAATCCATGACATTGTATAATTTTGATTCGTGCAACATACTGATATTCGCTGATTTGTTATATTTTCACGATCCGTTGAGTTGAGAGAAATGACACATTTTGTAATTTGATACATATAAAATATATTCCTTTAGGAATTACGAGATATCAATAAATTTGTTGAACCATTTCAGATCTATCTAAATGAAAAAAGATAAATTAATATCTTCAATATTTGTTACATTGTTTGTAATCTTAGCAAATAAATCTGAATTGAACAATAATTATCATTTCTTTAATTCATAATATAGATCCAAATGTTATTTAAGATCATCTATTTAACAACGTTGTTATTTTTTGTGTTCTTTCAAACAATGTCACAAATCTTCCCAAACTCAGATTTTGAATCAGGAACAAATGAAGCCTGCCATTGCCCTGATGGTTATACTTGCTATAATGATGCCGGCAGGGTTGTGGATGGTATACATCCATTGTACCATGTTGGAGATCTGGGTTGCCAGGTTGATGGCATTAACAATACAGGTTTCTTTGGGGCACATGGTGGTACGGGTTATGTGTTCTTTTATGCCGGTAGTGACCAGGTATTAACACCTGAAATATTTTTTGAGTCCGATATGATAGTAAAAATGAGCGTTTGGTATTGCGGGCCATATCCGAACGGGCCAAATGGACAAAATCTATCATTGGCACATTTTACACTTATGGTTGATGATGAAGATGTGAGTCCTGAGGTGTTGGTCCCGACAGGAACACCATGGACCAGATATACCGTAGAAGTGCTGGTGCCTGCAGGAAACCATAACTTCAGTATAATGAGTGGGGGGTCTGCTCAATATGTTATGTGGTTTGATGATTTTGTAATCGATACCTGCTCTGTTCCAGTGGTTGAACTTGGAAACGATACGGTTTTGTGCCAGGGGGACACTTTTGTGTTAAACGCATATTACCAAAACGCAAATTACAGGTGGCAGGATAATTCAACAGACCCGTTATTCATTGTATCCCAGCCAGGAACATACTGGGTGGAAGTAACCGATTCCTGTGGAACAGGTACTGATACTATTATCATTGGCCAGGCTTTACTGCCAGAAATTAACTTGGGTAATGATACCAGTCTCTGTTCAGGTGAAGTGATGATTCTGGATGCAACATCAGAGGGAGCTACTTATATATGGCAGGATAATTCAACAAATCCAACATATACTGTACAAAATAGTGGATCGTTCTGGGTAGAGGTCACAAATTTATGTGGTACAAATACAGATACCATAGAGGTTCTCTTCAGGCCGTTACCCGATATTGAACTTGGTAATGATACCAGTCTGTGTTCCGGTGAAACAATTATGCTTGATGCTTATTTCCCAGGCGCAACCTACATATGGCAGGATAATTCAAGTCTTTCATATTTTAATGTTAGTTCGGAAGGAAACTACTGGGTTGAGGTAAATGCATATGGATGTATTAAATCTGATTCGATTTATATTTCATACAATGATGCTCCTGATATTGACCTGGGTAATGACACAGTACTATGCAGTGGAGAATCCCTTCTGCTTAATGCAACCACAGAAAATAGTATTTATACATGGCAGGATCATTCAAATGATCCTCAATTTACAGTGATGCAAACAGGTACCTACTGGGTGAATGTTGAGAATGATTGTGGTTCTGCCGGTGATACGATCAATGTTGATTACCTTAATTTACCAAAAGTGAATTTAGGTAATGATACGAGTTTATGCCGCGGGGATATAATAATGATCGATGTGTCATCAACAGGAACTGATTATTTATGGCAGGATCATTCAAACGATCCTATTTTTTATATCTCTGAGGAAGGGGTTTACTGGGTTGAGGTTTCAAACCTATGTGGAATTGACACTGATTCTATTATCATATCAGATGGAAATTGTAATTGTAAGATTTTTGTACCGAATGCATTTACACCTGATGGGGATGGAAAAAATGATGGATTTCTGATCCTGGCAAAGTGTGATTTCATTGAATATGATTTGAAAATATTTGATCGGTGGGGTGGTTTGATTTTTGAGAGTAAAGATCCTAATAAAGCTTGGGACGGAAGAGTTACCGGGAGGATTTGTGAGGCAGGTACATATGTTTACAGGGTTTCTTATCGATTTGGGGGCAATACTGGTAAGGTGGGGGTTGGGAGCGTAGTTTTGGTGAGGTGAGTATGGCTGGTTGATGTTTTTACCCACCCCTGGCCCCTCCCTATGAATAGGGAGGGGGGATGCAGTGATTGGTTATATTTTAATAATTCGTTGAGTTGGGAGAATCAGTCCATCTTTTAATTTTATCTGAATAAAATAGATCCCTTTTGGAAATCCTGAGATATCGATAAATTTATTGAATTCCAGGCTTTTAAGTTTTTCACCACGCATATTGTATATTTCAACCGATTGAACATCTTCAGCATTTGAGATGTAAACTTTATCGTGTGATGGATTTGGGTATAAAAGATATTTGTCAGATAATTCTTCTTCAATTCCAACTGAAACATTAACATAAAGACAACCTTCCTGACCATATCCACAAATATTATAAGGTGTGGCACACACCTGACCAGTACTATTGCCAACAATAGAAGTAAAACTGGTACCATTGCCTGAATTCGGATTCCAGTCAACGGGAGCAGTCCAATAGAAAACATCTGTATTTGTGGCGTTTGCTGTATAGGTAACAATATCTCCTGGATTGACATAGTTGTTTCCGTAAACTGTAGCCTGACCCGGAATTCCCAATTTATACCCATTATCAATACCAAAGTTTTCTGAATAACCCAAGCCATAGGCAGTAGCACAAACCTTATATTCGTGAGGATTCGAAGATGCATACATGTCATCATAGCTTGTACTTGATATTCCCTGTGGTGTTAACAAAGCGCCATCACGGAATACATAATAAAGACGTATCCCTTCGGCAAACTACATCTTGATTATTCGTGATAAATCCCGTATTATTGGCCGGGAAGTAATTTGTGGAGTTGGTTTACCCGATAATCCGGGATTATTTCCAGGGTATGTTTCAACCACTGAAATGGTTCCACGTTATTGATTTTACAGGTAGCAAGCAAAGAATAGATCATGGCAGCATTTTGGGCAGCATCATGAGATCCGGCAAAGAGAAAAATTTTTCTTCCGGGGGCCACCGGTCTGATTGATTTCTCTATCAGGTTATTGTCTATTAGGAATCGTCCGTCATCGATATACCTTATCAGTCTGGGCCATAGTTTGAGTGTATAGGCTATGGCTTTCCCAATGGCACTTTTTGGGAGCACATGGTATATTTCTTCTTTCATCCAGGATTCCATCTCTTCTAATATAGGTACAGCCTCATTCTGTCTTATGGCTTTTATTTCATCCGGATTTAGCTGTTGTTCCCGTGCAGTGCGTTCAATGGAATACAACTTTTGGAACAACCTCAATGCATGTTCCCCGCGCAGGGCATCGTTATCCTTGGCCTTGTCAAAATACCTTCTTGCCAATAAAATTAACACTTTTACCCGCACATCTTTGCAAACCTGCGCGAATATTTGCACAATATAACAAAACAGTATATCCCCAACTATCGATTAAAGAATATTGATTAATAGGAATTTGAAAAGTTGTCATAGATTCTTAAATGTTGGAATGGTAACAAAGAATTGAACCAGCCTGAACAGAAGCTTCGACAGGCAATCAATGAAGCAATGAAACAATGAAACAATTGAACAATTGAACAAAATATTTCCGCATGATTAATCGGTAATTGGTTAACAGCCTTAGTTCACCTTCACATTCAACCTGTAACCACTGCCATGAATGTTAATAATTTCTATATCAGGATCTTTGCTGAGAATTTTTCTCAGCTTACTGATGAAAACATCCATGCTTCTGGTAGTGAAATAATTGGGATCGCCCCAGATTGTACGCAATGCGAGATCCCTTGGCAATACCTTATTCATATATACGCAGAGCAAACGTAATAATTCTGATTCTTTGGGGGAAAGTTTTACGGATATCTTTTCAAAAACCACTGTTCGGTTATCCGCATCAAAGCTAAATTTACCAATGGAAAATTGCATCTGGTCGGGGTTGCCTGTTTGCTGGTCTTTATTCCGTTTCAGAATAGCATTGATTTTACAGAGTAAAACCTCCGAATCGAATGGTTTGGTGATGTAATCATCTGCACCCAGTTCAAATCCCTGGAGGATATCTTTTTTAAGGGTTTTGGCTGTGAGAAAAATCAATGGTATTTCTTTGTTAATAGACCTGATCTCCTCAGCTATTGTAAAACCATCTTTATTTGGAAGCATGATATCAAGAATACAGATATCATAATGATTCCTTTTAAATTCATCCACGGCAATGGCCCCGTCATTAATCCAGTCAACGTCAAAATCGTGTATCTGCAGATATGATTTCATCACGGCCCCAAAGTTCTGGTCATCCTCTACCATGAATATTTTCCTGGTTTCAGTTTTCATGATCTGGTGTTAAAAGGTTTATTATAAATCGGGTTCCTTTTGCAGGTTCACTTTTTACAGCCACCTTACCGCCACAGGCGTTAATAATGGCCTTTACATAAGACAGTCCAAGGCCGAAACCTTTGATGTTGTGTATATTACCGGTCTGAGTACGAAAGAATTTGTCAAAAATCCTTTTCTGAATATCTTTACTCATTCCTATGCCATTATCCTCAATGATAACTTCAAGCTCATTATTATGGTTTTGTGTCCGGATTGTAATAAGTGGTTCCTTATTATTATATTTCAGTGCATTGTCAATAAGGTTATACAGTACATTTGTAAAATGGATCTCGTCTATAAGGGCATAATGGCTGACTGCATCAAAGTGCGTATTGATCTGACCATTTTTCTCCTTTAACTGAAGGCCGATATTCCTGATAGCCTTGTTAATCAAACGATGGATATCATAATTCTCTATGTTTAGATTCAGGTCATTTCTATCAAGTAACGACATTTGCAATACATGCTCAACCTGTGAGTTCATCCTTTTGTTTTCCTCCTTGATGATCCCTGCATAATATGATACATTGGTTTTATCCCTGATAACTTTTGGATTGGTCATTGAATCAGCAGCCAGTGAGATCGTGGCAATGGGTGTTTTAAACTCATGCGTCATGTTATTGATGAAATCAGACTTGATCTCAGATATTTTCTTCTGCCTGAAGATAATGTGTATGGTAACACCAAAGGTAGTCAGGATAATCAGTGTAAAGAAAACTGATCCAAATAGCAGAATTGATATTGATTTTCGCACATGAGCGCCCTTGTCGGGAAAAGAGATGAGCAGGGAACTGCTCTTGTTGAATATATCGTCTGGGAAGAGGCTTGTTTTATAAACATTATTTTCTTTAATCTCATAAAACTGCCCGGAAACAAATGAAAATTCTGAATCGTCAATGGAATCGGCCAATATCCCAAACTCAAAGTTATGGGGTAGGCCTTTATTTTTGAATTCATCGCTGATAATATCCTGCACGGCCTGCAGGTCAAGCCTGTGTTCTATGGGTTCGTCACGGGTAACATATTCCCAGGTCAGCCGCTTAATTACATTATTAATTTTCTTAATCCTATACCTGTATTTGTCGGTACTTGATATTAATGCAATCTCAACAGTATCTTCTTCTTCACTTAAAATAATCTCCTGTTCAAACTCATTACCAAATGAAAGGATCGAATATCCCGGCTTGTTTTTTTCATGGGTAGAGCTTAAGAATATTTCCTTGTCATCCTCATTCGAAACCTCCGCAATAAACTTGTATTCAGATCTATTCAGATCCTTGTTATTTTCCGATTTGCTAACAATGATGATATCGTTTAACAGGGAATCCTGAAAACCGTAATCTACAAAACTATAGTTCTCCAGTGTTTGAACTACCGGTTTCCCCTGATCCTTCATACTGGAGGATATAAACATAACGGCATCGTTGGTCTGCAACCTGTCAACAATGTTGGTCATGGAAGAAGTGACATCACGATCGAATTGCTTTTCTTTTATTTCTATGGCATTCCTGATCCAGAATAGCTGGACCAGAATTATCCCAACCAGTGAAATGCTCATCAAAACAATAAGACCGGTTATTAGCTTCTTATTCACAGTTCAAAATTAACATATTTCAACGGTAAACATCTGGTCTTAACCTTTCCTTAACTTTTTTTAACGATACCTTAACCATTGAAAGCCAGTACCTAATTTAGCTTTGTTGTTGAATTATTAACTAAAAATATTAAGAATATGAAAACGATCAAATTTGCAATTTTATTTCTAATCAGTTTAATTGTCATAATTCTCTCCCAGATTGTAAATACCCTTGCACAGGAGCCTGAGAAAGCAAAGAAAGTAAAAATCTATATTTCTGATGATGGTGAAAAAACAATGGATACTGTCATCTGTTTTTCATCGGGTGATGATATGAAAAACCTTAAGGAAATTATTAAAGACCTTGATGTGGATATTGATATTATTGATGAGGGTAAAATGACATTATATATGACAGGTGATTCGTTGACCGCTACCCGCATGAAGACAATAGAATTGATTACGGAAGATGATGAAATCATTGCAATAACCAAGAGCGAAGCCGCTAAAACAGCAATTGCTACAGTTACTACTGAGGATGGTGAAGATATAAAGCTTGTAATAAAAAGGGTAAAAGGAGCTGAGGATATTGACCTGGAATACAGTTTTATAACTGATGATGAAGGGGATTACCTTATATATACAACCGATGATAAGGATATGAAAAAGATCATTGTGAAGACAAAAGGAAGTGGCGAGGATGATGAATCGAAGGATGTTTTTGTTTGGAAAGCTGAAGGGGATGATGATATTATTAAAATGAAAAAGATAGATATTTCAGATGACAATGAGTTTATTTTTATTTCAGGTGGAACCCATGTTGAGATTCTCGATCCGGATGATAAAGATTACAAATCAATAGGACTCGAAAAATGTGATCAGGATCTGGATATTAAAAGTATCATACTAAAAATACGGGATGATGATGGGAAGGTTGATCTGGTATTTAAGGCAGAAAAAGCTAATAAATGCACAGTATCATTCCTTGACAGCAAAGGGGAGGTGTTGTTTAAAGATAAGCTGAAGGACTTTTCCGGAAAATATGATGACGAGATAGATCTGAATATTGACCACGGGGAGGTCTATTTATACATCTCGCAGAATAATGCTTGCTTTCTGAAGAAGATTATATTAAATTAGGAGTTCTTCATAATCACATCTATTTATTTTGGGTTATGCCGGTCAAGCCAATTGACCGGCTTTTTTAATTCCTCTGAATGTTCTTTGATTATTGAAAGATATGTAATAGTATTGCAACTGAATTATAATGAATTGATCATGATATTGCAGGTATTTGGATTTGCACTTCTCTTCCTGGTATTCGGAATAATTGCCATTGCGAAAAAGAAAAAGGTGCTCGGCTGGTTTGCTGTTTTGCTTGCTTTATTCACAACTGCACTAGGATTGATCGCTATTTATTTCTATCCACACATTCTGCCTTTCTGATTTCCTGGTTTCACCTGTATTAACATTTTTTAACATTATTTCAGTTCTTTAGTAATTATCAGATAAACAGCAATATACCCAGAGTATGTAAATGAGGTAATTACCTTCTACGAAATATTTCGTAAAAAATGCTTGACATTACGAATCCTTTCGTATATATTTGTACGAAGTTTTTCGTAATAAATTATAATATGACTGCCAAACAAAGAATTAAACCAACAAATGCAGAACTGGAAATCCTGCGGATATTATGGGAAAACGGACCCGGAACGGTCAGGTTTGTTAATGATGTATTAAATAAGCAAAAGCCTGTTGGTTACACAACAACTTTGAAAATCATGCAAATAATGACAGACAAAGGGATACTAAAAAGAAATACAGATAATCGAACGCATATTTATGAGCACCTGATCGCTCAACAGGAAACCAGGCAACAACTTATTGATCGTTTACTTGATCAGGCCTTTGGAGGCTCTGCACACAAAATGGTGATGCAGGCGCTTGGTACGGGTAACTCGAGCAAAAAAGAACTGGAAGAGATCAAGGCATTAATTGAAAAGCTTGAAGGAGGTCAGCCATGAGAATCATTGAGCATCTTTTTCCAACCCACATTATTGAAGCCCTTGGATGGACTATTATACATACGATATGGCAGGGTGCTTTAGTTGCTATCATTCTTGGTATCCTATTGATTTTATTAAGAAAAAAATCATCGATAGCAAGATACTGGATTTCAGTAGCGTCATTGATGGTTATTCTTATACTGGCTATACTGACTTTTACCATTGTTTATAACGGAGCTGGTATAACAACTGATTCATTTGAAAGTCGGGAAGGGGCAGGGCTTTTTTCATCTGATCTCATGCCGGCAGGAATGGACCAACAGAAAGAACAGACATCATGGGGGATATTTATCGGCCCTTATATTGATTACTTCTATCGGAACCTTCCTGCAGTTGTTGGTATCTGGATTATTGGAATGTTGTTTTTCGGATTGAAATTTTTTGGAGGATACATTTATTCCCAGCGTTTGAAACATGCCCGCAGTAACTCAGGTTCAATTTACTGGCAGAATAAACTGGATCATATTGCGAGTAAAATGAAATACCGTAAAACGATCACTTTCCTGGAATCAAGGATGACAAAAATTCCGATGGTTATTGGCCATATCAAGCCTGTTATTCTTTTTCCTGCAGAAATTTTAACAGGCATACCGTATAACCAGGTTGAATTGATTCTGGCACATGAAATCGCACATATCATAAGAAAGGATGCACTGATAAACCTGGTCCAGTCTATGCTCGAGGTATTATTGTTTTATCATCCGGGTGTCTGGTGGATCTCATCAATGATAAGGCTTGAAAGGGAAAATGTTTGTGATGACATTGCCATACATTACAACAAAGACTCATTATCTTATATCAAAGCACTGGCAAGGCTGGAAGAGTATAAACAAAATACCCCGGCTTACGCATTCTCTTTTCTTGGACATAACAATAAATTATTATACAGAATAAAAAGAATTATGGGACAAAAAAAATCAAACTCAAAGATCAGGGGAGGTGTCATCATCATATTATTGCTGGTAATCAGCGGAATATTTCTATCGGCAAATAATATGAGAGAAACCAACACTGATGATCGTCAGCAGGATGAAATAAAATGGAGTACTCCTGCAGAAGACAATATGAATGGAATAGATTATTTGAAGATTTCCAATAGCGACAATTTTATTCATGAGACTGAATATCCACCGGAGCAGGATTACCCGGAATCTCCACGAAAAGACTCACTGAAAAAAATTCAAAAGCTGGAAAGTGAGATTAAAAAGTTGAAGGAGACCATAGAGGAGATGGAACAAACCACAGAGTCGGTATGGAGCCGGTACAATTATTTTGACCTTTCACCTGACTCTATTGGTGAAGATGATGCTGAAAAATTGCTCTGGCACTATAAACTTCAGCAGGATGCTGGTGAAGAATCATCAAGAATTAAGGATCTGGAAAAGCGCTATCAATATCAACGAACATATAATAACAGATTCAACCATAGTATTCTCGATTCCTTTAAAGCTGCCCAGGACGATTATAACAAAGCTCTCAAGGAATTGCAGTATAAGCAGCAGAAAGATTATCAACAGATTTTCCAGGAATACCAGGACAGGATCAAAGAAATTGGCGGGGATTCATTGAATAGCATTATCTATGGCAAGGATTCTTATTTTGATCATTATCTGGATAGTAGCAATATCCCTTTACCACTACTATACTGGGGTTTTGACCAGCCAATGATATACTATGATCAGGCATTGGAATTGTATGAGGATAGGTTAATGGATTTTGATTCTGATGTTGCGTTCTTTGACACTTATTATGATACCCGCCGGGATTTTGAAGATGTTTATCTCAGGATAGACGAAGAGTTATTGGAACAGGAACAGTTTCAGAATCAAATGGATATTTTACAGGATTTTCGGGAAGACGAACTTGAACGACAAAAGGAATTGATAGAAATTGGTATTCATCTGGATGAGGTAAACGACAGGGTTAAGGATATTGATTTAATTATTGATGTAGATCCTGAAAGATATATAAGGGAAGAAATCAGGGAAAATATCCGTGAAAGAATAAAACATAAGAAAATCCATGATAGAGACCTGAGGCTCATTGAGAGGGAACTGATCCTGATGAATGAACTTAAAAACGAATTAATTAATGATGGTCTTGCCGAAAGACATCAACTCGTTGAAATTGAATTCACGCCAAAATCGATGCATATTGATGGAGTAAAACAGCCAAAAAAGGTTTTTAAAAAATACAGAGGCATTTATGAAGATATAACACAAAAGGACATTACAAAGAAGTTTATCCTGAGTTTATAAATTAACCACTTGAAAAATATTGAACCGGTAATAATTAATATTGCCGGTTTTGTTTATTATAAAGCATTATATTCGATCATGCCAAAATATCTTTTCAATCTTTTTGTGACTATCATAAATTTTTGTATTTTTTGCATCGGAATTCAAAACAGATAATACATTGATTTTGAGGCGATACATTTTTTTAATCTTTATACTCTTGTTATCTCATTTTGGAATTGCCCAGTATGCGAACACTGTTGTTGGTATAAGGGGAGGAATAATTATACCCTGGAGTGGTTTCAGGTCGGGTATAAATACCTTAACCAAAGGTTTTGCAAGCAATGGAGGTAACCTCACTGCGGAGGTCGCATATTTTTATACAAATAGTTTTGGAATAGGGGCAATGATAGGTGGCACCCTGGTACCTGTTGATGAAAAGGCGTTTGCAAACCAGTACATGAACAGCGATTCAAGGTTTTCGAGTGTTATCATCAAAGCTGAAGACTATTATACTGTATCCTTAATGCCAGGATTGTTTTTTGATTTACCAATAACTTATTCCCCTGTTTCTTTTAGTGGTAAAATACTGGGGGGACTTTACTGGGTGAGAAGTCCTAACATTCTTTATACTTATGAATATGCCAATGCTGCCAGCATTGAGATATTTCAGGGATCCGAGAAAAAGGCCAATTTTGCCATATATGTGGGTGGAGGTATAAAAGTTAAAGTATGGGAACACATGGGTATATCACTCGACCTGGATTATGTCGGATCAAAATTTAACCTGAAGTATAACAACCTTTATGGGGAAGGGACCAATCGTAGGCACATTGCTTATTTCTCATTAACGACCGGAATTTATTACAGATTTTTACAATAACTAATCTTAAAAAGCCCATTTATATATTTTTATATATTAAATTTGTAGTAAACCAAATCCTATCATTATGAAAGCACTTAAAATTATTGGTATTATTTTACTAATTGTTATTGTAATTGTCCTGGTCGTCGGGATATTTCTGCCATCTGAAGTTGTGGTGGAAAAACAAATCCTGATTAATGCACCGGCTAAAACTGTTTTTAAGCAGGTAAATACGATGGAAAACTGGGAAAAATGGACCCCCTTTACCGAAGACGCTCCTGATATGGTATGCACTTATGAGGGTACAGGTGTTGGGGCAATACAAACCTGGAGTTTCCAGGGCGACTCCGGATCGCTGTCTATCATTGAAAGCAGCCCTTACATGTCGCTTGTTACAGAAGTTGACCTGATGCAGGATACAAAAGTAAACGGTATTTGGACATTTACCGAAACAGAAGAAGGTACACAGGTTAACTGGTCTATTAATTTTTCTGATTTATCCTATCCGGTCGGCAGATACAGTGGATTATTTATGAAAGGAGGCATGGGGCCCTATCTTGAAAATGGCCTTGAAAATATTAAGATACTGGCAGAAAGCCTTCCTCCATATCCTGATGTTGAGGAGTCATATTTCGATGCCATACATGCTCTAACAATTACCGACACTATATTGATGACAGATATGGAGACAAAAATGGGAATGTACTTCGGTGAAATCATTAATTATATGCAACGTAAAAAGATCGATATTATAGCGCCGCCTTTCTCACTCTATTATTCCTGGTGGAGTGAAGGAACTTATGTGGCTGTTGGACTCCCTACAGATGGTGAGAAAAAGGGATGGAACAATATCCAACCCTTGGTGATTGGGCCGACCAATGTTATCAAAGCAATGCATGTTGGGCCATATGAAACACTCATGCTAACATATTCTGCCCTGGAAGAATACGCCAAAGAATTCAACAAGACCATATCAGGGCCACCCTGGGAATTTTATCTTACTGACCCTACACAAGATCCCGATCCCAACAACTGGAAAACAGAAGTCTATTTCCCGGTCGAGTGACAAGATCAACTGAGATTGGTACCGCCATTGCTTTAAATGGCGGTTTTTTTTTATATTTACATTGATTTTTAAGTAAACATTTTCTTTAAAACAGATTACAATGAGCGAAAATCCCGAAAACAATGAAAAGAAAATCCCCGAGAATGAAAAAATAAAACGCATCAGGGATATCTTAATTGGAAAGAACTATGATGAGATTCAGAGCAAAATTGGCAGGATTCAGGATCAGTTAAGAAAAGAAATAAAGGAGTTAAACAATGAACTCGCAGTACACAAATCAGTCCTGGATGATAAACTGAAGGCATTTAAAAAACCATTGGAAGAAAAGATTAATAACTGGCAAACGACAAAAGACCAGATAGAGCAGCAATACAAAAAGGAGCTTGAAGAGATCAACAACGTAATAAATGAGTTTATTGATAAAAAAGATAAAGAGATCAATGAAGTCAGGAATCAGATCTCTGAGGTAAAAGGAATTGCTTTGAACGAGATTCAGCAAAGCGCCAAAGAATTAAAAGATTTCATTCATGAAGAATTTAAAACCATTAAAAAGGAAAAGCTTAATAAAAATGTTTTAGCTACGATGTTATCCGAACTTGCTCTGCATCTTGGACATACAGAAGAGAAAGAGGAACCGGAAAATAATAATGATGAGCGATCAGGAAAATAATTCACTTTACAACAGGATGCTAGGTAATCTGAGCGAATCAGATTATGATGAATTGCGCAGTTTGATTTTTGGCCTGGAGCCTACTGAACTGGATAAATTGCGACTCTGGCTTTCAGATGCTGAAGCATTCGCTGACGAAATTGGTAGTATTATACCTTTATCAATCAAACAGCTTATCGATAAACGGGTTATCCTGCCCGAGTCGATACTACCGCTAGTTGAAGAAGCGATCGAAAAAAGTGTTATTGAGAATCCTCACAAACTTGCAAATGCCCTTTTCCCGATTATGGGCCCGGCGATCAGAAAGGCTGTTGCCGAGGACCTAAAGAAAATGATAGAATCCCTGAATGATACCCTCGAAGCAAGTTTTTCACCAAGGAGACTTGGCTGGCGTTTTCAATCACTGATGAGCGGAAGTTCTTATGCAGAGATCGTTCTTTCCAATGCTTTGATATACAGGGTCAGACAGGTGTTTTTAATTCACCGTCGAACAGGTTTGCTTTTACAGCATGTTATTGATGAGCAGGGCGATTTTCGTGATCCCGATATGGTTTCTGCCATGCTGAAAGCCATCAACGACTTTGTGCATGATTCTTTTAATGTTAGCGAAAAGGCAGATATAGAAACAATTCAGGTTGGGGGATATACTGTTTGGATCGAACCAGGGCCGTATGCTATTATTGCAGGAATCGTAGAAGGAAACCCACCCCACGAACTGAGAGAAATCTTTAAACAGGCCAATGAAAAAATTCACCTTGATCGTTCGAAACAACTGATCCACTTCGATGGCGATACCTCCCCTTTTGATGATGACTATCGCCATATTAATATGTGCCTTCAAAGGCAAACCAAATCAACAGGGAAGGGAAAGCCTGTTATTATTATCATACTGGCATTTTTATTATTATGTGCCCTGGGATACTGGATATTTATCTCGGTAGAGGAAAAAATGCGGTGGAATGATTATCTGCAAGACCTGAAACCCCGGCCCGGTATTGTTGTTACGGAAACAGGCTGGCAGGACGGGAAACGATTTATTACCGGACTACGTGATCCGCTGGCTGTTAATCCGGCATCCCTTTTACCGGTTTATGAATTTGATTCTAACGAGATCGTCGCCATTTGGAAATATTATTATGCACTTGATTCGGGCTTTGTTCTGCAAAGACTAATCAGGGAACTTGACCCACCCGATTCAGTCAGGATATCCTATCGGAATGGAATCCTTTACATACAGGGTGCTGCACATCCTAAATGGGTTGAATATGCCAAACTTAAGAGTAGTACATCCTGGGGCATACAGCAGGTAAATACTGGCAACCTCAACGCGAATACCAACAGGAGAATGGAGGATCTTATTGCCATGATCGAAACCCATGTGTTTCATTTTCCATATGAAATTATAGACATGGACAGGGATCAGCTGTTAAAATTTGATAGCTTGCAGAATGAAATCAATGAACTCTATGTGATTACAGAAAATAATTATCAGTTAATGCTACATATTAATGGCCATACAACCACTGAGGGGAATGTTGAGGGTAATAAAGAGTTTATCGACAGGAGGGCCAGATATATTAAGGATTTACTAAAAGATAATGAGATCCCGGAAGAGACTCTTGAGAAGAATATTCATATTTACGATATGGATGAGATTCCGGAGAAAATTAAACCCAGAAGTGTTACTTTTGACGTGGAACTTAAGGAAAATTAAGCGTTAAAAATAAGGGGGTTCATGATCAAGAAAAAAATATGTATGCTGGGAGCATTTGCGGTGGGTAAAACTAGCCTGGTACAACGCTTTGTAAACAGCATCTTTTCCGAGAAATATCATACCACCATTGGTGTTAAAATTGATCAGAAGTTGGTGATGATAGATGACCGGGAGGTGAAACTGATATTATGGGATATTCATGGTGAAGATGAATTCCAGAAAATAAAATCAAGCTACCTTATGGGTGCTTCGGCCTATTTTCTTGTTGTAGATGGTACAAGAAAGAATACAGTAGATGTTGCCCGTGAATTGAATAAATTAGCCCTGGGTACTATCGGCGATGTACCTTTTATTTTACTGATTAATAAATCAGACCTGAGAGATCAGTGGGAAATTACTGAAGATCATATATTTGATCTGAACAACCATGGCTGGATAATTATTGAAACTTCTGCCAAAAAAGGTAGCGCTGTGGAGGAGGCCTTTCAGAAAATTGCCGGGCTCGCCCTCAAAGATTAAAGTATGAATAAACTTAAGCAGTGGATCAAGATCTTTCCCTACGAAAAATACGATCTCAATAAACTTATTGTGATTAAACTTTCAAGCAATGGTTTGATCGAAGATTGGGATGGTAATGCTGATCTCTTTTTCAACGATTTACCTGTAAGGAATGAGCCCGTTCATCACATTTATCCACAATTCGAAGGGATATTTCCTTTTGTACACGACCAGCTCAGTTTTCCAAATATTGAAACAAAATCAGGAGTTTACGCAAACATTGATATGTTTTATCTTCAGGGATCAGTATGGATAGTATTTGAAGATAATTCGGATCATGTTTTTAGCTTTCAGGAGAATGTTCAGAAAGCCAATGAGGCGCTCCTGACATCAAGTTCAAAATACAGAATAATACCCGAAAAAGATGTCTCATTCAAGGAAATATACTCGGAATTAATATACAGTATAAATGTAGGTGTGTTTCAGTATGATTGTAAAGGTTATGTAACCTATTCAGGTAAACAACCCGAATGGATATACAGATTAAAACCTGAATTGAAGAATGCCGTCCAGGTCTTATTAACGGATTCATTCCCCTTTCTTGAACATTTTATTAATGAATTTGAGATTTTTTATAAGAAAAACACCGCTGGAAAAATCGAATCTGACCTGTGGAGCGAGGTAGATACAGATGGGAAAGAAAAACTCCTTCAATGCATCGGGATAAGTATAGACAATACTGCATGGTTGTTGCTCATTTCTCATGATACGGTGCTCACCCGCGACCGTGATATTCTTCAGAAGGCAAGGGAACAGAAATTATTTACTGAAGAACTTGCAAAGGCCAAAGATCAGCTTCAGAAAGTAATTGATTTCAAAGACCAGTTTGTATCCATAGTTTCGCATGACCTCAGGTCACCGGTATCATCTGTGGTTGCTGCAACAGATATGATGCTTGCCGATAATGATCTTAAGAAATCGATCAATGATTTGCATTTCGAATTCCTAGAAACCATAAATAAGGAGATGAAGCTTTTGCTTGAATACAATGAAAAGTTGTATTACTGGTCTAATTTACAGTTAGGCAGGTTTAATGTTGAAGTGCAGAAATTTGATCTTCTGGATGCTTTGATGTCAACAAAGAACAGATTTAGCGGGAAAGCTGTTGAAAAGAGAATTGAACTACAAGTTGATGGATTGGAAGGTATTCAGGTTGAAGCTGACGAATCACTCTTTTCCCAGGTACTGACCAATCTTACAAACAATGCCATGAAGTTTACCCCTCCCAATGGTAAAATTTCATTAACCTCGGAAAGAAAGGATAATAGAATTGTTGTAGGGATTAAAGATACCGGGGTTGGTATCAAGCCTGAGATTGTTAGCAAGCTGTTCAGGGGTTACGTTAAGAATCACACGGATGGTACAAATGGCGAAAAAGGATCCGGATTAGGCCTTGGAATATGCAAGCGAATTCTTGACGCACACGGATTTGATATTGAAGTTGAATCAGAGGTAAATATTGGAACCCAATTCCTGATCTATATTCCTGAAAAACAATAAGAAATCAAACCAGGTATTATCCAGCAAGATCGGCCGGTATAAAACCTTTAATGATCCCTCCGGTCAGTGGAGGGATGAAGTATTAAAAAAATAAACCAGGGGATTTAAAACAGATAAGGAATAATGGCTTTTCTTTTCTCCGGATAATCTTCAAATTTCTTCCTGTACCATTTGTGATGATCAAGGGCCCTGGGAATAAGGTTAACAGCAGACCATATTGCAAAGGAGGCAGCAGGAAGACACCATGTCAGAATAGCAAAACCTGTCCATTCAATGATCTCTCCGAAAAAGTTGGGGCATGAGATATATCTGAACATTCCACCGTGAGGGATACTGTAGTTACCATTTGTAGATTTTCTAAGCCCGATAAGTTTTTCATCAGAGGAAAGATTGATATACATACCTCCGAAAAACATGATAACACCAATTATAAACCGCGGATCATACAACCATGAAATGGCGTATGTTTCCACCAGGTATCCAAAATAATAGCCATTAAAGAAACCATTGAACAGGTTGAAAATAAATGCAAAAAGAATGATGGCCAGTGGCATCTTTTTCTTCTTCGTTTTAATACGGAGAGGAAATATCAAAACCCTGTTTGAATAATGCAACACCCACAGGGTAAAGAAAAACCATGTGATACCCGATTGTTCAACAGGCCCGGAGAGATAGAAATATATAAAAACCGCCAGTGCCGGCAGCTCCATTAATATCCATCCTGCCTTGTTGTTAATTACCGGCCCCCACGTTGTTTTTGTATGCCTGCCATAGGGTGCGGTTACTTTTAAAACAAGAGGGATTAAAACAAGGGCAAAGCCAATCCAGATATATAAGGCAATATAGAAATACTTTTCCAGCATCATCTGTTAAATGTGTTTTTTCAATTTAAACCATTCAACAGTATCCTTGAAAGTATCCTCAAGATCGCGGGAGGAATAATCAAGTTCTTTTGCTGCTTTAGCGTGATCGATCATTTGATTGCCCTCTTTCAATATTGCAAGTGAGTCAAGGGTATATAATGGTTTTTCCCTTTTGATCATGGCATCAACATAAAGAAAAGGCACACCCAGTTTCGCCAGGAAATCAGGAAATACAATCAATGGGGCTTTCTTTCCGGATACTTTCTCAAAAACGTCGGCAAACTCTTTCAGGCTCCTCCATTTTCCACTGATGATATATCGTTCTCCATTCCTGCCTTTTGTCATCGCATTTATAGCCGCACCGGCAACATCCCTCACATCAACCCAATCATATCCACCACTTACTAAACCCGGAAACCGACGCTGGTAAAGCTGAATGATTAATTGACCCATCAGGGAAGGTTTAAAATCATAAGGACCTACAATAGAAGTGGGATTGAGAACGATAACTTCCAATCCATTTTTCTTCTGTTCAATGATCATTTGCTCACACTCAACCTTTGACTGCCTGTACAAAAATTTGCTTCCTGAAATAAAAGGCTTCTCTTCATGCAGTGTTTCATAAATAGGTTTTTGATTGAAAACATCAATGGAACTGAAATAAATCAGCCTCCTGACTTTTTTGCTGATGCAGGCCCGGATAATATTCCGTGTTCCTTCAATATTAACATCGAAAAGATATTTGCTGTTACTTCTGCTTATGGAAACAATTGCCGCAAGGTGTATAACAACCTCAACATTTTCACAAAGTTCATAAAGCGATTCCGGCTCAAGAACATCCCCGGTCACGGTATCAAGATCAAGCCCTGATAGTGCTTCTTTGTTATGATGTACCAGGGCCCTGACCTTATGACCTGCATCCAGTAATTGACGACAAAGGTTCGCACCTACATGACCACTTGCACCCGTAACCGCAACTCTCATATAAATTAGTTTGGAAGCGAAAGTACAAAAAGATTGTATAATCCAAAACTCATATTATCGACCACATTCAGATGCTGATTTTTAAGCTGTATAGATGCGGAAAAAAATCGACCTGTTTGCTTTGTTCTGAATATCAGCGCATAACATGTCAGTTGCGCGATGCTGTTGTAGAGTTAATAAATTTATTGACAAACATCTGCAGATTCAGATATAATTATACTTTTATACTTGGATAATTTGCAAACTATTTATGTACAACAAAAAAAACAGAACTATGAAGAAATTTTTTACATTTTTAGTAACGATGGTTATCATGGCCTGGTCGGTGCAGGCCCAGGATTTGTTAATCCAGGATTTCAGTGATGACCAGATGCCTCCGACCGGGTGGTCGATAGATGCCCATGCCGGAAACTGGAGTACGCAGGCTTCAGCAAATGCAGGTGGTGAGGCACCTGAGGCCAGATTCAGCTGGACACCCCAATTCACCGGGGAGACATATCTTATCTCACCCGAGATCGACTTAACAGGCTATACAACAGTAGCCGTTGAATTTAAACATATGGTCGATCATTACGGAGGTAGCTATACCCTGGGGTTGGTAACAAGGTCGGGTGGTGGTGACTGGAATACAGTCTGGGAATTGGTTAACCCACCCGCTTCCATTGAAGGTGAAACCGTTCTGGCCTTGGTTGATAATGACGATGTTGGAGCCACAGATTTTCAATTCGCTTTCTTTTTCTCAGGTAACTCTTATAATATCAACTACTGGTACCTCGACGATTTCCTGCTGTTCGCTCCTTATGGCCTTGATATTGCCATGAAGCGTTCATTGATACCTGAATATATCGCTCAGGGTGATCATGATGTTATGGGTGTTGTTGCAAACGTAGGACTTACAGCAATAACCTCTTTTGATGTTACCTGGCAACTTGATAGCGGTCAGGAATACCTTACTTCTTACGACGGTCTTGGCCTCGGATTTGGTGATACTTACACATTTACGGCTGACGATATGGTCAGCCTCCTGCCTGGAGACCACATCCTTGATATGTGGGTGTCTGATGTAAACGAATCAGATGATAATAATACAGGAAATGACTCTCTAACGCAGGTGATACACACAGCAACAGCAGAAGTTCAACGCAAACCATTGTTTGAGGAATTTACAAGCTCTACCTGTGCACCCTGTTCAAGCTTCAATGCGAATGTACTCCATCCTCTGCTGGAAGCCAATGAGGATAAATATTCTCTTGTAAAATACCAGATGGACTGGCCTGGATCGGGAGATCCATATTATACCGAAGAAGGTGGCGTAAGAAGATACTATTATGGTGTTGCTTTCGTACCATTCCTGGTTACCGATGGGGGAGAGGGTGCCGAAACCCAGAACGCCTTTGATGTGGCCTATGAAACTCCTGCATTCTTCAGTATCGATGCTGGATATGACATGGACGGTACGGTTATTCATATTGTCGCCAATATTATGCCCTTTGTGAATTTTACTGATTTTACCATTCAAATAGCGGTTATTGAAAACATGACAACCGGTAATGTTGGATCTAATGGCGAAACAGAGTTTCACAATGTGATGATGAAAATGGTACCGGATGCTTCCGGTACGATGGTTTCAGGTACTGCCGGAGAATTGGTAACCCTAGAATATACACAGGATCTCAATGGTACTTTCGTTGAAGAATGGGATGACCTTTCGGTGGTTGTTTTTATTCAGAACGATGCCACAAAAGATGTATTCCAATCGGGCTACGCGACAATTGGTGTTGGTATTGAAGAATCCTTGGCTGAGGGTTCA
Source organism: uncultured Bacteroidales bacterium (assembly GCA_964468645.1). Classification (GTDB taxonomy): domain Bacteria; phylum Bacteroidota; class Bacteroidia; order Bacteroidales; family JAIOZK01; genus JAIOZK01. The sequence continues at coordinate 22,258 of CAYXUU010000055.1, forward strand.
TTCCGTGTCTATCCTAATCCTGTTGATGAAATGGCCACAATTCAACTAAACCTGACCGAAAGAAGCCGGGTGCAGGCCGTGGTTTACAATATCAACGGACAGGAAGTTAAAACGCTTGCCAGCGGACAGCTTGAAGCCGGAAATCAAAGCTTAAACTGGAACAGGGTTAATAACAAAGGGAATCTGGTTGATCCGGGAATTTATTTCCTTAAATTAATTGTTAACGACAGGGCTTATACCAGTAAACTCACTGTTTTAGAATAGGAGTATTATTTAATATAGCATACACTTCTAAAAGACAGGGCTGTCTCAAAGAAATAAAACACTTTTGAGATAGCCTTGATTTTTTTAGCCTTCAATATTATCGCCAGGCATATTTATGATTTTATTAACACATTCTAATAAAACATAACATTAAGTTTGTTGTTTCTTTTTAAAACAATATGAAAGTTATATTACTGATACTGGTTGGCTTAAATATATTATGTCAAACAACGAACAGAACAAATAGAGATATGGATAAGGAAAGAAAATACGAAAATGCGATATTCGGTTCGGGATGTTTCTGGTGTACAGAAGCAATATTTGAAGATGTTGAAGGGGTTAGCAGTGTTATATCAGGTTATGCAGGTGGTAAAATTCCGGATCCATCCTATAAAGATGTTTGTGATGGAGTAACAGGCCATGCCGAGGTCGTACAGGTCACATACAATTCAGACATTATATCATATGCTGAATTGCTTGAGATCTTCTGGAAGACGCATGACCCAACCACACTGAACAGGCAGGGTGGAGATTATGGTACACAATATCGCTCGGTTATCTTTTACCATAATGTAGAACAAAAGGAACTTGCAGAACAATACAAAAAAGAGTTAGATGCTTCCGGAGCATGGAATAATCCCATTGTAACCGAAATATCCCCATATACTAATTTTTACATTGCTGAAGATTATCACCAGGATTATTTCAGGAAGAACCCTTATCAGGCCTATTGTCAGGCGGTAGTTGGGCCAAAGGTTGATAAGTTCAGGAAAGTGTTTCCAGATAAAATTAAGACAAAATAAACTTATCGTTAAAGCACCAAAATACAAATCCCAAAAAACAAATAAATCCCAATATGCAATGACCAAAATTTAAAACAACCTTAACGATTGTTGTTTTGGTCATTGGATTTTGTAATTTGTAATTTATTTGATATTTGGGATTTGTTTTTTGTTATTTTGAATTTTCCTCCCAGGATTCATTCATCAGATCCCAAAGGTTCAGGTATGCCAGTTTAATAATATTCTCCAGCTTTTCGTAATTGATTCTCTTTTGTATTCCTCATTATCAATTTCACTACCGGCAAAGATCCCGGTAAATACCCGCTGATTAACCCTGATGTTGATCAGGTCTTTGCTCAGGTTGTCGTCAGACAAGCGCATCGTAAAATCATAAATAACCGGTAAATCCATATCCCCTTCATAATACGGGTAATTAAACCTGCATGAATAATTATCATTCCAGCTGGAGGGAAGAGAATTTCCGGCAGGAATCTCAATCACCGCAACTGCACCTTTATCAATGGCCTCTTTATTGAAAAAATATTAGCCAGTTAACCTGGATCTGGATAGCAGACAATAAATGTATTCGATCCAGGGATGCCAGATCTGGGGATTTATAAATAAATTTCAACAATATATTGTATATTTGCAACATTATATATTATATTTGTGTCATGAAAAGCAGAAGACTATACAACAGGATTCCGATATTGCGAAAAGAACTTGATATTTCAAGGAAAGATCTCGCAGAGAAGATAGGGGTTAACTTTCAAACAATAGGTTATCTCGAAAGGGAAGAATATAATCCCAGCCTGGATTTAGCCTTCCGGATTAGTGAGGTTTTTAAGTTGCCAGTAGATTTCATCTTTTCAACCGAGCCAATGAAACCATTAAGTAAAGAATTATTTGAAAAACATAAAAATAGTGTGAGAAATGAACTTGAAAATTAATTTTAGCCGGCCTGCCCGAAGGTTATTTATTCTGTTGAATTATTTGTTCCTTATAAGTATGACCGGATTTTATGAACTGGCCCTTGATTTCCACAAACAGGATTTATTCCTGATTCTGGCAGGAGTGTCATTTATATTGCTTGCTATTACATTTACAGTAGTTTATGTACGGACCGGCCTCTGGAGTTTCGCACACCGCAAATTCTCCATGCTTGATGAGCGTGAGGTCCAGGTCAGCTTAAGTTCGCTCAGGTATGCTTATGCGATATTTACCGTAATTGCCCTGATCATCATCTATCTAGTATCTGTTTTTGAGGTGAGCTTAAGTATTCTTTTGGCTGCAGCCATGGTTTATCTGGCACATATTTTGCCTGCTTCAATCATCGCCTGGAATTCAAGATAAGATTTATTTAACAAATTATTAACTGTTGATCAGATAATTTGTAGTACATTGGTAAATAATCCAATGACAAAAATCTAATCAAAAAACGGAGGGAATTATGAAAAAATCAATTTTAGTTAGCTTAATCATCATTCTGGTTACAGGAATATCATTCACAACTTCTGCTCAGAATGTTAAAAAAATCAAAAAAGAGATCGAGAAGATCAACAATATTTCAACAGAAGCAATGATAAATGGTGATGTTGGATCGATGAATGAGTATTATACCGATGATGTTATCCATATGCCTGATATGTCTCCAATGGTTAAAGGCAAGGAGGCCATTTTGAAATCGGAAAAAGAATTTGCCAGCAGTGGCATTAAAGTGTTATCGTTTAACCTGAATACCCTGGAGGTATTCATAAGCGGCGATTATGCTTATGAGATTGGCTTATGGGATATGTCTATGGAGATTCCCGGCTTGCCTGAGCCCTGGAAAGACAATGGTAAGTATGTCAGTATCTGGGAGATCGAAAAAGGTAACAAAGTAAAAATGAAGCTTGATATCTGGAATACGGATAACAATCCCTATGAAGCTATGCAGGGGATGAAAGGACACGAACACGATGTTGATCACAATTAGCATCCGTTTTTATCTATAATCTGTTCCAGAATAAAGAGAAAGATAGCTGGTTACAAATATTTTGTAAGCAGCTATTTTTTTATCTGGTATTCCCTTTTCTGAAAATCTGATTAAATTTGCAGATTCTAAACTTAAAATGAATTTAATATGATGATTATGAGATTTCGTGTATTAAGCGTATTGATCCTTTCGGTGACATTCTTTTTTGTAGGATGCGATAGCAATAAGATTAATCTTAAGTTCAATCCCATTGCCGGTAAAACATACAAATTAAAACAATTTACCGAGCAAAAGATAAAGCAAACCATGATGGGTAAGGAAGAGAATGTTGAAAATAAAACAACCATGATCCTTTCATTTTTCATCAAAAATAAAGAACTTGAGAATTCCATAATTGATGTTTCCATCGACAAAATTACCTATGAGATGACCTCAGAAAAGATGAGAATGCAATTTGATTCTGACAATGGCGATCCCGACAACATGATCGCACGCATCTTTTCCGGCCTGATAGGTAAGAAACTCACCTTGACTATTGCACCTGATGGTGAGATATTAAGTGTAGAAGGTTCAGAAGCAATCTATGAGACCATCGTCAGAGGGCTTTCAGTTCCTGATGAAGCATCGCGTATGCAACTCCGTGAAACACTGAACCAGGTAATAGGGGAGAAGGCCTTTAAAGGTAACATGGGTATGATTACCCATATTTTCCCTGAGAAACCGGTTTCTGTGGGAGGTAAATGGAAAAACAGTGCAGTTCTTGAACAGATGGTCCCAACCGATGTAGAGAATACCTGGGAGCTTAAAAACATTCACAACGGCATTGCAACCATCATGGGGAATTCTACAATAACAGCCGACAATGTAGCCCCTATTGCTGATATGACCCAGATGCCCACGACTTATGATCTTCACGGTACCCAGACTGCAACAGTCAAAGTTGAAGAATTTACAGGTTGGATCATCGCCGCCCAGATGAACAGTACTATTAAAGGACGTATCATCATCGACAAGAATCCACAGGCACCGCAAGGTCTTGAGATTCCTTTAGAGTTTACAACGCTAACGAAGTATGAGACGATAAAGATGTAGGATGGGATTCGTTCGGGATTCTGAGTTCTGAGTTTTGAGTTCGGAGTTCTGAGTTCGGAGTTCTGAGTTCGGAGTCATCAGGAACCGAATACCTGCTTGAAGGTGGTGGGGATTTTTTATTTTTACATCGTAAGAAACTGGATCCTTAAAACCGGAAACGTGAGATCAGATAATGATAACCGACGATTGAATCACTGGAAAACAGATCGAACTTATTATTTTTTTTCGTTTATCTTTATGACTGGTTAATTTATAAAACTGAACATGAAAAATATCACCGTTTACCTACTGATGTTATGTTTACCTGTTGTTTGTCCGGGACAACAAACAATAAATGGATCAATCATTCATGATGGCCTGGAGCGGGATTATATACTATACATACCTGAAAGTTATACCACGGGTTCATCTGTTCCAATGGTATTGAACTTCCATGGTTATAAATCTTCAGCCTATGAGCAGATGTATTATGGGGATTTCCGGTCAATCGCAGATACAGCTGGTTTTTTAGTTGTACATCCAATGGGTACAGAGGATGCACTGGGTAATACACACTGGAATGTTGGCTGGGGTACAAGTACGGTTGATGATGTTGGTTTTACGGAAGCATTGATAGATTCATTGTCGGCTGACTATAGCATTGATAATGAAAGAGTTTACAGTACTGGCATGTCAAATGGCGGGTTTATGAGTTATTTGCTGGCATGTGAGTTGAGTAACCGTATTGCTGCCATGGCATCTGTAACGGGAAGTATGAATAAAGATCAGCCAAATAGTTGTTTTCCCCAGCATCCCATACCTGTGATGGAAATACATGGAACAGCTGATTTTGTGGTCCCTTATTATGGAGCTGATTGGATAGAGTCAATTGTGGATATCGTAAGATATTGGGTAGATTTTAATAACTGTGATACGATTCCTGTTATCACACAGTTGCCGGATATTGATCCCAATGATGGCTCAACAGTCGAACATCAGCTATTTATGAATGGTGATAACGGTGTTGAAGTAGAACATCATAAAGTGATAAACGGAGGTCACACATGGCCCGGTACTATGTTTGGAGGGGCAGGAACAAATTATGACATTAATGCCTCAGTGGAGATATGGAAATTCTTTTCTAAATATGATATTAATGGATTAATTATTCCAACAGGCGTTGATCCTATTAGCGACAGATCTATGAATTTCAATATTTATCCCAACCCTGCCACCTCTTTTATAATTATTGAACTGGAAACAGAACAGCAATTGAATTATAAATTGTCAACCATTACTGGTCAGATACTCTTATCTGGATCGATATATTCGAAATATCAAATACTTGATATAACAACAATACCTCAAGGATTCTATTTTTTGAATATAGGAAATAGAACGATTAAAATTTTGAAAATCGAATAGCAGAAACTTTTAATAAACCCGCTTTTCCTATTTAGCATTTATCTTTAATTTATCACAATATCAGCCAGCCTTGTAGCCAAAGGACTAACGAAATGAAACCAAGGTGCCATATACACCCACCATATCCGGCAGGAATTCACGATTTCGAGATTTCGGGATTTCACGATATTCGAAATTGGGGAAATGAGAAGAATAATACAATCTGTTTTCTGCCTTTGTCTTAATAATTCATACCGAATGCTGATTTTATTTGCATAACTTCATATTTATTACCAACTTCGTAACACTTTGAAGAACCTCATTTATAGCAACCTGAGAATATCCATCGGATTTTTAGTGATCATGGTAATCTACGGAAATATGCAGGCCCAGGAAAATAAGAAGCCTGTAACAAAACATGAGATCATTATCCATCAGGGCATTGTCTATTCGAATATCATCTGGTTTAGTTCTTTTGAGGGCGGAGGATCTTATGAGGGTGGGACCGGATTCGTTTTTGGAATATCATATAGTAGAAAATATACCGAGAAGCTCTGGTTTGTATCCGGGCTTTCAATAATCCATGCCCACAATGTATTTAATGAACCGGTTATTAATCCGGCTGAAGTTCCAAAATTTTACACTATACATACGGATGTACTTCAGGCACTTATGCAGCTTAGATATGATGTCAGCAGGGTTTTCTATTTGAAACCCGGTATATCAATCGATTACCATATCGACCATAATAAGGTAAGGAAGATCGATAATCAGAGTGGCTTTGCCATTAATCTCGCCCCCGGATTCAGGTTTGTCAGCGGAAGAATCCTGAATGGCACCATTGAACCACAATTCAGGTTATTGGCGCTTTACCCTTTTGTTAAAGAAAGATTTCACGACCACTTAGTAGTCATAAGCCTGAACCTTTGTTTTGAATTCCCTATAAAATAATCATAAGTAAAAAAGGAAATGAAAATAAAGCGGTTCATTCAGATCCCTGAATTCACTCTAGCTTTTGCTGCCCCTGGATTTGAAAAGATTTGATATGGAATAATTTAG
>CAYXUU010000056.1:0-26851 GCA_964468645.1 uncultured Bacteroidales bacterium
TCATGCGTTATTTATTCAGCACAGAAATCTTAACTCTGCAATTGAGTTGGTTACCCTTTTACCTGCCTATAATGAGCCTTTGATAAAATCATTGAAAGAAGAAAATCAATGGATTCATAAATTTCTGCCTAACACAAACTTAACAAACGATAACCGGTTCTTAATACCTTACAGGAAAGTATTTATTAAGCGTATAGCCGAGTTTATCTTAAACCTGTTTTTCCCCTGTTTGATGAATCGGTTCCTGATGTGGATTACAGATAAAAAATGGCGTTATAAGTGGCGTCACCATGGATACTCTGAAAAATCATACAATCATGCATTTCTTACCACATTGAAGATTTCCAAGAATCACCCCGATGATTATGAAGAAAAGGTGTTAACAGCTTTGAACAAATGAAGCGTGTCATGTTAATCGGTGGTAGTGGTTTCCTTGGTAAATATTTACTTGAGGAACTTTTAAAACAGGATTATTATGTTGTAGCCACACAACATAAAAGTATCTTACACGAAAAACATAATTTACATATTCTGAAGGGGGGAATTAAATCTGTCAGCAAAAAACAAATTGACAAATTTAAACCCGAGGTCATTTTCCATGTTGCCAGGCCTGCAATGCCGGCTTTAAAGAAAGTGGGCAGGCATATAGCTGCACGAAGAGCCGGCAAGTTGAATGATCACCTTTTGCAACAACTTCTAATATCAAACACGAAACCGAAGCTGATTTTTGCTTCGGGAAGCCTTGTTTATGGCAACAGCAATCAGGCTCATGTAGAAGACAGTGCTTTAAATCCGATTAGTTATGCACGCCAGTATATCAGGGGAGAGCTCCCTTTTATAAAAGCAGCAAAGCATGTTTCATACCCTGTTTGCCTTTTGAGATTTCCATGGTTGCTCGGAAATGGATCATGGTTTAAGTGGTTTTATTTGAAGAACATACTGGATCATAACGCCGTCCCACTTTTTGGTAATGGCCAAAATTTTATGAATATTATTGATGTTGAAGATGCTGTAAAGCTGGTGATGGATATTGGTAAACAAGCTGAAATTAAGCCAATCAGGAATATTTGTTCTCCTTTTAATCTCTCACAGAAAGAATTTGCATCACTACTTGCTGATGAATTTAATTGTGTGGTAAAAGATTTTCGATCTATCTATTCACACCGGCTGGAAAAAGAAATATTGGAGGCGTTTCAATCAAACATACTGCTGACAAGCAAATACCCTCAGATCATCGAAAACTTTAATTATACGGGGATATTGAAAACCCTGTCAAAATTAAGATCAGTTTATCCCGGTTCCTGATCCTTTCTGAATAAATACAATGCATATTCTCCTTTCGACCATAAAAATGTCTTTTGTAGTGATCTGTCAAGTTTCCAGAGCTTTTCTGCTTTTTTGTTCTTCCCAAGTATTTTATGCTGGTTATACCATGCAGGATAGAAAATACTGTAGCCCTGGGTTTCTAACAGACTGAAATCCGAGAATGCCTTTTTAACCTGGCGGGGAGAATAACAATGTGATGGTAAATTACGATCAGGGGAATAACCTCCCCATGTTTTCCCAATCCGCCCGAAGGCTAATCCCGGTTTAAATTTTAAAAGATGGACCATCAATTCACGCAGGTACCATTTGTTGACAAAACTTAATACAGCCATTCCTTTCTTTTTTAATATCTGGTGAATCGACCTGGCAGTTTCATTGAGGTTTTCAACAGTATTTAATGCACCGAAATAAACATAGATCATATCAAACCTTTCATCTCCAAACCTGGTTAGCAATTCTTTTTCATGTGCCTGGAAGACATTTGCATTCGTAAGCTTTTCCGAGTTAATCCGTTCCTTGGCAAGTTTGACCATTTCCGATGAAATATCAACCGCAGTAAATTTTTTATCAGGGAATTTCCCGGCAAACCATACAACATCAAACCCGGGACCGCAACCAATCTCAAGGGTATTATCCAGAGGATGTTTCAATGTAATTCTCCTGAAATCATCCCTGATTTTCTCCAGGATGAAATTTTCCCCGGCTCTTTTCTCAAATCCCAGGGTTACATCCTCATCGTAATATTCAGAAACCTTTTTATGGTAGTCTTTTATCATATTAATCTGATTTTTTAATAATTTTTGCCAGTGAATTGATCATGCTCTGCCGCAGTGCGAATATAGACCATTTCAAATCAGGCCCCTTTAAGTGATTTGAAATGTCAAGCTGTTTTTTCACAAAGTAATCATATAATTCAATATCAAATCGCAGGGCATTTTTCAATATTTCATGAAAATGTTTATCTGTTGACCTTCTCTTTTTCGATTCCCAATTTACATTCGAAGGTCTGTAAAAAGGAACTGAGCCCCAATGCAGTTTTTTACTCAATACAAAAACCCCTTTATCAAAGGTGCTTAAATCGAGTAATGCATCATACCTGTGTAAGTTTACTCTGGCTTTCTCCAGTAAATCATCACCTGCTTTCCCCATACGGGGGATTTCAGCATTTTTATCAACCAGAAAGAATATTGATTCTGAGAAATAACGGGTGAGTAAATTATCCTGTCCGCTTTGAATAGCATAATCCAGATAATCTTCTGGCTTTGTTATTTTTTTTACATCATTAAGAAATGTTGATTTAGGGCTGGAACGCAGATAATAGTATTGTGAATAAAACAGTTCAATGGGATCTCTCAGGATACTAATCCTAATGGGATTTTGAACCAATGATACAAGGAATGAGGCTCCATGCCCGGAGATGACTTTATATTCATTACGCTGGTTTTGAGTATAATCTCTGAAATTTTGAATTGAGCCAGCAATGTCTGTACTGCGAATAAAAAACACAGACTCAGGCCTGTACACACGATTAAAAATAATCCTGAGTGTTGTTCCCCCGGTTTTTGGAATATGGTTGAAAATGATCTGAGATGACATGGTTTTACTGACTAAACATTTCCCGATGTTAAATTATAATTAATTTTTCATATTCCAGTATTTCATCTTGCAGGAGGAAAGGAAATAGATTAAGAAATGTATTTGGGAAGTATCGAAGGATAGGTATTACTGTTAGTAATGATGATGACCTATAAATATACAAGGATTGTATTAATAATTGCTTGCATTTATTACTAAAATAATGTAATATTGTTAAACTTAACATAGGTAATCTTCGGTGTACGGTTAATAAAAATTGTTGTTATTAGTCTTAAAAAAAATAAGATGACATAATTTACCAGGTCGTAATATTCAATAACCAAAATCATAAACACAGCCAACCATGAAATCAAAATCAATCAAAGGCAATTCACCGGAAGAAATTCAACATGCCTTACAGGAAAGCATGACTGATGGATTCAGACCAACTTTAGCAATTGTATTTTTATCTATCAAGCAAGATCGTGATGCGATCTGTAATCTTTTGGAAAAGCAGGATATTGCTATCTATGGAGCTACGACAAGCGGGGAGTTTATTGATGATGAACTCTTACAGGGATCTATTGCAGTATTATTGCTTGATATAAACCCTGATTATTTCTTTATACAATTTGCTGAATTGAATGGTACGGATGATAGAAAGCTTGCACTGGAAATTGGTAATATTGCCCTGGGGAAATTTGATACCCCGGCGTTCCTTATTGCCGGCAGCAACTTACAAACTGATGCAGAACAGTTGTTGTTTGGGTTCGAAGATGTTCTTGGTAAAAATGCAAATATCTTCGGGGGTATGGCAGGGGATGATTTCTCTTTTACAGAGCAGTTTGTATTTACAAATGGAAGATCAAGCAGCAGGGGTATCGTTGCTATTGCACTTGATGAGGATAAAATCACCATTAAAGGCAGGGCTACCTGTGGCTGGAAAGCGGTGGGCACTGAAAAAACTGTTACAAAAAGTGAAGGCAACCGGGTATATACTATTGATAATGTTCCGGCCCTGGATATCACAGCAAAATATAGCGGTCTTGGTGATATTAAAAAAGAAAATAAGGATTTAATATTGGAATTATCCACCTCTTTCCCCCTTCAATTGCAAAGGGAGAATGGCGATCCTGTGATGCGGCCCGGTCTGGTTATTAACTGGGATGATCATTCATTTATCTGCAGTGGTTCGGTACCACAGGGATCAAAAGTAAAATTCTCCCTTCCCCCTGATTTTGATGTGATAGAAAAAGTAATCCATGCGCTGGAAGATCTCAGGGACACAGAAATGCCTGAAGCTGATGCAGTAATAGTTTACAGTTGTGCCGGGAGATTCCTCTCATTGGGCCCGATGATGAATAATGAAATTGAAGGGGTGCGGGAAGTGTGGAACGTTCCAATGGCCGGTTTTTTCTCCAATGCTGAACTGGCAAGGGCCACTAATGGAAACCTGGAGATGCATACCATTACAACGTGTTGTGTAGCGCTAAAGGAAAAATAATCCTGAATAATAGTTTTAATTTACTACTTCAAAATTTTAATTGATGAACCAGGATTTGAAAGAAATACTTGGCATTATTGAGCAGGTTGAAAACCTGGGGGAGGAAGAACTGAATTCGGTGTCCAGAGCGATTAAAGCAGTAGATAAGGAATTGGCCATTCTGAATTTTAAGCTCGACAGGACGGAAAAAGTAAAAAGGACCACTGAGGTTTTACTTGAGGAAACTATTCAGGAACTTGAAAAAAAGAGGGCTGATGTTGTGGAAGCCAATGCAGCTTTGCATAAATCATTGGAGGAACTTAAAGCTGCCCAGACCCAGTTGATCCATGCCGAAAAGATGGCCTCACTGGGTAGCCTCACTGCCGGTATTGCACATGAAATCCAGAATCCGTTAAACTTCATAAATAATTTCTCAGAGCTGAATGCAGAGCTAATTGAAGATTTGCTGGAGGAACTTGAAAGTGGCGATATGGATGAAATCAAGGCCCTTATTGATGACCTTACTATTAACGAGGGAAAAATAAGTCAACATGGAAAAAGGGCCGATGCCATTGTGAAAAACATGTTACAGCATAGCCGCAGCAGCAGTGGCACGAAGATACCTACGGATATTAATACCCTGGTAAACGAATACCTGAGATTGGCATATCATGGAGTTAGGGCAAAGGATAATTCCTTTAGTGTTGATATAAAAACAGAACTTGATGAAACATTGCCTAAAATTGATATTATCCCCCAGAATATTGGAAGGGTTTTACTAAACCTGATGAATAATGCATTTTATGCTGTTTCTGTAAAAATGAAACAGGATCATGATAAATATGTTCCTATGGTTCTTGTCAGATCAAAATCAGTAGATGGAAAGATCGAGATTATGGTGGAAGATAACGGCAACGGAATGCCGGATGACGTGCTGAAAAAGGTCTTCCAACCCTTTTTTACAACCAAACCAACAGGCCAGGGAACCGGCCTGGGATTGTCATTATCTTATGATATTGTTACCAAAGGCCATGGCGGAGAGCTGCTTGCTGAAACCATCGAAGGTACAGGTTCAAAGTTTTTTATTTTTTTACCAGTATAATTAAAGATATGAAGATTTTAGTAGTAGATGACGAAAAGGATATTCAATTGCTTTTTGAGCAACGATTCAGAAAAGAAATTAGAAATGGTGAAATCGAATTTGTTTTTGCTTATTCAGGAGAAGAAGCATTGAAATGTTTGGATGATTATGAACATGAAGCAGTACTTATTCTGTCCGACATCAATATGCCGGGCATGAGCGGACTGGAGTTGTTAAAGCACATAAAACAGAAACACCATGATAACCAGCTAGGTGTGATGATGATCACCGCTTACGGGGATACAGACAACTACAACCGGGCCATGGAGTTGGGAGCCGATGATTTCCTAACCAAACCGGTTAACTTTAAAGTATTGAGAGGAAAAATAAAAACCATAGGCCAATAGGGGATTCTGGAAATGAAAAAGACATGTTTTGATCCTGCAAGATTAAAATATTTAGATAATGAAGATCTGATATTAATAATCCCAACTAATGCATGGGTTCATTTCAATCCCAATGCATAATTTGGGATGATTAAAACCTTCGATAAATAAATGTTTTCATAAAAGCAGATTATATAGTTTTTTGTTTCTTCAGGTATTTTTGAAGGACAGTAAATAAAAATTGTCTTTTAATGGGTTTAGCAATATAATCATCGCAACCAGCGGCAAAGGATTTTTCTTTATCCCCATACATGGCATATGCAGTCAGGGCAATAATTGGAAGATCAGGATGATGTTCCTTAATTATTTCTGTAGCTATGAATCCGTCCATTATTGGCATGCGAATGTCCATGAGGATCAGGTCAATATTATCGAGAGCTTCGCACAGATCAACAGCTTGTTTCCCGTTCCTGGCATGCAATAATTTTGCCCCGGTCGGCTTTAAGATAGCCTTGATAAGGTCAAAATTAGAAATCTCATCTTCTGCCAGGAGAATAGTATAACCCTTCCAATCCAATTTTGGTGTTGTTTGTATTCCTGATCTGGACATCCTTAATTGTGGCTGATAGGGAATGAAAACTGTAAAGGTGGAACCATGTCCAATCTCAGAATCAACTTTAATGGTACCCTCAAGTAAATTTGTTAGGTTTTTAGTAACCGACAGGCCAATTCCTAACCCATCATGTCGTCTGGTATGGGGATCTTCCAATTGCCTGAAGCGATCAAAGATTATCTTTTGATCTTCTTTTCTAATGCCTTTCCCTGTATCTTTTACATAAAACTTCAATACAGGTTTTTCGTTCTGTTTATCGGGTAAGCAAGAAAATTCAATGGTCCCTTTATCTGTGTATTTTAATGAATTTTTCAACAGGTTGAGCAATATCTGCTTTAACTTGGTTTTATCAGTTGCAATATGCAAATCCATTGTATCGGGATGAGGCTTGAATATTAGCGAGAGGTTTAGCTTTTCAGTTTTTTCCTGTTCTTTTTTTATAATTTCCCAGATATCTGAAAGGAAGGGGCCTAATGTGAAATCTTCTGTGTTCTTTTTTATTTGCCCTGATTCAATTAAAGTAAGATCGAGCATATCCTCAATTAATTCAAGTAAATGGTTGCCATTCTTATTTATTATTTTAGCAAAGTCAACCAATTCATTAAAAGGTAAATCTTTATTAACCAGTTCAGAAAAGCCAATAATTGCATTTAACGGGGTTCTCAACTCGTGCGACATGGTGGCAAGAAAAGCTGACTTCAACCTGTCGCTCTCTTCTGCTTTCTCTTTGGTACTTATTAAGTCGTTGCTCATTTTACGCTGCTCTGTAATATCCCGCGATACTTTTACATAGTGTGTTGCTATTCCATGTTCATCGAAAACGGGCGCTATATTAACTTCTTCAAGATATAATTCCCCGTTTTTTTTCTTGTTGGTCATTTCTCCTTTCCAGGTATTTCCTGAAGAGATCGTTTTCCATAAGTCCCCATAAAACTTTCTTGATTGTTTCCCTGATTTTAATATCCGGGTATGTTGCCCGATCAACTCTTTTTCAGTATATCTGGAGAGCTCACAGTATCTTGGGTTCACATAAGTAAAATATCCGTCAAGGTCAGTCAGGGCAACAGGTGTTGGTGTTTGGTCAATTGCCCTGTAAAGCCGGGTAATTTCTGCTTCGGCTTCTTTACGTTTACTGATATCATGAACAATGGAATATAGAAAAACATTACCTTTCAAAATGATTTCACCACAATAAACCTCAACATGCTTTATATTTCCATTTGCAAGCCTGTGCTTAAAAAAGTAATGATCCTGTCCTTTATCCTTGGCTTTGCTTTTTTCATTCTTCACTTGTTCTTCCGACAAGGTATCGATATCTGTGATATTCATGGAGGTAAGTTCTTTATAAGTGTATCCATAAAATTCGCATGCTGCCTTGTTGGCATCCACAATGGCGCTACTTTCGGGATCTGTCAGCAACATTATCGATGTATTATCATTAAAGAGTGACTTATAACGTTTCTCTCCTTCCAATGCCTTGTTTTTTTCCAATTTTAAGTTTTCAAGGATTTTAACCCGGTCGATAAAGAGTCCGATGTTATGGGCAATTATCTCAAAGGTTACCAGGTCCTCATCGTTATAGGCATCTTTGTTTTTATAGTCCTGTATAGCAATCACACCAATACCCTCATTGATTGAAGAATCAACCAGAGGGGCTCCCATCCAAATCGGGGAATATCCCCCTGACAATTTAACAATATTGTTTTTTAGAAGTTCCTTTTCAATTTCCTGGTTTATAAGCTGCCCTTTTCCGGTTTTACGTGTGTAATCAGTTAACGAGTATTGCATGGCCACTTCCTCATCGCTGTCAAAATTATCATATTCATCTACATAATAAGGAAAGGTGTAAGTGTTGTTGGTTTTATTATACAATGCAACATAAAAATTATCAGCCAGGAAAAGTTTTCTTAACTCCTGATGAATTTTTGACAAATATTCAGTCAGCCCCATTCCCATAAAAGAAAGCTTAGAAACCTCAAAAAGGAACTGCTGGGTCATTTCTTTTTTCCTTTGATCTGTAATATCAACAGCAATGCCACGTAAACCAACAAGTTCATTGTCTTTATATACCGGATTGTTATAAAACTGCAAATATTTAGAATCACCTTTGGCATTCCTTGTCTTATAAATGTTACCGCTTTCCATTATGCCATTAAAGTTTTTCTTAATACTTTCAAAAAAAGGCTTTTTGCTGCTTTCGTCAACCAATGCCTTGACAGAAATTCTATTTTCTTTAAAATCTTCAAGACTATATCCCAGCTTTTCTTTTATAGCTTCATTTGCATAAATTAAATTAAGCTCCCTATCTACCTCAAATACAATCTCAGGAAGCAGGTTTGCCAATTCCCTGAATTTCTGTTCGCTAATTCGCAGGGCCTTTGTTGCTTCCTTTTGAAGGCTGATATCCCTTAAAATAACCTGTTCGGCAGGTTTGCCCTGGTAATCAATTGGTATGATACTTACATTAACATCGATCAACTTGCCTGATTTCGCTATTGCACTTGATTCATATTTATCATGCACCTTTTCACCTTTCAGTCTTTTTTTATAATAGTCCAGAACTTTTCTCACCTCAGCAGGGGCTACAAATTTGATAAACCGTTGTCCGATCAGTTCTTTTTCTTTATACCCTGATATCCTGATCAATTCGCGATTAACGTATTGAATTAGTCCGTTCTGAACAATAAAAATACTATCGTTGGCCGATTCTATTAAGGTTTTGTATTTTCTCTCGCTTTCAACGATCTCCTGCTGGACTTCTTTTTGTTTCGAGATATCCCGTAATATTGCTATAATATTATTTTCTTCATTTCTGATTACCGATGATACTTCAATTAATTTATTCCTGTATTCAACCTCAAACTTAGTAACTGATTTTCCCGCGAATACATCTTTTAAAATCTTTATAACTGATGATCGTGAAATGGGGGATACAAAATCTTTTGCAAGCCGTAATCCACTTTTACCAATAATATCCTCTTTTAATAATCCGGTCAGATTGCAAAAAGCGGGATTTACATTTATAATTTTTAATTTATTATCTGCTAGGACAATGCTTTCGGTTGCTCTTTCGAAGATGGATTGAAAGTTCTTGTCTTTACTACTGTTCCTGGTCTCCCAGTAAGAAACAATAAAATAATTCTTTTTGTTTTCAGTGATTTCCTGAACTGAAAGGCACCCTGACAATAGCTTTTTTTTAGTACGGAATAAAACATCTTCATATTCCCCTTGTATCAGGAGTTCTTCTTTAATATAATCAGTTATTTTTTTGCCCGCAAGATTTTCAGCGTTTAATCCAGTGAGATTAGCCGATTTGTCATTCAAGCGAACGATCTCTTTATTTTCTTTAGAAACCAAGAAAGCGGGTGCAGGAATAAAATTTAGATTAATGCTTTCCATAGTTTAGCTGATTTTACTTACAAAGATAAAATTAAAGCAAGATATAGTTCCTATTACCATGATTTTAATGTATTCACTTGAATCATCTGATAAGGCATCCCAATCAATACATCAATTAAGAAGTATATTTACAACCATAATTTTATCCTGAACATACTTAC
The DNA here is from genome assembly GCA_964468645.1 of uncultured Bacteroidales bacterium. Classification (GTDB taxonomy): domain Bacteria; phylum Bacteroidota; class Bacteroidia; order Bacteroidales; family JAIOZK01; genus JAIOZK01. The sequence continues at coordinate 10,025 of CAYXUU010000056.1, forward strand.
ACCATGACTAAATTAATTCTTACATCTTTGTTCTTATCCTGTATATTAATTTTATAGGATATACCTCTGGTGCAATTACTGAACGAATTGAAAAATCCCTATATTTGTCGCATCAGATTACTAAAAAACATCATTAAACATTTAATAAGATGATAGTTACCAGAATACTTGTTCCCACCGATCTCACTTTAGAAGCTGATAAAGCTATCCGCTTTGCAACATTGATTGCCCGAGCAACTGGAGATTCAATCACCTTCCTTCATATACATGATGATAAGAAGAAATCCCTTTCGGTGCTGGAAAAGGAACTCCAGGAAACGTGCGTATTAATAGCTGAGAGTTACGGAGTTGAATGTGACTTCCTGATTAAGGAAGGAAATATTTATACGGAAATCCCCGAAATTGCCCGAGATGCATGTTACAGGATGATGGTAGTTGCTACACATGGTATCAAAGGAATTAAACAAAAACTTCTTGGCGCCAGCATACTCAAGCTTGTCAGGGAGATTCCTGTTCCTGTGCTTGTTGTTCAGAAAGACAGCCCAATTACTGATGATATGTTCAGAACAATCCTGTTTCCGGTAGGAGGACATGAATCCTTTTCAGAAAAGATTAATGCTACTGCATTTATTGCTGACCTGTTTAATTCTGAAGTTCATATATATTCAGTTTTGAGGCCTGGAGATGAACTAACCGATCAGATGGTAAATAATGTTGAAAAAGCAATTCAGGCCTTTGAATCAAAAAGAATTAAGTACAAACGGGTTAATGAAACACCCAGTGTATATTCGGTTGGTTTTTCAAAACAAACCATGCTTTATGCAGAAAAAGTTAAGGCGGACCTGATCACCATCATGTCAGTTCCTACAAAGGAACATTATTATTTTGCCCAGACCGATAAAGAGAACATCCTGACCAATGACCTGAAAATACCTGTCTTGAGTACCAGTGACAGGAAACAGTTTTAGATTTGAAGATTGTCGATTTTACGATTTTCGACTTTCGATTAAAAACCTTTCAGATTCGACCATAGGAGAACCGGAAGAGTTTTTCTCGTATTGATCTCATTGACTCCTTCGTGTCTTCCTGCCGTCAGACTCTGGAAGGTCAATCCTGAAATATCAAACGATAATCCTTTACCCAGAAAAATGCTGACTGTTGCATTTGCTCCAAGGTAATACCGTGACCAGTTGTTAAGATTGCACGTTCCCATGACATTAACAAATACCTCACCCCACTGATCAATAACCATAAATTTAATTCCCAATTCATTCATAAAAATGTCTTCTTTAACTTTGTTTTGAATGCTTGTGTCAATATAATCTGAATTGCTGTGGAATCATCATTAGACTGTGATAAGCTATCTAAAATAATCCCAGTGACGAACAACATGATGAATACCAGTTTTTTCATGGCCTGTAGTATCGGTTTGCTTAATATCTACCATAACAAAAATATATACATGCCATTATGAGAACATGGTGGAATTCTACCAATAAGAAATTTGGTGGTTTTCAGGACAGGATGTGAGTTGCTTAATTAATGAACAATTAACTTACCACTTATCATATCGTATTCTGTAACCATTTGATAATAATAGATCCCTCTGGCCAGTCCTGAAGTATTAAAATCAATTTGATATTCACCGGCAAACTGAGAATCGTTTATTACGATATTAACTTTCTGACCGTTAGAGTTATAGATGTATAAACTTACATGGCTAATATAAGGCACCGAATAGCTGAAAACCGCCTGATCCCTGCAGGGATTGGGAAAAACGGTTAATTCCGGTTTTGATGTTGTTTCCGGATTATAAATATGCAATGGGCCCAGGGTGCCGTTCTCTATAATATTCTGGGCAAAAATATCTTCATTTGTAATTTGTCGTACGGTATCATCACGGCTATCTGTCCAGGTACATATCCATTGTCCGTTGTTGTAATCACCCAGGGTATAATATTCCTTTATTGAAACAGCTGCTGATACAATGATAGTTTTTTGATCCCACACATAATCGCCATCAGGATTAACACAGAATGCTTTTATGGTTTTTGTTTTAACTGTATCCGGGGTCAAGGTATAATATTCATCCTCGAACAGCACCATGGAACTACCATCCGGGTGTATAGCTACCTCAGCCGGCATTGTACTTGTGTCGGGTGTAAATATCCTGGGTCTGAAAATTTTTCCTGAATCACCCCATAAGCGTGTGCCATCAGTGTTAAATCCCTGTCCAAGAATAGCCGGATAAAACTCTTGCTCCATTTGATCATATACGAGGTCTTCCCAGTAGGTATAAACAAAACCGTTTTGAGGATCTATGGTTGATACCTGATCCTGTTTAATTCGAGTTTGATCATCTGTTACTTCCGTACCCCATTCACCGGCATGTTTATTACCATCCTGATCAATATACTGGAACTTCACAGTTCCATTGCCCAACGATGTAAGGCTATTCCAAACTATCATAACCCCGTTATCAAATATCCATGCATCACCCATAAAGTGAAAACCCGGGCCAATGAAATTATCAGGTCCCAATGCAATCGGCTGATCCCATAACACACTCCCTTCCTGATCGAAACTTTGAATGAAAAGGTTCATGTACGAGTTTTTGCCTGTTCTGTATTTGCCCGTATTTACTATCCCTTCTGTAATCAGGAAAAATCCATTATCCTCTTTCATGACCAGGTTGAACGATTCAAAGAAGAACCAGATAGAATCGTTCGTATAGATAACAGGGTTGTCCCAGGTAGATGTGCCGTCTTTCCGGATCTTGGTAAATTCAACATAACAACCCTCCACCAGCTTATTATCCTTTTTTCCTGCGTAATATTCATTCCAGCAAAAAATATAATCACCCTGGTGATCCTGGATAACGTTGGGGGATAAATTGAACAATGTGTCATTGGTGAGTTGTATTCCGTCATACCCCCACAGGAAATCCCCGTAAGGGCCAATGCGATAGGCAAAGGCATTGCTGGTTCCAGTGCGGGCATCCTGTATAACGAGTACAGCACAACCATCATCGTCGGATATTAATCCATAATCTGATACCATGGCAAAGGTAGGGTGATCACTGATCATTATTCCCTCATCGCCCCATTGCAGATATCCGTCTTTATCGATCATGTTCATGTATATATTGTAGTAACCACCAAAGTTTGATAGCCAGCTGACATATGTAGTGCCCGATGACGGATTTAATGATGATTTTGAAAAGAACTGTACCCCTGTAGTATCTGTTATTTTTGTGTTGGTTGCAGGATCCGAACTCCACTGACTGAACGCTAATGGACAGCACCAGAATACGAATAAAATAAGCAATTCTGTTTTCATGGTATTTGGATTAGTTTGTGGTTTGACACTTTGTATACATTCAAATATACAAATTGTTTACTTTACAGTTGATTGGTGATTTTTGTTTTACCACAGAATTGAAAATTCCTCCGGAATTACCTGGCCTGAAATTGGACTGAGATTTATCAATCCTGCTGAATTAATTTAATTTCTTAGATTTGATGCTTAAACAGCGTTTACATGAACTCTATCAATCCTATCAGGAAATGGATGGTATCCCTCCGGGTATATTCACTGCCTTTTATCATACTGCCATACCTGTTTGGAATACTGATAGCCATAAGTATTGATGGATATGCTGTTAATTTTACTTACGTCTTTATCGGATTGCTTCCACCATTCCTTTTTCATTTCGCCGGAATACTTCAAAGTGATATTTATGATTACCTGAATGGTGTTGATACCTCACCTAACAGATTAAGCGGAGGTGTGATCAGAAAATGGATAACGCCCAGGCAAGCATGGTCCGTTGTTATTGGCTTATATTTCATCTCATTTCTCATCATCATTTACCTGATGTTAGAATATGGACCCGGGATGTTGCCCTACATCATTACCATGATCCTTGGAATATTTTATTCCCTGGGCAATAAATTTGCTTTTAAATACAATGCCATTGGCGAATGGTTCCTTTTCGCTTCTATCGGTCTTGTTATACCTGCATACGGCTTTTTCATTGTTACCGGTGTAAATTCGTTAACACCCGTTCTTGTGGCATTGCCATCTGCTTTCTTCATGGCAGCCATAAAGCATGCCAACAACTGGATAGGTGCATTAACGGTAAGCCCCGACACACTGGAAAAAGGGACCTTCGCGTACCGAGCAGGATTTAAAGTTTCCCGTTGGTACTACTTCATTTTGATTACGGCCCCTTATGTGCTTACCGCTGCTATAGTATCCTGGGAATCTTATTTTACACCTGAGATTCCTGCTACATTGCTTATCACCTTTTTCACATTTCCTTTTCTTTTGGTATTGTTTAGCCGTGCCGGAAAAACAAAACTGATAGATCCCGGAAACAGGATCCTGGGGCTGGACAGTATGACGGCTGTCCTCTATAGTGTGTTTATGGTTCTTTGTTGCGCAGCTATGATTATATAGACGATCAATTTGTAAATTGATTATCCCAAATAATGCATTAGAAAATAATTAATGCCTTACGACTAAGAAGATGTATGCATTTCATCATATATTGATATTCACTTGAATGATGAAATGCGACATCTTCTAAATCGGGATAATCCCAACTAATACATTGGTTCATTGCATTCCCAATGCATAATTTGGGATTATTGGAGTTTATTTGTATTTTGGAATTTTGTCACTATTGCTTTATAAATTCCATGGGATTTCTATTCTTGGTATCTCCTTTTTATCTCTGACACCAATGTTTTTAAATGCCATATTTTCCCCGGTGTTTTTCAAATCCCAATTTTACCCTTTCTATGGTATATGGTTCTCCATGACCAGGGTAAATAAATTCAACACCCTCATCGATGATCGTTTTCCATGACCTGATCATGTCTTTTATATTATCAACAAAAGGTGGTAATACTGATGATTTCATGACACCCCATAGGGCATCACCAACAATGGCATGTCTTCCTTCAACAATCAGTATCAAAGATCCATCGGTATGGCCCGGGGTATGTACTGCCCTGACATCAATGCCCTGTTCTTTCAGGTCAAGGGATCCATTAACAATGATATCAGGGTCTATTTTCGGAAAATTATTCAGCCAGGGCATGAAAAGCCGTCCCATACTGACCCAGATCTCCAGGGGCAGGTTTGCTCCTCTTGGCAACCGGCAATATCCTGCCCGGTAATTTGGTTCATCCTCTTTCTGTACGATCAACTTTGCACCGGTGGCCTTTATTAAGGCAGGAACCCCCATGCAATGATCATAATGGGGATGGGTAAGGAGTATCAGTTTAATATCTGACGGCTGTAGCCCGGCATTCGTGATTGCTTCCAGAACTTTTGATCCTGACCTGTCTTTCCCGGTATCAACCAGTACAGAGTTGCTTCCGTTCTTATAGAGCCAGGAATTTACATAAGCTGTTTTAATCTTGATGATATTGGAATGAAATGCTGTCATTAACGGGCATAAATTTAAATATTTTTCCGGCAAATTTTTCGTATCAGGAAGGTGTATTTAACTATTATATTTGTATTGACTCATGTACGGATGAATAGTTTATTAAAATATTCCCGGATCATTCACAGGATCATTCCGGTGGTTCTGATGGGATCGTGTACCAATATTTCTCCCCTGTCAAATAATATACTTCCCGGTGAACGGAATACTGTCTCTATTCTGGATTATAAAGAATCACGAATCGAATGGTGGTATTTTTCAGGTCTGCTCACAGATGACCACAGCAAGCACTACTTCTTTCAATACACTTTGTTCTCATGGGACAGGTTTGGTATTAAAGGTTTTGCTCAACATAAGGTACTCACTGATTTAACTACAGGTGAACATCACTTTGAGGAGAATAAATATCATGGCCACAGGAAACTGAATTTTGATAACGGGCTGATCAATATACCCGGGACCACCATCAGATATGACAATGAAATCATCAAATTAAATTCCAGTGGTAAAACCATTGATCTCGAACTTATAATGGAGATAAGTGATCGGAACATTTGTCATGGGAAGAATAGTATTATTAGTATGGGCGAATCTGATAATTCACTACAGGATAGTTATTATTTTTCGAATACTGACATTAAGGTAAAAGGTGAGATTTCAATGGATGACAAAAAAATAAATTCTGGAAATAGGATCAGCGTTAAAGGTAGCGCCTGGTTCGACCGGCAATGGGGTAACTTTGAGATGATACCCTGGCAATGGTTTTCCATTCATTTTAATGATGGGGATGTGGCCATGCTTTATTATTTTCCTGAAACCGGTCATAAAGAAGGAACCCTTATTACAAAAGATGGTAATGTCAAATCGTTGTCAGATTATGAGATACTTCCGGATATCAAAAGCGGAAGAAAAAGAAACCATAAGATGAACTGGAAAGTCTTCCTTCCTTTCAGGGATGGATGTTTTTCCATCATACCTGCCTGTCTTACACCCTATCACAGAACCCTGTATGTGATCAATTACTGGGAAGGTTTGTGCTGGTTGTTTGATGAAGATGGAAATAAGATTGGATGGTGTGTTGCTGAAGTGGTCAGATAGTTTATCATTACTGTCCGGTGTAAAGTGTATCATTCTTCGGCTTCGTTCAGAATGAACCTACACCAAATTATATTCCCTGACAGCAGTGATAGCTTATTTAATCTGATGATAGATTTATTCTACAAATGAGAAAGGCGTCAATTCCTCAGAAATAAAATTGACATAAGGAGCTTTGGATAATCTTCCGTTCAGGGCAAGCAAATCAATATATGTGTTGAGGCAGTCAAGGTAGATTTCGTTCCGGAGGACCTTCAGATTTCCGATATATTCAACAAGGGCCAGGAAATCATCAAGCCGGTCATAGGAGATGTCTTTTCCAAATGACTCAAGTTTGCTCAATTTTTCTGTAACCAGCTGGTAACTCCATACACAATTGATAAACTTTGTTTTCAATGTAAGGCGTTCTTGTATTACCTGTTCTTCTGTCTCGGCAATATTGTTTTCTGCAGCTAATAAATCCAACTTCTCCCGCTGCAGGTCAGGTTTGTCAGCGTTAAATACAGGCAGACTTATACCTAGTTGAAATCCCAGGTGTTCCTTATAGTCATCACCTCTTTCAGTATCATATTCGGCCTGCAGGAATCCGATATTGCTGAAACTCTCTGCCTTTTCAACCTTATATGCCTGTTCATTGAGCTGGTATTCCTTCAACGCCAGTTCGATCTCTTTTGAAACCCCCAGTGTATCGCCGGCGAGTACTTCTTCCATTCCTGTTATCGTAATAAATTTAAAGTAATCCCAGTTTATCGAATCCCGGATTTGATGTACTTCTCCAATCAGGTACTCAAGGATCTCAATAGATGAATAAACATCTTTCAGTTTCAATGTTCTCTTGAGTATGTTCTCATCTGTTTCAATCCATTGTTTTATGCTAAGGCCATCGGCCTGAATTTGATCATTGATGATCTCCATCTGTTTTATTTCAGATTGGAGCATGGAGGCATAATTTTTATAATAGTAATGCCTGATAAGTTGTTTATAACGATTGGCCAGTATAAGGTTGGCTTCATAATCATACTTTGTTGCCAGATATTCTGTATGGGTGTTTTGATATATCCTGTTGGCCCTTTGTTCAAGCGGGTTCAGGAAACCCAGGCGCAGGCGAAAGTCTTCAGGTGTGGCATTAAAATCGTTGGAACGTAAACGCACTTCCATCTCCCTGAACAATGGTGAACGGAAAGATTCATTTTCAATGAAATCAAGTTGCCTGGCCAGGCCGGTGATCTCAGCATCCCTGAAAGGAGCCGACAGATAATCCTCAACACTGAACTGTGCATTAACAGAACCGGCGAAAGTCAGTAAAACGATTATGAAATATTTAACCTTCATCATCAATTACATATACAAAGACTTTTTCACCGTTGAGGAAATTGTTTTTATCAGGGATATTGATAAAGATCTCCTGCCCGTAACTCTTCTGATCCATCAAGGGATTTATTTTATCGGGATAGGCGGTAACCCTTGACCCAATCTCTACAATCTGCCCCCTGATACTGTAATCCCTGTTTATAGATTCAACGATCACTTTCGAACCGATCTGCAGGCCCTGCACACCACTCTCAGAAATAAAGGCCTTGATTAGTGTCGGGTTCAGGTCATAAACCGATAGCAAGGTTTTATAGGGTGGGACGAGTTCATTCAACTGAACGAAGAGATTTCCAATGGTTCCTTTCTTTTCAGCTTTTCTGATCAACTCTCCCTGTTCCTTAGCAAACTCCTCAATTTCCTTTTCAATGATATTCAGATCTGAATGAAGACGGAAAGTGTCATTCCTGAAAGTATTAAACAAGCGTAGTTTCTCGATGTCAAATTCAAGTTCTATGCTGTTCAACTGATTTTCGATCAGTTTAATACGGTTGAGTTTCAGGGTGTCGTCGGTGACAAATCCCAGTGTAGAAACACCATCCATCTTTTTCCCTCTCTCATCACTGATCTTCAGTTCATATTCCAGTTCTTCCTTCTCCGAAAACAAAAGCTCCTGTTTCCGATCGTATTCTGTTTGAAGTATCCTTAAGGAGTTGTGATGATGTTCAGTTGCTTCTTCGAGCCGGTTCTCCAATTGATATTTCTCATTGAGTTTTTTATCAAGGTCAAGGGCCATATCCGGTCTTTCCACCTCAATCAGCAGATCGCCTGAGTCAACTACCTGGCCGGGGGAAACATAAATGTTCCTGACCATTACCGGTTTTTGGAAACTGATGGCAGTAACCTGGTTTTCTACCTGTGCTACCATGGCATCATTTCCACCTTTATATAAAAATGAGGCGAGAAATAATAAACCCGCAACAACTATCAATACGATATAAAATATATAGCGCTTTATCATAACCTTGTTACTACCTCATCTTTACCAATTCTAACCTGTAATATTCCCTCAAGGGCATTAAGTTCCCTGAAAACCATTTCACTAGAAAAATCCTTATTGAGTTTAACAGTATATCTTCTTCTTTGTGTAAGTTCTGTCTTACGCTGCGTTTCCAGTGAGTAAGATGTACAATATCTGCTCATCAGATTGTCGAAGTCTCCTTTGAAATCAGTTGGGGAATACTCAATGCTTATTTCATATCTAACTTCGGGCGGAGTGCCATAAGATGAAAAACTCAATATAAATGCAACAAGGCAGAACACTGCAGTACCTGCAATTGCAATATTATACCCATAGACACCTGCCCCGATACCCACAGAGATACCGGCAAACATAAAGATGATATTTCGGGGGTCGCTGATCAGGGTCCTGAAGCGAATGATGGCCACCGCCCCGATAATACCGAAACCTACAGCAAAATTATTGCCAACTGCCATCATGATCATGCTGGTAACAATGGAACTTAAGATAATCGCCTGGAAAAGATGTTTCGGGAAAATCCCACCTTTAAATGTCAGGCGATAAGTGATCGCAATAGCAGAACTCAATACAAAAGCCAGCAACAATGAAAACAAAGCAACTTCAAAAGAAGGGTATTCATAATAACCGGTCCAGTCGAAAATCTGATCTAACATTTATTCAAAATTAAAGAGGATGCAAAAGTACTGATTTTAAGGCAAATCATCATATTGATTAATTTTATGTTCGACATGAGACAAAACTAAATTAGCTTGATATACAATAAAAATAAAATCAATGACCGGGGTAATTAAATCAGTAAAACAGAAGATCTGATCAATGTGTGATGGTTAGATAGTACTTACATGCCGGAAAATGATAATCTTTGAATCCGCCAGAGGCGAGTAAGGATTCATTCCCCGCCCCTTGGGGCGAACGATATTATTCCTTTTGATACCCCGTTGCTCTGATACGGGGTAGTTCATTGTAAGGGATTAAATACCTTATAATTCCCTCCACATAATATAAGCAGCTATTAATCCCTTTTGTGCATGGTTGAAAGCACGGGGGATTTTACCAATGATCTGGAAATCCAATTTTTCCCACAGTGCAATTGCATTAACATTGGTTTCGACAACGATATTGAACTGTATAGACTTATATCCCAGTCTTTTTGCTTCGACCAGGGAATACGCTGCCATTGCCCTTCCTATACCTTTGCCTGATAATCCGGGCATGGTCATATAGGATGCATTGGCTACATGCGAACCCAGGTCAGGAAAATTATCTTTTAAGAAGAATGTACCCGCGATTTCATCATTTAGCAATGCCACATAGGCGTGTTTATCTTCCCCACACCAGTATGCAAGCATTTTCTCTTTTGAGGAATCAGGAGAAAAAACATAAGTGTCACCTGTAGAAATAACCATACTGATAATTTTCCAGATCTGGTCGTGATCACTAACTGCAGCCTTTCGGATAATTATTTCATGTTTCATGGTTTGCTTCCGGTATATTTAATATTTAGCCGTGATAAAGAGTCATGGTCATGTTGAATATAATACTGTAAATATAGTTTACATAGATGATTGGCCACCAAAAACCTTGTTGCCCTTAAACTAATCCAATCAATCCTTATAACTGCTTCAACTTTTCCACCCCTTGCAGTTCGGACATCTCTATACAGTTTAATCTCATTTTTACCTATAGGATCCGGAGATAAACAGATCTCAAAACTACCATTCTCTTCAAAGTCTTTCAGGGTATGGTTGATGCTGTAGGATACCCTGACACAAAGCTATCCATAAAGATATTACCATTACCCCTGAGGTTCACGCAAAAGTAGGCAGAGGAATTTCAGAGCCGGTATATTGTTTAAAGGGGATTATCATTTTAATTACCTGATAGGTATCCCCAGTGAGTTTGACTTTTATGCCGGCGCCAGAGCAGGTTTCGATGCGGGTGCGACTTTCAGACCCGATGTTGGTGTTCAGGTTGGTGCACGCTGGTATTGGAGCCCGGTATGGGGATTGAACCTGGAAATTTCGGGTGGGACCGCTTTTGGAACTTATTTTGGTTTTAGTTCTAGATTATAGTTGAATCCGCCGGAGGCGGACAAGGGTTCATTCCCCGCCCCCTGGAGCGAAAGATATCATTCCTTTTGATACCCCGCTGCTCTGCGACAGGTTAGTTCAGTTACCGTGCTTTTCAGGTCACTTTTTCAACAAACCACATATTAACATCCCCTTTGCCTTTGGCTTTTATTTTTCCCCTGGATTGGAATCTGAATACCGGATCGTCTTTAATAATTTCATAGGTGGATTGGGAAATATTCACTTTACCCGTTTTGCCTGTGTTTTCCATTCGTGAGGCGGTATTCACGGTATCACCCCATAGATCATACTGGAACTTGGTATCCCCAACAATACCTGCTATTACAGCCCCTGTATGTATGCCAACGCGCATTTCAAAGAATATTTTACCTTCTTTATCCCGCTCCATTTTCCTGCTGATCATACAGGCTGCCATTTCAAGTCCGGCAAGTACCGTATTTCTGACTGAATCTTTGTTTGGGACAGGGAGTCCGCCTGCTGCCATATAAGCATCTCCTATGGTCTTGATTTTTTCAATCCCAAACTTAGCACAAATGGCATCAAATTTTTTAAAACATGAATTGATTTCACCAACCAGCTCTTCAGCATTCAGTTTCTCAGCTATTTGTGTGAACTCTTTGAAATCGGTGAAAAGGATACTAACCTGCTCAAACCTTTTGGCTTCAGCCCTTCCTTTTTCTTTCAGTTCTTCAGCAATTTCTTCAGGAAGTATGTTAAGGAGAAGTTTATCGGAACGGTCTTTTTCATATTCGATGGTTTTTTTTGCTTTTCTCATGTATACGATACGACGGTATAAGGCAAAAGCACCGATCAGTAACAATGCAACAGATACGATAAAAATGTTTCTGACCCTGGTTTTTCTTCTTACTTCCTTTTCATGAGCTAACTGAACACTTAGCTTATCTTTCTCCTGTATCAGGCTATCGGCAAGCCATTGTCTTTCAAATTCCATCTGCTGAAGTTGTTTTGAAGTTTCTTCGGCCTGGAGGCTGTCATCCAGCATCGTAATTCGTTCATGGTAGCTTAGGGCCTTATTGTCATTGCCCAGCGCTTTATATGCATCATAAAGGCACTGACAGGCATCTTTTTGTTCTTCAAGGATATTTATCTCTTCGGAAATCTGTAAGCCTTTTAAGCACCAGCTAATTGCCTCGGTTTTATCACCCTGATTGTTGTTGGTTCTTCCAATATTGATCATTGTTTTTGCCATCCCCGATTTGTCAGAAAGTGCTGTTCGTATTTCCAGACTTTGCTGATAATAGTTGAGAGCTTCAGGATATTCCTTATTATTTGCAAAGAGATCTCCAATGTTATTTAAAACACTGGCCATACCCATTCTGTCGTCCATTTCCTCATTAATCTGAAAACTTTGTAAAAGGAATTTCATGGCTTTAACATACTCACCCCGCAACATATGTATTGCTCCGATGTTGTTCAGGGCAACAGTTATATTGCTTTGGTCGGATATTTCTTTGGAGATAAGCAGAGATCTCTGATAATAATCCATCGCATTATCATAATCGCCCTGGTTTTGATAGATGGACCCTATATTATTCAGGACGACTGCTATACCATTTTTATCATCGATTTCCTCCTTAATTTTTAAACAATGTTTATAATAATCAAGAGCTCTGGGGTAATTACCCTTACGCGAATAAATCAATCCGATGTTGTGTAAAACCGTAGCCATCCCATTCTTATCAGAAATTTCCTCCATGGTCTTGAGACAGCGTTGATAATAATTCATTGCACCTGGGTAGTCACCCTGATTCAGGTAAATATGCCCCATATTGTTCAATAGAATAGCCATGGTTTTTTTGTCTGAAATCTCTTCATAGATCTTTACACACCGCTGATAATGCTCCATCGCCTTGGAATATTCCGCTTTTCTGGAATAGATAAGGCCCATATTATTTAAAACCCCTGCTATTCCCTTCTGATAAGATATTTCCTCAAAAAGTTTTAAACTCTGCTGGTAATACTTCATTGCTTCATCATAATCACTTCTGATGAAATACGTTGCCCCCAGCAATCTTTGGGCAACAGCCATATCCTTTTTCAGCCCTTTCATCTCTGCAAAGTCATAAGCAAGGCTACCATAATAAAAAGCACTGTCTGGTTGTGTGAAGATATACCCATCGGTAGCAATTTTTAGCATGGCCATGGTTCGGCCTGTATCGCTGGCATTTTCATTATTCCATACTTTCCAGAGTGAGTCGAGGTTTCCCTGGGCCTGGCAAACCACATTTACGAATAGGAAGAGCAGTAGTGAAACAGTTTTTTTTACAAACCACATCGCAACGTCTCCCTTGCCTTTAGTATTGATTTTTCCTCTTGACTGAAAATTAAAACCAGGATCATCTTTGATCTCTCCATAGGTAGATTGGGAAATATTTACCTCACCAGCTTCTCCTGCGTTTTCCATTTGCGATGCTGTATTCACCGTATCACCCCATACATCATACTGGAACTTGGTATCACCGACAATACCTGCTATAACAGGACCGGTATGAATACCTACCCGCATTTCAAAGCCTGTTTTCCCTTCTTTGTCCCGTTCCTTTTTTTTGCTGACCATACAGGCTGCCATTTCAAGACCTGCCAGCACCGTGTTTTTCACTGAATCGTTTGTTGTGACCGGTAAGCCTCCGGCCGCCATGTATGCATCACCTATGGTTTTGATCTTCTCTATCCCATACTTCTCACAGATAGCATCAAAAGTTTTAAAACATGAATTAATTTCTCCCACCAGTTCTTCGGCATTAAGTTTTTCGGCTATTTGTGTAAACTCCTTGAAATCGGTGAACAATATCGTTACTTTCTCAAAGTTTTTGGCTTCAGCCCTTCCTTTCTCTTTCAATTCTTCGGCAATTTCTTCAGGAAGGATATTGAGCAATAGCTTGTCGGAACGCTCCTTTTCGTATTCAATTGCTTTCTTTGCCCTTTTCATATACACGATACGTTTGTAAAGGGTAAATGCACCCGCCAATAAAAGTATCGCTGAGAAAATAAAAATATTTCTTACCCTGTTCTTTCTTCTGACTTCTGTGTCATGAGCTATCTGGATCCTCAGTTTCTCTTCTTCACGTATCAAACTATCAGCAAGAATCTGTCGTTCGAATTCCATTTGCTGAAGTTTTTTTGAAGTTTCTTCTGCCTGAAGGCTGTCATTCAATATTGAAATCTGTTCATGGTACTCCAGTGCTTTGTTATCATTGCCTATAGCTTTATAAGCTGTGAACAGGCATTGGCAGGCACTCTTTTGTTCTTCAAGGATATTTATTTCTTCTGCTGTTTTCAAGCTTCTGTTACACCATAAAATCGCCTGCGAATAATCGCCTTGTCTGTTATGCATTCTTCCTATATTGGTTAAGATGCTCACCATCCCCCATTTGTCGGAGATCTCCTCATAGATTTCCAGGCACCGCTGAAAATACTCCCTGGCTATAAGATAGTCTCCCTGGTCAAGATATATTGCTCCAATGTTATTGAAGGTACTGGCTATTCCTTTTCTATCAGAGATCTCTTCGTAGATTGATAAACTCCGAAGATAATATTCGAGGGCTCGGTTATTGTTATTTTGATTTGTATAGATAAGCCCAATGTTGGAAAGAATACCGGCAGATCCTTTTTTGTCTGTTATCTCCTCACAGATATCTAAGCTTCGGTTAAAACAATCCAGTGCATCATTATCATCACCCTGCCTCATATAAATAAGGCCGATATTGTTCAAGGTTTGGGCAATACCACTTTTATCGGAAAACTCCTCCTTGATTTTCAAACTTCTCCGGAATAAATCCAGGGCTCTGGGATAATCACCCTGATTCATAAAAATAATACCCATGTTATTCATTGCGCCGGCCATTCCGTTTTTATCTGATATTTCCTCTTTAATATCCAGGCTTCGCTGGTAGTATTTCAGGGCTTCGGGAAAATTGCCCAGGTTTGCAAAGATCACCCCAATGTTGTTTAAGGTTTTTGCCATTCCTTTTATATCAGAGATGTCCTCATATATAGCCAAACATTGCTGGTAATATCCCATCGCACCTGAGAAATTACTTCTGATGTAATATGATACAGCCTGAATGCTTAATGCCTTTACCATCTCTTTTTTAAGATTCTTTTCGCTGGCAAAGTCATATATTAATTGTGCAAAATAATAGGCGCTGTCCGGTTGTGAATAAAGGTAGCCATGTTTGATATATTCCTGTAAGGATTGTGCCCTGCAGGTATCAGGAGCGTTTTGATCATTCCAGACACCCCATAAAGAGTCGAGGTTCACCTGGGATTGAGTTAAAAAACTCAACAGGATGAATGTCAGGAATAAGTACAGATGTTTCATTTTTCTTGGTTAAGATTGATACAGGTGCAATGTTTATCAAATATAATTCATCAATCGATGAATTCCTAGCAATAAATCCTAAGAAATTGAATTCCACACCACATAATTCAGGAAGAGAAATGATTATCTTTACAAATAAAAAGATCGATGAAGATAATAACATTTGTTCTCGCATTATTTTTCAGTGTGACACTGATAGCTCAATTTACTCCATTTGAGAAATCTCCCAATTTGCCTGAGGATTTAACAATAACAGAATCCAGGGATACATTTAATTTGCAGTTTCAATTTCCAACTGCAGCATTTGTTGGCGAGTATGGCATAGAGTCTGATGGTCAGTACATTTATGTTACCCAATGGCTTGACGACAGCATTGCTCAGTATAACATGAATGGAGATGTGCTGGATGTTTTTGTTATACCCGGTGTGGGCGAAGTACGCGACCTTGCATGGGATGGGACTTATTTCTATGGCAGTCCAAACGATTATAAATTCTTTGTAATTGATATGGCAAATAAAACACTTATCAATACACACTACACTGACATGAAGATCCGGGGGATGGCTTATGATAATGATGCTGATGCACTCTGGGTTAGTGAACACTGGAGCCCGATGTTTTACCAGCTTGATAAATCAACAGGTGCCACTCTCGACAGTTTATCTCCATCGGGTATCACCCTTGATGCAATCAGCGGATTGGCATACGATAACCAGTCACCCAACGGACCATTTCTTTGGGGATTCAGCCAGGACAGCACAGGAGCGATTATCATCAAATATGACATTCCGAACATGACACAAACCGGAAATATGATTGATGTCTCCGGCCTTGCAAGCGGTGTTGCCTATGCAGGCGGGCTCTATATAGAATGGATGAACGGCATGTCAGATATGACGATCGGAGGGATGATACAGAATGACCAGGTGTTTGCCCTTGAACTTGGTTATGCCAACTCTCTCGTGGAGATCGAAGAAGAAATTATAAATGATATTCTTATCTATCCCAACCCTGTTAAAGATCAATTATTTATCGAACTTAACAAGGAAGGAGATTTCACAATCAAAGTGTACAATCAGCTTGGTAAAATGGTAATGACTGAAATTATCAGGGCATATGGAAATACGACCTTTAGTTTGCCTGTCATGTCCTTAAGCAATGGAATATACTTTGTTCAGTTATCAGAAAAATCAGGAAAAGCAATAGCCCAATCTTTTATTGTGGGTGATTGAACTTAGTAAGATTGCCTGATTGCGCCGAGTGCCCTGTGGATAAGATTGATCGGTGTATATTTTCTATCGAATATTGTTACCTTATCGAAATGATGGAGCAATATTCCAATTTCAAGTACTCTTGGCTAAATAATTTGGAACTGAATTTTTATCCGTCTGCGACTTCTTAATTTAGAAGTGGTTTAAATACATGAAAATCTGTGTTAAAGTTTGGGCACAAAGAGGTATTTAAAAAAAAAGAAGATACAGCATTGCGCTT
>CAYXUU010000057.1:0-26711 GCA_964468645.1 uncultured Bacteroidales bacterium
AAAATTGCAAATAATTCTAATAATCAGTCTGTTGAGGTTTTAGTTATATGAAAGTACAAAGGCAAAAGTACAAAGGCAAAAGTGGTAAGTAGTTCGATGGTTAATGTTTCATTCTATCGGACATCGAACGTCGAAAACCGGCAATCGCCCAATTCTATCTGAATAGTTATCTTTGGTTTTATAATGAAAAAACTGAAGATACGCGGAAGGGAACTTAAACGACTGGGTTATCTCGATGATACTGCAATAAACCTTGCTCTGAATATTGTAAACCGGAAGATCAAAAGAGGAGACAGTTCGGAGATCCTTAATAGGCTGAATGATATTCTTTTTAACCCATCAAGATATAAGCGTGATAAAGATTTTGGAGAACTCGCTGAATATCTCATCAATCTTGAAGTAAGAAAGCAGTCTGAGCCGTTTTTACAGAAGAAGCGGAAAATCCATTATCCTGTTTATGGCCGACAGTACATTGATGCTGAAACCTTTGACCAGATGGATATGGCAATGAAGCTACCCATATCTGTTAGAGGTGCATTGATGGCTGATGCCCACCTGGGTTATGGCCTGCCAATAGGTGGTGTGGTTGCCACATACAATACCGTGATGCCGTATGGGGTGGGTATGGATATCGGTTGCAGGATGTGTATGTCACTCTATAATATAAACCCTGATATTGTTGAAAAGAAAAAAGATTTCCTGAAGGATATACTTATTGATAACACCCGCTTTGGTCATGCCGAATTTCGTGATATCGGCGATCATGAGTTAATGGAAAGGAGTGAATTCAGGGAGATTAAATTCCTTAAATCACTTCAAGATAAATTTTATAATCAGCTGGGTACATCGGGGCATGGAAACCATTTTGTTGATATAGGTTATGTTGAGGTTGAAGAAAACTACTCAAAGCTGGAGCTTGAACCAGGCAGGTATTTCGCCATTATGTCACATTCAGGATCGCGGAATTTCGGTGCTGAGGTTGCAAAACATTATACAGCTGTGGCAAGGAGGAAACTCGACCTGGAAGGAGAACAAGGTAAACTGGCCTGGCTCGACCTTGATTCAGAAGAGGGGCAGGAATACTGGCTGGCCATGAACCTTGCCGGTGATTATTCCGCTGCCAATCATCATATTATCCATAAAAAACTCTCAGGGGCACTGAATGAGAGATCCATGATCAGGATAGAGAACCATCATAATTTTGCCTGGAAAGAAAAAATATCTGAGACTGAATCCCTGATCATTCACCGAAAGGGGGCAACGCCAGCCCATGTTGATGATACAGGCATCATACCCGGAAACATGATTTCACCAGCATACATTGTTGCAGGCAAAGGAAATGCCAATTCATTGTATTCGGCTTCTCATGGTGCTGGTAGGGTGATTTCGAGGAGAAAGGCAAAGAAAACGTTTAAAAGGGAATCCCTCAATACTAAACTTAAGAATGCTTCTGTTGAATTAATTGGCGGTGGCATCGACGAAGCCCCCATGGCTTATAAGAATATTGATGATGTAATGGAAGCCCAGAAAGATCTTGTTAAGGTATTGGGTAAATTCTATCCGAGAATTGTAAGGATGGAGTAGAAAGTTGAATTCAGGAATATTAAATAGTTACCACGGATTCACAAATTAAAAACGAATTGCAAAATTCGCAGAGGTTTGTGGGGGTGTGCTCTTGCATCCGTGGAATAATGTTTTGTGAATCTTAACGTTCTCCGCGGTTTATCTTCTATCCGCAGATTAAAGAAATATATCCCTGCTTCAGGTTTTGATATTATAACTTATATTTGTACTTATCAGCTTCACACTGGTTTGATTCTAATTGGTATTATTTATAACTCAGCCTGCAGGATATGGATAACACCCTTAAAAAACTTAGCCTCTGCATCGAAAGAGGTAAAATAAATGCAGCCTCTCCATTCCCACCTGATATGGTAAAACAGGATGGTGCTGAAGAATTGACACAATCAGCCATCAGGGAAGAATTTGCCGCTACCGATATTCTTAATGCTCTTACAATGGGTATGGAATCAATTGGTAACAAGTTCAGGGAGAAAAGAGTATTTGTACCTGAAGTTTTGATGGCTGCCAAAGCGATGAGTGCCGCGATGAATTATTTAATCCCTTTCTTTAAGCAGGGCTTATTGAAACAAAAAGGAATACTGGTAATTGGTACGGTTGCGGGCGATTTGCATGATATAGGAAAAAGTATCGTAGCTATGATCATAGAAGGCAACGGGTGGCAAATTGTTGATCTGGGCACTAACGTTAGTACTGATAAATACATGGAGGCGATAGAAGAAAATCCGGATTGTTTTGTAGGTTTATCTGCCCTTTTAACTACTACCATGGTCAATATGGAAAATACGGTAAAGCTTATTAAAAAGAAACATCCTACCGTTAAAGTGTTAATTGGAGGAGCCCCGGTTACACTGGAGTTCAGCAAGAAAATCGGAGCCGATTTTTACTCCCATGAACCTCTTGTTGCCTTGAACTATTTGAATTCCTTTATCAATTAATATATGTATTTGTGAAAGAATTAATGAATAGAATAAAAGAAAATAAAATACTCCTTTTGGATGGTGCCTGGGGAACCATGCTTTTTGAAAAAGGACTGGCTGCCGGGGAATGCCCGGAATTATGGAACCTGACCCACAGGGACAAAGTATTGGATATTGCAAAAAGCTATATAGGGGCGGGTGCTGATATTATTGAAACCAACAGTTTTGGGGCTTCCGAAGTGAAACTGGAATTATACGGGTTGGCCGACCATGTAAAAGATATCAATTTAGAAGCTGCAATGATTTCCCGTGAAGCTGCAGGCCCTGATAAATATGTTTTTGGTGCGGTAGGACCAACGGGCAAAATACTGATGATGGGAGATATTACAGAAGGCCAGATGTATGAGACCTTTAGTGAACAATGCAAGGTGCTGGAAAAAGGGGGTGCTGATGCAATCATTATAGAAACCATGACCGCCCTGGATGAAGCCTTACTGGCAGTATGCGCCGCCAAAGAAAACGCAAGCCTGCCTGTAATTTGTACTTTCACTTTTGATAAAGCGGCTGACAATAGCTACAGAACAATGATGGGTGTATCTCCAATAGAAATGGCTTCAACACTGATCAATGCCGGTGTGGATATGATAGGGACAAACTGCGGTAATGGATTTGATGGTATGATTGAAATAAGCAAAGAAATTCGTAAAGATTTTCCTGAATTCCCATTTGTCGTCCAGGCCAATGCAGGATTGCCTCAATTAATAAATGGTAAAAACATATTTCCTGAGGGATCCGAAGAAATGGCTGCAAAAATTCCCCAACTGATCGATTTGGGCATAAATATTATTGGTGGATGTTGTGGTACAACACCTGAATATATTTCTCAATTTGCAAAAATCATTCATTAATACAGACTCGGATTTATGATTAAAACAACAGAATATACTTTTGATTACAAAAATATTGAGGTCACAAACCGGGAGATTGGGAATATGATAGGTTATACCGTATCGGTAATACCAGAGATGGTTAACCGGAGAATCCTGGATGTCAAAAAAGATATTGGTAACTATTGCCGGATAAGAGGAGGATTCAGCCTTTTTAAGAATATCCAGGTCAGGGATAATTTATTGATCTTTGAAGGGAAAACATTTCATACAGATAATATTATTGCCGGCTCACTGAAGCAGGCCGATTCAATAGCAGTTTTTGTATGTACTGCCGGAGAAGAATTAAGCAACTGGGTAAAACAATTGTTCAACAGTGAAGATCCTGTTAAAGCCTATATCGGTGATATCGCTGCTTCATTGATTGTGGAAAAAGCAACAGATCAACTACAGTACTTAATAGAAGAGCTGGTATTAGAGGATCAGAAGCGAATTACGAACAGATACAGCCCGGGCTATTGTGGATGGGATGTTTCCGAACAACATCAGTTGTTTGCTCTACTACCGGATAACTTTTGTGGTGTAAACCTCAACGAAACCGCGTTAATGAACCCGATAAAATCGGTAAGCGGAATTATCGGAATAGGACAGGACGTAAGGAAAGCAGCGTATCAATGCAATAGTTGCGAAATAAAAGATTGTTTTTTAGCCTATAATCCATGATCACTATTAATAAAATAGCCAATGCCTGTGACCAATAACCCTGAAAATATCAAACCCAAGCTTCAATTGCTTAACCCGGAGCAAATGAATGAAGTCCATCAATATTCTGTCAGTATCTTAGAAAATACCGGTATTAAGGTAGAATCAAAAACAGCACTGAAGATATTTGCGAAATCAGATGGCGTAAAGATTGTAGATGAAGTCGTTTACATACAGGGCGATCTTATTAATCACGCCACTGAACAAGCTCCATCAGGCATTGAAATTTATAACAGGGTAGGGGAAATCGCATTTGAATTAGGGAAAAATCAGGGTAATGAAACCTATTTTGGAATAGGAGTAACCAACACTTATTTTCAGGATATTGAAAACTGCCGTGTTGAATCTTTTAAGCGGAAGCATATGCAGCATTCTACCAGTCTGGGCGATATGTTAGACAACTATGATATGGTGTCAACAATAGGAATTCCATCGGATGTTGCTGCCCATAAATTGGATCTTTACTCAACACTGGATATGTATGCCAATACAACCAAGCCATTGGTGTTATTAATTTCAGAAGGCAATAATATTAATCATGTGTTTGAATTGCTATCCTTACTTCATGGAGATATTTCAGTGAAACCTTTTTGTATCCCCTATTTCAATCCAATAACGCCATTGGTCCTTAATAAATCCACCACTGATAAGATGATTGCTTCCATCAACAATCATTTACCCATCATGTATTCTAATTACAGCATGTATGGTGGTACCACTCCCGTAACTGAAGGGGGTACACTGGCACTTCTAAATGCAGAATTGCTTGCCGGACTTGTATTCAGTCAGCTTGTTAAAGAAGGAAGTCAGATGATACTGGGAAGCCTTCCTGCTGCATTTAATATGATGACGATGGGAACCTACTATTCACCGTCATCATATTTGTTGAACCTGGCATGTGCTGAGATGATGAATTATTATAAAATCCCCCATTGTGGTACTTCCGGTAGCATCAATAGCTGGGGGGCTGACTTACTGGCATCAGGGAATTTATGGCAAAATCACCTTACTTCCTGCATTGGTAAAATAGGTTGTGCACCATTTATTGGTGGTAATTTCGATTCTGTGGTTTTCTCACCATCTACCGTGGTGCTTTCTAACCATATCATCGGTGAAGCAAGAAAGTTTGCCAGGGGATTCATCTTAAATGATGAGGTTGTAAATCTGACTGAAATTGACGCTGTGGGACATGGGGGTAATTTTTTCACCTCAGAACAAACATTGGCTTCTTTATCAGATTTAAATACAACAAATAACATCTGGCCATCTTTAAACCTGAATACATGGAGAGAAGAGGGTATGCCTGAAGCCGGGAAATTTCTGATTGATTACACGAAAGATATATTATCCAGAGCTAAGCAAGCCTCTGATGAAAATATTGACATAATAAAAAAAGGGGAAGATTATATTCTCAATTCACTTTTATAAAATTGAAGCAAGATTCATTAATTGATCCACACGTAAATTAAAGCTAAAAAAGAAAATAAAATCGGATTCTGGTTGACCACTTCGCTGACGGTTGGGAATATGACCGGATCAGGGATTTTTCTTTTGCCTGCCGCATTGGCCGTGTATGGAGGTATTAGTATTTTCGGGTGGTTCTTTACTTTGATCGGCATTATATTTATTGCACTGGTATTCTCTCGACTTAGTATGTTGATTACCAGTGCGGGTGGCCCATACAGGTATTCGAAAGAGGGATTTGGAAATTTCGCTGGTTTTCTTGTAGTATGGGGATACTGGATTTCCATCTGGTGTGGTAATGCGGCTATTGCAGTAGCAGGAGTGGGTTATTTATCGACATTCATCCCATCTCTTAAAACTAATCATTTGTTGTCGGCAATTGTAGCTATCGGCGCAATCTGGTTTTTTACCTTCATCAATACCAAAAATATCCGTAGTGTTGGCATAGTACAGCTCATCACCACTATACTTAAGATCCTGCCATTATTATTACTGGGAACATTTGGATTTCTGTATTTTAATAGCGATAATTTCGCGCCATTAAATTTAAGTGAGAAATCCGGGTTCGATGCCATTACAGCAACTGCCGCGTTGACTTTATGGGCATTCCTGGGTTTGGAGTCAGCTACTATCCCGTCTGACAAAATTAAGAATCCAGGAAAAACAATCCCCAGGGCAACCATAATGGGTATAATGATAGCTGCCCTGATATATATATCAAGCACCGTAGCAATCATGGGGATAGTTGCACCGGCTGAATTAAAGAATTCTGCAGCACCCTTTGCGGATGCTGCAAAAATGGTCTGGGGTAACTGGGCCTCTTACATGGTGGCTACAGGAGCTGCTATCTCTTGTTTTGGGGCCTTAAATGGCTGGATCCTGCTTCAGGGGCAAATGCCTATGGCAGCGGCCAGGGATCATCTATTTCCAGCTGGATTTAAAAAGATATCAAAAAAAGGAATCCCTCTGCTGGGGATTACTATTGCAAGTGTGCTGGCATCAATACTGGTAAGTATGAACTACAGCAAAGGCCTGGTACAGATGTTCTCATTCATGATCATGCTCTCTACATTCACATGTCTGTTACCATACCTCGTATCTTCACTATCTGAGATAATGTTGTATTTAAAGAAAAAGAAACCCTGGAACAAAAAGCAAATGATCATGGCTGTTTGTATTTCTGTTCCGGCTTTCCTCTATTCTTTGTGGGCCATAAGCGGACTGGGATATAAAGTTGTTCTATGGGGAATTATTCTTTTGCTGGCAGGGATACCAGTATACTTTTTAACTGCTAAGTACGCTAAGAGACGCGAAAACAAATAATTGTTAAGATTAATTGGGGGTTAAGGTTGTATGTTAAGAAAGCACAATCAACACAGTTTTACCTATTTGATTTTCCACTTATCATACTGCACCGTTAAAAATCTTCTTTGCGTTTCTCAGCGCTCTCTGCGGTTTGTTTTTTAACCTCAGTGGTTTTTTGAATTTTAACTCCAGGCCAAGTTCATCTACATTATTTACAATCCTGATTCCATCCTCAATATTTTCAGCATTGAAATTGATTAAATACCCAAGCTGACATCCAGATAATGTCAAATAGGTATCTAAACGGGCAAGATGGATATTGTCGAATTCCTTTACCGGCTTTAAATCAATCACTACTTTCTGATCTTCTAATAAGCCAGATTGTTTACTTACTTCAAAATAAACATCTTCATAAAACATTGAAAGCGGATATTGCTTTACTACTTTCATATGTGCCTTGTTTAATTCAGCTGTCAGGCAGTTTTCATAAGCCGACGCTGATAATCCCAAGCCTAGTTTCTTGTGCACTTTATATGTACACTCAACAATCATTTGTTCAATTTGTTTCTCAGTCATAATTTTTGTTTTTATCATTTTTATATTTTCTTTTTTTTGCGTTTCTTGGCGTTCTCTGCGGTTAAAACCCTTATTCCCCCCAGCTCGCCCTGTCAAGACTTCTATAATGTATTGCCTCTGCCAGGTGCTCAGCCCTGATCTCATCGGAATCATCCAGATCGGCAATGGTACGGGCGACTTTCAGAATTCTGTCGTAGGCACGTGCTGACAGGTTAAGTTTTTCAATGGTGGTTTTCATAATCTTATGGCCCGACTCATCGATTTTACATATTTGCTTAAGTAGTTTACTCGACATCTGGGCATTACAATGAGTTCCTTCATTTGTTGCATATCTTGCCTCCTGGATATTTCTTGCAGCAACAACCCGTTCCCTGATTTTCAGGCTTGCCTCCCCA
Organism: uncultured Bacteroidales bacterium; assembly: GCA_964468645.1. Lineage (GTDB taxonomy): Bacteria > Bacteroidota > Bacteroidia > Bacteroidales > JAIOZK01 > JAIOZK01. The sequence continues at coordinate 7,891 of CAYXUU010000057.1, forward strand.
TCATTTTTTTCGGTTAATTCCTGGAAAGAGACAGGGACTACCTCTACATGAATATCTATCCTGTCCATTAATGGGCCGGATATTTTATTCAGATATTTCTGAACCAGGCCTGGTGGACAGACGCATTCCTGTTCGGGATGATTATAATATCCACAGGGACAGGGATTCATTGCAGCAATAAGCATAAAACTTGCAGGGTATTCTACAGAAATCCTTGCCCTGGCTATAGTTACTATTCTGTCTTCCATGGGTTGGCGCATTACTTCAAGCACGGAACGTTTAAATTCAGGTAACTCATCAAGAAACAATACCCCATTGTGTGCCAGCGATATTTCGCCGGGTTGCGGAAAAGTGCCACCCCCAACTAGGCCAGCATCAGAAATTGTATGATGGGGCGAACGGAATGGCCTGACTGAAAGCAGTGAGGAATTTTTATTCATCCTTCCTGCAACAGAATGGATCTTGGTGGTCTCAAGGGCTTCATAAAGATTTAATGGCGGTAGAATGGTTGGTAATCTTTTTGCCAACATGGTTTTGCCTGAACCAGGTGGTCCGATAAGTATGGCATTATGCCCTCCGGCAGCAGCAATTTCCAGGGATCGCTTGATATTTTCCTGTCCTTTAACATCTGAAAAATCAAATTCATAATTATTTAGGCTTGAGAAAAACTCATCGCGGGTATTTACTTTTACCGGATCAACCTTATTCTTGTCATCAAAGAAATCTGTAACCTGTTGAAGCTGGCTTACACCATAAACATCCAAACCACTGACAATAGCTGCTTCTCTGGCATTTTCCTTTGGAAGGATAAAACCCTTGAATCCTTCTTCTCGGGCTTTGATTGCTATTGGCAAGGCTCCTTTGATCGGTTTTACTTCACCATCAAGAGACAATTCTCCCATGATTACAAAATCACCAACACAGGTATTATTGATCTGTCCGGAGGCTGCCAGTATCCCTGCTGCGATAGTTAGATCATATGCCGATCCTTCCTTTCTGATATCAGCCGGCGCCATATTTATGGTAATAAGTTTCCGGGGTATTTTGAAATTGTTGTTGTTGAGGGCTGCCTCTATGCGATGGTGACTTTCTTTTACAGCACTATCAGGAAGGCCAACCAGGAATATATTTACTCCATTGGCGATGTTAACCTCTACGGTTATTGTAATGGCATTAACACCCAGAATTGCACTTCCATAAGTTTTAATAAGCATAAGCCGAAAATTTCGATCCTTCTTACTTAATACTTTTAAGGGCCGAAACGTTCCCGCTTTTTGTAAAAAAATAATCAGAAAAGAAAAGAAAGGTGGCTAAAAGTATGATAATCAATCAAATAAAAATACCCATATAACCTGCTTCCACAGGCATGGATCATAGATAGGATTGAGGATTGATCAGGCATCTCACCGTCTGACCCGATAGTGAACTCAAACTAAAGAAATGTACCCTGATATTCGAGAATTCTTAAGGGGTCTTTAAACTGGTTAATAATACTCATGATATCTCACATCTATATTAATATTGTGAAAATCTGCTTCAAATGCTGCCCAATCTGCTGTAGGTGTGGCAAGTGGATAGAAATTGGCTTTATAGAGAATGATAACAGTTTTTTGTCTATTGTTTTGCTCAAACTTGGAAGAGGAGATACTGTAACTGAAGGGACAATCACCAGCGCTGCAGAGTGCACTGAATTCTGCCTCACCTTCCAGGATACCAGAATCTAGGTCTTTCCATATTATTTTAATTTTCCAATCAAAACCACCAATACAATACTCACCTTTACAATTAACTTTCCCCTCCAGACTGAAGCTTTTGGAGGGACATATTCCTTTGTGTATCATCATAGCCCCAAAATAATATTCATCTGTTCCGGGATTTTCTTCCCGGGTAAAATCATCAATATAAAATTGGTGTTCCTCTGTGACTAGACCATAACATGCTCCTTGAATGTCTGACTCATCATCATCATCATCAAAACATGAACCGGAACAAAACAGCATGTAAGTAAAGAAGGAAAGGATAGCCAATAGTAGAAAATGTTTTTTTGTATTCATAAGACCTGAATTTGGTTTCTATATAAATACTTTTGCTTTAAAATCACTCCTTACTGAATTAATAATCAAGAGATTAAGATAATAGATTTTAAATTCAAAGTCAAGTGAAAAGGCTAATTTCGTTTTTATTATCCTTTCACACATCTATGGAGGTAGGTGTTCAGGAAATGAAAGTCGTAACAATAGTTACATCCATAGTCCATATGGGATTGGGTGATATTTTACTGCCCATTGACATTAAGTTGATAAGCTAAAATTACTGGCATTGATTGAAAACAATAACCCGGCCTTATGATAAACAAACTTCCGGACCATGGAATCCCCGCTACCTGACAGGTTTATATCCTGATTTCTTCAGGATCTGCTGGGCATTTGTATGCGTCAGGAGTGAATCCAGTGAAACTTCCGGATTGTTGTTCATGTATTTTCTTACTATCTGCCAGCCAAGCCATTCACCTATCCTGGGTGAGGAATCATTGCCAAAACCTGTTGTAAATGGCCCGTCCTGCATGAATTTTTTTGTGGTCTGGAAATCGGCAGAATATAACAATGCGTTTTCAACCAGAAATGCCCAGGTATTGCTTTCATTCTCAATGCACCAGTTGAGCTGTTTTTCTGTGTAAGCGATTTTTAAAGTATCCTGTATCCCAGGAAGCATGGCATCGGTGAAGTATAGCCTTTTGCCGGCAAGGATCATTTCATCAAGCAGGGTACGGGCTGGAGGATGATCGGCAAGTTTTGATGCAGCAATTGCTTTCATGCAGGCAGTTGATATGAATGCTGCCTGCATCCGTTTGGTAATGTATAATGGCAGCCCAAATTCACGGTAAGGTTTGAAATTCTCTCCAAGATAGTTATCCAGCCCTATCAGCAAAACCGAATCGGCAAAGATAATGGGTGATTCATATTGCAATCCCGAAATATAACTGTACACTCTTGGGGTTTGTTCTTCCGGGTAATAATACTTATAATGCCTGAAAGCCTCTGTCAATTCCTGTTCCAATCCGGTGATATCAGAAAAACTTTCACTGGTAGTTTTATGAAGTTCCCGAAGCTTAGGATCCTTTATGTATTCGTTGATCTGAATCAGGTTAAGGGGATCATCAAGGTTGGCATCAAGAAAAAACCTGTATTCCCCGGAAAGGGCTTTAAGTTCATCTTTTAGGTTCCTCCTGTCGATGCCAAATAACGCATTACCGTAACGATGTATCCTGATATCAGGTATTGAAATATCAGAAACATCAACGTTATAGCTATTTCGGTTTTCTTTACACCCCGCCATTAAGGCAATAACAAAAAATAAAATGATGGTATTCTTCATAAACTGCTTACCGTATGAAATAAAAGCGTCAATCAACGACCGACGCTTTTATTACGTATTTAGATTATATTTTAGTATATCTGTTACAGTATTTTCCAGCCAAGTGTAATATTGAAGCCACTGACAGAAGAATCAAAAGTTTTTGTAACGGTTTCCTGTGTGTTCGGGTCGATAAATTCTACATCCTTGATCATCTTACTCAGGCCAATATTATATCTGATATCCAGTGTGAACATAAGTACATCAACACCAAGTCCTACCTGGGCGCTCCAGAGTATATCCTTGATATCAGCCTGTTTAATCGGATCAATCCATCCGTCTAAATCTTTTGTCTCTATATCTTTTTTAGTTACAAAAGAGGCAACCGGACCCAGATGTGCCCTGAAGTTCACAATCTTTAAATTGATGAGCCTCATCCCAACCATAAGCGGAACCTGTACAGTTTTTAGTTTTACCGTTTGTTTAAACGGATCTTCCCAGATTTGCCCTGTTTCATCTTTGAATATCCCTCCCTGGGTAAGCCAGTTTAATTCGGGCTGGACATAAATTTTCTTGCCGAACCTTGCAAATAATCCAAACTGGAAACTGTTCTTAAGATCTGTTTTAATATCACTCAGGTCAATTGAAGGTTTTGAGGTGTTATAACCGATCTTTATACCAAAATTAAATTGAGCCGTTGCAACCTGTACTGTAAGAAAAGCGATAACAACTAATAGAAGCTTTTTCATAAAATTGAGTTTTTTGCGTTATAGTAAACAAATATAGTAAACTTTAATCATCAGGAACAAAGGTAAATTGTTAACATTTAAACTTTAGTAAGTTCAAAATTATTTCGTGTCATTTGAAAAAAATCAATCTAAATTTACAGTTAATAACTATAAAATTCTCAATTCCAATGAAAAGAGTCATAACTACAACACTGATTATCGTGTTTTTTATTTCAATGAAAGGCTATACTCAGCACAAACCTTTCCTGTTTGGATTCAAGATAGCTCCCAACATTGGCTGGATGAAACCCGACCATAAGGATTACATTAATGAAGGATCCGAGGTAAATTTCTCCTGGGGCTTTGTTACTGAATTTTTCCTGATGGAAAATTACGCGATTGCAACGGGATTTAATGTTGTTTATATCACCGGAAAGCTCGGATATCCTGACTCACTCGACAATCATCAGGGTACCATGATCCGCAAGTATCGAACCCAGTATATTGAAATACCCCTGTTGTTAAAAATGAAAACCCGCGATTTTAAAGGATTTAAGTTTTACGGACAAATCGGACTTGGAACTGGTTTTCTTATCGGGGCTAAAGCTGACGATATTTTTAAGGCTGATGGGATTAATCCCGTAAAGGATGACGGAAACAATATCAAGGATGAAATGAAATCAAACAGGCTATCCCTGATCCTTGGTGCCGGATTTGAATACGGCCTTGGAGGTTCTACTGCACTTACATTTGGAATTAATTTTAACAATGGTTTTACCGATATTTTAAAGGATTATAATAAAGTATATCCTGAGATCGGGCATGCAGCAAGGATCAATTTCGTTGAATTGAGTTTTGGGATAATATTTTAATAAGGCAAAGGCAAAAGTAAAAAGGCAAAAGTAAAAAGGAAAAAGTAGAAAGGAAAAAGTAGAAAGGCAAAAGTCCCTCTGCTGGAAACCAGCTACATAGAGCAAACTAACAATGTTGTTAGATGAAAGTAGAAAGGCAAATGACAAAAGTAACTTGGAGATGAAGATAGCGCTTGCACAGTTAAATTATCATATTGGCAATTTTGAAAGTAACGTTGCAAAAGTTATCGATGCTATTAAGAAGTCGAAAGCACTGGGGGCGGATCTGGTAGTTTTTGCTGAACTTGCTGTATCAGGGTATCCACCCCGTGATTTTCTCGAATTCAGTGATTTTATTGAAAGATGTGATCATGCTGTTGCAAATATAGCGAAGGAGTGCCGTGATATAGCTGTCATTATCGGATCCCCTGCCAGGAATCCGAATTTCGAAGGGAAAGATCTTTATAATACAGCATATTTCCTGGCAAATGGAGAAATTCAATCCAGGCATTTTAAGTCATTACTGCCCAATTACGATATTTTTGATGAGTACCGATATTTTGAACCCAACAGGAAATTTAATATTGCCGGTTGTTGCGGAAAGAAAATTGCAGTGACTATTTGTGAAGACCTTTGGAATATAGGCAATGATCCGCTTTATACCATCAATCCCATGGATGAACTCATCAACCAGCATCCTGAAGTGATCATCAATATTGCAGCATCGCCATTTCATTACGAGCAGGCTGAAATCCGGGAAAACATACTGAAGCAGAATGTTAAAAGGTATAAGTTGCCGCTTTTTTATGTTAATCATGTTGGTGCACAGACTGAATTATTATTCGATGGCGGATCGATGGTATTGTCTCCTGATGGTCGTGTTTATGACAGGTTGAATTGCTTTGAGGAAGATTTAAGACTTTATGATCTGGATGAAGTGATGACAGGGAAATCAATCCTGGAGCCAAAGCAACAGGTTGATAAGATTGAACTTATTCATGATGCCCTGGTAATGGGTGTCAGGAATTATTTTAATAAACTTGGATTCAGAAAAGCTATCCTCGGGTTATCGGGTGGTATCGATTCAGCTGTTACACTGGTTGTCGCAGAAAGAGCATTGGGTAAAGGAAACGTTTATGCTGTGCTATTGCCTTCGGCTTATTCATCGTCACATTCTGTTGAAGATGCTGAAAAACTTGCTATGAACCTTGGTTGCAAATATGACCTGATCCCTGTTGAAGATAACTATCAGACTTTCCTTCAAACACTTCAACCTGTATTTGCAGATCAGAAATTTGACCTTACCGAAGAAAATATTCAGGCCCGGGTACGGGGTGTTATCATGATGGCACTCTCGAATAAATATGGCTATATCCTGCTGAATACTTCCAATAAGAGTGAAGCTGCAGTTGGTTATGGTACCTTATATGGGGATATGAACGGTGGGCTATCAGTACTTGGTGATGTTTACAAAACACAGGTTTATGAACTTGCAGGATTCATTAACCGTGAGAAAGAGATCATACCTCAGAATACCATTGATAAACCACCATCCGCTGAATTAAGACCCGGACAGAAAGACTCTGACGCTCTTCCAGATTATGATATCCTCGACAATATACTGTATCAATATATTGAAAAACGTCAGGGACCTGATGACCTGATCCGTATGGGATTTGATGAGGAAATTGTTAAGAAAACACTGAAACTCGTCAATACAAGCGAGTATAAAAGATACCAGACCCCACCAATACTTCGTGTTTCACCAAAAGCATTTGGTATGGGAAGAAGAATGCCTATTGTAGCAAAGTATCTCGCCTGATTAAGACTTAATAAAAATAGATAACTGGATTGTAAATATACTGCACTGTGAAAGAATATTCACTATATTCGTCCGACTTATTCAATCATATTTATTAACTTAATGGTATTCTACTATTTGCTTGAGGGTGTAGGATTTGTTAATCGCTATACTTTAAAGGAATTGCTTAATGATCCATATCATTCATTCACCGGGTTTACCCGGTATAAAGATGGATATATTGGCGCTTTCGGTTATGTAAAACTCAGAAATGAGTTTCACAGAATTGATGTTGGACCATTCAGATTAACCAAAAGAATTGAACAAATTCTTGATAATCAGAAGCAATTTAAATAGGCTGCACGTATCTTGAAGATGTATCTACAGGTTGATTGCCTCAACGGATTTGATCTCAGGGACCGCTTTCTTTACAGCTGTTTCAACACCATTTTTCAGGGTCATTGTGCTGTAAGGACATGATCCGCAGGCACCCATTAGCTTAACATTAACTATGTTATCATTGGTGATCTCCACAAATTCTATATCACCGCCATCCTGTTGCAGGTAAGGTCTTATTTGATCTATTACTTTTGTTACCTTCGTTATCAGTGTTTCTTTTTCAGACATTGTATGATTGTTTTAGTAGTTTAATTTTTTAATGCTTTAAGGCCATGTTTCACTATATCAGCAAGTTCGGTAAAGGCCTTTCCTTCCGGGGATTCTTCATTTAGTGAAACCGGTTTTCCCAGATCCCCCGACTCAGCGATACGCTGAACAACAGGTATCTGCCCCAGGAAGGGAATGTTCAATTTCTTTGCAAATTTTTCACTTTGACTTTTTCCAAATATGAAATATTTATTATCAGGAAGTTCAGCAGGAGTAAAATACGACATATTCTCGACCATACCCAGTATTGGGATATGAATTTTCTCCTGCCGGAACATGGTTGCAGCTTTTTGAACATCGGCCAGCGCCACCTTCTGTGGTGTAGTCACGATCACTATTCCATCGATTGAATATTCCTGTGCCAGTGTTAAATGGATATCTCCTGTGCCCGGAGGCAGGTCTATAACAAGGTAATCCAGATGATCCCATTTTGTATCATTCAATAACTGCTTGATGGCATTGGATGCCATTGGGCCACGCCAGATCAGAGCTTGCTCAGGACTTACAAAGAAACCAATGGAAAGAAGATAAATCCCATATTTCTCAATAGGCAATATCAACGATTTGCCGTCTTCTTCTATACCGTATGGCCTGCTGCCCTCAAGATCAAACATGGTGGGTATGGATGGACCGTATATATCGGCATCAATTAAACCTACCCGTGCACCACCATTTTTTAGTGCAATAGCAAGATTTACAGCGACTGTTGATTTCCCGACACCGCCTTTTCCGGATGCCACCGCAATGATATTTTTTATGCCAGAAAGAGCTCCTTTGCCGGTATCCGCTTCAGTTTTTTCTGTAATATCCAGTTTAAATTTATTATCAACCTTCGATTTGATTGCTTTTTCGCAGGCTTCTCTAACAATCTTTGAACTGTTATCGGGAAGCTTTGGAAAAACCAGGGTGAAACTGATTTTATTTCCATCAATTTTCAGTTCATCAACCATCTTCAGGCTAATGATATTATCCCGTCCGGGGAAATAATAAACCTCTTCCAGGGCTTTAACAATCTGTTCCTTACTTATCTCCATTATTAAAAATATCGTTAATCCATGATCCTAATTTAGAATCGGCAAAAATAATAATAAACCGCGAAACCGCAGGAAAACATTAAAGGAATTTGAACCCATTCTGTATTTTCGGGTATTTTGTATGCTTATTCAGAGGGAACACTCCAAATTACAAAATCCAAATTACAAATAATTTACAAATTCTAATATTCAATGATCAAAACTGCTTGCCCTGAGTGTTTGTGATTTTGAATTTTGTAATTGATGCTTATTTGTAATTTGGATTTTGTAATTTGGATTTTAGGTAATTAAAACAGATCTCTAGATACTTGTTATTGGCCGAGTATCAGTTTTGAAAACCTTTACTTCTCAGTATTCTTCCTTATTTCGTTAAGCTGATCGTTGATTTTGAAAACAACGATTAATAATTCACAATAAACCCTTACAGCAATCGGACCAAGAATCAGATAAACCAAACCAATCCAGAAATTGCCGAATTGACTAAACATAGTATAAAAAGCGAAAAAAATCACCCCGACAATGCTTATCCAGAATATGATCTGAATAATAACGGGTGTTAGCATTTTTTTGAAAGACCAGAAATCGTTCATAATTATTCCTTTTTTAATGATTAATAAATTGGTTTTCGTGTTAACAAAAACTTCAAAAGAAGTTTCGATTGGTTCGCAAGGTATAAAAAGAAAAGCTTAAAAGAAAACTTTTAAATCTCCCTGGATGGATCCCAGAAGAGTTTATCAAATTCCACAATCTGATTATCAACTACCCTAACACCTTCACTTTCCAGAAGATCCCTCATGACATTAGATCCGCTGAAATGATGTTTTCCAGTTAATACACCCTTTCTGTTTACAACCCTATGGGCTGGTACACTGCCCGGATAAGAATGACACTGGTTCATGGCCCAGCCCACCATTCTGGCAGAACCTCGCGTTCCGAGGTAGTTGGCGATAGCCCCATAGGAAGTTACCCTGCCGGGAGGGATCAACTTTACGACTTCATATACTTTGCTAAAAAATGATAGCTCATTTTTCATGCTTTAACCTGAATTTAATATAAGTGATCGATATCCCTTTTTCCAGAAACATACTTTCATAATAAGTTTTAATGGAGGTTACCTCATTGTGAAGCCCTGAATTATAGATGTCGTCAGACCGGAATAAACACTCATGGCCTTGATCGTTAATTACATCAAGTGTGTAATTGTAGAACTGTTGATTATCTGTTTTAAGATGAATAAGGCCATCGGTTTTGATAATTGCTTTATATCTTTCAAGAAAAACAGGTGAGGTTAACCTTTTTCTTTCACGTGGCTTTTGTGGTTGAGGATCGGGGAATGTAATCCATATTGCGCTAACTTCATTGTTTCCAAAAAACAAGTTGATCAGGTCAACTCTCGTCCTGATAAAAGCTACATTGGAAAGATTCTCTTCATTGGATATTTTACAACCCTTCCATAAACGGGCTCCTTTTATATCTATACCAATAAAATTCTTATCGGGATTTTGCCTGGCAAGTTCAACGCTGTATTCACCTTTTCCGCATCCCAGTTCCAGGATTAATGGATTATCATTTTCAAAATAATCACGATGCCATTTTCCCTTTAATGGAAAGCCATGATTAATAACTTCATGATATCCTAATTGGAAAAGATTACTGAAAGTCTTGTTTTCTTCAAACCGGAATCGTTTTTTTTTAGTCACCTGATAAGAAATTTACAAAACTGCTTTGTTGACCTGGGGATGAGATTTATTCTGCCAGGATCCACGCCTGTGGATTTTCATCTTTTCTGATTATTGCCAGTTCCCTCTCTGCTTCAATCCTTCCATAAAAACCGGAATAACAAACCCTGTAGTAACCATAATTATTCTGCCCCACGACCGAAGCATCAAAACCGTGAATTGCTAATTGTGATGCATATTGTTCCGCATTGGCCAGGTTCTCAAATGATCCTGCAATAATATAATAGGAGTAGGGATCCCTGCTTATTGTTTCAGGGTTTTGTGATATTATTCCCGGTTCCTGCTTTTCAAAGGATTCAGATTCATCTCTCAGGGATGAGTCTTCAAATTCTTCTTCATTTTGTGAAGATGCTGTTTCATAGTCTGACTCATCCGGTACACTCGTATCATTGGTTTCATTATCTGATAAATTTTCAGATATATTCTGGATGACGAAAGCCGGGGAGTTGTTATCATTTGCGTCGGATCCGTTAGTACTGATAAGCTTATTAAATGGCTTTTCGGTGATATTCATTGCAAGATACTCGCTGGGTGTGGTGTAAAAAAACGGGATAACACTGGAGTAATTTGTATAAAAACGTTGCAGTGAACCGAAATTCAGAAAGATCAGCGCAATGATCCCGATGGTTATAAGAATACTGAATACATTAATGGTGATATATCTTGGTTTCCTTGGCTGCTCGGGATATTTTCTGGTTGTTGTTTTGGTTCTTCGGGTGGTGGTTGCCTTCTCTGTTTTACGGTCTTTGAGTTTCTTTTCTATACGAAGCCCTGCGTCTCTTTTAACCGGTGGTGAAATAAAGCTTGCCAGACCAAAAGCATCGGGGTGATAATTCTGTGCTGTTTCCGGTTCGTAAATAATATAACCCTCACCATCCTGTTGTAAAATCCCTATCCTGTGAAAATGAATTCTTTTGCCTTGTCCCAGGGCTTCAAGACAACGGCTTACAAATCGGTTTACCCTGTTATTAGCCTCGGCATATTCTATTTTTTCCGATTCTGCAATGTGGTTGACCAGAAGTCCGTCATTTGTTTTTAAATGCGTATTGAATACGATCTTTTTTGTGGGAGGTGTAAATGTATTACTTACTGAATTTATCTGTGAAGGTATTTCATTGGTTATAAAGCCTCCAAGGCCTGGAACTACAATACACTCATATTCAAAAAGTAAGTTGCTAATGTATTTCGCTATTTTCATCTCTTACTGCTATTTCTTCTTACGCTAACCTGCTAATATACTATGTGCCCAAATGATTTTCAAATTTTGTTGATAAGTTTTGACAAATCCTCGGGTGTATTAATATCAATGTTACTGGTTTCAGTTTGTTCAACACGAATGGTATAATCATTTTCTATCCATCTGAGCTGTTCCAGTGATTCCGCTTTTTCAAGTGATGACTGTGGCAACCTGGCAATTTGTTTAAGAATACCTGTTTTATACCCATATACACCAATGTGCCTTAAAAATTGATGCTTGTCAACCAGGTTACCCCTATCTGAATTCCTGAGATAAGGGATAATTGAACGGCTGAAATAAAGGGCATTGGAATTTTTGTCAACAACCAGTTTTACGATATTCGGGTTTGTCAATTCTTCATTATCGGTAATTTGTTTTGCAAGGGTAGCAATTTCCGTATCTTCGTTCCTGAAGCATAAAGCCACCTTATCGATTTGTTCAGGATCAATTACCGGTTCATCACCCTGAATATTTACAACTGCATCGAATTGTTTGCCCTGTTTTTCAAGTATGGCAATAACTTCATTGCATCGTTCTGTACCTGATTGATGATCAGGCCTGGTCATGATCACTTTCCCTCCGCTATCTTCAACATGCTTATAAATTCTTTGATCATCGGTTGCAACAATAACTTCAGCAAGTGTTCCTGCTTTTGATGCTTGCTCATAAACGCGCTGTATCATCGTTTTACCTTTGATCATCACCAGTGGTTTGCCGGGAAATCTTGTGGAAGCATAACGGGATGGTATAATACCAATGATATTCATGGCTAGTATAATTTACCCCCCAATGGTACGTTTTTATCCGGAACAACCAGGACGGGATTGTTATCATCATCAGGAAATCCCAGTGTTAGAACTTCAGAAACGGAGGGTCCGATTTGTCTTGGCGGAAAGTTTACAACAGCAGCTACCTTTTTACCAAGAAGCTCCTCTTTTTTATAGTTGTTCACAAACTGGCCAATAGACTTCTTGATTCCGATGGGATCCCCAAAATCAATAAGTAATTTAAACGATGGATTCCGAGCTTCCGGAAAGTCTTCAACTTCAATAATCCTACCTGCTCTAATATCCAGTTTTTCAAAATCGCTGAATGTGATCATCCCCTGCAAATGTTAGAATAGTCCGTGAATTTCGGCGGTGATTCTGTCGATAATGGCCCCAAGGTCTTCGGGGCTTTCTTCGAAATCATTATCATCAACATTTATGATAAGCAACTTACCCACCTCATATTTGCCGATCCAGGTTTCATATCTTTCGTTCAGGCTTTTCAGGTAGTCAATTCTTATTGAATTTTCATATTCCCGGCCCCGTTTCTGAATTTGCTGAACAAGATTAGCCACACTGGATTTAAGGTAAATCAGCAGATCCGGGGGTTTGATAAACTGACTCATCAGTTCGAACAGTGAACTATAGTTCTCAAAATCACGTGTGGTCATCAATCCCATGGCATGCAGGTTAGGGGCAAAAATATAAGCATCCTCATATATCGTCCTGTCCTGGATTACAGTTTTGCCACTTTGCCTGATTTTTATGATCTGCCTGAACCTGCTGTTCAGAAAAAATACCTGCAGGTTAAACGACCATCGCTGCATGTCTTCATAAAAACTATGCAGATAAGGATTTGATTCGACATCCTCATAGTGGGCCTGCCATCCGAATTGCTTTGATAATAAACGGGCAAGCGTGGTTTTGCCGGCTCCTATATTTCCTGCTATGGCTATGTGCATATGTGTACTTTTTTGGTATGGCTAATTTAATAAAAACCCATGGATAAATGGCGTAAAATTGTTTAATTGTTTAATTGTTGAATCGTTTAATTGTATAATTAATGAGTCGTTGAATTTCAGTTTAATACTTTCCTTCAGATGAAGAACCATAACATATAATATTAAATTCTTATCATCTATTAATCATTTTCAGGATATCATCAACAAATTTTCTTTCATTCGACAATCTGGGCACTTTATTTTGCCCGCCAAGTTTCCCTTTTTCTTTGAGCCAGTTATAAAATGTTTTTGATGGAACTTCATGGACTATTGGCTTTCTTAAGACCATGTTATTGTATCTTTTGGCTTCATAATCAGAATTAAGAGATTGCAAAGCCCCGTCAAGGCTGTCAGTAAATTTATCAAGATTGCCAGGTGCCTTATCGAATTCTATAAGCCATTCGTGTGCCGCATTATCTTCAGATGTAAAATAAACCGGTGCGGCAGTATACTCACTAACGATGGCATCATTTTCACGGCATGCAATAGCCAGGGCATTTTCCGCATTATCAACGATCAGTTCTTCCCCTACAGCATTTATAAAGTTTCTTGTCCGGCCGGTAACCTTGATGCGATATGGTTTTAAGGAAGTAAACTTAATGGTGTCGCCAATCAGGTAACGCCACAAACCGCCATTGGTGGAAATAACCAGTGCATAATTGGTTTCAGTTTCAACCTCATCGAGATTTATGGTTCTGGGATTTTCTGTGTTTATCTGATCCATGGGGAGAAACTCATAAAAAATACCATAGTCAAGCATTAAAAGCATATCATCGGCTCCTGCTCTGTCCTGCATGGCAATATAACCCTCAGAAGCATTGTATGTTTCGAAATATTGCATATCGGGCGATGGAAACAACTTTTTATATTGTTCCCGGTAAGGGTTAAAATTGACTCCGCCATGAAAGAAAACCTCCATGTCGGGCCACACTTCGGGGATGCTTTCCTTGCCGGCAATTTCGAGTACACGCTTTACCAGCAATAAGGTCCATGAAGGGACGCCGGATAAACTGGTTACCTTATGGGTTAAACCCGACATGGCCATCTCTTCAATTTTTTCTTCCCATTTATGGTGCAAGGCTATTTTACGCCTCGGTATTCTGATATATTCGGCCCAGACCGGTAAATTCTTAATGATCACAGCCGAGAGATCACCCACACCATATTTATGGTCCTTTAACCTGGTATATTTCAGGCTTCCACCCATGGCAAGGCCTTTTCCGGAGAACATCTGGGTTTCCGGATTCTCATTACAATAAATAGATAGCAGATCTTTACCGCCTTTGAAATGACAATCCTGGATCGACTCTCGGCTCAAAGGGATATACTTGCTTTTATCACTTGTGGTACCTGATGATTTTGCAAACCAGGATATTTTGGTGTTCCACAGGAGTTTGTGTTCACCTTTCATCAACCGTTCAATATAAGGTTGCAGATCATGGTACTCGTTGATTGGTATCCGTGCTTTATATTGTTCAGGATTTTTAATATCATCATAACCATATTTTCTCCCCCATTCAGTATCCCTTCCCGCATTGATCAGCCTGGTAAACCATTCTTCCTGGACTTCATGAGGACGATGCATAAAGTAATCGATCTGGCTGATGCGATCCCGCATTAATTGTGATATGATGGAATTAATTAAAGGCATTGCTATTTTATTTGATACCCGAAGGGCTCCAAAAATACAACAATATTGCTTTAATGTAAACCTTTTGGCAGATTTACTTTGCCGGTAAATAATTCTGGTGGATTTATCAGATGTTAACATCAATAACAAATAACAAATCCCAAGTTTCGAATAAGCACCAAATTTTAAATCTCAATAGCTAAAACTCTTGAAGTAAACTACACAGCGTTTGGAACTTCAAATCTTGGGTATTGTAATTTAATTGAATTTTGTATTTTGGGATCTGGGATTTAATACATATGCTATATTTAAACAACTAATCTTTACTTTTACCATGAAGATTATTAATTTGTTCAAGTAATATTGAAATGATTTGTTTTCCGAATTGCAAAATAAACCTGGGACTTCATGTTATTAATAAAAGGAGCGATGGTTTTCACAACATTGAAACCATCCTCTACCCGGTT
Organism: uncultured Bacteroidales bacterium; assembly: GCA_964468645.1. Lineage (GTDB taxonomy): Bacteria > Bacteroidota > Bacteroidia > Bacteroidales > JAIOZK01 > JAIOZK01. The sequence continues at coordinate 23,166 of CAYXUU010000057.1, forward strand.
AAGTTATTCGATGTTCTGGAAGCTATTGAATCCCCTGATGGTATTTTTGGTTTTTATCAAAGCGGTATCCCAATATCCGGAAATATGAATGACAATATTGTAGTTAAAGCATATAACCTTCTCAAGAACGAATTCAAGATACCGGCAATACATATGCATTTGCACAAAGTTATTCCAGCAGGTGCCGGCCTTGGTGGTGGTTCGGCTGATGGGTCTTTTACTTTGAAACTCTTAAATGAAATGTTTAACACGGGTTTAAATGAATCAAAATTGGAAGAATTTGCTGCCGTGTTAGGTAGCGATTGCCCTTTCTTTATCAGGAATAAACCGGCTGTTGCTTCCGGAAGAGGGGAGAAGCTTTCTTCAGCAGAGATTGACCTGTCAGAATTTTTTATTGTGATTGTTAAGCCCCCTTTTGAAATTCCAACGGCAAAGGCTTATTCCATGGTCACTCCCCAACCCAGGGAGCAATCAATGAAGGAATGCCTGACCAATCCTGTGCATGAATGGAAAAATCAACTAATCAATGATTTTGAAGAACCTGTTTTTGATAATTATCCCGGGATTGAGGAAATAAAAAATATAATGTATAATTCAGGTGCCCTATATGCTTCTATGACAGGTAGTGGTTCTGCAGTTTATGGGATATTTGCAGAGACTGTGGATTTGACTGGCAGGTTCCCTGGTTGTCTTGTTTTTGAAGGTGTGTGATTACCTGCGATACATTTTGTGATCCACTGTAAATATGAGATCTGATTCCTTACCTGGAGAATGACCAATATGCTGAAGCGGATTTTATACTGACCGGAACAAACTACTCGATTAATTCACCTGCAGTTGACTCGGCGTTCCTGACCAGGATCGTAGAATTAAATCCTGTAACAAGTCTGTCTAATCTTTCAGCAAATTCTGTATCATTACTCTTTTCAGGTAGTGCTAAACCTATGAAAACAATATCAGCATCTTTACTCGAATTGTGCATCAGCTCTATAATACTTTCATTGTTCTTTCTCAGTATAACATCAGTCTCAGCTGATATTCTTGATTCGGCAATCAATGTTTTGATTTTATCGGTCATTAGATCCTGTTCTGCTTCAGAAGAAACGATGGTTCTCAACCGTATTTTCGCATGTCTCCAAACAGTATTTAAATTTAATAAATGGGCAAGAAGCAGCATCATATCACCGTTCTTTTGCATCCCTCTCCACCAAACATCAATACAGTTATGAGCAGATGATTTATCTATATCAGGTATATGCGCCAGTATGCTGTTCCTGTTCATTTGTGATACTATTCTAACGATCCTTAATAATCGCTGAATTCGTTCGATTCCATTCGTCCATCCGAACATAACAGTATTTGAATGCATCCCTGCCAATCCATTAGCCTGGATAATACCTATGATACCAGCTTCAAAATCAGGGACAATGTTAACTTCAGGAAAAGCTGTTATTTTTTGTTTGGTTAGTTCCTGTTCCATCTCCAGTCGTATGGCATTGGTGTTCAAACTGGTATCTCCGATATCTCCAACGATAGTCCTGCAAACAGTTACGATGCCTTTATTCAGGTTGAACCAGTTAGCAATCCTGGTTAGTTTCATCAATCTTGCAGGATTTGATGAAAACAAAAGAATGTTCGGGCGCCAGTTTCTGGCATGTGTATGCTTTTGTTTCAGTTTAATTAAAGCAAACCTGGCAATTGAACTCCAGAGACCTGCCCTGACATCCCCCCAGCTGCTTTTTAATGCTTTTCTTTTAAGATACCAGTATAATAGTATCTCGAGAGAGATTGCAATAACGCATGCTAACGGGTTTATAAGAAACATCACAATTCCGGCCCCAATACAACCGAACAGAGAAATAACCCAATGGACTTTTATTGTTGGCCTGTACGAAACATCACCCACCAGTCTTTCAATCACTGCAGATAAATTAATTGCTACATATAAGGTCAGAAAAAATATCGTAACCCATCGGCCAACAGCATTAAGATCTCCCAGGGCAACTGCCAGTAGTGCGATTCCACCTGTTACCCAGGTAGCTATAGTTGGCTGACCGGTTTTACTTATTCGTCCTAAAAACCTGGGTGCAATCTTATCCAGGGATAATGCCTGCAGGACTCTGGGCCCTCCAAGAATACTTCCAAATGCAGAGGATAATATGGCTCCCCAGAGCCCGGGATAGACCAACACCATTCCAAAAAGAGCAATCTTCGACCAGATGGGAGGTGCTGATGGATTTAATTGAGCCAGCATAGTACCATCTACTTTTGATGTAACTGACAAGGCTGATAGAATTAACAGATAAGTTAATGTTCCGGTCAGAACAGCCAGTATGGTTCCCCTGGGAATTGACTTCTTCGGATCTTTCAGATCCCCGCTCATTCCAATTCCGGCGGTAAAGCCTGTTACAGCAGGGAAAAACACTGCGAATACAAACCAGAATCCCTCAGGTGCAGAACGCTGGTAATTCGCGCTCATTTCCGGCGTATGAAAACCACCTGTCAGAACTCCGGAGAATAAAGCGATCAAACTCAATCCAACAGCGATCATTATGGGTATTTGCATTTTCAGACTCAGGTTGGCGCTTTTACCTGCTACAGCAGTTGCAAATAGTATGATCAATGCTGCCATGAGTTGAACAGGAGGAGCTCCCCAGGCTGCAGGCCAGAATGGGGCAATTGATTCAGCCAATCCAAATGCATATAAAGTCAGGCTAAAGGTTCTGCATAGAAACAACGGTATCCCTATTGCACCACCTAGTTGAATGCCCAGACTCCTGGATATCATATAGTATTCGCCACCTACACCTACCTTCATATTGGTAGATATTGCTGATGCACTCAGCCCTGTAATAAATGTAATACTGCTGGCAAGAATTAAAGTGAGTAATGTCAGAGGTAAACCAAGATTTCCAATTACCCATCCAAATCTCAGGTACATCATTACACCAAGGATGGTTAATACACTTGGTGTAAAAACCCCTAAAAAGGTCCCGAATTTTACAGGTTGGGTTATGGTTCGTTCTGACATTTTCATTATGGACCTTTCTGAATGAATAAATCATTTCTGGTCAAAAAAGCAATAAAAATGTTAAAAATACAAATTAATATAAGTCCAACGAAAAGGTTACCTGGCCACAAACAAAACCCATCATGATGCTTTGCTGTTAGTATCAGTTGTTTCACTCCACAGGATATCGCAGAAATTGGTCATTGTTCAACATCGGATTGAGAAGGATAAATTTGTTGGGATCTGCATCACCATCTCCCCATTCCTTATCAGTAAAAGTATTAACTGTAAAGTGAATTAAACCAATGATCTCCATTTATTGATAGGCAAGCTGTTGAGGAGAGGGAACAACATCGTTTGGAATTACTCCGGGTGGCTTGTTGTGATAATTGCAACAGGTTAGAGATGATAAAGCAGTAAATGTTGCAAACTTTATAAGGAGTGTTTTATTCAGAGTTAGCATTATTCGTTCAATGTGTGCGCCCGGAATGGTAAAGGTAGGAAAGATATTGCAGAAGGCAATATTCGTTCTTTGA
>CAYXUU010000058.1:0-26530 GCA_964468645.1 uncultured Bacteroidales bacterium
ATTATATAAAATTATTATGGAAAATTTTTAGGGTGTTGCAACGCTGAAAACAGGAAATAATTTATAAAATTGAATCAGCATTAAATATTGGTGAATTCAAAAAAAAAAAAGAGCCACAAACAAGTGGCTCCGTATTCTCTATATGATTGTAAGAATCTATTTCAGTTTATCTACGATGGCCTTAAAGGCATCTGGATGATTTGCTGCTAAATCGGCGAGAACCTTGCGGCTCAGGGCAATATTATTTTCATGAATTTTACCCATAAAAACCGAATATGACATACCGTGTAAACGTGCGGCTGCATTGATCCGCTGTATCCATAGTCCCCTGATTTCCCTTTTTTTTGTCTTTCTGTCGCGATATGCGTACTGCAATCCTCTTTCATAGGCATTCTTCGCAACTGTCCAAACATTTTTCCGGCGACCAAACTGACCCTTGGTCTGTTTCATTATTTTTTTTCGCCGGGCTCTTGATGCTACTGCATTTACTGATCTTGGCATTTTCTCTTCATTTTTTTACTCAAGCGCCCTGACAACGTCAGGATCTTACAGCTTAAAGTAAGTTTAACATTTTAATTCTACTTCACGAGCATTTTACGCACATTCTTCATATCGGCCTGATCCACAACAGTATCATAACCCAGGTTACGTTTCCGCTTGGTAGACTTTTTAGTCAGGATGTGGCTTTTATAAGCATGCTTCCTTTTGATTTTTCCGGTTCCGGTAAAAGAAAATCTTTTCTTGGCGCCGGATTTAGTTTTCATCTTTGGCATCTCTGTCTATTATATTTATTGATTATTAGTGCTTTATTATTTTGTCTTTTTAGGGACCAGTATCATGATCATTCGTTTTCCCTCGAGTTTTGGCATGCTCTCTACTTTTGCAATTTCTACCAGCTCCTGGGCAAATTTCAACAATATGACTTCTCCCTTTTCCTTGTATATGATACTTCGACCTTTGAAGAACACATCTACTTTTACTTTTGCCCCATCCTCAAGGAACTTTTTGGCATGATTCAGTTTAAAATTAAAATCATGATCATCGGTATGGGGTCCTAACCTTATTTCCTTAACAATGATCTTGGCTGTTTTTGCCTTAATTTCTTTTTGTTTCTTTTTCCGTTCGTAAAGGAACTTTTTATAATCGATGATCTTACAAACCGGTGGGTTGGCATTGGGAGAAATTTCAACCAGGTCCAGCCCCTGGCTTTCAGCCATCTCCAGGGCCTCCCTTAACTGATAAATTCCACCTTCTACATTTTCACCAACAACTCTCACTACCTGTGCAGTGATATACTTATTAATCCTGAAAGGTTCTTCCTTTTTAAAAGGTCTTCTGGCAAACCTTGGATTGTAATATTGCTTGGCTATAGCTAACTCTCCTTTCTTTTAGTTAAACATCTGTTAATTTCAAGAAACAATTTCTGATAACATATTTTAGGGTTCAATTTGTTTATGAACCTCCTTATTGATCATATTTGCAAATTTTTCTATCTGGAATACCCCTAAATCACCAGCTCCCTGCTTACGTACCGATATTGAATTATCATTTTCCTCCTTTTCACCAACAATCAGCATAAAAGGAATTTTTCTTAATTCGGCATCCCTGATCTTTCTTCCTGTTTTCTCACTACGGTCATCAATGAGCGCGCGAATATCGTAATTTTTAAGCAAATGTAAAACTTTTTCAGCATATTTATTATATTTTTCGCTGATTGGCAATATGATAGCCTGCTCAGGGGTGAGCCACAGGGGGAACTTTCCGGCACAGTGTTCGATCAGAACAGCCACAAATCTTTCCAATGATCCAAAGGGTGCACGGTGTATCATTACAGGACGGTGGGCCTGGTTGTCACTCCCGGTGTATTCCATATTGAATCTCTCCGGCAGGTTATAATCAACCTGTATGGTACCAAGTTGCCATTCCCTTCCGAGGGCATCCTTTACCATAAAATCCATCTTGGGACCATAGAATGCCGCTTCACCGATTTCTACCTTAAAAGGTAAACCTCTCTCTTCGGCAACTTCAATGATGGCTTTTTCGGACCTGTCCCAATTCTCATCACTGCCTATATATTTTTCTTTATTTGAAGGATCTCTCAACGATACCTGCGCTGTAAAATCTGTAAAGTCAAGTGCCTTGAAAATATGAAGCACAATATCAATAACGCCGTTAAATTCGTCCTTCAGCTGATCCGGAGTACAGAAAATATGGGCATCATCCTGTGTAAAGCCTCTCACCCTTGTCAGTCCATGTAATTCCCCACTCTGCTCATAGCGGTAAACAGTTCCAAATTCTGCAAGTCGCAATGGAAGATCTTTATATGACCTGGGTTTGCTCTGGTAAATCTCGCAATGGTGTGGGCAATTCATAGGTTTCAGAAAATACTCTTCTCCTTTTACAGGAGTTTTAATAGGCTGGAATGAATCTTCTCCATATTTGGCAAAATGCCCGGAAGTTTTGTAAAGGTCCACTTTACCAATATGCGGGCAAATCACCGGAACATAGCCGGCATCTTTCTGAACCTTCTTCAGGAACTGTTCAAGCCGTTCCCTGAGCATGGCGCCCTGTGGAAGCCACAAAGGTAATCCTGCCCCTACATTTTGAGAGAAGGTAAATAATTCAAGTTCTTTTCCAAGTTTCCGATGGTCACGTTTTTTGGCCTCCTCGAGCATAACAAGGTATTCGTTGAGCATCTTCTGTTTAGGAAAGGAAATCCCATAAAGCCTGGTCAGCTGTTTGCGGTTTTCATCACCTCGCCAGTAAGCTCCTGCTACAGCGAGTATTTTAATTGCTTTAATCGGGCTGGTATCAGGTAAATGAGGCCCACGGCAGAGATCGGTAAAATTTCCTGATTTATAAAGTGAGATCTCACCATCCTCAAGCTCATTGATAAGTTCAGTTTTATATTCATCCCCTTTTACAGTAAAAAAATCAAGCGCATTCTTTTTTGAGATTTCTTCCCTGAGATACTGCTGCTTTTCCCTTGCCATCTCAAGCATCTTCTTTTCAATCTTTGGAAAATCATTTTCAGAGATCACCTTATCGCCAAGGTCGATATCATAATAGAAACCCTGATCGATATCAGGCCCTATTCCGAATTTGGCTCCAGGGTAAAGAGTTTCAATAGCTTCAGCCATTAAATGTGCCGATGAGTGCCACATGGTAGCTTTCCCATCTTTATCGTCCCAGGTAAGCAATTTGATAAAGGCATCTTCGTTGATTGGCCGAGTAGCATCCCAGGTCTCGCCATTAACCTTTACTGAAAGCACGTTGCGTGCCAGTCCTTCACTGATGCTTCTGGCGATATCAAGTCCGGTCACTCCCTGTTCATACTGCCTGACCGAATTGTCTGGTAATGTAATATTAATCATCTTTTCTACCCGGGTTTTAAAAATTGGGTGCAAAGATAGAAATATGATAGCTAATGACCAAGGATTGGGGAGGGAATGTAGTGAAAGGTAAAAGGAAAAAGGTAAAAGGCAAAAGGAAAAAGGTAAAAGGCAAAGTGTAAAGGGTGAAAGGCGAATGGTGAGAGATTATTATTATATGTTGTATGTTTCAGACTTAAACTTGTTGTCCCCTGCCAAAGGGTGCTCCGTAGGAGCGGCCTGTTCGTTTTCAGTAAGAAAATATTATTTCAGGTATTCATACGTTATAACCTCAAACCATTCCATTTTGTGAAACGATTCTTGTATTTCTCAATAATTATTTTGATTACATCCACCGTATTTGCCCAGAAAATACCGGAAAGCCAGAGATCAAAAGAGGTGATTCAACAACTTAAACCCGAATTGACCGATGAATTTGAAGCAATGGGCCTTACACTTGGGTTGCCTATCTATATCAGGATATTCAAAGAGGAAAAAGAATTTGAATTATGGATTCAGGATTCAAGTTCATTTCAACTGTATAAAACTTACCCGATCTGCCACTATGGAAAAACAAACCCCGGTCCCAAGACCAGGCTTGGGGACGCAATGGCACCGGAGGGCTTTTATTTCAGCACACCCAACCAGCTTAATCCCTGGAGCAAATTCCATCTATCCTTTAATGTTGGATACCCGAATACATACGACAGATATCATGAAAGAACAGGCAGTGCAATTATGGTTCATGGAGAATGCGTATCGGTAGGTTGTTTCGCCATGACCAATGATGGTATTGAGGAAATATACACAATAGTGGAATCTGCATTCAGGAGTGGCCAGCCTTATTTCAGAATACATATTTTTCCTTTCAGGATGAGCACGGAAAAGTTTGAAGAAAATAAGAACTCAGAATGGTATCCTTTCTGGCAAAACCTGAAGGAAGGATATGACTTTTTTGAAGAGCAGGGAAATATCCCTCCCAATGTTGAGGTGAGAAATGGAAAGTATATATTTGATTGATACCGAATAGTAGATACTGGATGAGGGATATATTTACTGTTCAGGGTTTGGAGGTTACTATTAACTTCGTCCTGTTCACTGTTCACTGTTCACTGTTCACTCTTCACTGTTCACCGTTCACCATCAATCTTTTATGCATCTCACCGACATCCCATATTTTTTATCCTCCCAGAAACTATACAGTTCGGCATTAAGCCAGCCCATATACCACATCCAGGCATGGATTGTATTTTCTTCTGTTGATCCCCAAAAATACCCGAAGCTGTTTATCCCTACGAACAGCCCGCTTGCGGTTCGATAATCTCCAGGGAGGGCTGTAAAGTCATACTCATCAGTTGCAAAACTATTGGGTGTTCGGTATTCGAAATTAATCAGGGTTGCCATCCCTTCCTCCCTCAGGGCTGGTAACCCTTGCCAACTGCCAACTGTGGACTGTAGACTATGTTAGACGAACGGTTTTATCGCTACACGATCGAAGGACTACCTACTACCTACTGCCACCACCTCTACCTCTGTCCTCCTGTTGTTCGCCCTGCCTTCTTTTGTTTCATTGGTATCAACAGGCCTGGTTAAGCCATATCCTTTTGAGGTAAGCCGATCGGCAGAGATGCCATCTTCAACAAGGTAATAAAAAACTGCTTTTGCCCTTTTATCCGACAATTCAATATTGTAATCAGCAGTTCCAACATTGTCGGTATGACCGCTGATCTCAATCTTTACACCGGGATTCTCGTTAAGAAACTGAATCAGTTTATCCAACTCGATGATGGATTCAGGTTTCAGGTCATATTTATCTGTATCGAAAAAAATATTCTTCATCACCATGATTTGGCCAATTTTAACTGGTTTGAGGTATATATCCATCATGAACGGGTCATCCTCTGCATGAATACCCTTCAGGCTGAAATTATCCGAATAAAAGAGGTAGCCTGTTTTAGAAACATTTAAGGCATATTCTTTGTCGGTAGGCAATACCAGCAGAAATTCCCCGGTAGTTGCATCTGAAAAAGCCTCCACTCTTGTATCACCGCTACTTAAGTCAATCAATTCAAATTGCGCCAATAGGGGGAGTTTTGTTTCGGCATCAAATACCCTTCCTTTCATATAGGTAACTGCCAGGGGCTTGGCATCAGGATGGAGCTCAAACTCATAAATATCATACCTTCCCATACCGCCTAGTTTATCAGAAGAGATAAAAGCCATTTCACCCGAAGGATCTATGATGATGTTAATCTCATCGGCTTCTGTATTAATTGGATAGCCAAGATTTACGGGCTTCATCCATAAACCGGTACTATCTCTTTTTGAGTAAAACAGATCAAGGCCTCCAAGGCCACGGTGTCCTTCAGATGAATAATATAGTGTCATGTCATCGGGATGAATATAAGGCGCCATTTCTTCACCACTTGTATTAATGGGTGGTCCCAGGTTTACCGGTTTCGACCAGGAACCATCATCCTGTAAAACAGTTCTCCATATATCCGAACTGCCTTTTCCTCCACTGCGGTTCGATGCAAAATAGAGCGTTCGCCCATCGGAGGAGAAAGATGGTTGTGATTCCCATGCATAGGTACTTACCCCTGAACCGAGATTTTGTGGTTCCGACCAGGCATCACCATTCTTAACCATATAAAATAAATCACAACTTCCATGGCCACCAGGTGCATGGCAGGCTGTAAAGAATAAATACCTTCCATCAGGCGAAATGGTTACCGCACCAATGTTACCTAATTCATTAATAACAGATTGTATCGATTTAGCCAATGTCCATGCACCCTCATTCCAGTCCGATTGGAATACCTTTTCAGAATACTGTATTTGTCCGGCAATGGTATCGGTAGCCTCCCGGCGTGTAAACAACAACATAAGCCTGTCTGTTGAGATCGCATTAATGTATTCATCCTCGGCTGAATTAATACTATCTCCGGGATTAACAGGATTGAAAGGAACAGGATTACTGTAAGCTTTATTTGCAAATTCTGCCAATTCCAGTTTTTCAAACCCTCTTCTGTATTGTAATGATGGCAAACCTGGAATTTGCATATAATACTTTAAACAATCCACCGACTTTGAGAAATCCTTAACATCATAATATAAACTGCCCAGGAGGTAGTAAACAGCGTTAAAAAAAGAGGAATCGATAGCCACTGCCTTCTCAAATGCCAGAATCGCATCCTCCGGTTTAGTTGTCTCCATATAGAGATCACCAAGCAGCATGTGGGCCTCGATGAATACGGGATCTTTGTCAAGGGCTTTCAGGAGATTACTCTCTGCCTCATCATAGTTCATAAGCCTGTATGCGGTTTCTGCTTTTTTATAATACTTAACAGCAGATTTATTTGTGGAAGTGAACTCATAACCAACCTGAGATATGGCTGATTTGCCGGCAAAATAAATGTTGGCCAGTAGCAGGATAATCAATATGGGTTGTTTATTTTCCACAGTTCTTAAAGCACCAAATAACAAATATCAAAAAACAAATAAACTCCAATGACCAAAATTCAAATATACAAACAAAGCCAGTGCAGAACGAATGTTTTGGTCATTGGTAATTGAAATTTGGGATTTATTTGAAAACTGGGATTTGATATTTGCGATTTTGTTAATTACCGTTAATAAGTTTAGGGTATTTTCATATACTTATGACTCTGCAGGGAGATCCGCCACTTCGGATGGCTTTTTGCATAATCAATGATCACCGGTAAAATTTTCGGGGCCACACTCCATTCCGGTTGCAGGAACAGATAACAACCGTCACTGACTTTCCTGGCATTTTCTTCTGCCCAGTTCAGGTCATCCTCTCGTTGAATGATAACTTTCAATTCATCAACAACTTTAAAAATATCTTTAAGAGGTGGACCGGATTTCTTGGGTGAAAGACATATCCAGTCCCAGTGCCCGGAAATCTCATATGCTCCGGAGGTCTCAATATAAGTTTCGATACCTTTCTCGTTAAGTTTAGATGTAAAATAATCGAGGTTATAAAGTAATGGTTCTCCCCCGGTGACCACAACTGATTTTGCAGGGTATCCGGAAATGCGGTCTATGATCTCATCGGCAGGAACAGGTTCGAAGTTCATGGCATTCCATGATCGTTTGGTATCGCACCACTGGCAACCCACATCACATCCGCCGATCCTTATAAAATAAGCAGCCTTACCGGTATGCAAACCCTCTCCCTGAATGGTATAAAACTCTTCCATTAAAGGTAAATACTTACCACTCTCTATTTTTTCCAACCGGTCAGCCATCTGTGGTCCTTATTGAATAATAACTTTCCTGGTGGCAAAATTATTACCTGAAATCAATTTAACAATATAAATACCGGGTTCATAATCTCCGACATGTATCTTAATTTTCATCTTTTGATTTTCTGAAGTGAATGAATAATCCATCAAACTAATTACCCTTCCTGAACTGTTCAAAATTTTCAGTTCAAAGGAATCGCCGGGCAGGTCATATATCTCAATCTTGAAATTCTTCCGTTTTACGGGATTGGGATGGATCTTAAACTGAATATCTTCACTTAAGACAAGTTCGATTGCAGCCGGGGAAATATTTGTCCATCTTCCTGTATTGAGTTTGTATAGCCTTTGACTGAGTGTTTTGGTTTTTTCTGCTGAAATAAAAATTCGTTTCTCATCATAGTAACAAACACCCTCGGTTTGTGAGGTTATAACTGATGGAAAATCGATTCGTCGTTTATTCCCCGAGAAGAATTCCGTATCGTGATAATCATACAACAAAAAGATAAACGGGACCCAGAAATTGTTTCTATATCCACACAATGTAATTTCATTAAACTGTGAGTTGTAATCAGCTCCTGTAACCAGGCCCTGGATATTGTATTCAAACTCCTTTGTTGCCACATAAGTACCCGGAGATTTAGGCAAAGCATAAAGCTTTGTATGTTCATCGGCCCAGTTCTTCGAAAACAAATAAAGTTCATTTCCAACCACGATCATGGCTTCACAGTCATAATCATTTGCCCTGTTTTTTTCTTCAAAATTTTTCTGATCCTCATAGGTAAAATTGATGATATCAGCAGTTATATCAGCATCCCCGGATTGTGGTATTGTTGATTTATTTAAGACATATATTCGAAGGTCGTCCCTGTTTCCATAGTTGTTGCCAAAATCTCCGATATAAATATGTTCAGCATCCTGCGACAGGTCTTCCCAGTCTACATTAAGTGCATTTGAAATGGTGATTTTTTGCACAATTTCAGCATTTGTTGTATCAATTTTATAAATCGCTGCCTCACCAAAGCTGTCGTTATGTGTCCACAGGCCCCCATTGTAAAAAACAATTCCAGATGTTTCTGCTACTTCATCTTGAAGATTAGCAAAAAGTGTGGGGATGTAAGAGGTCATATTATATGTACAGGATCCATCGTTGAATGTGGCAGCAGGATTATAGTTGTTTGCCTGGGGATCGGTGCAGCCGGGCACCTGGGCGGAAGAAAAGAAAGGCAAAAGGAGAAAGGCAAGAGGCAAAAAGAATGTGTATTTCATAAATTGATTTTTGGTAATTGTAATTTGAGTATTGGGATTTATTTGGGATTTGGGTTTTGCTATTTGGAATTTACCATTTAAATACTGCGATTCTACTTGTTAATTTCGTTTCTGGCCGCTTTTAGGGTATTCATCAGCAAAGAAGCAATGGTCATTGGTCCTACTCCACCTGGAACAGGTGTGATATAGCTGCATTTTTTTGAGACTTCGTCAAACTTCACATCCCCAATGAGTTTGAAGCCGGATTTTGTCTTATCCGATTTCACCCTGTGTATGCCCACATCAATAACCACAGCATCTTTTTTAACCATATCGGCGGTTACGAATTCGGGCTGGCCCAGGGCAACAATTAGAATATCAGCCTTCCTGGTATATTGAGGGATATCTTTGGTCATGGAGTGACACACAGTAACCGTTGCATTACCGGGATATTTCTTTCTTGACATCAGGATACTGATAGGTGTTCCGACGATGTTGCTACGACCCAGCACAACACAGTTTTTGCCTTCAGTCTCTATTTCATATCTTTCCAGTAAGGTGAGGATTCCCAGCGGTGTTGCAGAGATATAGGTCGGTAACCCAGCCACCATCTTTCCTAAATTCTCAGGATGAAAACCATCAACATCTTTTTCGGGATTAATAGCTTCAATGATACGGTTTTCAGAAATATGTCCGGGTAATGGTAATTGAACAATAAAGCCATCAATCTCAGGGTCATTATTCAGGAATTCAACCACATCGAGCAATTCATTTTCTGGGATATCGGAAGGGTATTTATATAAGGAAGAGATTATCCCAACCTCCTGGCATGCTTTCTCTTTGCCTTTAACATAGGTCTGGCTGGCCGGTTCTTCACCAACCAGTACTGCCGCAAGGTGGGGTGATTTGTCTTCATCATCGATCATCCGGGCGACCTCTTTTTTGATCTCCTCCTTGACCAGGGCTGCGGTGGCTTTTCCGTCGATAAGTTTCATGTCTATTCGGTTTTGTTGAGGCGCAAAAATTTGCGCCTTTACTTCATGGTCTTGAGTTTTGGGTTCGAAGTTTCCAGTTCGAAGTCCGAAGTTATACTTCAGCTAACTTTAGAACTTTATTAATATCTTTATTAGTTCTATTATCTTAATACCGCTTACTACTTAATATTAGGCATACTCTTGGCATTCTTCACCATACGCATCATATTCTTCATTCCACCTCCACCGCTCATCATTTTCATCATCTTACTTGTCTGTGCAAATTGCTTGATCAGCCGGTTTACTTCCACAATGTCAGAACCGCTGCCCCTTGAAATTCGTTTTCTGCGGCTGCCATTCAATAACTTCGGGTTTTCTCTCTCCTCAGGTGTCATTGAATAAATAATAGCTTCGATACCTTTAAAGGCATCATCATCAATTTCAGTATCCTTCACCATTTTTCCCATACCGGGAATCATCCCCATAAGATCCTTTACATTCCCCATTTTTTTGATCTGTTTGATCTGTTTGAGAAAATCATTGAAATTAAACTGATCTTTGGCGATTTTCTTCTGTAATTTCCTGGCTTCTTCAGAATCAAATTGTTCCTGGGCCTTTTCAACAAGGGAAACAATATCACCCATTCCCAATATACGGTCAGCCATTCTGCCGGGATAGAACACATCTATCGCATCAACTTTCTCACCAATACCTATAAATTTGATTGGTTTATCAACTACAGCCTTAATGGTAAGTGCGGCCCCACCACGGGTATCACCATCAAGTTTTGTCAGGATCACCCCTTCATAATCAAGCCGTTCATTAAAAGCACTTGCGGTATTAACAGCATCCTGCCCGGTCATCGAGTCAACAACAAATAAAGTTTCCTGAGGCTCGACAGCTTTCTTTATAGAAGAAATTTCATCCATCATCTGCTCATCTATCGCCAGACGTCCAGCAGTATCTATGATCAATGCATTATAACCTTTATCCCTGGCTTGTTTGATTGCGTTCTTCGCAATCTTAACCGGGTTCTTATTGTCTTCTTCTGTATATACTTCAACGCCTATTTGTTCACCCAGAACCTTCAACTGATTTATGGCCGCAGGCCTGTAAACATCACATGCTATCAACAGCGGGTTTTTGCCTCTTTTATTTTTAAGATAGTAAGCCAGCTTGGCTGCAAATGTGGTTTTGCCTGAACCCTGTAAACCGGCCAGAAGATAAATTGCAGGACTGCCTTTTTCATTGAGGTCTGCCTTTTCACTTCCCATCAATACGGCAAGTTCATCATGGACGATCTTTACCATCAACTGCCCCGGAGAAACCGCTGTGAGTATCTTCTGTCCAAGCGCTTTTTCTTTTATTTCGGCTGTGAAATCTTTTGCAATTTTATAGCTCACATCAGCATCAAGCAATGCTTTACGCACTTCCTTGAGGGTTTCTGCAACATTGATCTCCGTAATATGCCCCTGCCCTTTTAATAGCTTAAACGAACGCTCAAGTTTCTCTGATAAACCTTCAAACATATCTTTTCAAATTTGGGTGCAAAGATAGGAAAAAAGTGGATTGGGTTGGGTTCGGAGTTGCGAGTTGCGAGTCGCAAGTTGCGAGTTTACGGTAAGACACTAAGTCGTTCACGCAAAGGAAATACAAAGTTATAATTCAACAATTCAACAATTCAACAATTCAACAATTCAATAATTCAATAATTCAATAATTTTATAGGCTCCGGGTTGATGCCGATAAGATATCTTTTCAACCTTACCTCACAAGTAAAAAAGTTCCATGTAATAATATCTCCTGCAACACCCGGGGTGTTCCTGCTGAATAAGTTACTATATAAATGTATGTATCAGCCGGGCATGGATTGCCTTTGCATGTTCCGTCCCAGCTGGTGTGTATATCCTTGCTTTCGAAGATCAATGCCCCCCATCGGTTGTAAACAAATAATCTGAAGTTGGGTAATTATCTGCATCCCTCACCGCCCTGAATTCATCATTCAATCCATCGCCATCAGGAGTAAATGCATTTGGGAAGTAGATATCGGTTACTGTTATACTGCTGGTTCCCATGGGCCCCGTGCTCCAGAAATAGTCCCATGGGCCGCAATATGCATCCAGGGTAATGGTATCTCCTGGGCAGATGCTCACATCCGGGCCTAAGTCGGGTTCGGGTGAAGCATAGACTTCTACCTCACGGGAGGTCTTTTCTCTGCGGCCATTGGGGTATTCGGCTATTACACTAACTTCGAAAGTATCGTCGTGGGAAAATTTGTGTTTGGGGTAAAGCTCGTAGGATATATTGTTTGGGGAGAAAGGATCTCCGAAGTTCCATTCTATGGCAATGGGGGTGGGCTGGAACCAGGGCTCGAAGTAGAAGGTGTCTTCCTCACAGATGCCTTCCCAGACGAAGCGGTAGAGATAGTCGGGGAGGATGTTTGTTAGTTTGCCTCTGCCAAGACCTGGTTGTTCTGAGTTCTGAGTTTGGGCAAAGGGTTCGAAATCCCAACCCAGCACATCAGATAATAAACACATTTTAACGAATAATAAACTTAAGCATTAATTCAAGGATTCCTCATGCTTCTTTTTTTTATTTGTCGTATCTTGACACGGTTTTATAATCCGCAAAAACTAACAATATGAAAAAATCTATTTTATTTTTCAGTATTACAGTGTTCTTTCTTTCAACACTATTATCACACCAGGATCTTAACGGGCAATCAAACCTCTTTGAAAATGACGCAGGGAAATTTGCATTTTATGATGAAGATGAACTAATTTTACCATCAGCAGATTACAGCAGGTTATATATCTCGTTTCTGGAAAAATCGACCGATAAATTAATGAATAACCTGATTACCTGGTCGGATAACAATTTAATTCCAATCGCCGAAAATGAAATTGCTTTTCAGACAGATCGTGGGATAAGCCTTGAAATAAACAGAGGTGAGATAAAATCAATCAATGAATGCAAAGATTTAATAGGGAAAATAAAACTTCATCCTGCGGTAGCATCGGTTTATCCATTCTTAATTAAGGATGGGGATATTGCCAGTGTTGAAAACATTCTGATCTTCAACATTGATAAAGGATCTATCGATCAACAACAAATCAATAACCTTATTCATTCAACAGGAGGTTCGCTGGTTGAAACCATCGACCTTCATGTTTCGATGTCGTATATAATCAGAATGGCCGCTAACGCTGATGTATTTGCTACATCACGCTTACTATCAAAAAACCGGCAAATAAATTATGCCCAGCCTAATTTCCTATTCAAGGGTCATACAGGCCTTACCCCGAATGATCCTTATTTTGGCGACCAGTGGTTCCTTCATCAGACCAGTGATGCTGACATAGATGCACCGGAAGCCTGGGATATAACCACAGGATCCTCAAATGTTGTGATAGCTATTGTGGATGGTAACGGGTTTGATCTTAGCCATACGGAATTATCAGGAAAAATCGTTGACCAGTATTGTGCTGTTAATAACAATAATGATCCTTCTGCCACCCATCCTGATGAAAATCATGGAACTCCGTGTGCTGGATTGATCGGTGCAATCACCAACAACAGCTATGGTGTAGCAGGTGTAGGCTACAACTGCAAGGTAATGCCCATCAGAATTGGTTATGATTTTAATGGTGGCAATTTCTCCACCAGTTCCGAAATAATTCAAAGAGCCGGTTCGCATATTGCAAATTCAAGTTATAGCGTTTATGCGGTAAGTAACAGTATTGGATTGGGAAGCTGGGCCAATATTGCTGCGGTACGCGAAGCTTATGGATCTATGCGTACACAGCCACGCGGTGGACTTGGCGCTGTTATTCTGGCTTCCACTGGAAATGATAACCAGCTTAATCCGATCCAATATCCTTCATTATTTGCTCATGTTGTAGGCGTAGGAGCATCCAACTCAACTGATAACAGGGCTGATTTCTCCAACTATGGTGATTCAACAGATATGGTTGCTCCCGGCGTTGATTGCTATACGCTTGACAGGACAGGCTTTCCTGGATATGTAATTGGCGACTTCTATTCATTTTCAGGCACCTCGGCAGCATGTCCTGTAGCAGCAGGTGTTGTGGCTCTAATGGGTGCAGTACATCCTTCATGGACAGAACAGCAGCTCAGAGCCCAGCTTTATAACAGTTGTGAGAAAGTAGGCGGATATACGTATTCATACAACGCTAACTATCCCTATAACACCTGGAACTATGAAATGGGCTATGGTAGAATCAATGCATATCTTGCCGTACAGGGCGGAACAACACTCGAACCACCCACCAATCCCCAGGCATCCGTTAATGGCAGTAATGTTAGCTTAAGCTGGACAGCTCCCGGTGGTGGAGGTGGAACAGAAGAACTTATTTATGATAACAATACTACCACGGGTGGCTATAAATACCTGGGATATACGATGGCTACACATATGTCGCCTTCCGGTCCATGTAAAGTTGTAACAATTAAATATTATACAACCACTGAAGGCAGCAGCAATACCTTCAATGCAAAAATATTTGGATGGTCAGGATCACAGCCATCAACAACTGCAGTATATGAAAGAGTATGCACGGGTGTAAACGGGGACTGGTTTACGCTCGATGTCAGCGCTTTTAATATTACCTTCCCCGGTGATTTCACTGTTGGTTTTGGTTCTGTTAGTGAGGATGTTTACATTGGTTATGATGGCAACCTGAATAATGGACGTTCATGGGATCTGAATGAAGCATCCTCAACCTGGTCAAGCTGGAATGAAGCATACCTCATCAGGGCAGTTGTTGAGTTAGCGGATGGAAGTACAGAAGAACTCAATGTATATCCAATCCCTGAAGTGATAAGTTTGGTGAATGGAAAAAGCCATGTCACTAGATCTCAGCAAAGTATAGAAAATATAATTGATCCGATAGAAAACCAGGTCAATCACCTGAGAGGTTTATTAGGCTATAATATTTACAGGGATGGAAGTAAAATCAACAGTTCAGTCGTAACTGGCACATCCTTTAATGATAATGGTCTATCAAATGGTACCTACAGTTATACCATCACAGCTGTGTATAATGAAGGAGAATCAGCTCCAGCCGGACCAGTACAAGCAACCGTTACAGGAGGAAGCCTGGCTGCCCCACAACACCTTTATGCTACCAATAATAATGAAAAGGTATCGCTCTACTGGATACAACCCGATGGTTCCGGATGGATAATTTATAATGATGATAACTTTGAAAATTCATTCGCCTCAACGGATGGTGGTGCCGGGCTTGCCCAGTTATTTACCCTTCCAACCTACCCTGTTACCCTGGAGAAGATTACCTTTTATACCTCCAACTATGGAAATTATAATAGTGCCATGCAGGTGTATATTTTATCAGGAAATGGCACAACAGTTCTTCAGGGGCCATATAACACCGCTGGCGTTTCGAATTCATGGGTTACATGGGATGTAAATGATTTTACAATTAATGAGCCTACCTTTATGATTGCCACATACAATGTAAATGCAGATGGACCATATGTTGGAGCTGACGAAAGTGCATACAATGGCACCCTGTATTTTGGAAATCATACGGAAGGTTTCACCGAAATGGGTGAATGGGAATATTATTATATGGGAAGCCATGAAGCCCTTATCAGTATAAATAAAGGGAATGTAGTCTATCGTGAAATCATCAAACCGGAAACTTATACTGGAGTATCTGAATATCAAATCAGTGAATCTGGTAAATTCATTACGAAAGAAACTGACAGTAACAATCCGTTAAGGAGTTTATCTTATTATAAGATATACAGGGATGGCTCATACCTGGGCAATTCCTATCAGGTATTTGATATCGATATTCTCCCCGGTATGGGTAGCTATAACTATTACGTAACAGCATATTATACCGATGGTGAATCAGGCCCTTCAAATACGGTAACTGTTTACTGGAATGTTGGCATAGAAGAAAATGATGCGGGTAAGGTTATTGCATATCCAAATCCGGCGGGTGATGTATTATTTGTTGAGGCAATTGACAATGTCTATGAATACAGGTTGATAAATAAACTCGGCCAGGTAGTTGCCATGAATATGCCGGGAAACAAACAGTTCTCTATTGATGTTTCGGATTTTTCACCCGGGATCTATTTTCTATTTATGAATACCGAAAGTTATAAGACTGTGAAGAAGATTGTAATAGATTAACAATACTAAAATCTATTCCTTAGTAGTTTTTAGAAGCCTCGAATGCACGAATGAATTTAAGAGAACAGAATAATAGAATTCGTGCATTCGTGGCTTTCTTTCAACATACTTAAGGATATCACCCTAATAGAGAGTTTATAATCATCTATCAATCAAACGATGTTGTTATGATAATCACAACAGTACCTTGCCATAGGCGAGATTAAATAGATATTACTTTCCGTATTTCTGCGGTGTTTTTGAAAATTATTTTAATAAAGAGCAATCCTTTATCTTTAACACTATCAATGATTACCAGCTTATCGGGCTTGTTGTTTAAATAAATTATTGTACCAAATGAGTTGTAAATGACAATACTTTGAGGTTCTTCAGGGCCTGCATACTCCATATATATTTTACCATTCCTAACAGGATTCGGATAAATCTTAATTGTGACCGGTTCACCGCTATCTGCAGAAAATACTGATTGCAATGGTTGCTTAGCACGAATACCTGCCCGATATATTGAATCCGTTGACACCATTGTATTTATCGGATTTACAAATACCTGGCAACAACCATTTAAATCTGCTATCAGGCTGGAACCTGTATCTGCTTTGAAACCCGGAAGAAATGAAATAATATTTGTTGCCCCAAAATGGACATCTGCACCGCCTGTAATGGCACTGGCAGCTATTATTGAATCACTCGCCTGAAATTCGTAATGACCACCTATAATAGAATCTGAAATTGTAAGAACCTCCTTGCAGTATCCGTGATTATTGGGGATAACACTGATAGAAGGATCGCCGAAGATATGCCATGTAAGAAACATATTTGCTCCGCTACTGCCATTTTCCGATCCATACTTATCCATCATTGAACAGGAGCCATTATAACACAGTGCGCCAAACGTAATGTTATCTTCATTCACCAGAAGATCGTTAAATTCATCCTGTGCTTCCATGGGTGGGTCCCAATCCTGGTTGATGGACGAACCGTAAAAACCAATTGCCCCCGTTGGCTCCCCAGTGCTGCTGTTTGTTGCCCTCAGCCATGTTTCAGCAAAACAGGTACTTCCTGTAAAATTTCCGTTAACACAGGCGACCGAGAAAATGAAAGGCAGCATACTGTCATTAACCAGCGCATTCACATTGGAATTTGAAAATCCTGTTGTCGACCAGCTTGTTGTGCTGCCATGACCCGTATAATTAACAATGGATACCCCGGCATTGACAAGGGTGCTTACCATGCCTGAGTTAGGATTGCCTGGTGCATCTTCACCACCCTGGCTTCCTTCATATAGTTCAGCAACAGAAGTATAGTGATACCCCATTAAATCTGTCCTGATATTCCTGAGATGTTCCCAATCCCATTCCCCGTCATCACCATCGCCTGTACCATCAGCACTGGCAATACCAATGCCGTGGTGAAACCAGTTCTGAGCTGGCATGTTCTCATATGCTATTGAACGGTTTACCATTGTTGATACCTGGCTTGCATCGGTGGCAGAAAAGCGGCCAATGATAATATCCGGGTAATTATCGCTGCCAGATACCAGGGAGAAAGAAGGATCGGAACCTCCGCCACCTACAGATAAGGAAGGAACCTGGGTGTGATCACCAACAAGAACAACAAAGGTTAATGAATTGTCATTGGTATAGTAATTCTGTATGTAGGTTTGTATATCACTTGCTGTTGATCCTACAACACTCATACTAACCGCATCTGTGGGCATCCCCCTGTTATTCTTGAAGTTAACAAATGGTTGTATTTCATCTAGAAAATCATCATAGCATATAACTAACATCCTTCCTGTATCTATCACCGGCTGATAGCGTTGCGAATTCATATTATCCTGGTAATTAATAAAATGATTCCTTAATAATGGTTCGAAATATCTGTTGATGTGTATCTCAGTATTACTGTTATTTTTTCCTGATAAATTAATTTCAATCATCAGGCTAGTATAAATCCGCAGTATCTCTCTTACTGGATTATATGCAAAAGGATATAGATCGATAACACCCCCCCTGACATCCCTGATCATGTAAGGGTTACCCGGTTTATATCTGCTTACCGGGTAATATGCATCCTCACTGTATACTGACGAAAAAGTATAAGGAACATCATCAGGATTTATTGTTCTGGGCAATATTCCCCTGGAGGGTCGAACAGGTAATTTTACTTCTTTATATTCAGCAGATAGAATCCGGATGTTAAGTTTGGTTTTCCCTGGAATAATTATGCTTCTGGAAACTTTCGGTAATTCAGGAAATCCCTTTTCTTTTATAAGAGCTTCACCATCCAAAAAAACTGAATGATAAATTTCATTTGTAATCTCAGTCTTCCTGATATAAAAACTTCCAATATTCAATTGAAGTATAATTCCTTCATTGGAAGAGGAAATTACCTGAACGGAATTCATATCCTGTCCGATTCTTACAAATTGATAGTTCTCCTGCCCTGTAACCAGGACTGAACAGAACAAAAAGAAAACTAAAACTTTGCCTTTCATTATAATCGGTTAAGTTATGTCAATTGTAAAATATAAAAATCCGACAAATTAAGGAGACCGGATTGGAAGAATTCAATCACAAATAATTTACATCCTATCCGGCACCTGAATCCCCAACAAATCCATTCCACTCTTAATCACCTGCCCTGCAAACCGGCTTAACAATAATCTGAAATTAACGATTGTATGATCATTCTCCTTCAGGACAGGCGTATCCTGGTAAAACCCATTATATTCCTTAACAAGCTCATAAATATAGTTTGCAAGCTGTGCAGGGCTGTAATCCAAACCTGCCTGGCTGATAATCCCCGGAAAATCGTGAAGCAGCTTGATGATCTCTTTTTCTCTTCCTGTGATAGCTGTTACCTCTTTAATATCGGGATTTATACTAATTCCTTTCTCTGTTGCTTTCCTAAGGAGGGATTGAATACGAGCGTAGGTATATTGTATAAATGGTCCGGTATTCCCATCAAACCTGATCGACTCTTCAGGATTAAACAGCATGTTTTTCTTTGGATCTACCTTTAATATAAAATACTTTAAGGCACCCAGGCCAAGCATCTCGAAAAGTTGATTGGCTTCTTCATCATTAAAGTTTTCTATTTTCCCGAGATCCAATGTCGTTTTTCTGGCGGTTTTATGCATTTCTTCCATCAGGTCATCTGCATCTACAACGGTGCCTTCACGGGATTTCATTTTGCCATGTGGCAACTCCACCATGCCGTAAGATATATGGGTGATGTTATCTGCCCATGATCTTCCAAGTTTCTTAAGAATAATCTTCAGTACATCGAAGTGGTAGTTCTGTTCATTGCCCACCACGTATAACAATTTCTTCGGGTGATAATCATCATATCTCAGTTGTGCCGTGCCAAGATCCTGGGTCATATATACGGATGTGCCATCGGCGCGAAGTAGGATTTTTTCATCCAGTCCGTCGTCAATCAGATCAGCCCATATCGATCCGTCTTCTTTCCTGAAAAACACACCCTGTTTAAGACCTTCTTCTACAATAACCCTTCCCAGCAAATAGGTATCTGATTCATAATAGATCGTGTCAAAATCAATACCAAGGCGTTTGTAAGTCCTGTCAAATCCGGCATATACCCAGCTATTCATCATCTCCCATAAACTACGTACCTCATCATCCCCTGCTTCCCATTTCTTCAGGATATTCCTGACTTCTTCCATCAATGTAGATTTACCAGCGGCCTCTTCTTCTGAATAACCTTCTGATGTTAATTCCCCGATCTCTTCCTTATATTCCTTATCGAACCTTACATATAGATCACCAACCAGCTTATCTCCTTTTACCCCGGCCTGTTCCGGAGTTTTTCTTTCCCCCCATTTCTCATAGGCAAACATCGTTTTCGAGATATGAATACCGCGGTTATTCACCAGGTTTACCTTAATAACATGGTATCCATTCGCTTCCAGGATCTTAGCAACTGAATAACCAAGGAGGTTATTCCGAATATGTCCCAGGTGCAAAGGTTTATTAGTATTTGGAGATGAGAACTCTATAACAACTGGATCGCCCTTTTTCTTTTCATGAAAACCAAACTTACCGGTATTCATATTGGCTGACAGGAAGTCAGTCCAATAATTTAAATGTATGCTTAGGTTAAGGAATCCTTTTACTACATTATATTGATAGATTTCCTTTACATTCTCGAGTAAATAACTGCCCAGTTCTTCCGCAATTTGATGTGGCGCTTTCCGGGCAACTTTTGTCAATGGAAATACAACCAAGGTTATATCCCCATCAAAATCCTTGCGGGTTTTTTGTAGCTGAATATCCCCTTCCCTAACGTCCTGATTGTATAATTTCTTAACGGCACCGACTATTTCTGCAGCAATTAAACTTTCGATCATAAATTTCATATTTTGATGTGCAAAGGTAAATCAAAAATACCAGAACCTTCTTCAAAACCTAGTCATACCAAAACACAACTGTTAATTCATTAACAATTTATATTATCTATTA
This sequence comes from uncultured Bacteroidales bacterium, assembly GCA_964468645.1. Taxonomy (GTDB): domain Bacteria; phylum Bacteroidota; class Bacteroidia; order Bacteroidales; family JAIOZK01; genus JAIOZK01. The sequence continues at coordinate 20,530 of CAYXUU010000058.1, forward strand.
TCAATCACTTGTGAGGTTGGAATAAAAATTTTTCTCAACAATACCTGTAAATCGAACTTAAAACTTTAGCTTTGCAAAAATTTCGCATATCCATGTGAATTATTTAATATTAATAATAATAAAAGGGAACTAGTAATGAAAAAGAAAGTAATCATTATTGGTGCTGCGGGAAGAGATTTCCACAATTTTAACACGTATTTTCGTGGAAATAAGAACTATGATGTTGTTGCTTATACAGCCGCTCAGATTCCCGATATCGACGGAAGAAAATATCCTGCGCAACTTGCAGGTGATTTGTACCCGGACGGTATCCCAATTTATGCAGAAGAAGACCTCCCTAAATTAATTAAAGAATTAGATGTTGACATCTGTGTATTTGCTTATAGCGATGTTACTTATCAGAAGGTAATGAGCATCAGTGCAATCGTAAATGCCGCTGGAGCAGATTTCATGTTGCTTGGACCGAAAGAAACCATGGTCAAGAGTACCAAACCTGTAATTGCAGTTGGTGCCGTAAGAACCGGTTGTGGTAAAAGTCAAACTTCTAGACGGGTAATTGAATACCTGATCAGAGAGGGATTAAAGGTGGTGGCTATCCGTCATCCGATGCCTTATGGCGACCTGGTAGAACAAGCCGTTCAGCGGTTTGCAACCCTTGATGACCTGAAAAAGCACAAATGTACAATAGAGGAAATGGAAGAATACGAACCGCATGTTGTTCGTGGTAATGTTATCTATGCTGGTGTTGATTATGAAGCTATCGTTCGTGCTGCAGAGAATGATCCTGATGGTTGTGATGTAATTGTTTGGGACGGAGGAAATAATGACTTTCCATTCTATAAACCCGACCTGAATATTACAGTTGTTGATCCTCACAGGCCCGGACATGAACTCAGTTATTATCCCGGTGAGGTAACACTGCGTCTTGCTGATGTAGTTGTTATTAACAAAATGGATACCGCAGATGGCGCAGGTATTCTGAAAGTCAGGGAAAATATTGCAAAGGTTAATCCGGATGCAATGGTGATTGACGGAGCCTCACCGATCAGGGTGGATAATCCTGACATTATCCGTGGAAAAAAAGTACTTGTTGTTGAGGATGGCCCAACACTTACACATGGCGAAATGAAAATAGGTGCAGGTGTTGTTGCTGCTGATCGTTTTGGTGCCCGCGAACTTGTTGATCCCCGTCCATATGTGGTAGGGAAATTAGCAGAGACATTTGAGATCTATCCTAATATTGGCACTTTGTTGCCAGCCATGGGATACAGCGACCAACAGCTTAAGGACCTGGAAGCTTCTATTGACAACACAGCATGTGACTCTGTGATAATAGGAACACCCATCGATCTTAACAGGGTAATCAAAATTACCAAACCCAACACCCGGGTTTATTATGACCTACAGGAAATAGGTTATCCTGACCTGGAGTTGGTAATATGTAATTTTCTTGAGAAAGAAAAGTTACTGAAAGATGATAGCATTTGTTGCTGTTCAGGAAAATAAAACTGAAAGCGGCTCTGTGAGCCGCTTTTTTTATGCTCAAATCTTTATCTTGATGGGATGATAGAAACAAAGCCGGCACTACTGTTACTTGAGGATGGAAACCCCTTTCAAGGGAATTCACTTGGATATGAAGGATCTATTGCCGGAGAAGCTGTTTCCAACACCTCCATGACCGGCTGGCAGGTTCTTTTATCATCACCTTTTGCAGATTGGATATTGATGGAATTAGCATCAAAAACCGGAATGAAGATTCAACAAGCTAAGTGTCTGATAAACTTTTAATTAATCAGATTGTTGATAAAAAATCCATGAAATCAGTGAAATACGCTGGTCAAACAGATTTCAATTTTCATATTTTTGGAGAAATCATACGCAAATAATAATGCAAAACAAAAGTCTTATTTCTATAAATGACTATACCCAGGAAGAGCGAATGAAAATCCTTGATCTTGCCGATAAGTTTGAGGAAAATCCAACGCAACATATCCTGAATAATTATGTGGTGGCTACCCTGTTTTTTGAACCTTCAACACGTACCAGGCTGAGTTTCGAAAGTGCAGCCTCCCGTCTGGGTGCCAAGGTTATTGGATTTACTGATGCAGCTACTTCTAGTGTTACAAAAGGGGAAACCCTGAATGATACGATCCTGACCGTCAGTAAATATTCTGATATCATTGTAATGCGTCATCCTAAGGATGGAAGTGCACGCTTTGCAAGCGAAGTATCCCCGGTCCCTGTTATCAACGCTGGCGATGGCGCTAACCAGCACCCAACACAAACATTGCTTGATCTTTACTCGATAAAAAAAACACAGGGCAAACTGGATAATCTGAATGTTGCTTTTGTCGGAGACCTGAAATACGGCCGTACGGTTCATTCTCTTGTTATCGCCCTGTGTGATTTTAAAACTACATTTCACCTGGTTTCCCCCCCGGCTCTGAAACTACCCAGTTCAGTAAAACAACATATAAAGGATACCAAGCTCGACTACTATCAATATACTGAACTTGAAGAGGTTATTCCTTCTGTTGACATTCTTTATATGACAAGAATACAGAAAGAAAGATTTTCAGATCCTATTGAATATGAAAAAGTAAAGAATTCCTATATTCTTAAAAACAGCCAGCTTGAAAACAGCCAGGATAACCTGAAAGTATTGCATCCACTTCCAAGGGTAAATGAGATCACCATTGATGTTGACACCAACCATAAAGCCTATTATTTCCAGCAGGCACAGAATGGAGTTTATGTAAGACAAGCCTTGTTAACCTCAATTTTAGGAGTATTGTAATCATGAGTGAAAATAAACCCAGAAAAGAACTTGTGGTTTCCGCCATTGAAAACGGGACCGTAATAGACCATATTCCAACCAACAGCGTTTTCCAGGTAATGAAAATTCTGAACCTGAACAATGTTGATAACCAGGTATTATTCGGAACCAACCTGAATAGCAGGAAATATGGAAAAAAAGGGATCATTAAAATCCGTGAGAAATTTTTTAAGGATAAAGAGGTCAATAAGATTGCCATAGTTGCACCCTCGGCAACACTTATCGAAATAAGGGATTATAAGGTTACCCTCAAAAAACAGGTAGATCTCCCTGAAAGGATACTTAAAATAGCAAAATGTGTCAATCCAAATTGTATCACCAATCATGAGGATATATCCACTCAATTCAAGGTGATACACCATTCTGGCGGCCTCAAGCTAAAATGCCATTACTGTGAAAAATATACAGACCAGGAAAATATAGTATTTTACTAAATTTACGTTTGTTTAATAGTATTAGTAAAAGCTTCTCAGTTTCGGGAAGCTTTTTTAAAATACCCGGATTGTGAGTCGATATATCTATAAATTGATCGAGGAGGGTGAGAACCAGCAACTTGATTTCAAATTCGAGATTACTGACTCGCGAAAGATTGCTAAATCACTGGTGGCTTTTGCTAATACTGATGGGGGCACTTTACTCATTGGTGTTAAAGATAATGGGGCCATCGCCGGTATAAGGTCAGATGAAGAAATCCACATGGTTGAGGCTGCCGCTAATATGTACTGCCGACCCGAAATAGAACTAAAAATCAAGGAATGGGAAATAGACCAGAAAACAATACTGGAAGTAAAGGTAGCCGGAAGAAAAGAAACAAATCATTTTGCTGAGGTAAGCACGGGAAAATGGCTTGCATATATCCGCGTTAATGATCAGAACCTGCTTGCCAACAATGTTATACTGAAAGTCAGAAAGGGAAAAATCAGGAAAAAAGGTGTCAAGGTCAGTTTTACTGAAGCAGAAAACATCCTTCTTGATTATCTGAGGAAGAATGATTGTATAAGCCTTTCCGGATTCAGCAAAATTGCTGATATTTCAAGATACAGGGCAGAAAACATCCTGGTGAATTTTATCCTGCTCGATATCATAAAGATAGCGATAACAGAAAAGTTTATCTGTTATAAGCTGTCGGATAACAATGATTAAATAACTTCCTGAATAAAGGTTTTAACATTCAAACCATTACTTTTGATCCGACAAAGATTTTTTGTTTTGTGAAGAAAACAAGATTATACAAGTTTTACCGGCGAAAGTTGTTTATCCCTCTGACTGGTTTTCTTAATGAGGGAATAACACCACATAAACTTGCACTAACAGTGGCGTTTGGTGTATTTTTCGGACTGGTGCCAATTCTGGGTGCTACAACCATATTCTGTCTTTTAATTGCTTTTATACTGGGATTAAACAAACCTGCCATACTGCTGATAAACATTTTTGTATATCCACTGCAATTATTACTTTATATTCCATTTATAAAGGCCGGTGAATATATTTTCGGATATGCCTTAACGTCATTAACCATAGAGCGTTTATGGGCAATGATACAGTCCGACTGGATTGATACCATTAAAATTATCTGGTTTCACAACCTTCTCGGGGTATTTGCCTGGTTAATTATCATGCTCCCGGTTTCTCTTATAATATATTATGGTGTACTACCGGTATTTAAACGTTTTGTTCATTCATCAATAACAGAATAATTCAATCGGGGAGTTTATTTTTGCAAAATAATCAGCAGAGATAATACTATTTGCAACCAATTATTCTCAATGACGTATATATAGTTCAAAATATATGTAACAGGGAGGATGTAAAATCAAATTTTTTTTTCAAAATAAAGTAATTTTTTTCGTTCATAAACATAACATATTCAACATTTTAAATATTTGTTAATTTTTTATTTATATTTAATGAATAATTTTCTTGTTTATTACCAGAATTAATTCATACATTTGCACCCGCTTTAAGGCGGACGTTCATTAAGAAATTGAGAAAATATGTTTTGAAAACAGGAAAAGAAGATGTATTTTTGCAAACCTTTTTTTCCAAAAAAAAGGCACAAAATTATTTCAGAATAAATCAGAAATAATTTGGTCATTTAAAAAAACAATATTACTTTTGCACTCTCTTTTCATCAGAGAAGAAAAAAAGCAAAAAAAGATAAAGAAGTTCTTTGAAAAAACTGAAGTAAACCTAGCAAGTAACAAATATCCCAGAAGAGAAATCTTCTTTTGAGAATAATGAATCTTGAGACATTTAAAGATCAAATAATTACAATGAAGAGTTTGATCCTGGCTCAGGATGAACGCTAGCGGCAGGCTTAATACATGCAAGTCGAACGGTAAGGTCCCGCTTGCGGGACACACGAGTGGCGCACGGGTGCGTAACGCGTATGTAACCTACCTGTAGCTGGGGCATAGCCCGGAGAAATTCGGATTAATACCCCATAATATCCATTTTATCCCTGTAAGTTGGATTAAAGTTCCGACGGCTACAGATGGGCATGCGTGACATTAGTTTGTTGGTGAGGTAACGGCTCACCAAGACAACGATGTCTAGGGGTCCTGAGAGGGTTAACCCCCACACTGGTACTGAGACACGGACCAGACTCCTACGGGAGGCAGCAGTAAGGAATATTGGGCAATGGACGCAAGTCTGACCCAGCCATGCCGCGTGCAGGATGACTGCCCTACGGGTTGTAAACTGCTTTTCTATGGGAAAAAACCCCTGACGTGTCAGGGATCGATGGTACCATAGGAATAAGCATCGGCTAACTCCGTGCCAGCAGCCGCGGTAATACGGAGGATGCAAGCGTTATCCGGATTTATTGGGTTTAAAGGGTGCGTAGGTGGGTTGGTAAGTCAGTGGTGAAATCTCCCGGCTTAACTGGGAAACTGCCATTGATACTGTCAACCTTGAGTATAGTTGTAGTGGGCGGAATACGGCATGTAGCGGTGAAATGCATAGATATGCCGTAGAACACCGATCGCGAAGGCAGCTCACTAAACTACTACTGACACTGAGGCACGAAAGCGTGGGGAGCAAACAGGATTAGATACCCTGGTAGTCCACGCTGTAAACGATGATCACTCGTTGTTGGCAATACATCGTCAGCGACTGAGCGAAAGCATTAAGTGATCCACCTGGGGAGTACGGTCGCAAGATTGA
>CAYXUU010000059.1:0-26133 GCA_964468645.1 uncultured Bacteroidales bacterium
GGTTGAATGGTTGAATGGTTGAATGGTTGAATGGTTGAATGGTTGAATGGTTGAAAGGTTGAGAAGTTGAAAGGTTAAGGAGTTGAAAGTAGAGGGTTGAAAGCAATTAGAGGGTTGAAAGCAATTATAGCATATCACCTAATTTAATTTTATCTTAATTAATCATTTGGTCTATTTAGATAATGAACTACCCCTCGGCAAGCAGCGGGGTATCAAGTAGGAATAATTTATAATCGCTCCAAGGAGAGGGGATTTAAACCCTCGTATCGTCACAGGCAAGATTAAAAATTGGATTTCCGTGGAACGTTTTTTACAATAAAAGTATTAACAGATAAACATTATCCATGGAAACACAACATGAATATCAATTAGGCTTTGAAAAGCTTGATGTCTGGCAAAATGCCAGATTACTTGCAAAAGACATTTATAAAATTACGAAGACACTACCCAAAGAAGAAAGATATGCCTTGAGCGATCAAATTAGAAGATCTTCAATCTCTGTCTCTTCTAATATAGCAGAAGGTTCTGCAAGACATACCGGTAAGGATCAGGCTAATTTCACAACTAAAGCATATAGTAGTTTGATGGAATTAACAAACCAGCTTATCCTTGCATCAGATCTGGGATATATCAAATATGAATGTTACCAGAATATTAGATCCTCAATTAATATCATTGCAAAACAACTGAATGCATTAAGAAATTATCAAAAGAAACATTAATTTAACAATTATTATCCCCTTGGATTATTTCTTCTACCCTAAACTCTTCAACCTTTCAACTCTTAAACCATTCAACCATTCAACTTTTCAACCTTTCAACTCTCAACCCTCAACCTATTCAAATTCCTTCTAAATTACATCCACCTCAAATAGATATTAAAAATAAAAATACCTTTGCCAAAATTCTCAATCATGCGTAGAATTGACACATCTTATCTATCAACAGATGAATGCTGGAGCATCCAGATCAATGGATTTGAGCATTGCAGAAATTGCAAATGGACAGGTATCAGCGCCTGTGAAGGAAAAGATATTGTGAGGACAGGCTATAATTCTAAAGGATACAGGATTGGAGATAAAGGGATAGAGCCGGAGGATTATAAGCCAGAATCTGATCAGCAGATGAAAGGGAAGAAAGAATTTACCTGAAACAACACCGCATTCAATGTTTTAACCATAAAATCCTCGAGACTTGAGAAATCAAGCATTAACACAGATAACTTCTTATAGTCGAGTAGGTTTTTCAATATATTGAAATCCAATACTGAATATCCAACACCCAATTTCCAATGGGAAATATACTATCCATGTTCCATATTTTGTAACTATCTTTGTTTAGATGGAATACAGAGATTACCTCATGGATCAGATAGAGCAAATGAACAAAGTGTTTGCAAGGATGCTCTCCGATTTTCTTGGGCTGAAATCACAGGGAAAAACATCACTTGGTATAGAATACGTCAGCCAGACCCTTAAAAATGAGCTGGACCTTGATACAGATCTCATAACAGAATTGTCAACGGATGAACTGACAACATATTTCCAGCAGAGAAAACTAATTCCCGGGCATATGGAAAAGCTAATCAAGCTTATGACCGAAGCTGGTGAATATAAATTAAGCACAGACATGCAGGCGGCAATCAGCACCTTCGAATCCATTATAAAGATGTACACCATCCTCGACTCAATCTCTGACACACTTTCATTTGAAAGAATAAAGGAAGAAGCCAGGATAAGAAGTATTCTCCATAACTTCCGTACTAATAATCAATAATCCCAACCAATGCATTGGTTCATTTCAAATAGGTTAAAATTAATGTAGTTCATTATCAGTAGTTGATTACTTTTACAGGCTGTTAAAAATTACAAGGAACATAATGGAAATTAGAAATATAGCTATTATCGCCCATGTTGATCACGGCAAAACAACACTTGTCGACAGAATCCTGCATCAGGTTAAATTATTCAGGGATAACCAGGAAGTACAGGATCTGATCCTCGATTCACACGACCTGGAGCGGGAACGTGGGATCACCATCCTGTCGAAGAATGTCTCAGTAAGATATAAAGACACCAAGATCAACATTATAGATACACCCGGCCACTCCGATTTTGGAGGAGAAGTGGAGCGTGTATTAAATATGGCCGATGGTGTACTGCTGGTTGTTGATGCATTTGAAGGACCTATGCCACAAACACGGTTTGTTTTACAAAAAGCAATAGAACTGGGTTTAAAACCTATCGTGGTAATTAATAAAGTTGATAAACCAAATTGTAATCCTGAAGAGGCGCATGAACTTGTTTTTGACCTGATGTTTTCTCTTGATGCCACAGAAGAACAACTTAATTTTCCTACGGTTTATGGTTCTTCAAAGCAGGGTTGGATGGGAGCTGAATGGAAAACACCTACCGGTGATGTTACTTACCTGCTCGATACAATCATTCAATATTTTGATCCGCCGAAAGATAATCCTGGAACCTTACAACTACAGATCAGTTCCCTGGATTACTCATCATATACAGGGAGAATTGCTGTGGGGCGAATACACAGAGGAAGTATAAAAATGGGTGATCAGGTTTCTATTGTACAGAGAAATGGCCTGATCAATAAATCTGTCGTTAAGGAGCTTTATCTTTTTGAGGGGCTGGGAAAAGAAAAAACAAAAAAGGAAATCAAATCGGGTGAGATAGTGGCCATTGTGGGACTGGAAAACTTTGATATCGGGGATACCATTGCAGATTATGAAAATCCTGAAGCACTAATACCAATCGCGATAGATGAACCTACAATGAGTATGCTTTTCACCATTAACAACTCCCCGTTTTTTGGCAAAGAAGGGAAATATGTTACATCAAGGCATCTGCGCGACAGGTTGTTTAAAGAAACAGAGAAAAACCTTGCCTTAAGGATTGAAGAAACAGATTCACCTGATAAACTACTGGTTTATGGCAGGGGCATTCTTCATTTATCAATCCTGGTAGAAACAATGCGCAGGGAAGGATATGAATTCCAGATGGGGCAGCCTAAGGTGGTGATTAAAGAAATAAACGGGTTTAAACATGAGCCTGTTGAGTTGTTATACGTAAATGTTGCTGAAGCATTTTCAGGAAAAGTAATTGAGATCGTAACCAGGCGTAAAGGAGATATCCTTAATATCGGGACAAAGAACGACAGGGTCAACCTTGAATTCAAAATATCGGCCAGGGGATTAATCGGTCTCAGCAATCCTATATTAACAGTAACTGAAGGTGAGGCTGTGATTTCACACCGGTTTAAAGCTTATGAGCCCTGGAAAGGTGAAATACAACGAAAAAGAAATGGTGTTCTGATCGCCATGGAAACAGGAACCTCTATTGCTTATTCGATCGACAAGTTACAGGACAGGGGTAAATTCTTCATTCATCCCAATGAAGAAATATATGCAGGACAGGTGATCGGGGAAAACACAAGGTATGATGACCTGGTAATCAATGTGATCAAAACCAAAAAACTGTCTAATGTACGTGCTGCTGGCTCCGACGATAAAGTGGCAATAACACCGGCTGTAAAGTTTTCACTGGAAGAAGCCATGGAATATATTGCTGAAGATGAATATGTAGAAGTAACTCCGAAATCCATCCGTTTAAGAAAGATATTGCTTAATGAGCTGGAAAGAAAGCGGAAAAAGAAATCGGCCGGCATGATATAATATTTCTTTTCTTCTTTTGTATGCATGTATATCAACAACGAAAACTGGAAAGAAGCACAACAACTTTATAAACAGTTTCTGGGGATTAAATGGGGCGAAAATTTCCCGGGCCCCCTTTTAATATTAATTGGTTTGTTATGCCAGGTGTTTTAAAACTCCAAATCCCAGGCATTGGTTCGCTAACCAAGGCAATGGAAAATAAATCGAACAGCGGATTTTGAGGCGTTCTTTAATTGGGTGTTATTTTCGCCCTGGCATTTTGCCCTTACAGCGTTGTACTGTATCTGTTGGAATTGTTGCCGTTGGAATTATCTTTGTTGGTTTTATCTTTAACTAAATAATATTATGGCAAAAAGAATCATATTTACAGTTTTGATCGTTCTAATTCATGTCGTTTCCTATACTCAGGAAAAACAGGAATTTCTAAAGAACCTGAAACCTATCGTGCAGGTTTTTGGCACGGCTTCATACAATTTTGAGAACAACAAATACGGATATAATTTCGGCCGTGCGCATTTGGGTTTTCAATACCGCTTTAATGAATCATGGTTAGCAAAAATTATTATCGACCGTGGCAGGGCTACTACTGTTGGTGAGATAACTGTTACCGATACAAATGGGAATATTTTAACGGTTCAAAACACTTCAAAGGAAGGGGCATATTATACCATGTTCCTGAAATTTGCCAGCTTGCAGTGGAAAGTGAATGATAAATTTACTCTTGAAGGCGGTGCGATTCTGCAAAATCATTACATCACACAGGAACGGTTTTGGGGATTTCGTTATGTGGCACAAACCTTTCAGGATTTATACTGGAAAATTCCCAGCAGCGACCTGGGTTTTATTGCCTATTACAAGTTGAGTAATATCTTTTCGTTCGATGCATCCATTACAAATGGTGAAGGAACCCGAAAAATACAGGATGCTTTCGAAAAAGTTAAATTTGCTGGTGGAATAGATATTAATCCTTCGGGAAAAATTAAAACAAGAATTTTTTACCATAACCGTCAGTCAATAACGAATAGCGAAAAAGCCGAACAACTATTTTCTGTTTTCGCTGGATTTAAACCCGTTACAAAATTTCGAATTGGGGGCGAGTTTAATTATATGGCAAACCTCAACAACATCAACAACCTGAACAGTTACGGTTTTTCGCTCTATTCAGCATACCAGCTGACAGAGAATACTGAATTGTTTGCACGCTATGATAGATTGTACTATGATCTACCTGATAATCCTGACACTAACATAAAGGGAAATGGCAATACACTGATGGGTGGCATTTCATATTCTCCGGTAAATGGAGTAAAAATTTCGTTGAATTATCAGGGATGGCTGCCAGATGAAACGACAAACCAAAATGAGAACAGTATTTTACTAAGTATGGAATACAAATTCTAAAAATGAATTAAAACAAGCGCTTCAACTAATTTTCGACAATTTAATTACTCAAAATTATAAATGTGAATAACATGAAAGTCTTAATTTTATGCACAGGCAACAGTTGCCGCAGCCAAATTGCTCAAGGTTTTTTAAAATCTTTCGATTCAAACATTACAGTATGTTCGGCAGGTACAGAAGCATCAGGAAAACTGAATGCAAATGCAGTTAAGGCAATGGCAGAAATTGGAATCGACATTAGCAATCACACCTCCGATTCTGTCGATCTGTACCTGGACAAGGAATGGGATTATGTAATAACTGTTTGCGGGGGAGCAAATGAAGTTTGCCCCGCCTTTATGGGAAAATTAAAACACCGTTTGCATATTGGTTTTGACGACCCGTCACGCGCAACCGGAACCGATCAATTTATTTGGAGTGAATATATCCGTGTGCGTGATGAAATCAAAGTAGCTTTCCGTAAATTTTATGACAAACAAATAAAACCTCAATTATGACCATTGCTTATCAAACCAACTTTATCTTTTTTGTGGCTTGGTTTGAAGGATAATCCTCAGTAAAAAAAAGCATCAGGCAAAACCATAAACGGATAAGGAAATATCTGAATATGATTTTTGAATTATATCTTCGCTTCCATAGCATCTTCAATTAAAAATAGAACATCGTTATATTAGCAACCGACGATTCAACTCTTTAATTTCAGCCAGGTTTATTTCCTTAAAAGATCTAACCCAGAGAAAGATTTAAGAAAAATACATATATAATTGTCAATAATTCTTATTTTTGTTTATAATGGTGTTTTACACAAAAAAGAATAATTTTTAGAGCGGCATACATCAGCACAAAAGCTGATAGCATACGTGTCATGTTGAATTGAAATACTGTAACATACAAGCAACACCATTCCCAACATAGTGGGATATAATTTAACATTCAATTATTTTCAACAAATTAAATATCAAAACAGTTTTATAAACAGTTAAAATTGAAAACCATGAAAATTTTTACACACATGATGGCAATTGCCTTGGTAGTAGTTCTAAGTTTAAGTTATTCTGCAAATGCACAGGTGGCTATTAATACAGATGGTAGTAATCCTGATGCTTCGGCTATACTGGATGTAAAGAATACGAGTAAAGGCTTTTTGCCTCCGAGAATGACACAAGCCGAACGTGATGCAATAAGTAGTCCAGCAAATGGGTTGCTAATCTTTAACACTACAACGGATTGCTTAAACTTTTATGCCGCTGGTTATTGGAATGAAACATGTGGTGGCGCTGATATTCCAACGGTGTACAATCCTACAACACGCGAAACCTGGATGGACCGCAACCTAGGCGCCACACAAGTAGCAACAAGCAGCACAGATGCTGCCGCTTATGGTGACCTTTACCAGTGGGGACGTGCTTCAGAAGGCCACGAAATCCGCACCAGTGGAACAACTTCAACCAATGCAACTACTGCCGTACCCGACGCAGGTAACATTTGGGACGGCCTGTTTATAACCGAAACCAGCTCCCCTTTTGACTGGCTGACACCCCTTGACAACACCTTATGGCAGGTGGAAACCGGCACCAACAATCCTTGTCCAAGAAGTTTCAGGTTACCAACCGAAACAGAATGGGAAGCTGAGCGTCAAAGTTGGTCCAGTAATGATGCAGCGGGCGCTTTTGGCTCGGTATTGAAACTCACAGTTGGTGGTTACCGCCACCGCAGTGATGGCAGCCTCAACTATGTTGATTCCGACGGCTATTATTGGAGTGCTACGGCTGATGGCGACAACGCCCGCCGTCTCACCTTCAACAGCAGCAATGCCGATATAATCAGTAATACCAGGGCGCTTGGATTTAGTGTTCGTTGCATCAAGGATTAGTTAATACCTTGCGTTTATTCGACACTTTGTCGCTTAACTTTGTCATCCCCGGGAAGGTAAAATTTTATACACGTGAGGTCACTCTTCCTAGTTGCGTTATCTGTTTTTATCCTTGGCCAGGCCATTGGTAATGTACCAGATACCCTTAATAACGATACTTTAACAGAAGAACAAAGGATTCAGAATCAAATAAGTCAAATTGCCAGCAATATACGTTCTTCTCCGGAGCAGGCAAAAAAGGACGCTTTGTTTCTGATGGATGAATTTAAAAACGGAGAATCACCCCTTTTCGAGCTTATTGTCTTAAATCATTTATGCAGGATTGAATATATACTTGGCAATTTATCGGAAGCCCTGGATTATGGATTTCTTGCTCTGGAAAAACACGAAATGATGGATATTGACCATCCTACCCAGCTTGCTTCTGTATATAATAATATGGCTCACATTTATCTTGAAATCGGTGCCCAGACAAAAGCATTGGAGTATTATTTACTGTCGATTGAAATGTTTGAGGTAGCTGAGAACCCACAAAATGTTGGTGTGTTATTGGGCAACATTGGTAATTTATATCTTGATATTGGTCATGCAAATAAAGCCATTGAATATTACGGGCAAGCCCTTGAAATATTTGGCCCAATAGAATATCTGAAGGGAATGGCCATCAATAACAACAACCTTGGTGAGGCCTTTTTGTTGCTTGGGGATTTTGATGCGGCACTAACTCATTATCAAAAAGCCAATAAGCTGTATAATGCTATAGATGATAAAAGAGGAATTGCACTTGACTATATCCTGAAACCTATAGATGAGGATGAACTGATTACTTCAATTAACAAATTCAGGTCGGAATATCATGGGGAAGAATACCCGCAAAGAATTAAAAAATTAACGGACGCTTATCAAAAATATAATAATCAATCAATCAGGATAGCATTGCCAACAATGGGTGGAGTTGAGTATGTTCAGATTAACCAGATTATATATTGCGAAGCCGACAACAATTATACTATTGTCCATCTTGATGATGGTTCGCCAAAAGTAATTAGCAAGACTTTAAAATATTTTGAGAATATTTTAGGGGAAATGTTCTTTATGCGTGTTCACCAGTCGTACCTGGTAAACCTGTTTAAGGTTGTCCGTTTTGAAAAGTCAAACAGGGGAAGGATTTGTTTAGGCGATGGAACAACGATAAACCTGTCGCAGAACAAAAAAGAGGAATTCCTTGATAAGATATCAAAATTGACCAGCATATAATTTTTCATCAAAAATTCAAATTCTAATTCAAATGTACAGGATACAATCCTGTATGTATCAGATACTCATTTCATTTTCTTATATAAGGTGTTTCAATTTCCTTTGTTATTGTGGAAAGTTCATCCACTATAAAAACACTTATCATTGACGATTCGAAACGATCGGTTAAAAACCTGTCAGCATTGGTCAATAATCATTTCCCGGAATTAAAAATTGTTGATATCAAAGATAATCTTGCTGATGGCGTAAAATTGTTAAGCACCTTTCACCCTGAGTTAATTATCATCAATTCTATTTTATGCGGTGTAGGAACAAAATCCATTCTGAAAAAGATATTTGGTTTTCAGGTTCCTGTAATTTTTTTAAGCGATGATCAGAATTATGCACAGGTAGCTATCAAATATTCACCATTGGATTATATCATTAATCCTGTTAGCTACGATGATCTTAAACAGGCCATTCTCAAAATGAAAAATAAACACGTTTATCAATTAAATAATTTTAAATTCATTGATCATGAAATCTAAATTTAGCATTTTAACGTTACTGGTATTCTTTGGGTTATCAGGCCTTGTTCAGGCACAACAGGTTACCGGACAAGGGAATTCACAACGCCATAGCAGGTACCAGCAGTATGGCCCAATTGAAAACAACCAGATTTGGGAAACTAATTTACCCTATTGCTTTTTAACAATGCCGACCTGGTATTATGATGGTAAAGCCTATTTTGGCCGTTATAATCTCTCTGATGATAACAGCATTGATCCGTCCAAGTATAGTTTGGAGGAATTACTCAGGTTTCTTGCAGTTACCGAAATACATTGTATGAATATTGAGACTGGTGAACTGTTATGGGCAACTACTCATGGAAAAAGTTTGATTATAATAGGTATCCAGGATAGTTTAATTTATTGTATGGATTATACCGGAGGAGCTGGTAGTAATTACATGTCGGCACTGAATGCTGAAACAGGTGACATTGAATGGGAATTCCCGTATCCTAACGCTTGTGGGATTTCCCAAACAGCTGCTTTCGCACCCAATGGAGATTTAATTTTGCCCGGACCTAATCTCACAAATGGTTTGCAAAGGGTTTCTGGTACAGATGGTTCAACCATCTGGCAGGTTGGTTAAAATTGATTTTGATACAGGAGAAATACTTGCTGAATCAACAACCACTTTTGATTATGGCCAATTTGCAGGAGTTGATTTGAATGGAACAATTTATATGACCAATGGTAATGGCAACCTCACTCTGTATTGTTTATCTCCCGACCTTGAATTATTGTACCAAATTTACCTGGGTAATGGTTGTGCATACAGTAATGCAATTCCCGGGCCTGATGGAATTATGGTAGTCACAACCAGGACAAAAGCTTTTGCGCTGCAAACTGACCAGTCAGAAATTTTATTCCCTCCAAATGATTTTGTAGCCAACATTGATATTGCCACAAATGAAATTCTAATTGAGTGGAATGAACCTCATAGCTCATCATTTACAATTCAGGGTTATAATATTTATAAAAATGATGTAAAGATCAATGCAAACCTGATAACCGATCTGGAATACACCTATATTGAGTCAGAAACCGGAGACTACCACTATTATGCTACAACTGTTTACACGAGTGGAGAATCGGATGCAAGTTTCTATGATTTCCTAGCAGTAAAAGATTTGGTCGCCGGTGTTGAAGGAACGGTTGTTGAGTTATCGACAGGCAACCCAATCGAAAACGCCGAAATTACAATTGGCCCACAATCGGTATTGAGTGGACCCGATGGTTCTTTTGGAATTTACCAGATTATTCCAGGAACATACGATATTATTATTGAGGCTGTCGGCTATAATGTTTATAATGAAAGTACTGTAATCTTACCAGGTGATACACTTATTTTAAATGCTGAACTTACGGCTCCTGAGTTGTCTTATAACCTCGACGAAATATACGCACAGCTAATAGCGGGTCAGCAGGAAGAGGTTACTTTAAGTATTACAAATAATGGAAATGGACCTGCCGATTGGAATGTACGGTTGTTTTATGAAGGTATCTATAAAAACAGTGGCATAGTAAACAGCAAAGGAGCAGGAACTGTAAATGATCTTCCTGCAGAATATAAAGGAGAAAAGCTCCCGGCTTCAGTAAAACTTAATGATATGCAGTTTACTTATGATATGGAGGCTTTAACCGGCAAAACAAATATTATTGCTGCTGAAACAGACGGCTTTGATTATTATGTGGTTACCTTTAGTTCTGATGAAATCTTTAAGGTTTCCTTCGAGGGGGAATTACTGGAAACATTTTATATAGATGATGTTTCGGATTTACGCGATCTGGCATGGGATGGAACTTATTTCTACGGTAGTGATGCAAGCTCAAATATCTTTATAATGGATTTTTTCAGCAAAGAACTTATTGGTAGTTTTTCTGTAAACGCTACGGTTAGATCAATAGCCTATGATGTTGAATATGACGGATTCTGGGTAGGTGATTGGAACACTCCCATTAAACTTTTTGACAGGCAGGGGAATTTATTGAACACCATCACTGGTGTTCCTACTGTTTTTGGAACTGCTTATGATAATGTTTCAGAAGGCGGCCCATATCTGTGGTTATCGGTTAGTCCTGAGTCAGGGATTTGTTATCTCGAACAATGGGAAATTGCTACAGGTTCAAGCACTGGTGTTATCATTCCAATTAGTGAGGTATTAGGGTATTGTTCGCATGGCGGTTTGTTTTTAGCAATAAATATTTATCCTAACACAATAACTCTCGGAGGTATCGTCCAGGGAAGTCCTGATATTCTGTTTGGGATCTCTGCCGGTGATATGGACAACTGGATCTCACCTGAGGTTTTTAGCGGAACAGTTCACGCCAGTGATACTTATGATCTGAATATAACCCTTGATGCATCAAATTTAAACGCAGACGGATCTTACAATGGTTCATTGGTTATAGTTCCAAATCCTGAAGTAGGAATGCATACAGTGAATATTTACCTTGATGTACTTACCGGAATTGATCAGTTTGCAGAAGAAAAATTTGTTGTTTATCCAAATCCTGCAAATGGTGTATTGAACTTTGATCTTGATGAAACTTCCGATATAAGTATTTACTCTTCTGCTGGACTTTGCGTGTTTGAAAAAGCAGGACTGCAGAATAAATATCAACTGGATGTTCAGGATTTCACTCCCGGCATTTACTTTGTTAATATTAGGTCATTAACAAACACCCATAATATAAAAGTAATTGTCAGGTAATTATCAATAAATTTTGAAATCGGGTCCCCGTTATAAATCTATAACGGGGATTTGACTTTGTTGATTTTTCCCCAGTAATTAGTCCACAGGGGAAGCTTTCGAAATGGTCGTCGGGTTTTACTGTTTGGGCGTTGACAATCCCGGGACTCCAATGCATATGTGCAACCTCGGTTCCGGTCCGCTCTTTCCAAAAAGGCACAAGGTATGCACCTGCCAACGAATTCTGCAAAACACCGGTCAGTTTACCGTATTTCGGATCGCGAAGCTGATCGTACTTAGTATTACACATAACCGATCCGTTTACATGAACAACTTTTCCCAATTCAGGTTTTGCTAAAAAAGAATATCGTTTTTATCGCTAAAAGTCTGGACGGATACATCGCTGATAAAAACGGCGGATTGGATTGGTTGCATACAATACCCAATCCGGATAAGGATGATATGGATTATAACAAACTCATGACCAGGTCTGATGCTCTTGTATGCAGATTCAAAAAGACGCAAAGAATCTTAACAATTTTTGCAAATACAATTTTTGGGGTGGTATTCAATGAGGCTGTTGTAGCTATCAGTGGTTAATGTGCGACATTCCTTAATCTGATTTTTAATTAATGAACGTCCGCGTTGTACTCTTGATTTTGCGCCTGATAAGGTAATGTTTTCCTGTTCGGCCACCTCCTTTTGGGTTTTGCCATCAAAATAAGATTGAATGCAAAAGTATTGTAAAATGTATCAATACCAATTTTCGATAGATTTGCAAATTAGTTTTGTTTCAAGATTGTGTAAATGAAACGAGCTTGTAGAAAATTTATCTCATACAGGGAAATAAATTGTGTGGTGAGTTCCATGAGTCTCCATTGAAATAAAACATTCAGGCGTATGAAACTATTAATTGTAGAAGATAATATTCATCTGGCCGAAGACATGCAGGCTTTTCTTCAGGAAAGGGGGTTTATTGTGGAGCATGCCCGCAATTTAATGGATGCTATTGATAAAGCATTGATTTACGATTACGAAGTAATTATCTTAGACCTGGGTCTTCCGGATGGAAATGGTTTGGATTTACTGGAAGAATTAAAAAAGCAAAATAAGAACTCCGGAGTATTGATAGTAACAGCGAAAGATGCCCTTGATGACAAAGTTAAAGGACTTGAGCTGGGAGCCGATGATTACGTAACAAAACCTTTTCATAAGGCTGAATTATTAGCCAGGGTAAGATCAATCATTCGAAGAAGAAATTTTGATGGAAACAATTTTGTCGAGGTAAATGATTTGAAGGTGAACTTAAATGCTGGTCAGATTTCTGTAAACGATCAAATATTGGATTTAACCAGGAAAGAGTACGACCTGCTGTTATATTTCATGTATAACAAAAACCGGATACTAACCAAAGAAAGCATTGCTGAACACCTGTGGGGCGATGATATCGACCAGGTGGACAGTTTCGATTTTATATACAACCATGTAAAAAATGTCCGCAAGAAAATTTCAAAAGCGGGTTGTCAAAATTCCATCCGATCAGTATATGGTATGGGGTATAAACTATCTGAAGAATGAGCCATCATAAAAAATACAAATTATTAAATAAAATGACTGTTCTGTTTCTGGTGCTTATGGTCGCAGCATTTGGAATAAGTTCAGCCATATTGATATTTAAAGCGAATAAGCATATTGAAAAAAGTGTTGAAACCAGCTTTTTATTAAAACAGGAACATTTTGTAAAAAAAATAATTGAAGGGAAACCAGAAGAATCTTTTGGCACGATAAAGGTTCAAAAATTAGGAAATGAAAAAGAATATATTACACGACCTGACAGGGATACTTTAATTATGGAAGCCGGAGCACGACAACTTTATCGTTTAAGAGAAGCAATAATTCATGTGAATAACGAAACTTACCTCCTGGTTTTAAAAAAGAATATTGATGATTTTACCAGGCTCAAAGCCGATATAATAAAAACACTTATTCCTGCCTTTATCATTATTTCATTGATTATTCTAATTCTTAATACTTTTTTATCACGGTATTTATTCAGGCCATTTAATTATATCTTGAATCAAATGAAAAGGTTCAGGGTTGGGGAAAATTATTCATTTCAATCTATTAGCACGAGCACCAGTGAATTTTATGATATTCAGGAACTGTTTGAAGGAATGATAAAACGGGCTGAAGAAGATTATGTTAATCTGAAGGAATACACTGAGAACATGTCACATGAGTTCCAAACCCCGCTTGCAATTATCAGAAATAAAACAGAAAATCTGATTGCAGATGAAAATGTAATGGATAAACATGCCAAATCGGTAAAAGCCATTTACGATGAAGCCAACCATCTTTCAAAATTGGGTAATACGCTTAAACTTTTAACCAAGATTGAGAACAATGAATTTGTAAATAAGGAGCGAATTGCCACACAAAGTGTCATTGAAATTCACATTGACAAACTTAGCGAACTGGCAGGGTTAAAATCCATTAAAATAGAAGCAAATCTTAATGCATCCCATAGTTTTGAAATCGACCCTCTTTTGCTTGAGATCATACTAAAGAACCTTATCCGTAATGCCATTTTATATGCAGATATTGATTCTATCATCCATATAGAAACTACATCTGAAAGCCTTAATATTTCAAATCATTCAGAATCAAAAGAAGGAATACCCACCGATCTGTTTAAACGATTTTCAAAAGGGAAAGGCAATAAATCATCTCTTGGGCTAGGTTTGGCAATTGTTAAGAAGATTTGCGATTTGAATGGATTGTATATTAAACACAATTTTACTGACTCAACACATTCTTTTATTATATCCCCCTCAAAATAGTAACTGCTCAACATTACATCACATTTATACCAGGGATAGATTTACGATAGATTTGCATTATATCATTGCATTGTCAAACTTTTAATATTTATTGATAATGCTTCACAGTTATAATATTTTGCCGGTACAGGGCCTGACAGGTCTGATTATTGGATTTGTTAATACCCTTATTTTAATCCATTTATTGCAACTAATAAAAACCCGAAGGAAACGGGTGCAGATTCAAACGAATAATATTTGATTCTCTGACCCTGTCCTTGAAGACATCCAGGAATAAATTTCAGATATAATCGAAAATATGGATAGAAAAATATACACTTGATGAGGATGATTTCTATCTAAAGAGTAAAAAAACATGAATATAAGAAAAATCACCTGGTTTATTTTGATATTATCGCTTGCTGGTAAAATATCTGCCCAGGACACAGTTTACACACTTGAAGATCTTTTGGATAGGGCACTCGAGAATAATTACCTGTTAAAAGCCAATGAAAAAAATGCTGAGGTAAAACGTTCGGAATTGGAACTGCTTAAAAACACTTACCTGCCAAAAATCAGTGCATCTGCCAACTTTTCGTATTGGGATTGGTTACAGCCCAACAAAAAGAATATCCTTGGCGGTGGGAATACAGATATGCTTACTGAAGTGTCGCTTATTCAAACTGTTTACGACTGGGGAGAAAACAAAGTCAAAAAAGCTTTTGTTGATGATGAGTTGAAACTAAATGCAGAAACTGAACGACAAATTCGTCATACCATCATCTGGGGCGTAAATAATGTTTTTGTTGAGCTATTAAAAATTAAATCTCAAACAGAAATATACCGGAATAGTATTTCTCAGCTACAATCTCAATTGAGATTTACTGATAATCTTTACCAGATAGGAAAAGCCTCAGTAGTGGACTTACTTCGGGTGAAAGTAAAAGTATCTACGGAGGAAGAAAAGCTGCAGGAATCGTTGAATGCTGAACAAGCACAGGTATGCATTCTTAAAAATATGTGCTTTGTTGAAAATAACCTGTATTTTGAAATCGACACAAACGCTTTGCTTGTTGCCAATAGCTGGATACACAACGAACTTTTATCGGATACAATTTACAATCGTTTATCCATATCCCATCCGCTTTTAAAATCCTCGGAAATTAGCATAGAAAAGGAAGCAAAACAAAAGGAACTATATCGCCTTGAAAACCGACCGGAGTTTATCTCGTATGCAGCAACCAACTGGGAAGATAACTATTTACCCTTTAGCAATAATTTCAATTACAATTTAGGTGTTGGTATCCGGTATACAATTCCTTTTTTAGGTGGAAGCGGACATAAAACCAGAATGCAGCAAAGCGATTACAGGATTTCAAAGCTGTATGACGAACAAAATCAGCTATATATTGACTTTAAAAGTGAAATCGACCAGGCTTTAAATGATTGGATAGATAAGCAGGACAAACTTAAAAACATTGCTTCTACCATTGAATTGTCAGAAGCGGCATTGCAAAATGCAAGCATTCAATATCAAAGTGGTCAGGGCAGCCTGATTGATGTTTTGGATGCACAAACTGTATTAACCGCATCACAAATTGACTTTAAACAAAACAGTTTAATGTTATTACAAATCCTTGCCCGGATTCATTATTTGTCGGGTAAAGATAATTATCCATTTAATTTTTAACAAAATGAGAAGACAAACAATCATATTAGTTTCTATAGTAATAGTAATGGTACATCTGTTTTCAGGTTGTGATAGCGGAAAAGCGACGGAAAGTAATCCTAAACCAAAAAAAATCCCTTTTGTATCTATTCAGCAATCCAGGGTTCAAAAGATGGTATCATCAATAACCATAACAGGAACTGTCGGGGCAAATGTTTTTAGCGAAGTTGTTTCTCCTGTCGATGGAGTAATTGAGAACCTTTATGCGCGTGAAAATCAAAGTGTGAAAAAAGGCAACATCATCGCTGTAATTAATCCCAACGAGCGGGTAAGCCTTATTGCCAACAACCGGTTAAAGGTTGAACAATTACAAAAGCAACTTTCCGGGCACAGCACCAATTCTAAGGAATATGCCAATATTAAACAACAACTAGATGATGCTAAGAAAAACCTTGAATATGCCCAAAATATGTACCAGGCAAACCCTGTTGTTTGTCCTGCAAACGGCCTCGTTACACAACGTTGGTTAGATGAAGGTGCACAGGTTAATGTGAAAGATAAAATCCTGAAAATAACAGACATGTCATCATTGGTGATTAAAGCGGAGGTAAACGAACAATATTATGAGGCCATTCAAAAAGGGAAGCAATTCCCATTAAAGCTGAATGCTTACCCAAACAATTCCCTAACCGGGATTGTAAGCCTGGTATATCCTCAAATAAGTCCTCAAACCCGCAGTGTTTTGTTTGACATAAAAGTTAAAAACTTTAATAAGAAGTTATTACCGGGAATGATGGCTGTTATAGGGATCCCAGTATTTACAGTCGAAAAAGCGGTGGTTGTAAATACCGATGCTGTGCTTTCAAGCCCCGACAACAAACAATTTCTTTTTGTAGTCAATAAAGACGGAATAGCCCAAAAACGTATCGTAGAAACAGGTATTTCCCTGGGCAGACTATTGGAGATTAAACAGGGTATTAATTCCAACGAAGATATAGTTGTAAAGGGACAGGAAATGCTTAAAGATGGCATGAAAGTAAAAATTATCGGAACCCCTGAAAACAGATAGGAAATGAAAATCACCGTACAATCTATAAAACGTCCTGCAGGTACTATAATGCTAATGATAGTTATTATGGTTGTGGGTATTGCCGGATTTCTCAGGCTCCCGACTAATATGTTGCCTGATATTACCTATCCTCTGGTAAAGGTTTACATCTACTGGCCTGGTGCTACTCCCGGGCAATTGGAAAATGAAGTGGCTACTGTGGTCGAGCGAAAGATGGCTACCGTTGATAACCTTGATTATATCGAATCGACTTGTGAAGAAGGAATTTACACTTTATTGGTAAATTTTGATTACAACATTGATCGCGATATTGCTTACCAGGATGTGCTGGCAAAAATGGGCCTTATCAATAAAGATCTTCCAGGGGGAATTCTGGAACCTGTTATTTTTAAAGCAGACATATCACAGCTACCTGTTGTAGAGATCCTTGTTACTTCCGAAAATTTAAGCCTGACACAACTGCGAACCTGGGTGGAAAATGAATTTCAGGAAGAGTTTGTCTCCATAAAGGGATCGGCGGGCACGGCACTTTCGGGAGGTTTGAAACGTGAAATCAGGGTGCATGTTGATCCTGTAAAATTACAGGGCTATAATATTACCCTCGAGGAAATTGGCCATCGTTTAAATGCTGAAAATATCGACATGAGCGGAGGAAGGATTACCACCGAAAACAAGGATTTTATTGTGCATACCTACAGCGAATTCTCTTCCATCTCCGAAATTGAAAACCTGGTAATTAAAAAACCAGAAACAGGAGGACAGATATTACTTAAGGACATCGCACAGGTTAGCGATCATCAGGATTTACAAAGGATCAGAACAAGGTACAACAGCCAGGAAGGAGTCAGGATTTCCATTTTTAAACAAGCCGATGCAAATGCGGTGGAAGTTTCCGATTTAATCGCCCAACGCATGGCAGTACTAAAGGAAACCCTTCCTCCATCTATGCATATCGATTTGGTTTACGACCAGGCCGAATATGTGCGTCTGGCTACCAAGGGGGTGCAGGATGCTATGCTTTTGGCTGCCTTGCTGGTTACCCTGGTTACTGCCTTTTTCCTGTCGGGGTGGCGACGGGTACTGACCCTGATTTTAAGCTTCCCTATTACTTTAATGGGTACTTTTTTCTTTATGAACATGCTGGAATTCTCCGTAAATATATTTTCACTTGGAGGGCTGGTAATTGCCATGACCGTAGTTCTTGATAATAGTGTAGTAATGATCGAGAATATCACCCGTATTCAGCAAACCGAAACAGGTGCATCCAACAAGGTTACCAAAGGAGCTATTCAAATCAGCGGGGCAATTGTCACATCAACCCTGACATTTGTCTCTTTGTTTATCCCCTTCCTTCTGGTGTCCGGGGCTATGTCGCTTCTATTTCGCGAACTGATTATTACCGTTGCCATAATAATATCCCTCTCGATGCTGGTGTCGCTCACCATTACGCCAATGCTCCTGGCCCTTATGTATCCCGAAGGAAAATCAATGCCGGTAAAATCATCATTTATAACACAAATATCAGATGGGCTTATCCACGGACTTATAATTATTTATAAACCAATATTGAATTGGTCACTAAAATTACGCTGGTTAGTCCTTTTAATTTTTCTTTTGTTATTAATACCAGGGTATTATTTTTTACAAAAAGCAGGCTCCGAATATCTGCCCAAAGCCGACGATGGTTTAATTACAATTAAAGTAATTTTACCCGTAGGGACAACCATGAATGAAACCGACAAGGTACTATCCGGGATAGAAAAAACAATCAAACAACAAGATTACATCCATGGTTATGCAAGTTTGGCCGGGGGTAAAGTGTGGGGTTTTGTTACTACCGAAAAAAGTTACGAGGGAGAGTTTAATATTCAACTTGTTCCGGCCTCGAAACGTCACATGACCACAGATGAATACGTAGAAATACTGAAGCCTGTTGTTTTAAAAGAAACGAAAGTGCCGGGAGCAATAATAAAAGTGTTTCACACCAAAATGAAGGGAACGCGGCAATCGGCTTTCGATGATGTTGAAATTGAAATTCTTACTTCCAGGAACCAATCGATGAAAGATATTTTTAATGAGGCCAGTGAATTAAAGGCTGAACTACAGGATCTCGATTTTCTCTCTGGTTTGGATATTTCACTTCGTTTAACAAAGCCGGAATATTTGATAAGAATTGACCGGCAAAAAGCGTTTGACCTGGGACTCAGTATTTTAGAAATTGGCAATACTGTAAAAAATATGGTAGGGGGTTTTATACCAACACGCTACAAGGAAGGGGCCTATTACTATCCCATAAAAGTGGTAATGAATGAAAAGGAGATTACTTCTGCTGCTGATCTGGAAAATATTTACATCTACTCTTCTCACGGGGCAAAAATACCTTTAATTGCGGTGGCCGATATTGTTAAAGCCACAGGGCCGGTTCAAATTGCCCGAAAAAATCAAGACAGAATAATTAAAATTACAGCCAATGTTAGTGGAATTAGTTTGGGTATAGCGACATCGGTTTTAAAAGAAAAATTAATCGACTATCAATTACCTTCAGGGTATCGGATGCATTTCGGTGGTCAATCAGAAACGGTAGCCGAAAATGCCAAACAAATGGGAATAATACTGCTTTTTGCACTGTTCCTTGGATATGCAGTTATGGTGTTGTATTTTGAAAGTTTTTTAAAACCATTGATAATTATCATTCGGATCCCCCTTTCGTTGGTGGGCATTTCGTTTGCGCTTTATATTACCAACACACCTTTAAGTACAACAGCTCTGGTTGGTATAATTATGCTAACCGGAATGGAGATAAACAATGGCGTCTTGCTGCTTACGTTTATTGATGAGTTGCGAGCCAAAGGTTATGGTATGGTCGAAGCCATCAAAGAAGCAGCCATTGTTCGTTTACGTCCCATCTTAATCACTGACCTTAATAGTCTTTTCGGCTTGCTCCCCTTAGCATTGGCAATGGGCGATGGAACAGAAATGCTCCGCCCCATGTCGATTGTAGTAATTGGTGGATTGTTATTTGGCATGTTATTGGTTTTCATATTTATCCCCATAGTTTATATGATACTTTATAAAAACGGTAAGGTGGTTAATGTTAAAACTCAGAACTCCTGACCTGCTAATGTCAATAGTAGCTTTCCGGGGATTTGTTCGCAAAAAGGAAATGCGGTATTTTTGCATTTGCAATTACAATTACCGATATTTCCGAGAGATGCCCAATTGATCAATGATCATGTAGGAGTGTATAAAAAAGATGGCCTGGTTCAATATATAGTGAATGGTATGCCTATATACAGTCATGGAGAAGATGATATAAATGCCTTTCGTTTTATTACAAGTAATTTTATCCATCAAGGGCTATGTCGAAAAGTAGATATTGAACGATTTTTTAATGTTAGTGAAGACAGTGTTTATCGCTACCACAAAAAATTCAATGAACAAGGAGAACAAGGATTCTTTGGTGATGATGCAAGAAAGGGCAAAGCCATTAAAATAAAAGGAGAAAAGCGAATCCGTATTCAAAAGAAACTGGATAAGGGACAAAGTGTAAACAGTATAGCCAAAGAAGAAGGCATAGGTGAATCAGCTATCCGGTATGCGGTAAAACAAGGATACTTAAAAAAAAAGGGGAGGAATTAGGCCCCTACTATCAGACCAGCACACCTTTTGAACGTGATGAAGCCGACCGCAGCCCCCCCCCCTGGGAGAAGCAACAACACGTTATGATTAGCGTGTATTATGCCCCTTAGGAAAGTCATCTAACGCCCCTGCTGTCTTTACAGAATCACAGACACTATGTGGTGCAGGAGTATGCTTGAAAAGGCCATCGATGAAAATCTTGACAACATGCCGGAAATCAATAATAAGCAAATGCAATATAAATTACAAATTGATCAATTGACCGTTGAAGTAAACCAACTTATCCAGGAAAGAAAAAAATACCCCCCAGAATTAAGCTTGCACAAATGCCTGAAGAAAGGCGATACAATAAACTAAAAACAGAAAGCAAGATACTGATGAATGTGATTAAGATGATCAGTTATAGGGCTGAATCATCTGTTGCTTCTTTACTGTCCCCTTATTTGTTCAATGTTGATAACGAAAAAAGAATGCTTGTTAAACAAATAATAAAGTCTAATGCCGATTTAATCCCAGATAATGATAAAAATACATTAACAGTCAGACTATATTCTTTATCCGCTAATAGATATAATCAGGCTGTTAGTAAAATTATCAGTGTCTTGAATGATAGTGAAACCTTATTTCCTGGAACTAATATGAAAATGCTTTTTGAAACTTCTTCCTCTATTTCAGACTTCGAGAGGTCAGGGGTTCTGAATTTATAACAATGACAAAATCAGAGTAATTCTTTCTCCTCCAGTGAAGCCTTAATATGCTTATGATTATTCCAGAATTTGGTTTCAATATCATTCAGTATTTCCCTGTATTCGGGAAGATCTTTAATATTATCAATCAAAGGATCGATTTCTAAAAAAATAATGGTCCAGTAATGATAGTTATCCTGATGTGAAAACAACTCCATCTGTTCGATTGCTTTCTTCGTATCGCCCCTGTATGAATAATACACGGCCAAACCCAGGTGTTTATATATAGATTGATCGTAATCAGCATATTCCTTAAAATCCTTAAAATATTTTTCATATGCCTCCGTCATTCCCAATTTTGACAAAACCACAGCAATTTTTGCATCTTCCCCTCTATACATATCCAGGTTATAAGTTTCCCGGATATCTGTGAATTTCTTATAATATTTATATGCATTGGCATAATCCCTCTTGAAATAAAAGGATTTCCCAACTTCCTGCAGAATGTCCAACCTTGTAGAATCTCTACTCAGTGCATCAATTAAAAGTTTATTTAATTGGTTGAGATCCCGGTTTCGTGCATACAGAACATATGCTTTTACATATAGTGAATATAAACTTTCAGGATTATATTCCAGCGACCTGTTGATGTACCTGACAGCTTCATCAATGAAACCGGATTGAATAAAGGCATTACTTATATGCAAAAATGTAAAACTTGCAGTAATTGAATCCTGTGCAGCAATATCCAGTTGAATTCCTTTTATTGCATATTCCAGGTATTTTTCGGTATTGGGAATATATTTCGTATAAAAATCTGACAGGGTGTTAATGACCAGGGCAGAATTCGGGTTGTATTCCAGCGCTTTTTCGAGATAAGGGACCGCCTTTTCATATTCCCTGTTATTCATATGATAAACTGCTTTAGCAATTAAACTCTGGGGTAATTGCGGATCGAACAACAATGCCTGGTCGGCATAATAGTTGATCTGGTCAGTGTACATTTTTTCAGCCTGGCTTGCATCCAGAAAAAAGTATGCAATGGCAATATCAGCGTAGGCCCGTGCAAATGCATTATCCTGTTCAATAGCTTTCATAAACCAGGGAATCGATTCTTCCAGATCCTCACGGGTTCCTTTATAAAATAAATCAAGTCCTTTTAGAAAATAGTCATATGCAACAAGGTCATCGGTAGGAATTTTATTGATTCTTTCTTCTTCTTCAGGTGTGATGATTACCTCTATTTCATCTGCTATTTTTTTTGCAATCTCCTTCTGCAATGTAAATATATCCTTTGCCTCTCTATTGTATTGCTCCGACCATAGGTGTTTATCATTAGGAGCCTCAATCAATTGAATGCTCAGTAATATCTGGTCACCAATTTTCTGACCGCTGCCTTCTACAAAATAATTTACATTCAACTCATTCGCAATCTCTGAAATTATTTTAGGATTGTTTCTGTACTTCTCAACGGATGTTCTGCTGATGACCCTCAGATCTTCAATCTTTTGAAGATTATTCAATATGGATTCCATTAATCCATTGATGATATAAACATTACTGGAATCCTGACTATCGTTTATGAATGGTAATACCGCTATAGATTTTTTGGCATCAGTTTGATCGCTGTAAGGTTTATCCAGATCCTTTATTTCAAAGACATTAGAATTATAAATCAGGTAGCCAACCAGAACGATAGCCATCAATATAATAATCCATATAATTCCAGTCCTTTTCCTTTTTGCTGTTAATTCCTTATTGTTGCCATGCGATTGGGTTTTTACTTTACGGGCAATTTGATCCTTTGCAGGAACCACAAGACCAGGATTGGTGACCCCAAAAACCTCCATAGGTTTACCTACGTTCTTTAGTCCATACTTACCCATGGAGACGGTTTGAATCCCTGTTTGATTCTTTACCTCATCATATACCTTATCCGAGATTAAAACACTTCCAACGGCAGCCAGGGATTCGATTCTGGAAGCTACATTTACGCCATCACCAATGATGTCATCTTCAGTAAATATGATATCACCGCTGTGTATCCCAATTCTTACAGGAATTCGAGGCTCTTTCATAAAAGCCTGTTGCAGTTCTATTCCACACCTCACAGCATCAATGGCGCTGCCAAATGTGCTCAGAGTACCATCGCCATAATATTGCAGAATCTTACCTTTGAATTTTTTTGTAATAGCGTTGAACACCTCCCTGTGCCGGTTTCTGTATTCAACTGCTTTTTTCTCATCCTGTTGCATCAAGGCAGTATAGCCCTCAATATCGGTAAACATGATCGCCGCCAGCTGATGTGAATGAGATGTTTGATCAATCTGCATGGAATCACTTTTACCTACCTCCCCGGGTGGGTATCCATAATAATCGCCAAAACACTTGATAAAATAGGATGTGCTGCTGAAGCCCACCTTGAATGACACTTCCGAAACATTCAGGGAGGTCTCTCTCAACATGATCATGGCGCTTTTCAAGCGCACCTGCCTTATAAACTGACTGACAGATAATTGAGTCAATTTTTTGACTTTACGTAACAGGTTGGACCGGCTCATGCCAGTTTCGTGTGCAAGCTCCGAAACGCCAAATTGTTCATTGGATATGTTATCCTCAATTATCTCTGTGATCCTTTTTAAAAAATCATTTTCAATGAAATGGGTATCCGGCATAGCTATTAATTATCAAATCGAAATTAGGAATTTTTTGCATAAGATACGAATAATGTTTTATTTCTTATTTCTTTACTTTTCTGTCTCATTTGCGTCATAATTTATACCCTTACATCATAATTACAATTGCTTCTCCAAACTTGATATCATTAGCCGCATACATGTTTAGTCATGCCTCAGTGTTTGACGGATCTTTACATCATCGAAAAATGTCAAACTTAAAATAACGAGAAAATGAAAACACGAATTAATTTCCTGGACAACCTAAGAACATTTTTAATCTTCCTGGTTATTGTATTACACGCTGGAATCGTTTATGAGCCCATTTTGGAAAATATATGGGTTGTTAGTGATCCTGACAAAATCAATTCATTAGGCTTTGCACGCATGTACCTGGATGTATTTGTGATGTTCACCATGTTTTTTATTTCAGGATATTTTATACCACATTCAGTAAAAGGTAAAACCACCCTGGCTTTTCTGAAATCCAAATTCAACAGGATTATGGTTCCCTGGATTGTTGCAGTATTAACTATGGTCCCTGCATATAAGGCAATATTCCTTTATTCAAGGGGGCTGCCACAGGAAGAATGGTTCTCATACTTTCACATTTTCGAGAGAGCAGGTGGTAATCCTGGTTTCTTCGCCGATAATCCGACTCAAAACTGGCTATGGTTTTTACCGGTCTTATTTTTATTTCAGTTCGTTTACCTGATTCTATATAAAAGCAAGTTGTTGTCGTTAAAGATCTCATTAAGATCCGGTGTGATCCTTATCTTTTTGACAGGATTGTTATATAGCATGGTTATTTCAGGTAATGACCTGAAGGGTTGGTTCCACTCCCCACTTCTGCATTTCCAGAGAGAAAGATTCCTCTTATATTTTATGGTATTTCTCCTTGGTTCTTTGTGTTACAGGCTGAAGGTTTTTGATTCGACAAATAAAAACAAAAGGCTTTTAATAATATCGAATGTAGTGCTGATTTTTTCGCTGAGTGTCTTTACAATTATAGCATTAAACTTTTTCTTTAATTTAGTTGAGCCCGGGAGAAATTATTTCTATGTATCAGGCATGATGGATGGATTGATATATTATGCTGCAATGCTTCTTTCAATGTTTAGTTTTTTATACATCCTGATTCACTTGTTCCGTTTTGGTTTTTACCGAAGCAACAACATTATGGTTGAGTTAAACAGAAGCTCCTATGCAGTTTATATTATACACATGGTTGTTATAGGGATTATATCACTTTTACTTTTAAACACCCCATTACCAGTAATGATTAAATATCTAACGGTAGTCATACTAACATTTGTTGTTAGCAATATCCTGGTATATACTTACAGAATAACGGTTCAAAAATTTCTTTCAAAAAAAACAGTAACAATGGCTTTAACGTCAGTTGCAGTGGTACTGGCAATCGCAATTTATGCAAAGCAGGCAAAATCTTCAGGTGAAAAACTACAGGCACCAGGATCACCATCATCTGCTATTTACCATGTTTTAAGCATTCATGAAGCCGCTTATTATGGAGACCTGGCTGCAATAGAATGGCATATTAATAACGGATCTGATCTTAATGCGAAAGATGAATACGGAAGCACCCCATTGATCATTGCAGCTATATTTGATAAGACCGAGGTTGCTAAAGCACTAATTGAGGCGGGAGCTGACTTAAGCATACGGAATAGCGATGGATCAACGCCTCTTCATATTGCTGCATTCTTTTGTCGCACTTCGATTGTTGAAGCATTGCTTGAAAATGGAGCCGACAAATACCTGAAGAACAGTTCCGGATCCACTGCCCTGGAAACTGTGGCGGTCCCATTTATTTATGTTAAAAATATTTATGAGAATATTGGAGCATCGCTGAAACCTATGGGTTTAAAACTGGACTATGAACAGATTAAAAATACCAGGCCAGAAATTGCTAAACTGCTGAAACAATAAATTAATTGGCATTTATGAAAAAAGTTGCTAAATTGATGCAGATTTTGAGAAAATGGGGGAAAAAGGATATCCAAAAGAAACTTTTGAGATTCCTGGCACACTTGAGCCTGGTATTATAAATTGGATTAAATTGCGTGAACAATAGCAGTTCCCGCTTAAAAATACT
>CAYXUU010000060.1:0-25287 GCA_964468645.1 uncultured Bacteroidales bacterium
GGAAGACAGAAGACGGAAGACAGAAGACGGAAGACGGAAGACGGAAGACAGAAGATAGAAGATGGAAAAAGAAGTTAGATTATTGATGTTGGAAATTAGAAACTTGATTCAGGATATTGATATACAACAATTGAACCATGAAACAATGAAACAGTGAAACAATGAAACTATGAATCCAACCATTAACATCGAAATCATAGGCCATATCAGAAGCAAGTTTTCCGAATCCATCGATGCACGACTGATGAAAAAAGAGATCAGCTACATCGATATTGGTGAAAAATATTCTGGTGGCCTGTATAAGATAGAAAAGTCACAATTCATCGATGTGTTATTTAACTTTCATCAATCAACAAAATATGAATTGAAGACACATACTTATTCCGGTGATTATAAAGGTGTGTTTGCAACCCGGGCTCCTGAGCGACCGACATTAATAGGAGTAACTACCGTTGAACTGCTTGAAAGAAATGGAAATACTTTGAAAGTTACCGGCCTTGATGCACTTGACGGAACTCCGGTACTGGATATAAAACCAGCCGATACCTACCTGCTTCAGCAAAACCTTGAACAGATAACCATAGAAAGGCAGAAGACCAATCCGCGTAAAGATATAGTGGCCCTGGTACTGGCAAATGATACTGAAACATTGTTGCTGAAGGCAGGCCAGTTGCATGGCCATTTCTGCCCCGGGCTTGCCATGGGCATTATGGCGGCTACTTATGCTATGAATCAGATTAAGGAGCAATCTGATGGACTTGAAGATCTGCTTGCTATTGCAGAGACCAATAATTGTATGAGTGATGGGGTACAGTTTGTGACCGGCTGTACTTTTGGAAATAATGCTTTAATTTTTAAAGATGTTGGTAAAACAGCATTTACCCTTAGCAGGAGGGATGGAAAGGGGATCAGGGTGAGTACCAGAGGTGATTCAAAGGATTATTTGCGGAAAGCCCATGCAAGGTTTTCTGAACAATATACAAAGGTTGTAAAGGAACAACAGCATGATAAGGGGAACACAACAGTGTTTAAAGTTTCCGGTGTTGAGGCCTCTTTAAATACCCTCAAACTTGATTTCGACAGGATCTTCAATGTTGAGTCTATGGAAGCAGATATCCCGGATTACGCCCCCTCACATGATAGTATCCTCTGCGAGCATTGTGGTGAGCCGGTTATGGCTACAAGAATTGTGGAAAAAGATGGAAAGTATTGCTGTTTACTCTGTTCGGGTAAGAGATATCATGAATTAACAGGAGATGGAATACGATAATATTCGAGATGGCCTGTGTGTAGGATATACGTGCATTCGTGGCAATTAATTACCTTATTATTGACACGAATGCAGGAATTAAAGACGAACATATGTCTGAGATTTGTTTTTTGAGTTTCTACTTAATTAAGATTAACTATTAAATTAAATATTAATGACTGAAGAAATTGCAATTTTAACGGGAACAGCAGCCAGCATAGGCTTTTTGCATACCCTGTTCGGGCCCGATCATTATGTGCCTTTTATCGTTATGGCCAGGGCCAGGAAATGGTCATTATGGAAAACCTCCTGGATAACAGTATTAAGTGGAATCGGACATGTAGGTAGTTCCATTATAATCGGAATTATTGGGATAGCTGCTGGTATTGGTATCTCAAAGATTGAAGGACTGGAGTTTTTCCGGGGAGACCTTGCTGCCTACGCCTTCATCCTATTCGGATTGATTTACATGATCTGGGGTATTTGGAGGGCGGTAAAAAATAAACCACATATCCATAAACATCTCCATGCTGACGGAAGTATGCATGAGCATGAGCATAACCATACTACAGAACATGACCATATCCACAAAAAGAATATAACGCCATGGATATTGTTTACAATCTTTGTACTGGGACCCTGTGAGTTATTGATACCGGTATTAATGTATCCGGCAGCACAGGAGAGCACTTCAGGGGTGATACTGATCACAACAGTATTTCTGATTACTACGGTGGCAACCATGCTATCAGTGGTGATCATGGGCTATTATGGATTTAAATTCATTAATTTTGGAAAAGCAGAAAGGTATATGCATGCGATAGCAGGCGCCATGGTGCTATTGAGTGGAATTGCGATAGTTGTTGGGTTATGATTCAGGGATATAGATAGGTATGAAAAATCACAAACCCCAAAACCCAAAAATCAAATAATATTCAAACCTCAAATTCAAATTATCAAAACCGGCCATTTACTAACTTGTTTTGAATTTTGATCATTGGTGATTGGAATTTATTTGTAATTTGGATATTGTTATTTGAAGCTTTTATTAATGATCAATCTATGAAACAATTATTATTCCTGATAGGTAGTCCTCGTAAAAAGGGGAATACTGCCGAGATGGTAAGGATACTAAATTCCAGTATCAATCAGGAAAAGTTTGAATCAAATACTATTTTCCTTTATAATTATGAATTTAAACCCTGTATCGATTGCAGGGCCTGCAAGAAAAATGATCTTGTTTGTACTGTCAAAGATGATATGCAGAATTTGTACCCTGAACTTGATAAGGCAGATATTATCATTTTTGGCACCCCTATATACTGGTTTGGCCCTTCTGCCCAGATGAAATTATTAATCGACAGGTTAAGGCCATATTATGGTAATAAAAGACTTGGCGGAAAGCGTGGGGCTGTTTTGTTACCTGCCGGCGTTGGCAAATCCGATTGCGACCTGACCACAGGACAATTCAACAGAATATTTAATGCCCTGGAGATAGGATTTATTGATACTGTTACAGCTAAAGCATTTGACATCGGTGATCTTGAAAAAGATACAGAAGCCATTCAAAACCTGAAAACTCTTGCTGACCGGATAAATCAGCTATAGGTATATCTATCTGTGAAATCTGTCGCTGTATTCTTTTCTCACCCACTGTAGTTAAAGATATGGAACGCTGATTATCATGATTCTTTCTTTGTGAATCTTTGTGAAATCCTTAGTGTGCCTTTGTGATAAAAACATTTATCACAATAATTCTACCATAAATTTATATCTTTGATATTCATGCTAACCGGAAAACCAGTATCAGGCAAAACATATTCACTCTTTGGATCATCAAACGATACCGGTGAATTCTATTCCGGAGTTAATAGTAGTCTTGAAAAATTGATCAAGCTCTATAATGACGAAGGCACATTGCTTAAACAATTTCAACTGGCATCAAAAAGCAAAAGAGCATTCAATCGTTGGATCAAAAGTGATCCGGCAGTGTTAGAAATCATTACAGAACTTAAAGGATATACCCATAATGTCAAAGAACACTTACGATCGCAAAGTCCTATTCACTTTGGCAATAACAGGGTATATACAAAGGAATATCAGTATCCTGTCTATTTCCTCGAGTTTGCCCTGGTGAACAGGATGAATAAAAGAAGGTTCTTAGATACTGAATATAAGCTGGCCTTGCTGCCACATTGTATCAGGATTGATATTGAGAACTGCAAGGCCAAACAGGATGAAATAGATTATAAATGTGTAAAATGCTCAAAAAATTGTTATATCAAAGAGATTACCGATATGCTGGAGGAGCATGATATAAACTCTTACCTCTGGATGAACAGGAAACTGCGCTATACTTTGAAGGCTGCACATCAGAACAACAAAACCATGGGCGTGCTGGGCATTGCGTGCATTCCAGAATTGATCTCCGGGATGGGCAAATGCATGAAATACAATCTGCCTGTTGTTGGACTGCCACTTAATGCGAACCGCTGTATCAGGTGGATGGGGGATTTTTATGAGAATTCGGTGAACCTGAATGAACTTGAGAAATTGGTTAGGTTCTAATTTGATCCAATTATCTGCCACAGATGTCACGGATCAATTGGTTGAGTTGGTGAGTGGTTTAGTAGTTTAGTGGAAAAATATCTGGTTTAAATCTTCGTGCTCATATTATTCCTCCTCTACAGGGAATCAATTATGTTTTTATCCTGTTGAGGATACTTATAATGTCATGCAAATGATATTACTGAAGTAATCAAAGCCTCAAAACCACCACACTACCTTTTCCCTCTGTTGAGGATATTTCTATGCTGCCTTTATGCAAGTGCATGATCTGTCGGGAAACACTTAATCCAATCCCTGAACCCTTTTCCTTTGTAGTAAAAAACGGCACAAAAACATTTTCAAGGATTTCATTTTCCATACCACAGCCATTATCCGATATCTCGATATTTATCCTGTTCCCGGTATCTTTCCTGACAACAATATTAATCAGGGGATTGCTTCGGTTTTTCAGCGCATCGGCAGCATTAACAATAAGGTTGATCAATACCCGGGTTATCATTTCATGATCGATGTAAGACTCTATAGGAGATTCCTTAATATCTATCATTAAATCAATTTTCTTTTTGTCGAGTTCAGGTTTCATCAGGATTTTTACATGCAGTAATAACTTTAAAATGTCAACCTTTTCCAGCCTGGGTTTTGGGATCTTTGTTATGCTTTTATAGGTATCAACAAATTTCAGCAGACCTTTACTACGGTTCTCAATGGTTTTTATGCTCTGATGAAGATCATCCAATTCAACAGGATTGATGGCTCTAAGCGGTATTTTCTCTCCTTCATCGTCAACCAGTGTTTCATTAATGGCAGTGCTCAGCGAGCTGATTGGGGTTACAGAATTCATGATCTCATGGGTAAGTACCCTGATCAACCTCTGCCACGATTCCAGCTCCTGTGCTTCAAGTTCAGATTTGATATCCTGGAAGGATATGAGCCTGTATCCCGTATCTTTTAACTTAAATTCAGTACAACGGATCGACAGATTAAAAAACACACCATTGATCTTATTCTTAAACAGTTTTTGATCGCCTGCCTGCATACCATCGATGAGAACACCCAGGTCAGGATGAGTTTTCGTGATCTGAGGGATGGTGTCTAGTGTTTGCATGCCTAACAGATTTTTAGCTGCATTGTTGATCATCTCAATATCCCCCCTTTCGGTAATACATACCAGGGCCATGTCGATGTGCTCGATGATATTTAAAATATACTGGTAGTGGATTTCTTTTTCAATTCTGATATTCTGAAACTCGCTGACAATTTCAGCAAAGGCATCTTTGAGTTGAGCCTGCTTCCTGTTTTGCCCGGACTCCTCCACAGGACTGATACTTGTAAAATCTTTCTGTTTAATCGATAATACGAAGTTTGTTATCTCTTTTCTTATTTTTTCGGAAAACCGGATAAATTCAACGATCAATAGGATACTGATCAAAAGTGTTGTGGTGCTAGTAACATACCATTTATCCTGGTAGATTGAAAAAACAAAGACGAACATGAAACCAGCGATCAGGATGATCCTGATGATTATTTTTATCCTGAAACTTTTAAATTCCATATTTTTCCATTTTACGGTAAAGGGTTGTACGTCCCAGACCAAGTTCTTTTGCCGCTTTTGTGAGATTACCTGCATGTTTAAGCAGGGCCTTTTTAATGGCATTCTTTTCAAGTTCTTCGATATTCAGGTTTCCACCCGAAACTGCATCAGAACTCTCTGCGGTGAGTAAAATATCTTCGGCATTGATCTCATCGTTTTCACTCATGATCAATGCCCTTTCGATGATATGCTGCAATTCACGAATATTACCCGGCCAATGATATGATTCCATTTTTCTGATGGCTTCATGATTTATTGAGATCTGTTGTTTTTTATATTTTCTTGAATAAATGCTTAAAAAATGATTAACAAGTAATGGGATGTCTTTCTTCCGTTCTCGTAAAGGTGGCAGCATGATTTCCACTGTGTTGATCCTGTAAAGTAAATCATCCCTGAATTGTTTCTCATTAACCATTTCATACAATGGCATATTGGTAGCTGAGATCAGCCGGATATCGATAGGGATCCCCTTGTTTGATCCTATCCTGAAAATCTTCCTGTTTTCAAGGGCGGAAAGGAGTTTGGCCTGAAGCGGCAGGGATAGATTCCCTATTTCATCCAGAAACAATGTGCCACCTGATGCTGTCTCAAATCTGCCAGCCCTGTCCTGTTTGGCATCAGTAAAGGATCCCTTTGAATGCCCGAACAATTCGGATTCGAATAAGGTTTCTGCGATCGCCCCCAGATCCACACTGATAAATATCTGCTCACTTCTTCCGGACCTCCTGTGAATTTCCCTGGCAATAAGTTCTTTGCCGGTGCCATTCTCACCCAGGATAAGGATGTTCGCATCTGTTTGACCTACCTTATTAATCATCGAAAAAATCTCCTTCATGGCTTGAGATTTACCAATGATTGTTGAAAAGGGTTGCTCCATATCCTTGCTGAGCATGATCTCCCTGTTTTTATATTTGCTGATCTCCCTGGTTGACTGCGCGAGTTTATATGCAGCCATAACAGTAGCACTAAGCTTTTTATTGTCCCATGGTTTAACCACAAAGTCGATTGCACCTTCCTTCATAGCTTTCACAGCAAGGTCTATATCACCGTATGCCGTAATCATAATGACGATATTCCCGGGATCAGCTTTTTTAATTTTTCCAAGCCACTCCAGGCCCTCCCTACCACTGGTAGAACCTGTACTGAAATTCATGTCGAGAAGGATAACATCGTAATCCCTGGTGTTAAGAATGTGGCTTAAAACCTCCGGATTCCTTTCGGTTCTGATATTCGCAAAATGCTTCCTGAGGACAACCCTGGTGGTATGAAGAATATCAGGATCGTCGTCGATGATGAGGATGTTGCCTTTTAGTTTGGTCATTAGTGGTTTGCTTCTTTGTATTATTGTTTAATCGTTGAACTGTTTAATCGATTAATCGTTTATTTGTTTAATCGTTCAACCGTCAATCGTCAATCGACAATATCTATCTTCCAGCATCAAGTTTCCAACTTAGAACCCAGAACCCAGAACCCAAAACCCAGAACCCAAAACTAACAATTATGTTTCATACTGAAACAATTTTCTGTTCCAAATTGAAACATTCTTTAGGTCGGGCCTTTCTGATATTATGCCCTAAGTAACACATTGCCTGTTTTATATAAATTCAGGCATGTAATTTGAATTATCACTTCAAACAAAAAAATGTTTATCGATTATTTAAAATCGGCTTTTCGTAACCTGGGTAGAAACAAAGTTTTTACCATCATCAATATCATTGGCCTGGCCACTGGCCTGGCGAGTGCTATAGTGATATACCTGATGATAGAATATGAGACAAGCTTTGATTCCTACCATCAAGATGCAGATAACATTTACAGGGTAACAGAATTTTATACACATACTGTCGGAACTGAAAAGAGTGGAGGCACTCCATATCCTCTTGCCCGGGCAATAAGACAAACATTTCCGGAGATTAAGGCTACTTACCTTGCCCATGAACCAGAGATGGATTTAAGAGTGAAAGATCATGTTTATAAACAACAGAATCTTGTGGTGGTAGATTCATCATATTTTGACTTTTTCGACCATAAATGGATAAGTGGAAATTCAAAAACTTCACTCCTGGATCCCCACTCAATGGTACTTACCCGGTCAATCGCAGAGAAGTATTTCCCGGATGAAGATCCCTATGGTAAAATAATAAGAATGGATGGAAAATTTGACCTCAAGGTTACCGGTATCATAGAAGACCCACCATCCAATACAAACATTCCCTGTGAGGTGATTGTATCGACAGGGCTTTATACAACAGGTTTCAAGGAGTGGATTGATACATGGTATTCGTATATGACCGGCATGTGTACCTTTGTAAGCCTGCCAGAAGGATTATCGGCTGATACCCTTGTCAAACAATTGAAAGAGCAGATCATTGCACGGGAATATCATAAAAGTGTAGTTGACAGAATAGCCTATGGTTTACAACCTCTTGATAAAGTACATTATGAGGCTGATTATTCTAATGTTAACAACACATATACAACAGATTTTAGATTTATTTTCATATTTGGGATTATTGGTTTTGTTATTCTGGTGATTGCAAGTATAAACTATGTTAACCTGTCGACGGCACAATCTTTAAAGCGTTCAAAGGAAATAGGAATTCGTAAAGTAGCAGGTGCACAAAGACCACAGATATTTAGTCAATTCATGTTCGAAACATTAGTTGTAACCTTTTTTGCATTGGTCCTTGCCATGATACTCGCTGAAGTATTTCTTCCTGTCCTGAATGAATTTATAGGCTACGGGGCCAGTCTGAGTATCTATAAAAGCCGAACGGTAATGTATTTCCTGGTACTGATCCTTGTATTGATGACCCTGATGTCAGGAGCCTATCCATCAATATATCTTTCCGGATTCAAGCCTATACTGGCAATACATAACAAATTGAATGGGGCAGGATCAGGTATTTTTAACCTCAGGAATTTATTGGTGGTCATACAGTTTTTTATTTCACTGGTGCTTATTATCTGTACAATTATTATGATCAATCAAATGGATTATTTCCGTGATAAAGACCTGGGTTTTGATAAGAAAAATGTCCTCGTATTTAATATTCCTGAAGTAAATAAGCAGAATGGTGAACTGCTGGAAAGAGAAGTGCGGTCGATGCCTGAAGTTGATGATTATACATTTGGAATCGGATCACCAACTTCCGACAGGTCACGCCGATCAGACTTTAATTCAATTGAAAGAGATGATAAGCAAAGCTATACAGTTAATATTAAAACTGTTGACACCAATTATATAAACTTCTTTGAATTGAAGTTGCTTGCTGGCGATAATGTTTCACAACCATTAAATGATACTGTTTTTCCACTGGTGGTGAATGAAAAACTGATACAGTTTTTTGAAATTGATAAACCTGAAGATGCTATCGGGCACAGGATGGAGGCAGGTGTTTTTACAGGATTTATTTGTGGTGTTGTTGAAGATTTTCATTCTCAAACTTTGCACCAACCGATAATTCCTCTTGTGATGGTATCTGAACCGACAGGTTTTGGAAGGATGATCCTGAAAGTTCATCAAGACAATAAAGCCAGGGTTGTTGAAAAAATGGAAATATTCTGGAATAAATACTTTCCGGATTTTGCTTATGATTACTTCACCCTTGAAGACTCACTTGGAAGTTTTTATGACCAGGAGGAAAAAACAAAAACCATGGTGAAGTTCTTCATGTTCCTGGCGATATTGATTGCATGCCTGGGATTATTCGGGATTGTGTCGTTTATCGTTGTCAGGAAGACAAAAGAGATAGGGATCAGAAAAGTACTGGGTGCAAGTATCAGTGAGATTGTTTTTATTGTAGCAAAGGATTTTCTCATACTTGTACTGGTTGCCAATATTCTGTCATGGCCGGTATCATGGTATATTATGGATCGGTG
Source organism: uncultured Bacteroidales bacterium (assembly GCA_964468645.1). GTDB lineage: Bacteria > Bacteroidota > Bacteroidia > Bacteroidales > JAIOZK01 > JAIOZK01. The sequence goes on from CAYXUU010000060.1 coordinate 9,291, forward strand.
GCTGGAGCAATTCAGTTTCAGGATCAGTATCGGTATCTGGGTATTTATATTCGCTGCGGTATTATCACTTGTTATAGCAATGCTTACTATATCGTATCAGGCTATGAAAGCAGCATTGAGTAATCCTGTGGAAGCGATTAAGTGTGAGTGAAGATAGAAAACAGAAGATAGAAGATAGAGATATTATTTAGCCCAAGTTTGAATTAACTAACAAAATAAATATGAAAATCATCCTGAGCTGACTTGATGGGCAGAATTGAAAATTAATGTCAAACAGGGTGAAGTCATAGGGCAGAATTAAAAATAAAACATCATGTTCAAAAACTACCTGACCATAGCATTCAGAAACCTGGTTAGAAACAGGGTTTCCAGTTTGATCAATATACTTGGACTTTCGGTTGGGCTGGCCTGTACCATAATGATTTTTCTTTATGTTCAGTACGAACTAAGTTTCGATACTTATCATACCAATAAAGACAGGATCTTCAGGATAACCATGGAGGAAGAAGATTCCAATGGGATGGATTACAATGCAGAAACACCTTTTCCGCTGGCGCCAACACTCCGTGCTCAATTTCCGGAAGACATTATTATAACAAGAATATATTATTCAACAAATGATAGAATCATCATTGGAGATGAAAAATACCACGAAAGACATATTCTCTTTGCAGAGCCAGAGATTTTTGAATTATTTGATTTTGACTCCGAAAATGGTTTGACAGGTTCTGATTTCCTGGAGTTAAATACAGTGCTTGTTACTGAAAGTCTTGCAAAGAAATATTTCGGAGAAGAAGATCCGGTAAACAAAGTAATCCACCTTGTAAATATTGGGGATTTGATTATCAGGGGAGTACTGAAGGATCCTCCTTCAAATACCCACCTTCCATATTCAATGATACTTAATATTGATAACCTTAATGAGGATTTTGTTGGAATCAACTATGACAGGTTTACTATTATCCTTGGTGGTTTCATTTCCTATGCTCGTTTACCTGAAAATATGGACGAAAACGATCTTGAAATACAAATGACAGATTACATGATGCAGTTTCTTGGAAATGAAGCTGATTCGGATGAACATGTAGCTTTGAGGCTAGAGTCAATAAATGAAATCCATCATGACCTTAGATTCAGTACCTTTACCTATCTTACTTCAAAGAAGACTATCTTAATCATAGCCCTGGTTGGTATTTTAGTATTACTAATTGCCTGCATCAATTACATAAACCTTGCAGTGACTCAGGCAATTAAGAGGTCGAAGGAAATTGGTGTCAGAAAGGTGGTCGGCGCTGAAAGGCACAAGCTTATTGAGCAATTTATTGGTGAAAGTACCCTGGTAACAATTATATCGGCTGTGGTTGCCCTGATTATAGCGGAAATATTTTTACCCACATTGAATACCTACCTTGGAGATGATATCAAACTCAGTGTATATCAGAATCCGATTATCATTATCTGGGTATTCTTGGCTACAATTGCTATTGGTTTAATAACAGGAATGTACCCGGCACTGATTGTTTCTGGTTATAAACCCCTTGATGCAATCAAGAACAGAATCTCATCTCATAAGAAAAGTGTGAAGTATTTAAAAAACACACTGGTTATACTTCAGTTTATTATTGCACAGTTATTAATTATTGGTACTCTGGTAGCTTCTTCACAATTGAATTACATGAAATCAAAAAACCTTGGATTTGAGAAGGAAGCGATTATAAATATAAAGATACCTGATTATGAACAATGTGAAGTATTGAAAAACGAATTGCGAAAAAATGCCGGTATTGAAAGTATAACGTTTGGTATTGCAGGCCCACAGGCCATTCTGGATGAACGCTTTGAAACAATCATGTATCTTGAAAGTGAAGGACGGGAAAATGCAAAAACATGCGACCTTAAAACTGTTGACCTTGATTACCATACAACATTTGATTTTAACATTGTAGCCGGAGAATGGATGTATGATTTCCGGGGGCCTGATTCTTCATTAAATGTCCTGGTTAATGAAGCTATGAGTCGTAAACTGGGCTTTGAGAGTCCGGAAAGTGCCATAGGGGCCAGGACAAATTTTGGACGGATCATTGGTGTTACCGAAGATTTTCATACAGAGTCGTTACATAATCCTATAATACCAATGGTTATGGTTTATTTTCCCAGGTTTTTCGGACAGGGATACATTAAAGTACATCCATCGAAAATGGATGAAGCAATAGTCTATATTGAAAAAACCTGGTCGGAGGTCTTTCCGGAAAATTTCTTTTCATACAGAAAGTATAATGATTATATTTCCGGGATGTACAGCAATGATCAAAGAACATTTGATATTCTCAGATTGTTTGCCATTATTGCTATTATTATTGCATGTATGGGATTATTCGGCCTTGTTTCTTATCTGGTTGTTCAGAAGACAAAAGAGATCAGCATCAGGAAAGTGATGGGGGCAACGGTAGGTAGGATTATAAGCTTTGTTACATCCGGTTATTTAAAACTTGTTATAATTGCTAATATTGTTGCTATTCCGGTTGGATGGTACCTGATGACGGTATGGCTCGAAAATTTTGCATACAGGGTAAATATGCAGTGGTGGATATTTATTGTTGCCTTGCTTTTCTCACTGGCTATTGCATACATGACGGTTATTTTTCAAACGATCAGGGTGGCAAGGATTAATCCGGCGGAAGCGTTGAAATATGAGTAAATGGAAAATGGAAGCTGGATGCTGGAAACTGGAAGTTAGACATTGACTAATGACGATTGACTATTTGACGAGGAATTGCAATTGACTGACAACTTCATGACAACCGTATGACAACTGAACAACAACTGAACAACAACTGAACAACAACTGAACAACAACTGAACAACAACTGAACAACAATTGTATAACAACCATTTGACACAAAAATTACTCTATGATATTAAATTACATAAAAACGGCCTTCAGAAGTTTTCTCAGGAATTATGTATTTTCTTTGATAAACATTATAGGGCTTTCAGTGGGATTAACAGCAAGTATTCTTATTCTTCTTTATGTTTATAATGAGTTAAACTATGATACTTTCAATAAACACGCTGACAGGATCTATCGCGTAAATACCATCTTTGTACAGAAAGACAGCGAAGAGTTAAGTGGTGTGACCACGGGAGCTATGGGGCCATCATTGTTTGAAGAGTTTCCTGAGGTGGAGAACTTTGTTAGGTTTTCGATGAGCCGACCGGGCAACTTCAGATCAGGTGAAGAATCCTTTAAGATTCAAAAGGTCATGTATGCCGACTCGTCAGTTTTTGATGTATTTACATTTGATATTTTAAGTGGTAATAAATCTGCCCTTACCAAACCGTTTAGCATTGTTCTGACCAGTACAACTGCTCAAAAGATCTTTGGGGATACAGACCCAATTGGAAAGGTGCTCGAATATAACAATGAGCTTCCTCTTACGGTAATGGGCATTGTTGAAGATCTTCCACCGAATTCCCATTTAGAATTCGAAGCCCTGATATCATTTCATACTTTATATACATTCGATAAGGTCTATCTGAATTGGGATGGTGGTTTTGGTTATTATACATACGTATTGCTTGATAAAGCGAATTCTTCACAGAAGCTAAGTTCTAAACTGAAACCATTTCTTCACCGGCATATAAATTACAAATATGAACAGGTGGGTGTGGAGTTGAAGATGGTATTTGATCCATTACTGGATATCCACCTGTTTTCCGATGCCGAGGATAACCTGGAAACCCGAGGTAACCTTATAAATGTTTATGTGTTTTCTGCAATCGCATTTTTTATCCTGGCCATTGCCTGTATTAATTATATGAACCTTTCAACCGCAAGGTCTTCACGAAGAGCCAGGGAGGTTGGTGTGCGTAAGGTTCTGGGAGCCACAAGTTCTGGGATCAGAATGCAATTCCTCTCTGAATCAATGATCATCAGTTTTTTTGCTTTATTACTTGCATTAATATTCGTTGAAGTAATTCAACCCTTCTATAACGAGTTAATCAATCAGGATTTGAGTTTGTATTCAACTCAGAATCTTATGCTGATCAGTTATCTGATAATCTTGACAATTCTCGTTGGATTCTTAAGTGGAAGTTATCCTGCTTTTTACCTGTCTTCTTTTAAACCGGTTCATGTTCTGAAAGGAGGCTGGATATCAGCAAAGGCAAAAGCAGGTTTTCGGAATATACTCGTAAGCCTGCAATTTGCAATTTCTATCTGCCTTATCATATGTACACTGGTAATATATAAGCAACTTGGATTTGTTCACAATAAAGAATTGGGATTTAATAAGGAAAATATATTGTATATACCTCTGGAAAGCAATAAGTCAAAAGAAAGTCTTGGGTTGCTAAAGAATGAGATCAGCCGAATACCAACAGTGCAAAGTGTTGCTGCGTCAACAGGAATACCGGGATTAGGCCTAAGCAGAAACGGCTATTTCCCGGAGGGATATGAAGAACCAATGATGATTTATGTTATTGCAGTAGATGAATCCTTCATCGAAACCTTTGACTTGAAATTAATTGAAGGTCAGAATTTTTCCAGGCTTACTACGCTTGATGATGGTGATTACCTTGTCAATAAATCGCTGGCGAATGAAGTTGGGTGGGTTACCCCTATAGGCAGGGAAATCAGAAGGAATGGAAAACATAAAGTTATTGGAATGATAGAAGATTTTCATTTCGCTCCCCTTTTTATTAAAATAGCACCTTTGATTATTACCAACCAGCCCTTTGATGGATTTGATTATCTTATTATAAAGCAAAATGGTAATAATCTTAAAAGTACTATCCACAGTATAGAAAAAGAATGGAAAAAGGTTTTACCCATGGAAAACTTCAACTATCATTTCCTGGATCATTCGCTGGATGTGCTATATAATTCTGAAAGACGCTTTGGAAACATATTTATAATATTCTCATTACTGGCAATCTTTATTGCATGTCTTGGGTTGTTAGGATTATCATCTTTCCTTGTGGAACAGAGAACCAGGGAAATCGGAGTTCGTAAGGTCTTTGGCTCATCTTCTGCATCTATCATACGCTTAATGAACCTGGATTTTGCAAAAAGGGTGATAATTGCCAATATATTTGCATGGCCTGTTGCATGGTATGTGATGAATATGTGGCTGAATAATTTTGCGTTCAGAACAGCTTTGAGCTGGTGGGTGTTTCCGGTATCAGGTCTTATTGTTTTGGTAATTGCATTTATTACAGTTACCTACCAGTCATTTAGAGCAGCCAATACCAATCCGGCTGATGTTATCAAATATGAATAGCAGGCTGGATACTGGAAGTTAGAAATAGACTATTGATGGATGATGATTGATGATTTAATTATAAACGATTGATTTATAATGCACTATACAATAGTGATATTTTGCGATTAAGAATCTACTTGAAACAAACTCAAACAATGGAACAATGGAACAATGAAGCAATAAAGCCATGAAGTAAAAGATATTAATGGACGTCTTCCGTCTTGCCAATACCAAAACTAAATCCGCACCTTCCTGGAGATTAATGACTAATGACCAATGAATGATAACAATTTGCTATCTCCTGTAACTTTTACCCATATCAATACGTCTTATCTTATCTAATTATAACCAAAAATCTATAAGCATGAAAACAAACAAATTACTCCTTATTGCAGGAATGCTATTTCTGTTTACAGCGTTTAATGTGACAGCCCAGAATGATGAAGGATTCATCTATGGGAAAGTTATCACTATTGATGATGATGTTTACCAGGGGCTCATCAGGTGGGATGATGAAGAAATCTTCTGGTTTGATTTATTTAATTCAACAAAACAGGGGAATGAGTTCCTAAGACATCTTTCACGCGATGATAAAGAGAGACTTGAAGATGAACACTCTGATTGGTTCGATAACTGGGACCTGTTCGATTCCGGTGAGTCTGACTACGATCACACCTTTGTTTGCCAGTTCGGGGATATAAGCAAGATAAGGATACTTGACAGTGATGAAGTAATGTTGACTTTCAAGGATGGCACAACCTTCGATCTGGAGGGGGGTTCCAATGATATCGGAACCACCATTTATGTTCTTGATGAAGAACTAGGTGAATTTGGAATTAAATGGAGCCGGATTGATGAGGTGGTCTTTATGCCAGCACCTGAATATCTTGAACGTAAATATGGTGAACCAATTTATGGTACTGTTTATACAGAAAAGGGGGATGCTTTTTCAGGATACATTCAGTGGGACCATGATGAACGATTATCGGTGGATGAACTTGATGGGGACCATGATGATGGTGATGTTTCCATTAGGTTTGAGAAAATAAAGTCAATTGAAAAAACAGGCAGCGGATCTGATGTTGTGCTGGCATCAGGACGTGAAATGTATCTTCGTGGAAGCAATGATGTGAACCGCGAAAACAGGGGGGTTATTGTTAATGTGCCTGATTTCGGCCGTATCGATATTCCCTGGGATGAATTTGAGAAGGTTGAATTTGACCTTGATCACAAAAAGTCAGGCCCCGGGTATGAAACATATCCTGTTCCTGAAAGGCTTACCGGAACTGTTTTTCTTGAAGATGAAACCACAGTTTCAGGATTGATCATCTTTGATCTGGACGAATCATACGATTTTGAGATTATTCAGGGAGAGCTTGATGATATGGAATTTCTTATTCCGTTAAGATATATCAAGGTGATAGATCCCAAGAATTACAACTTTACTAAAATAGAGTTCAGGGATGGAAAAAAGGTAATACTCGGTGAAATGCATGATGTAACCTACGATAACTATGGAGTTCTGGTTATGAGTGATGATGAATACCAGTATTATTTGATGCGGGAGATAGAAAAGATAGAATTCAAATAAACTTTCCAAATTACTTCCGGGTAAACTATTCTGGTTAATGAAATGTTAATTAACACTTCTTTGTGAACAGCAACAGTATTCAATTGCTTTTTTTGCAGAAATTAATAAAAATCATATTCTATGAAAGCGATTGGAATTACAGGAAGGGTTTTGTTTGCTGTTCCGTTTATAGTTTTTGGGATATTCCATTTTATGGGCGCAGGTGACATGGCAGCAATGATGCTTCCGGAATGGCCTGCAGCCGTATTTCTTGTTTATTTGTCAGGTCTTGCAATGATCCTGGCTGGGTTAAGTATAATTACCGGAGTTTTGGCACGTCTGGCCTCTTTATTACTGGCCTTATTAATGTTGTTTATTATTATCAGTGTGCATCTGCCTGGCATGTTTAACGAAGATACCATGCAAATGTCGATGACGATGCTTTTAAAGGATCTTTCGATGATGGGAGGTGCATTGATTCTGGCAAATGTCTTTTCCAATAGATAAATTAGAAAATAGTATCAATTTAATAAGCCGACTCATCAAGGGTTGGCTTTTTTTATCTTTTTTAACATCCCTTAACATTTAATATCCTCATTCAACACAAGAATAATACTATTCCTGTGTCTAATCCTTTACATGAAAAAAATATATTAGTAATGATGATTACGATAAGATTGGTAATTGGCATTTTCCTGTATCTTTTATTGATTGGTTGTGCTAAAACTCCTGTTTATAAAAGCGTATTTCAGAGCGATGATTTTATTCTTGATGGATCGGATACAGATTGGCCCACCAGAACTTATTCCGATTATGAATTGGGTATGACCTATGGTTTATCAAATGACAGGGATAATTTGTATGTGAACCTGAGGGTGAATAATCCCATGACCAGCAGAAAGATTTTGCTCGGTGGACTGATACTTTATTTTGATACCCTTGGAAAGGGAAATAATCAACTCAGTGTTGATTTCCCGTTAGCCGAGGATATCAATTCCCAGTTGAGAAAACACAGAAAATTAAATCCTGAACTATCCGGTAATAAGCGGCCTTCCGGTATGTCGATAAATAGTGTATATCTCAACGAGCACTTTAAGTATGGGTTGGCTAAGATGAGGCTAAATGGTTTTGATGGTAAATCCTCCGCAACAGTTCAGTATAATCTGGATACGCAGGGCCCGAATGCAATGATACAGATTGATTCATCAGAAAACCTGTATTATGAAATGAGAATACCACTCTCAATGATATTTGCCGATCCTGATAATTACCTTACAGATACCTGTAAGGTATTCAGTTATGGATTTGAAACAGGTGCAATACAACAATCCGCCGGGAATAAAAACAGGGGAAGAACGGGTATGAGGCCTGGAGGTGATAAATCGCCCGGCGGAATAAGAGGCGGCAGTAGAGGCGGTGGTCAGAGAGGCCAACAGGGGAGTGGAATGGATCAGGAAAGAATGATACAAATGCAGGAGATTACTGAGCCTGCCAGAATACTGGTAAAGGAGGTGAGCTTATCAATGAAGAAATTATAAAAATGATCCTTCGATCAGTATATGGATGATAACTTCAATGAAGCGTCAGGTGGATTAAGCGGGAAAATATTCAGATACATTCCTTTTAACGTTAATGAATTTTAAACTAATCGTAATATTGCACAAGAAATTTTATTCTCGGGTGTCTAATAGCAAAATAAACCCTATCTAATTTAATTACATGATGAAATTATTATTACCAATTATTCTTTTCATATTTATAGCTTTTTATACAGGTACAGCACAGGAAAGACCCATAAGGAGTGGAAACAAGCCCCAGGGAAGATCTGGGGGTATGCCGCAGGGGGAAGGCACTATTAAGGGAAAGGTGATGGATGAAAGTACGCTGCAACCAATCGAATACGCCAATATTGTTATATACAAAATGAGGGATTCGAGCATGGTAACAGGAACGGTGACGAATGAGCAGGGGGAATTCTTTATGGAAAAGGTGCCTTATGGAGGTTATAAACTGGTAGCTGATTTTATCGGTTATGAAAAAACAGAAGTTGAACGGGTGATTGTTTTCCCTCGTAACCCTGATGTGGTGGTGGAAGATATCACTCTTAAACAGGCAGGCCTCAATCTTGATGAAGTTGAAATTGTTGCTGACCAGGCTTTCGTTGAATTTAAGATCGATAAAAAAGTTGTTAATGTAAGCCAGGACGTGAATTCCGCCAGCGGTACAGCTGCCGACGTTTTGGAGAATGTACCTTCAGTGGAGGTGGATATTGAGGGTAATGTGACACTCAGGGGAAGTTCCAATTATACAGTATTAGTAGATGGACGGCCAAGCATACTTCAGGGTAGCGATGCCCTGCAGCAAATCCCGGCAAGCCAGATCGAGAACATTGAGATCATCACCAATCCCTCGGTAAAATATGATCCCGATGGAACGGCAGGTATTATCAATGTGATTATGAAGGATAAAAAACTACAGGGACTAACAGGACTCTTCAATGTTGGGATAGGATCAAATGATAAGTATAAGGCCGATTTCCTGCTGAACTACAAACTGAAGAAATTCAATATTTATGGCGGGATGAATTACAGGAATGATAATTTTAAAATGACCCGTTCTTCTGACAGGATATTTTATGGCGATACCGCAAAGAACTTTCTATCTGAAGAGGATAGAAATATGCAGCGTGCTGGCCTTTCCGGAAAGATGGGTTTCGATTGGTACCTCTCAACCAAAACTACACTCGGATTATCAGGACGGTACGGAACCTCAGAATTTTCCAGAAAAGGTGATGGTGAAAACAAGGAATGGAATGTTCCTGGTGGTTCTGCCTTTTATTATATAGAGAAGGATGAAAGCACCAGGCCGAGAGATTATTATGGAGTAAATTTTAACCTGACCCATAACTTCGATAAACAGGGACATCAATTGCAGGGTAATGTCCAGTGGTCAGATCGCTGGGGTGATAGCAAGAATGAAACTCTTGAATGGGAGACAGATGAAAACTGGACAGTGATCAATGATCCGTTTAACAGTATCAGGACCTCGGAGGATGAAAAATCAAATAGCCTCAGAATCAAGCTTGATTATATCAGGCCATTTAATGAAATATCAGATTTTGAAGCCGGATTTCAATCCAGAATAGAGAATGAAACTGAGGATTTTAAATTTGAAAATTATAAAAGCGACAGTGGATGGGTGGTAAATCCGGAATTCACGAGTTTTATGGATTATAAACGTGATATCCATTCAGCCTATGCCATGTATCAAAATATGGTTTTTGGTATTGGATTCCAGGCCGGGTTAAGAGTTGAATATACCAATCGTTCCATTTCCGACCAGGCTATCGATACAACCTATAAACTTGAACGCTTTGATTTATTCCCTTCGGTACACATTTCAAGAGAGCTGATGAATAATAACCAGATCACACTGAGTTATTCCCGCAGGATCAACAGGCCTAGGGGAAGGTACCTTGATCCATTTAAAATGTATATGGATAAAAATAATGTCCACCAGGGAAATCCGGGATTAAAGCCAGAATATGTCGATTCGTATGAACTGGCCTGGATGAAACGATGGAATACGTCGTTTATATCTGTTGAAGGATATTTCAGGAATGAGAAGAATGTGTTCACCCGTGTTTTCAAATCGATAGAAAATGACGTTATCCTGCATACCATTGAAAACCTGAACAAGGAACAAAGAACAGGAGTAGAATTGATGCTTAATCAGAATATTGGTAAAAAACTCAACCTAGTGTTAACAGGGAATGGCTATTATTACAGATTGATAGGAACCCTGGAAGAAACGGATGTTAATAAAGAAACCTTTTCCTGGCGCGGTGGCATTACTGCAACCTACAAGTTTTTACCAACAAGCAGGATTCAACTCAGGCTTTCATACAGAGGGGCTTCTGTTACAGCCCAGGGAACCCGTGAGGGTAGCCTGATGTCTGACCTTGCCATCAGGCATGACTTCTGGAAAAGAAGAGCCACCATAACCCTTCAGGTAAGGGATATCTTCAGTTCGATGAAACGTGACTTTATCACTGAAACTGAAGGAGTTTTCTACGAACATACCAGCATGGACAGAGAGTCACCCATATTTAATTTCACCCTGAGTTATCGCCTTAATAATTACAAGCAGGAGAGAGGCGAACGTCCTGAAGGTAGTGAGTCGGAGATGGAGATGGAATATGAGTATTAGAATTATGAAAACCAGATTAATATCACTGATTGTTGTTTTCGTGGCCATCGGATCAACCTCTTCTTTTGGTCAGGATATTGTTTTACCTGAAGAATTAAAATCAAACACCAAAGTATATGATGTAAAGGGCCGCTACGGATTTACCTTTAAGAAGGTCATAACGTTTGGTGAGTATAAAACTTCTAAAATTAAGAAGGGGTGGATCAAAAGTTCGAATACTTCTTTCTTTGTAAATTTCCGGAAAGCAGAACAAAAATTCAGTTTTACCCAGTATTCACCTTCAAAGCTTGAAGCGGAAGTTAGTTGTGTTGGGGAATTACAGGAAAAAGATGTTGATGTCGTAAAGGATTTTTTTGCACTGGACTTGAGTTATAAGAATTGCTTTTCAGGAAATATAACCATAGCAGGAGATACAGTGAACTGGGAATTCCTGATCAATGATCCTGATGATAATCCGGGTGAAGGTGTTTTGATGGGATCTGTAAAAAAGGCAAATAAAGTAACAATCGAGATTTATCCCATTGTCAAACTTGAAGGAAAGAAGATCCCCAAGCTGTTTCAGCAACTTTTTGGCTATGAGTTCAGGTATAACAACAACCCGATAGGTGCTCTATCCATATACAACAAAGGAGATGTTTACTTCAGTAAGGATGCCTCTGATGAACATAAACTGATCATGGCCTGTCTTTCCACGGCATTACTGGTGAAGACTGACCTGGAGGAGGAAACCGACTAGCCGCTGGAAACTGGAAGCTGAAGGTTGGATATTGTCGATTGTCAACCACTACTGTCCGGGAAAAACAATAAAAGCAAGGAATCGCCTGGTTTTTGACGGACAACAATGATTGTCAACTGTCAATTTTTAATTTTCCAGGGACGAATCCCCTGACGAAGGAAGGGAACGCGTCCCTGGAATACCCAGTATTACTATCGAATTACATCTGTATTACCATTGTATGACAACTGTATTACAACTGTATCACTATCTTGCTATAACCATATAACAACAAATAAATATTATTCCAGCATTTTACTGCTAACTTCAAGAACCCTTTCAATATTAAAATAAAAGCCGGGAATGCCAAATTCATTTTCACCAACTTCCAGATAATCACAGCCGCTATTTGTAAGTGACTGGGAGCCGACAAAATCAAACCCAAGTACATTAAGTATATCATATTCATGACCCACCCTGATCACATACATAGCAGTTCCTTCCGTAAAACCATCACCTGAATTAAGGATAGTTCCTATGACTTTATCAAGCCTGTCGAAGGTGGATATTGCCATTTCCATGTCACCAAGATGCTCGTAGGCATATAGTAACCTGTTAATCTCGCGCAAACTGAATGGAGCCTCTTCCAATACTAGGCGGGAATATTTGATAACCTTATGAAAATCGTCTTCTCCCGGATTTTCTTTATCTAAAATATCAACTACACTGTCGCTGAACGGGGAAAATCCATATGGTGAATATATTTCCTGATAGGTAAATCCGTAATAAAGAAACCAGTATTCTTCCATGGACAATGTTGTGTCTCCGGCCTGATACCTTTCATAAAGTACGGGATAATAAAAATCAGAAGTTTCTTTTGATATCTCCTCTTTGATAATGCTGAAATTGGGAGGATTGAAGGTGTTAGTTTGAGGAAATACATTTATGATTATTAATAGTAAAATACTGGATATTCCGGCGCTTTTCATTTGATATTATTTGATACGACAAAAGTAACAAATATAATACCAATAACAGCTAAGGAACATCGATTACAAGCTTTGTAAACTTCTTGGTCATGATATCTTTATTGTCGATACATAATGAAATGAAATAATTACCTGGTAATAGGTGCTGTGTTTGGTAACATAGTTTAAAAGGCCCAGGTTTATGATATTGAGGGCAGGAGCTAAAAATTTCTTTACCTGATATCGAATAAACACTAAATTGTACGTATGATGGCACCGATAAGTTGTAATTGATATTCAGACAGGATCCAACCGGGTTTGGAAAAAGGAATAGCCTGGAATCAGGATTTAGTAAATCTTGAAATTCACCCGTTTCTGTGTATAATGCAATTGAATCGAGTGTGTTATCGCCGAAGTTACAAACAACCAGCATATCAATATCAGGATTGTAAACCAGGCCAGCAGGCTGGTTAAATCCGGAAGCAAATTCTACCGGGGGCGTAGTCATATCGGATGAAAACATATAAATGCGGTTTCCTGACCAGGTTGATGCATATATATATCCTGATGGCCCTGTTACACAATCGATGAATTTGCCTCTTTGTGGGTTAACAAGGTCTTCTATTATGCCCGAATCATTTATTGAAACCCCCTTTACAAATGTTGTTGGCCAGCTGAATACCAGAATCCTGTTGTTGGCCGTATCAACTTCAGGTGTGGTAATCCCATTGTGTAACCCGCCCTGTGCGACAAAAATATTGTAATTAAGTGTTCTTGTGTCGTATTTGATCATCATTCCATACTGGTCAACGATATAAATGTATCCGGTTCTCTGGTCACAGTCAAAGTGAGATAGTGCATTCGAACCAGGTATAATAGTAGCATCAATAAGCTCACCGGTTATTTTGTCGATACAGGAAACCGTTGAAGGATCGTTTGAAGTAATAAACACAGAATCGCCCATGACCATGATCCCCATAGGGACACTCAATCCTTCGTAGAAGACTTCACAAATGCCGTCGTTGTCAATCCGGATAATCTTGCCATCATTGGCATTGGTAACATAATAAGATTTATCAGATGGATCATAATCAATTCCCTCAGGCCCATTTAAGAGGTTATCCTGTCCACAGATTACGAGACTCGTTAAAATGGTCAGAAGACATAAAGTTGTTAATTTTTTCATGGTTTTGTTATATTGAAAGGTTTAACCAAATTTATACATTCATGTCATGATCGCTATCGATATTCAACAACTGGTCGGTTACCGTCTATCAATAAAGTGTTGAAAACCTGAAAATGCTTAGTATGCTTTTTAGTTGTATTTTCCGTGATATATTTTATTATCGTAGTAAACGGAAATTTTATATTTTTATCTGATAAAATACTGAATAGTGAAAGCAACTTTTATCATTGCATTAATGATCTGTTCCGGTTTGTGTATTTCAAATAATTTAAATGCACAGAATGGTAGATCCCTTACCGACACCAGGGATATGCAGGTATATGGAACTGTTAAGATAGGGGAACAGGTATGGATGGCTGAGAATCTAAAATATAAGATGAATAATTCATGGTGTTATTGGGATATTCCTGAGTCATGTAAAACCTATGGAAGATTATATTCCTGGTCGGCAGCCAAGCGGGCCTGTCCTTCCGGCTATCACTTACCAACCCTTGAAGAGTGGAATGTTCTGATTGATTCACTCGGCGGTATAGAGATCGCCGGAGGTAAGCTGAAAAAGGCGGGAACCGAGCACTGGAGGGATCCGAACAAGGTTGCAACCAATGAGAGTGGTTTTAATGCCATCGGAGCCGGTAAATGGTTGGATGGTGAAAACTATATTATGATGCATTCATGGGCCAATTTCTGGTCAGCCACCGAATATGATCAAAAGGTTGAATTAGCCTATGGTATAGTACTTGCTTTTGACGAAGAAGATGTCTATGTAAATGTGTTTGAGAAGTATGACGGTTTCAGCGTAAGATGTGTAAAAGACCGTTAATCCAGATTCCAGCCAATGATGATTTATCAATAGTAGAACCAATTTTTAAACCTCGTAAAAATAATGAGTTGGCTGATATCTGGAATATATGATAGTATATTTTATAAGTATTTTAAATAATTACTAAATTAACAATTAATAATCATGAAAACCTATTCAAGAATATTACGTGGTGTCATCGGTATCATTCTTATACTGGGAATTACAGGCTTTTATTCATGTTCTGAAAAATTCATGGTGATAAAATCACCTGATCAAATACCGGAAGCCCGTGTTCTGGATAATCAACCTGACGTAGCTCTGGTGCTTGGTGGCGGGGCATTTCACGGTATGGCCCATGTAGGGGTGATCAAGGTTCTTGAGGATGCAAATATTCCTATTGACCTGATCATTGGCACCAGTGCTGGTAGTTTTGTTGGAGCCATGTATGCGGATTTTCCGTATATTGATTCATTGATACCTCTGGTTAGCTCCACAACAACAGGGGACGTTTTTGATTTTTCCCTATTCCGCTCCAGGGAGGGCTTTATCTCGGGAAAGCGGTTGCAAAAGTATCTGCTGAAGAATCTTCATCATACAAAAATTGAAGAGTTTCCAGTTCCATTTATTGCTATTACCACAGATCTGATTAAGGGTGAGACTGTTGCTTTGTCCAAAGGACAGGTAGCGCCTTCAGTTAATGCCAGCTGTGCCATTCCGGGAATTTTTGAGCCGGTGAAAATGTATGGAACCACCTTTGTTGATGGTGGAGTGCTTGACAATATTGCCACTGATATTGCCAGGGAATATCATTCGAAACTGATCATTGCAATTGATGTGATGGCAGGTTATGATACAGCAAAAGTGTTCAATAACTTTGTTGAAGTCTTTGAGCGCGCTTTTCAAATCGCAACACTACCATTGAAAGAGCAGAGGCTAAAGCTGGCAGATGTGTTGATCAGTCCCGACCTCATAGGTATGCCTTTGATGAGCAGCAGGGATAATGAGAAAATGTATCAGGCGGGAATAAAGGCGGCTGAAGCAGCATTGCCTGATATCATAGAGCTGTTGAAAGAGAAAGGAATTTCGAGATGATTTATTAGACCCGTTTTTCAATCCGGGGCATTAAAATCAGTCAACCCCGTATAATTAAAAATCCCCGGGCGGGATGTTTTTGGATATATGAAGCTTTATGGTTTAAAAATAATTTTACTATTTTTGCAGGCCCAAATGGCGAGGTAGCTCAGGTGGTTAGAGCGTCGGATTCATAACCCGGAGGCCGCGGG
>CAYXUU010000061.1:0-23962 GCA_964468645.1 uncultured Bacteroidales bacterium
TGTTAATTAATTTATGATCCAAAGCCAAAAAATGATTTATTCATAGAAACACTATATGAAGTAAGACAATAATAAGCACATAACCGTTGCATTAAAATATTGTAATTCCATTCGATAAAAATATTTACCATAATAAAATAATTTTCTGCTGTAAATAAAACTGTTTACTGCCAGTAAATATTTATAATCCTATCAAATATATTTATTTCATAGTGTTCAATTTCTGACTACTTTAAAATATCATTATTAATTACTCCACATTTATCTGTTTATATCAAATATTTTGATTTGTTACGTAATATTTTTCAATCAAATCATAAGTTGCTGAACAGCAACAGGTAACGCTGTTGTTTATGAAAGGTTTTTTGTGTAAATTTTATCCCCAAAACAGAGATATACAAATGAAACAAAAGAAACTCAATGCATTTACATTAAATGAGCTCCTGGTGGTATTGATCATCATCGGTATCCTTATCCTGATCACCTTACCAAGCCTGATGCCCCTGATCTCAAAAGCCAAGGCCACAGAGGCACAGTTACAACTTGGTCATTTACATACGCTCCAGAAATCACAATTCTATATGTATTCAAGGTATTCAGCTGATCTTTATGAACTTGGCTTTGAGCAGGAGAAGTTGACTACAGAAGGAGGCAGGGCCAATTACCTGATTGAGATTATTGAAGCTGATGTTAATGGATTTGTGGCCAGGGCTACAGCTGTTGTGGATTTCGACGGCGATGGAACTTACAACGTATGGGAAGTTGATCAGGATAAGGTTTTACGAGAAATAACAAAGGACTGATGAAGGTATTGTTAATAACGCTTAGCCTTGTAATGCTGGCCATCATTATTTACCAGGATTTTAAATTTAATGCGGTTAGCTGGTACATTTTCCCCATGTTAATGATTGCTTCATTCTTTTATGGGAGAAGTATGGCTGTTACACCACTTTACTATTACTACATTTTAATAAATTTTGGAATTATACTGATTCAGATCCTGATCCTGACCCTGTATTATCTTGTCAGGGATAAAAAAGTACAATTAATAGCCGGCACTAAGATTGGCCTGGGTGATATCCTTTTCTTTGTTGTGTTGGGTTTGATATTTTCCCCTATCTGGTTTATCCTGTTTTTAACAACGGGAATGATTATCACTGTATTGGTGCATTTGATAAGAACAGGAAAGGAAAAAAAAGCCTACAGGAAGATCCCTCTTGCAGGGTATCTTGCTTTGATCTACCTGGTATTCTTTATCCTGAACAATTTTGTCCTTCACCTGGACTTATTCGATATCGATATACTCAACTTATAGTATGATGAATGATGGATTATCTTGAACTTAGCACGGAATTACAACAACTGATCACCCCGGAACAGGCCTGGCATTATGGTATTGTACCAAAACAAAATGGAAGTTGTTTGAGTTTTTATGTCGGTGGTAATCATCTTAGCCCGAACCTCGCAGATGAGCTTGAGTTATTGTTTGGTAAGAATATTAAGCTTGAGATAACCGACGCGGATTTAATAAAAAAAACACTGGGGAGATATTACAGAAAGGGCATTGATCATAAAGCTAAAAACAAAGTTTCAAAGGAGATATGCCATTCCGAAGCAGAAGATTTCCTGGGGAATATCATCGGGGAAGCTCATGGTATTGCTTCCAGTGATATTCATATAGAATGTTATGAAGACGTATGCAGGGTTAGATTCAGGATAGACGGAAAATTGATTGAGCGGTATAAGATCAATGCTACTGAATATCCTGCGCTGGTGAACAAGATTAAGATAAAAGCAAACCTGGATATTGCAGAAAAGAGATTACCTCAGGATGGCAGAATATTTTTTGAATCCGGCCATGAACAGTTTGATATCAGGGTATCATCCCTGCCGACACTTTACGGTGAGAAGGTGGTGATGCGATTGCTGAGCCGGGATGCCACACAGATAGATATTAACAGGCTCGGTTTCAGCAAGGAACAGCTTATCGATTACCAGGAATGTATCAGAAAAACAAGCGGGATTATCCTGATCAGTGGTCCGACAGGTTCGGGCAAAACAACGACATTATATGCCACACTTAAGATACTTAACAGCGATGATACTAATATCCTGACTATTGAGGATCCTATAGAATATACCCTGAAGGGGATCAACCAGGTACAGTTGAAGGAGAGTATCGGATTGACATTTACCAGTGCGCTCAGAACCTTTTTACGCCAGGATCCGGATATTATTATGCTGGGTGAGATCAGGGATGCACAGACAGCACAGATGGCAATCAGGGCTGCGCTTACAGGCCACCTTGTGCTTTCGACTGTTCATACAAATTCAGCATGGGGGACAATTACGAGGTTAATCGATATGGGCGTGCCGGCATTTTTACTGGCCGATACCCTGAATATGAGTGTAGCACAAAGGCTGGTGCGATTGTTATGCCCGAAGTGTAAAAAAGAAGAAAAGATAGATGTAAACCTGTTTCCGGCCGGTTCCGATATCGAAAAGCACATTAAGAAAAACTATGTGTCTGTGGGATGTGAAAATTGCTACTACACGGGCTTTAAGGGAAGAAAGGCAGTATTCGAAGTGATCCCGGTCGATAGGAAGCTATCAGCATGCATCCGGGAAGGTGCCTATGATGTAAAAAATATTTTAAAAGAAAAAAAGACAAGAACCATGAGAGATATCGCAGTCGAAATAGTAAATAATGGAGAAACAAGTATATCAGAGGTTTATTCGATGATCGTAGGAGAGGGGCGATGAAGTGACTTTAGCGAACGAAGCGACCGGAGCGAGTGCATTGGAGACGGATATTTTGCAAAAGGGACGAGTT
Organism: uncultured Bacteroidales bacterium; assembly: GCA_964468645.1. GTDB lineage: Bacteria > Bacteroidota > Bacteroidia > Bacteroidales > JAIOZK01 > JAIOZK01. The sequence continues at coordinate 2,834 of CAYXUU010000061.1, forward strand.
CCGTCGAGCCGCAGGCGAGAGGGAACGCGTCCCTGCACTAAGTAGAAAGCACCTGTCATCCCGAGGAGCCCAGCGACGAGGGAACTCCCGGCTAACAGAAATACTATGATAAATGAAAGAACTATAACGCAAAGTACCCGCAAAGCCACACGAAGAAAGTCTTTGCGAAACTTCGCGCTTCTCTGCGAAACTTTGCGTAACAGCAAAAAAGAAAGGCAAAAGTATAAAGTATAAAGACAGGGATTGAAGTATATAAACGATTAAATTGAGAATAAAGATTTAGGAAATTATGTTTGAAAATTAAATAATTCCCAGATCAAATCTGAAATCGCATATCGTTAATCGGTGTTCGATATTTAAAAAAACATAAGACTGAGTTGATGACAAAGAAAATTGTAGTTATTGTATTATTGGTCCTTTGGACAGGGCTTATGCTGGGACAGACAAGGATTGATAGCCTGGCGTTGAGGCTGGATTCGCTGGCGATGGGGATGAGAGGGCTGGATGATGAACTGGAGTTGACGGTGAGTAATTTGCCGCTGAGGGAGTTTATCAGGAATATTGCAAATGCGACAAGTTTAAATATTAGCCTGGAGGATAACCTTACCCAAACGGTTACGAATAATTTTACGGGGGTATCGGCGAAGGATGTGTTGTTGTTTCTGTGCAAGTATTACGAACTGGAACTTGAATTTACAGGGAATATCATTGCGATAAGGAAGTATTCTCCGCCACCCGTTGCCTATTATCCCAGGAAGCTGAAGATAGGTTATGATAGTATAACAACAAATATCAACCTTGATTTGAAGCGGGATAGCTTAAGGCTGGTTACGATGCAGATTACCCGGATTACCGGGAGGAATGTGATTCACTCTCCGGAGGTTGAGGACAGGATCGTTTCTTGTTATTTACAGGATCTTGAATTAACGAATGCATTGGATAAGCTTGCTTTAAGCAATAATCTTGTTCTCGAGAAAAAAGATGATATCTATATTTTCAAAGAGGATATCAATGCAAGCCAGCAATCAGGTACAGGAAGGAAACCTCAAAGACCGCAGGCTAATGAAGGATTACTGACATTTACAGCATACGATACGGAACACATCGATGTTTATGCTCATGATGTACCCATGGAGGATGTGATCGAGCAAATCTCAAAAGATCTTAATATCAACTATTTTATCCTGAATGAAATAAGCGGGAATACCAACCTGAACATGGTGAATGTTACCTATGATGAGATGGTCGAGAGCATCTTAAACGGATCAAGCTACACCTTTACGAGATTAAACGGAATATATGTCATCGGGGAAAGGGTAAAGGAAGGATTGAGGGAAACAAAGGTATTACAACTGCAATTCAGATCCATTAAGGATGTTGTTGCTGTTATTCCGGAAAACCTAAAAACCGATGTCAACATTATCGAATTCGCTGAGCAGAACAGTATTATACTCAGTGGTTCATCACCTGGGATTAAAGAACTGGAAAACTTTATTACCGAGATTGACAAAACCATTCCTTTGATCATCATAGAAGTAATGATCATTAATAATCAAACAGGATATACCATATCCACCGGGATTTCTGCAGGGATCAGTGAAGAGCCGGTTGCCTCAAGCGGGCAACTATTTCCGGCTATTGATTTTACTTTAAGTTCAGAATCAATCAATAAGTTGATCAATAGCTTTAATGGATTCGGGGCGACAAATCTGGGCAGGGTCAATGAGAGTTTTTATATCTCTTTGAAAGCAATGGAAGAAGCGGGAATAATCAAGGTGAGGTCAACACCAAAACTTTCTACATTAAACGGACATGAAGCATCACTGGTTATCAGCAATACAGAATATTATCTTGAAGAGCGCAGTGATTTTATTGTGAACCAGAGCACATCACAAAAAACCACCCATACCTATAAATCGGTAACAGCTGATTTTAAACTGACGATATTGCCTATTGTCGCAGGTGATGACCATGTGACACTGGATATCCTGGTGGAACAATCGGATTTTACGGACAGGATATCGAAACAGGCACCTCCCGGGCAGGTTACCAGGAGCTTTACTTCATTAATTAGAGTCAGAAATGATGAAATGGTCTTGCTTGGTGGACTGGAGGAAAAATCGATGAAGGATACAGGATCGGGTATTCCTATCCTGAGCAGGATCCCTGTGTTAAAATGGATTTTCTCAAGCAAGACTAAAGAAGATAAGGAAAATAAATTGAACATATTCATTAAACCAACAATAATTTATTAGGAAGTTGAAATTACCTTTTGACATAAAATCATTGTTTGAAACGAATAGAATAGCCTCCATTGAAGTATTTACTGATCCAAATCAACACAGGTATTATAATCTTGTTATATTAGAAAAAAAGGCCAAAAAGATCCATATCAGGAGTAAAAAGGGCCATATTCACTCAATCAAGGAACTGGGGGAACTTCTTACGAAGCATATACCGATTATCTTAACGCTTAATGGTAAAGGGGTATTAACGAAGAAAGTTGCCCATGAAGATGATGATCATGAAGAAGATATAATAAGAAGGGTATTACCCAATGCCAGGGTGCAGGACTTTTATACTCAACAGATAAACCCGGAAGAAGGATATCTCATTGTCAGTATTGCCAGGAAAGAAATCGTTGAAGATATTCTCAAGGAATTTGATCAAATAAAGGTGTTTATTCTTGATGTGCTATTTGGTTTTGGGTGTATGCCCTGTATTACTGAACTATTGAGCATTGAATCAGGAAAGCTTACAATTGATCATTCCAGATTAACCTTCAAGAATGGGATAATCGTTGACTTTTCTACAAATAAGTACAAGAAGAAAGAGGTGATCTACCATCTGGGTGAGGAAGATGTTGAGGAGGGTTTAATCGTTGCGTTTGCTTCGGGATATGATTTCCTCGTTAACCGCAAAAACAATATCGATGATGTACTGGTTGAGCATCAAAGGGATGAATATCGATATTTTAAGATATTCAAAAAGGGAGGTATGGGGATCCTGATTGTTTGCTTTATATCCCTGTTGATTAATTTCCTGGTTTTTGATTCAATGAATAAGCGTGCTAATGAACTTTCGGTTGAGGTGTCATCGTATGATGCTTTACTGAACCGGCATTCAAAACTAAAGGAAGATTTGGGTAAGAAAGAAGATATTATACAGATGCTTGGGCTTGCAAGCCAGAGCAAGGTGTCGTTTATCGCTGACAGGATTGCGGGAACGATTCCTGAAGGGATACAGTTGAGCGAACTGGAGATATTCAAACAAAGCAATAAACGTAAAGAGGGGTTTGTGTTTGACAGACGACAGATCGTTATTTCAGGGTGGTCGAAGTCATCACTGATTGTTAATGATTGGATAAAAAAGATAAAGGAACTTGAATGGGTTGAGGATGTTGATGTAGCGGATTATGTTTGGGAGGAGAAGGAAGGACGCGGAGCGTTTGAGGTGGTTGCTGGATTGACGGTTGAGGATGGATGATTGACTAATGTTGAAGCGGCGACTGGAGCGACGTAAGCGAATGAAGCGATATGGCTGTTGGTGGTTGGTGGTTGGTAGGATTGACGATTGATGAGTTTTTGAATGTCGAATGTCGATTAACGATTGAAGATTTAAGATTTAAGATTGGATTTTAGAAGATAGAAGATGGAAAATAGAATGTAAAAAGCAGATGAATTATGAAGTAAGACGTGGGATTTGAGAATGTTTGGTGGAATGACATATAAGAAAAAGGTGTGGCTATTGGGAATTGGTACAGTGGTGTTGGTTATTCTGGTTTACAGAATGGGGATCAGGAAGACGGTGGAGCAGAAAAGATTTTGCAGGGAGTTGGAAGAGAAGATTGAACTGGTTTCGTACGCTCCAAAAGAGATTGTGCGATTGCAGGAACAACTGGATGCCATGAATTCCTATTTCGGGGAGGATACGACAGGATATCCTGATTTAAGGACAATGCTGATCGAGGTTACAGGAAGTTATTGTGACAGGAAAGGGATCAATGTGAAAGAAATTCCGGAACCGGTTTATGAAGTGAAAGAAGATATGCATATTGAGATTAACCAGGTGGTACTTGAAGGCAAGTTCCATGAGCTGGTGAAGTATTTATATTTCATTGAGATGGAGGAAAAGCTTGGGAAGGTAGCGTCGGTGAGGTTTTTTGTGGAGAAGGATGTGAGGAGTAAGGTGGAGAGGCTGAGGATGAAGGTGGTGGTAAAGGGAGTAGGTAGTAGGTAGTAAGCAGTATTTGCGATTGACGACTGACGATTGACGATTGACGAGTTTTTTTAATATCGAATATCGATTCACGATTGAAGATATTAGAAGTATTGGGGAATGATGATTTAAGCGACGATAACGAATTAAGCGAACGAAGCGATTTTAGTGAAATAAGCGATGAAGAAGTAGTGAAGGGATGGAAACCCTGACGGAGGAAGGGTTACCGGCCCCGAACGGGTCAAAGGCCACCAAAGCAATAAAGGATATTCAATAAAGAATTGAAAGTAGAAAGAAGATGAATAAAATATGATGATCTATGAGAAAGTACCTGCTTTATGTGATAATGATACTTATGGTTATAATGTCAGATTATTCTTGCACTTTGATATTTGATGCGGATATCAGGGATGAGACGGTTGTGTTGTTATCGCCGCCGAACGGATATATTACGACGGTTGCAACACAACAGTTCTGGTGGGAGACGATAGCGTTTGCTGATAAGTATCAAGTTCAACTGGTATCACCATCGTTTGATAATATCGAACGCTTGTTTGTGGATACGCTCACTACTTCGAACAATTTCAATTATTCATTGATACCAGGTGAATACCAGTGGCGGGTGCGGGCGATTAATGAATCTTATGAAACTGAATATTCGACATTCAGTTTGAGGATTGATAGCACTGCAGATATCTCACAGGAGATTATTCAGTTATTGCAACCTGTGAATTATGATACAACAAATGTTACCGATCAGTTTTTTAAGTGGGTGCTATTGTATAATGCTGAGGATTATAACTTTCAAATGTATTACTCGGGAGGATTGATCATTTCATTTAATACTGCTAATGATACTGTGTATGAGAACCTTGAGGAGGGAGATGGTTTATATGAGTGGAAGATCCGCGGGCAAAATGAGTTTTCAAATACAGCATATTCAAGCAGGTTCATTTACCTGGATACGCAATCGCCGGAAAAACCTCAGCTGTTATCACCTGCTAATAACGCTCATTTGAATGATACCATTGTCAGGTTTGTGTGGGAAAGAAAAAATGAATCCGGATCAGGGATATGGGACAGTCTTTATGTTTCAACGGATTCATTACATACAAACGATAAGATCAGAGCGTATTTATCAAAAACCTGGTTTGAAGATTCACTTGGGACAGGAGTTTATTACTGGCGTGTACGATCGATTGATGCAGCAGGGAATAAAAGCGAATACAGTAATACCTGGAAGTTAACGATACAGGAATCTTATGAAAAATAAGAAAGCGTTATATGTGCTGTTACCGGTTGTGGTAGTGATCTGGGGATTGATCATTTTTAAGGTGTTTAGTTATACAAATGAAGAACCTGAGTTTTCTCCCTATTCAAAAACCAATATTGGAAAAGATAAAGGAGAGGTACTCCAGGAGAATTTTGTTTTGGATTTGAACTACGAAGATCCTTTTAAAACGAAAGTTGGGATTAGGAAAACAACAACTGCAGAGAATTATAAACCGAAGATTAAAAGTAATAGAGCGATAAGGTGGCCGGAGATCAAGTATTATGGGATAGTGAGGAATGAGAAGACTGCAAGAAAGGTAGTGAGTGTGGGGATTGGTGGAAGGAGTTATTTAATGAAGGAAGGAGAAGAGAAGGAGAAAGTGAGGCTTGTGAGGGTATATGGGGACTCGGTGCTTGCGAAGTTTAAGGGAGAGGAAAGAGTGTTGATGCAGGGAGGTGAGAAATGAGACTTAAGCGACTTAATCGAACTAGGCGACATGAGCGACTGGAATGATTGTAGTTGGTGGTTGGTAGTTGGTGGAATTACCGATTGTCGGTCACTAATGTCCGGGTAATTTGAAGATTGCGAGGAAACCCCTGATTTTCCCGGACACCATTGATTGTCGATTGTCGATTTTCGATGTGATAGAAGATGGAAGACAGAGATGTAAGACAAAAGTCCCTCTGCTGGAAACCAGCTACATAGAGCAAACTAACAATGTTGTTATATAAAAGATAAAAGGAACAAGAATAAAGATAAAAGATTTGTTATGGTTAGAAGAGTTTGTTTTATTGGGATTTTGATGGTGTTGATAATTGGGGGATATGGCTGCTATCATGATTATATGCTGCCGTATTATCCCTTAAGTACGCTGGAGATAAAAGAACATGGAGAGTTGGTGCGGTTTGAGTGTATGCCGGTAAAGGATGATTATAACGTTGATGATGAGTTGTTGTATTACTGGTATGATAATGATTCGATTTATATCACTGAAGGCCGGCCGGCCGGGTATGTCTTGCAGGGGAAGTATGAGGTGTTTTATGGGAATGGCCAGTTGAAGGAATTTGGGAATTTTGATTATGGACTGAAAGACGGAAAATGGACGATTTGGGATGAGATGGGGAATGTTGTGGAGAGGGTGGTCTGGAAGAAAGGAAAAGCAGTAGGCAGTAAGCAGAATTGATGATTGTTTATTGATTATTGATGAATGGAACGAAGAGACTTTAGCGAACGAACCGACTTAAGCGATATGGAAATATTGGTAGTTAACAACGGGACGAATTCCCTGACGAAGGAAGGGAACGCGTCCCTGGAATAAATCAAATATCGTTAATCAGTATTCGATATTCAAAAAACGATAGCCACGTATGCACGGATGGATATTAAATAGTAAGTTTAGAAGTAAGCTGGAAGGAGGAGTGCTTGTTTATGCCCTCTTCATCCTGGTCGTGGTTTCGATTGTGTTGTGTTCATTGATATTGCTCTCCTATTTTAATCATACAACGATTGGGGGTTTTGAGATGAAGGACCGGATGAGGATTAATGTGAATTCGGGAATCTCATGGATGCTCACAGATACAAGTCTGAATTATAATGAACCGCACTATATAAGGTTATATGAGGAAGGGAATGATAGTGTCTGTGTTGTAAAAACAACATGGGGATTGTACGACCTGATATATTGTAAAGCAAAGCATAAAAACATGGTTAAGGAAAAACGGGCTTTATGCGGAGGATTTTACAAAGATGCTGATTCGCTGGCATTGTATCTTACTGATTTGAATAAACCGCTTTGCTTGTGTGGTAATACATTAATAAGGGGAAATTGCATGGTTCCGGTAGCAGGAATTAAGAGAGGTTATGTAGATGGAAGGCATTATGAAAGAAAGGAGCTCGTAATTGGATCGGTTGAATATAGTGATGACAAACTTAAAGGAGTCCCTCAAAATAAGAAAAGATTTATTACATATGAGTATGCTGCAGAGAATTATCTGAATAATGATACATTAATTAAGATCAACGTGCAGGATATTACCGACGACTCACTTTTCAATTCATTTGCCCACAAAACGATGGTAGTTTATGAGCCGGGCAATATGCTCATTGAAAGAATTAAACTATCAGGAAATATTGTGGTTTTCTCGACCGGGAATATTTATATCAATCCCAGTGCTGACCTAAAAGACATTGTATTGTTTGCCCAAAAGATATTCATCGAAGATGGCTTTGAAGGGAGATTACAGGCATTTGCAAGCGATTCACTGGTTGTAGGATATGGTTGTAATTTTCAGTATCCATCCGTAGTTGGAATTACTGGTACAAGAAGCAATCCTGATTATCGGCAAATTTTAAGGATTCATGATAATACCGTAATTAATGGCATTGTGTTCGCGCAATGTGATTTTGAAGACCAGCATATAAAGCCGGGTATTTTTGTTCCAAAAAATGCCACTGTAAGCGGACAAGTGTACAGCAATGGATTTATAGAATTGAAAGGCAAAGTAAATGGCAGTGTAAGTTGTAATGAATTCAGGCTATATACACCCTCCTCTGTTTATATCAATCATTTACTTGATACGGAGATTCTTTACAGTAAACTGCCGGAGGATTATACAGGTGAGAGTTTTACAACCAGGAATAAAGCAAAGAAAATTGTGCAATGGCTTTATTGAAAAGAAAAATACAGGCTGCAACACTGGTGGAAACACTGATCGCGATGACCATTATCATTGTCTGTTTTGGTATCGGGATGATGATATATCTTAATGTCTTAAATTCGGACAGACCGTGGCAAAGTCTTAAAACCTATACATTGTTGAAGGAGATTGCAAAGGTGATAAAAGTAGAACGAAGTTATTTTGACGATATCATTACAATGGATGATTATGAGATCCATAAGACCATTGAGAAGCATGTCATTAATGATCATCTTATAGAACTCCGGTTGGAGTTATATGATCAAAAGGGGAAACCGCTTAAGACCAGAAATGAATTAATTGTTGTGTATGAATAGATTGCCTTTTAGAATGCTGAATTTTAAGGTTAAATCCTTTACACTGGCTGAGATCGTTGTTGCGATGGCGCTTACTTCTATTGTATTGTTAATTGCTTATTCGGCATACAGGATTATTAACAGGCAGTTTGTGGAATATAAGAATACCAGTGAGGTAGTTAAAGGGATTTATCAGTTTATTGATGTGTTGGAGGAGGATTTGGAGGATGGGGAAGTGGTGGTTACCTTGGATGATCAAGTGATCATTAACAAGGATGGTGGGGTGGTTAAATATGGTTTTGGTGATAACTATATTCTGAGGGAATGGGAAGAGGTTAGAGATACGGTGATTAGTAATGAGGAGGTGAAATTGGTGAAAGGTTTGGATGACGGGGAATTTGCAGTGGTGTTTGAGGTTTTGGGGAATAAGGTTAGGTATGCAAAACTTAAAAGACCAATACCAGAATGAGGTGGATTACAGGGCAGGAATGATCAGCAGTATTATGGAACCAATGATTTATCGTATTTATTGGCTTGTTTGCGGGAATCATACTGATTTAGATGTACCTGCCGATTTTCCCGACGAGTACTACGTTTGAGTTTTAAGTTTCAGATTTTAAATTTCTTTACTTTTTGCAAACTAATAAACATAAATATTTATTACCTCTCATATTTTTAATGCCATCAAATACAAATATTAGTCGTTATAAAAAAAAATATTTTATTAATAAAACTTACTTGCATAATTTTAATTATTTGAAAAGTAGAAATTAATTCTATTTACTCAGGTAAATATTATAAAATACATAAAATAATCTTATTAACTGGATTCTAATATTTTTAAAAACCACAATATACATATTCATTAAAAGAATTTTTTCTTCCGTTTTCTATCTTATTGGATTACAGATTATTACAAATTTGGTTTTTAAGGATTAATCATCTTTTATTGTGTTTGTTTAAATTCTTTAAAATTAAACAGCATGATGAAGAAGATTGTATTATTAGGTATGGCTTATCTGATAAGCCTGGTTTCGATGACCCAGAATCTTGATAACCCGGCATCGAATGATGAAGAAGGAGATTTATTCACTGGTAAACTAACCATCAATATACCCCTGTACACTATTGGTGCAAAAGGGGCTGATGTACCAGTCTATTTAAGTTATAGAACCTCAGGTGTAAAACTGAATCAGCTTGCCTCCCGTGTCGGATTGGGATGGGACCTGCAGGCAGGCGGTGTAATCCAAAGGGAAGTAAGAGGATACCCAGATGATTTTAAAGGATCAAAAGATGCAAGAACCCAGATAGGTTGGTTGTATAATAAGGACGGATCGGCAGCAGAGCAAACGGCCTGTGAAAAGGTGCAGGATTTCAATTTGAATTCATCAGAAACCGACCGGGCAACCTTTATCCAGACCATGGTCGGTGATGTGGACCCTTACGTTTATACGTACGATACGGAACCGGATGTATTCAGTTTTAATATCAACGGTAGAACCGGTAAGTTCATTTTCAATGCCAATTCTGAAGATCCCGAAAATCAGTCCATCCTGTTAATACCCCATCAAAACCTGAAAGTGGATTATACTTTGGCATCCAACCAGGAAAATATTACAAGTTTTACTATAACGGACGAAAGTGGAACTCAATACATATTTGAAGATATTGAAAAGTTGTACAATAACATCAAGCAGTTAACGCTGCATAAAAACTCCCTGACAAGTTATTACTGGGATACAGATTATTTAAGTAATGATTATATCTCCGGTTGGTTTCTTACAAAAATTATTACGCCCTATTATGAAGAAATATTATTTGAATATGAGTATGAAAAATTGCCATTAGACAAGTATTGCTACAGGGAGTACAGGGGGTTTTATGCTTTAATGGAACTAAATCCCTTAAATATTGAGATGGATACTGCAATTACGGAAGTTGATATCAATGAAGGCAACTCATACATCTATTCAAAAAGAATCAAAAGCATTACTTCAACAAATTACAGCATCGAGTTTAATTCTTATCAAAACAGGGAGGATGTTTACGGGTCAGGAACGATGTCAACCTTCCCCAAAACACTAAACGAAGTTATTGTTAAATCCAGGTTCAATGGGTATCAGAAAGAGATTAAACGTTTCATTTTTTATTATGATTACTTTGATCACTTATATACTGAGACTTATAATAAATACAACAATGATGATGCTACAGGAAACAAACGATTAAAACTGACAAGGGTCACTGAGTATTCGAATGGGCAGTATCATCCGCCATATCTTTTTGATTATGATTATAGTACAAGTAGAAAACTACCCTCAAGGTATTCTTATTCCACAGATTTATGGGGTTGCTATAATGGGAAAATATTTGCTTTCCATTCCACACCACGAATTTATGCATACCCTAATAAAGATTTTCCTGAAAAATTCAGTCTTTTTCAGAAGCAGGGCTATTCTGGCACCGAATATTTACTGGATGGTGCAAACAGGGATCCGGTTGAAAGTTATAAAACCATTGGCACCTTGACAAAAATCACCTATCCATCTGGTGGATATAAAAAATTTGAATATGAGTCGGATGAATTTCACTTTGATTCCAGGGATTTTTTAGGTGGTAGCATTAGAATAAAGAAGGTTTATGAATGTGATGTTGAAAACGATGAATTACTGAAAGCTGAATACTTCTATAATGATATTACAAACACATCCATTAGTAGTGGAAAGATAATTTCTATGCCTGTATTTGGATACTATGATCCATACTTATTTCCGGAACAGATCAGTCAGGAGTATTTCAATGAACACTATATCAGGACAAACACCGATATCTGGAATTATTCAGATGATAATACAATTGTTTATGAATATGTTAAAATAAGCAAACCAGGATTTGGTAGTACTTTATACAAATTTTCTGTACCGGGCACTTATGATGAACACCAGGATGCAGATGGATTATTTGAGACTTTTGATGTGACTTATGCAAGACACCTCGATGATATACCCTCTAATTCATGGATGGGTAGCTACTGGTGTTTTCAAGACACCTGTTATCCTTACCCTTATATAAATCCAACCAATTATGATTGGAACCGAGGGCAGCTTCTTTCAAAGATAGATTATAATTCTGATGATACACCAGTCAAAGAGACTTCATTTAATTACCAGCTTTTCTATAGGAACGGACAATCTCCCCAAGCTATCGAGGGTGTAAAGATTGGATTCCTGGAGAATAATCATTACGTGGGAGGATATAAACTTTTAAAACCTTTGTTTCTAATTGGGAAATATACGTTACTAACGAATGTTATAAAGCTACTATCTTCAAAGGATATCAAATATTATAACCAGCAAACTACATTTGAAACAATAGCATATGAGTATAATCACCGGGGGCAATTAATAAAAACAGAGAAACAGGTTGGAAACGATACTTATGCTAATAAAATAAAATATACCCTTGATTACTATGATCCGGAAGTACTAATCCTTGAAGATCCTCCGGCAACTGACCCGGCAGACGAGATTGTCAGGTTATATGATAAACATATATTCAATAAGCCCATCGAAATCATAAACCTGGTAAATGGGAATGTAAGCAGTGGAACACTTGATATATTTACTACCAAAAGCCGTGGAACAGGACAAGGAAATGGGTACTATATAGTACCAGAGGAATCATATGTATTCTCATCACAGATACCCGTTAGCGATTTTGCAGAATCTTTCATAGAAGAAAGTGAGGTATGTTTTTATAAGGACAGCAGATATGAAAAGAAAGTGGTCTATGATGAATATGATATTGATGGCAACCTGTTAACATCACATATTGAAGGAGGTGAATACCAATCATCAATTCTGGGTTATAATAACTCCAAAAACATAGCCACAATTCAGAATGCTTATAACAGTGATGATGCAGAAGGTGTTTCCTGTGGTTTCCTGAACTTTGAGAGCGGTGAGATTGCCCCTGACATCAATAACAATTACTGGGATTTTCAGAATGCTTATCAAACCCAATGGCACACTTATACCGGTGATTGGGCAGGATATATTCCTGCTGGCTGCTCCTATGCTACTACCAGAACCTTTTATCCGGATAAACAGAATGATACTTATGTGTTATCAGCATGGGTAATGAACCTTTCAGGATTAACACAGTCAAATTCAGGAATTGGGTATGTTCTATTGGATCGTTTTGATAATACCATCAGTGGAACCGAAAGCACAACAACATTTACCGATACAAATGAAGAATGGGAATATCTGGAAAAAACAATTAATCTTGAAGAATTAAAGACACAATATCAGATAACGGGTGATGTTAAAATAAAATGTTTTTCGTTTAACAACAGCAGTGGTCCATTCTTTATTGACGATATACGCTTCCTGCAAGAGAATGCAACAATGGTCACACAGACATATGATCCTGGCAAGGGCGTGACCTCTGTAAGCGATGCCAACAATATTTCAGCGTACAGCATTTATGATGACCTTGGCAGAAATACCATGGTGAAAGACGATGATGGCAATATCATCAACAGGACTACATACAATTCTTCGAGGTTGCAGTTAAAACTTACTCCTTTAACCTATGATTTCGGATCGGTAGAAACAGGCCAGACAGATACCTATAGTTTTACACTTACTAATGTCAGATCACCTGAGGAAAGCGCCATCAGCGTGGATATATCATTAAGCCAGGACTATGACAATGGATTTACCATCATCTCAGGTGGTGGTCAGGCAACCATATCTCCAACCAATAGCAGAACCATTGTTGTTCAGTTTAACCCGACAAATGGACAACGATACCAGTGTTTCCTTGATATAGATACCGGTGATCCATTGCTGGATATTCAGGCCAATATTATTGGTACTGGGGGTGCAATTACATTCAGTCCGCCGGATGATCATGATTTTGGAAAAGAAAAGGTGGGGCTAAGCGGAACTCAGGAGTTTTGCATAACCAATATGACCGGTGATGATTTGGCAGGTGGTATCAGTATTACAAACACAGATCAATTTTCGATAGTGGGATCCTATGGCTTTACAATACCTGATTGCAGTTCTTACTATTTTGATATAAAATTTCAACCTACAACCAATGGAGTTTATACTGAAACACTCACAGTTAATTTCAATAACACATCATATACTGATATACAGACAACACTGGATGCTATAGGATATTACCCGGTTACATTTGAGATTACCGGACCTGCCTATATACCTTCAGAAGATGACTATACATTTAATATTAACAACCTGAACGGAAATCCTACAGGTAACTACACCTACCAATGGGAACTGCTTTTATCCAATGGTTCCTGGTCTTCCGAATCAGGTAATCAATCATGTACTGTACATATAAATCCTATCAAGTACTGCACAGCTAAAAGGCCTATCAAAATAAGATGTACCATCGAACAGGAAAATGGTGGTATTACAACAGTTACCAGGGAGTTGATCAATACAATTCAGTGCAATTAATAAAGGTTTAACGATTAAAATTGAAGAAAATGAAGAATATAATATATATCATAATAGCAGTTTTATTAGTTGCAGAAAGTAAAGTGTTGGTAGCCCAGACCTCAACAAAAAACTATGTTCAGCAACAAAATATCAGGATTGAAGGATTCAATGAACAGGATCTGATCGATAAGAACTACAATACCTACCAGGTTTCGGAAAGCGTTAGTTATTATGATGGTTTGCAGAGAGTGCAACACAGCGTTATAAAAGATTTCTCACCCAACCTGAACGACCTGGTAAATATCACTGAGTATGACGATTACGGAAAAATCTCAAAGGCCAGGTTGCCGTTTTGTTATACAAATACAAACTATCTTGATCATAGTACGGCTGTTGGAGAGCAAAAGGATTTTTACCAGGAAACACCCAAGATAGCCAACACTACCAAACCTGAATTTGATATCATTTATGAGGATTCTCCATTCAGCAGGCCGTTGATATCAGGCGCCCCGGGTGTGGCATGGCAGATAAACAACAACCAGTACAGCGAGAATATTTATCGGTTGAATAACTTTGAGGAGATCGAAAAATATACGTTTGATGCAGGTACATGCACATACTCAGGTTATTATTCAACAAGTAGTTTGTTTGTGAATATTTCGAAAGATGAGGACCAGAAACCTGTGAAAGTTGTAAAAGATGCACTGGGTAAAACAATTGCCGTTGGTAATAAGGTTGATGCAACAACTATGGTTTATACTTATTACATTTATGATGAGGCGGGTATGCTGCGTTTTGTGATGTCACCGGAAGGAATGTCACAGGTTTCCGGTTCATTCGGAATAACTGATGCGGTTGCATTGAAATATGCCTATTATTATGAATATGATGATAAACGAAGATTGATTGAAAAACGCTTACCCGGTAAAGATCCCATTTATTATTTGTACGACAACCTGGACCGGTTGATTATGACCCAGGATGGAAATTTAAGGAATGATGACCTGTGGCTGTTTACCAAATATGATATCATTGGAAGGGCGATATTAACTGGCCTTGTAACAAACACTACACAGGCAGAGACATTACAGGTTAATATCGATCTGTTTTATGCTGATCCGAACAACAGGAACCATGAATTAAAGAAAGAAGAGAGCACACAGTATCCGCATGGCTATACCAATGTGGCCTGGCCGGTTTACCAGGAACCTGCAGATGAAATATTATCCGTAAATTATTTTGATAATTATGATTTTGATAAGAACGATGATTATAATTACATTACAGAACCGGAATTCGCAGGCATTGAACCCTTCGACCGTGTGAAAGGAAGTCTGACCGGATCAAAAGTAAGGATACTTGATTCCAGTCCGGCAGAATGGTTATATTCGGTTGTTTATTACGATAAAAAAGGACGTATCATACAGTCCTACGCTGAAAACCACCTCGATGGTTATGATATGGTGAATACCATATTCGATTTTGAAGGTAAACCCGTATTCTCAAAGCATACCCATATTATCAATGAAGGACCTGCACAGGAAAGGACAGATGAGTACAGGGAATTCCAGTATGATCATGCCGGTAGGGATATCGGTTTGATGTACTGGGTGGATGAAAATGAACCCATCGCCATGTATGAAAAGAAATACAATGAACTTGGGCAGCTCGTCGAGAAAAACGTTCACAGGAACAGGGATGAAACCTACCTGCAATCTATCGATTATAAATACAATATTCGGGGCTGGCTTACAGATATCAACAATTGTAACCTTTATAATGAAAATGCGGCTATAGATTTTTGTACGGAACTGGATCCGGATGAGATTGTTACAGGTATGCATGTGGATAGCATATACATGTCAGTTTCTCTTGAAGACAACTCTTCAGGTGAAGGAATAATTACCCTAGCATTCTCTGATGTTAAGCATTTGATCGTTTCAAAGATCGATTATCCTGACTCAACCAGGATACTAGAACTAAAGGAAAATGAACTCAAGGAATTGCATGAATACACTGCCGATACAACGACCTATGCTGCCATTAAATCTGTCGAAAACACAGATTTTGGTTTTTGTTTAAATGGTATGGAGTTCGACGAATATGACGAGCGTATTGTAATAATCGATAGTATTACCAATTGCGTATTGGACCACCTGGCAAACCTTGGATATACCGATTCAACCACAAAAGCAGAAGTAGCCGGACAGGTAATAGATTTTATGAATGCACGTTTCGGTTTGGTTTACTTTAACGAAGATTATGATGATCTGTTTGGTATGACCCTTCATTATGATGATGGATTGGAGGATCTAAACGGAACCCCCTTGTATAATGGGAACATATCAGGAATTGAGTGGCAGGCCGCGCAGAATGATGGCAGAAGAGGTTATGGAATTCAATATGATGAAGAGAACAGGATAACAAAAGCAGAATACGGTCTTATTGTTAATAATGAATGGGATGATGAAGACAGGTATGGTCTGACTAATGTATCCTATGATAAGAACGGCAATATAACCGGTCTGATGCGTAATGGGATGGTCGATTACCAGCAGGGCTATCCACCTGTGTTTGGTGTAATGGATGACCTTTCTTATACCTATGATGGAAACCAGTTGCAGAAAGTTGATGATGGGGCAGGGGATTTTACTTTTACCGGTAACGATTTCAGGGATAACGGATCAAGGGTTGCCACGGAATATTCCTACGATGACAACGGAAATATGACAGAGGATAAGAACAAAGGTATTTCGCTGATTGAATACAACATCCTCAATCTTCCAAAACGCATCGTTTACCAGACAGGTTATGAAATTTCCTACCTTTACACCGCCAGTGGCCAGAAGCTGACAAAAATCGTGAATACAGGATCCACCATAGAAACAACCAACTACGCCGGGAACTTCGTTTATGATAATTCCGGTGCAATTGAATATTTCAGCATGGAAGAAGGAAGGATGACTCCTGTTTCCGGCCAACCGGGCCAGTATCAACCCGAATATTTCCTAACCGACCATCTTGGAAATGTTCGTGTTGTATACGCTGATATTGACGATGACGGCAATCCTGAACGCTTGCAGGAAAATCACTACTATCCTTTCGGCCTGACATTGGGTGGACTGAACTACATAAATAATATTGAGAATAGCCTGAAGTATAACGGAAAAGAACTGGAGAACGACAATAACCTCCGATGGTATGACTACGGATTCAGGAGGTATGATCCGCAGTTGGGTAGGTGGCATGTTATTGATGCTTTATCAGAGAGGCATGTTAATTTATCGCCCTATACATACGTTTCCAATAATCCATTTAGGTTTATCGATCCATTTGGATTGGATTTTGGAGATCCAGATGATGGTGGTGGTGGTGGTGGTGGCCCAATAAATGGACCAGATATTGGAAGAAACATTTTTAAACCTGCATATTATTATGATTTAAGTGGGGTGCTTCATGTAAGAGGTATGAATGGTGAAATAGAAAATATTACATACCAAGAGCATAACGGTATAGTATATCGGGTAGTAACTTATCGTGATGGAACATCGGCATATATTCCTGTTCATGGCAATAATGATGAAGAAGAATTAAAAAAAGAAGAAGATGAGGAAAGGCCAGAGGGTGAGCCTGGATCTATCTGGTTAGAGGAAGTAGAAAAAAAAGCAAAACGGAAAAAACCGCAATGGGAAGGCAATGGTCAAAAAACAAGTAGTGACGATGTAAGCACCATAGTTATGTATGAGAATGAACAAACAGTTTATGATTATTTTGGGGCAAAAGTTGAAGTGATTTATTCTGGATCAGTTAAAAAAGGTGATGGACCACTATATAAAGTTTTTATTAATGGAATGCCACAATTTGATCCACACTTTTCATATGATCTTGGTTACCCGATAATTGAAGTCAATCAGGGATCTGCTGGGTTTAACTTTCCGTGGGATAATGGAGAATTCTTTTTTCAGATTTCTTGGAATAGTTTTACTTATGGTTTTGAATATGATGAAATTACTGGAGGAACCTACGGAATTTCATATAGAGTAACACCTAAACCACGTGATCTACAAGCTATTTTGATTTTTGGGTTATTTTTTACACCAACTGCTCCAGTTGTACCTTTAATAATTCCATAAAATTTGAATTGAATTGTTTGTATAAAGCAAGATTCAATAGAATTATTTTGAAATCAGGGATGAAACATAGATGCTTACTTAGTTATAACACAAGTATTTATATTAATTGATGACAAAATCATGAATGCTTTTTTCAGAAAATTGTTGTCAGTAAAAGTTGTAACTTTGGAGTTTAGATCTCCAACCTCAATTATTGGGATTTATGATAAAAGGTAAATACTTTAAATTAATAGTTATAATAGCAATAATAGTATTGTTTATTATCGTATTTAGCCCAATACTACGAATGTTATTTATGAAGAATTATCAAGATGTATATAGAAATATTTCTGAATATAACAGTATATTTAGGAAAGAGATAATTAAAGATTTATCACTAAATCGATCGCTTACTCATAAGAACAATAGTATTTCATTTTTTACATTATCTGATTCAGTTGAACTTATTTTATGGGAAATTTCTGGTTATTATGAATCGCAATTGAAGAACATAGATGTTATTGAAATAAATGATCTAGACTTGTCTAAGGAGGTAATATATTCTGAACTAACTACAAATACTCTACCAGCACTTAACCTCAAAATTAATATGGATATTAATGAAAGAGAAAACTTTGCTCTCAAAATAAATAACCCAGGTGAATTTCATACAAAATGTACTAATGAAAACATAATTATTGTAATGGAAAGTTTTCGTGGGATTTCCATTGGAGATCCTAATATACATGACATTATTGTTAGTACAAAAGATAGGGGTGTTAACTCTATATTCTATGCAAAACATCTTGGTAATAAAATGATTTTTGCTCTGGTTTATTCCAAATCGCAGAATGTTTTAATGATCGAAGTTTTTAAATAATGTAAAGGTAATGGTTAAGAGGTTAATTGCACTTATAATCGATTTAATGATATTTGCTTTGATTGTTCGGTATCTTTTCCTCTTATTAGTAGATGTCATTGGATCGATGAATTATAATTTCCTTTTGTTTTCTGGCATCTTCATTTTTTACTTTTTTATTCTTGAGTCAATTTGGCTTACCTCTCCAGGTAAATGGCTGTTAAATTTGAGAATTGTAAGTATTGAACCAAACAAGATAAACCGGTTGAATGTAATATTTAGATCTGTTTTTAAGTTTGCTATGATATTTTCATTATTTGGGGTTGTTATTACATTTTTTTCTTGGTTATCAGTGAGATATGTTTGGTACGATAAATTACTTGGATTAAACATAATTGATAATAGTGATGGTAAACTAACAGCAGTTCAAAAGAATTGGAGGAAGCATTTTAAGCTTTTTTTATTTTAATGGAGCCAAACCATAATGAGTAAAATACCCCAAAACAAGAATTTATTTGTCTTAAAGGGCTTATTGTGATAGCAATTTGCAATTCCCCAAAGTACTAGTTTTTTATATGCTACAATAATATTCATTGGGAAATCTTGGATTGTGGGAATAAAATATATCCGTATTTTTTGTTCAAAACTTCATGCATCCTCGTTACGCCAGCGGGATATCCATTTCATTTCAAAATGATAAAAAAGTAACTTACAATCAATAAATTTAGCGAAGCGATCTCATGAATACCTATTAATCAATTAGTTGAGTGAGTATAACGATGCTTCCATCCACGGAGCTGTGAAATTTATCTTTAATCAAAATTGATGCTTTACATCGCTAGTAAATGAACCATGATTGCCCCATGCAAACGCCGGTCTGTCGTTTCTTCGGGCCTGTCCTCTGGTCGTGATCCGACACTAATTTCTGATATCCAATTATTATGAAAAGTGTGTCTTCAAAGTGAAATTTATAAGGATTATTGTTAAATTCGAGATAATTTAATTCGTTAGGACATGGTGAAAAATAAATACAAGAACAAGAAGGCAAGGTTGCAAGAATAATTGGTTATTTCGGTCTGACCATGCCAGTGATTTCGGTCAAATTGTGCCACTTTGAAAGACGCTGCAAAATACATTAATTATTCATTATTTAAAATACCTTTTCTTAAAGAATTTCCTTTTAAGTCGATTCTGTGAGAAGAGTTAACTAGTCGATCTAATATTGCATCGGCATTATGTTAACATTCGCATAATGCTGATGCTGTTTTGGACCGCATTGTCCATGATGCTCACCGAATGCATCTTGAAGGGGACTCTCTTAGAAAACTAAGGAGAAAAAAGGTGGTAGAAGTTGAATCAAATTGAAAAAAATTAATTTTGTATTAAGCGTTTAAGCAATGGAAATTTTTGTTCTTTCAAATAATCAGGGAGGGTGGTCAGGCATATCGGCCTGAGGTGGTCAATTTAAAACGGCGTAGGGTGGTCAATTTAGTCGGTATATGCATTTACAACAGATCTGTCATTTTCCGAAACTCTTACACTAACCTCTTCTGAGCTAAATGGATGGAGTTTTGATATTGGGGCAGATTTTACATTTATTTGGTTTGGCGACGAAGAAATTAATAGTGATCATGACGTAATACTTGGACCATCAAAGCAAATCCAAATAGGAAATTTCACTTATTCATGGGGAAAAACAGATTGGAATGGAACATACAAAAGTTATAGAGCAATAAGTGGGGGTTGGATTGGATTTAGCCCAATTGTAAACTGGGGTACCGTTAAAACTGTTTCAGAATAAATAAATAATGTTATGAAAGTTAAATTTAATCGTAAAATAATTGCTATTATACTGGGATTATTTATTATAACATCAATATTAATCATAGTTGGGAAACCCATAATTAAGAATGCTGCTGAAAAGATAGAGTTTAAAATTAGCTATTTTAATGGTAAGATTAGAGACCTTAAAATAAGCAAAAAGAGTTTAGATATTGAAGTACTTGTAGGTGAAAAATGGTATAAGGTTAAAACTAATAATTATTTAGTAAAGAAAATAGAAATAGGGGATTACTCCGCAGATTATTCAAAGATAAAAAAGTTGTTAAAGTGGAACCCAAAAACGAGAATAGAAGATGGATTAAAGATGACCATAGATTTCTATATAAAAAATAAAGCACACTACTGGAAATAACTTA
>CAYXUU010000062.1:0-23840 GCA_964468645.1 uncultured Bacteroidales bacterium
GTTGGCGGCTTCGCCGCCAACCTCCCATCCCCCTCTCAAAAACTATGAAATGTTTGTCATTAAGAGAAGCAAAGCCGAAGAATACATATGCTGTGTTAGTAGTACCTTAACATTCGTGTAAGATATTGGATAAATCGAACTGTTCAGTAGTGCTCATCTTTGTTCAAATCCGAACAACTATTCCCAATTTTCTTTAAAGCCACAATAATAAATTATAGATATTCAATTGTTTATGTATTTGGTATATCAATTGCAGCACCTAATTTTTAAAAATCACAGGACATATTGGCCTGATAGGATAGTTGAGAGAGATTAATTAATTATTGAGTGATTTTACATTTTATGCCTGGTTGTTTTGCCTGGAGAAAACATCGGATATTAACAGATTGTATTCTGTCAGTATGTATCATTTGTATATCGTTCAACCTATCATACGGTCAGGATATCCTGATTCCGGTCAGTGTAAATGAGCCTTTGGTTATTGATGGCGTTTTTGATGAAGAGATCTGGTTGGAGGCTCCAGAGATTACAGGTTTTCATAGCTACCTTCCTGATTATACCGGTTTAATGGAAGATCAGACATTCGTCAAAATGGTATACGATAGTGAAAACCTCTATTTTGGATTCAGATGCCTGGATAGTGAACCGGATAAGATCAAGGCTACAATGGCACCACGTGATAAAATCTTCGATGACGATTGGGTATGTGTAAATCTGGATTCGTTTAATGATGAACAGGGATTGTATACCCTTTATATCAATCCTTATGGAATCCAGCAGGATGGCCGTTTTGGTGGCGGGCAGGAGGATCCCAACTTTGATATGGTATGGTACTCTGCCGGAAATATTAATGAAGAGGGGTATAATGTGGAGGTCAGGATACCTTTAAAAAGCATCAGGTATGCCAGTAGTGATACCATAACGATGGGCGTCGTTTTTGAAAGATTTATAAGTAGAAAACCCGAAGCCGGTACGTTCCCACCATTAGATCCCAATGTGGGTATGAATTTTTCAATTCAGATGATGCCTGTTCAATATACAGGACTGAAAAATTACACACTTCTGGAAGTGCTTCCTGCAATAACATATAAACGGAATTATGAGCTCAATAAATTTGACCTTGATCTGAAAGAGAATAAGGCTGAATTCAGCCTGACTACCAAATGGGGTATCACATCAGACCTGATACTTGATGCCACTTATAATCCCGATTTCAGCCAGGTAGAGGCCGATGCTCAACAGGTGGATATCAACCTTCGGCATACACTCTTTTTCCCTGAGAAACGGCCGTTTTTTATGGAAGGAATGGATAATTTCAATATTGGCGCCATGCGTTCTTCTGAGGTTGACCCTCTTAAATACTTGATTTATACCAGAACAATTGTTTACCCGAAAGTTGGAGCAAAGCTAACCGGGAAGGCTGGAAAGAAAAATACATTTGCAACTTTGTATGCACTTGATGAATTGCCCGGGGAAAGTCAGAATGAAAGGGCTCATTTTGGAATTTTCCGATATAAAAGGACCCTACATAGTGATAGTTACATAGGTGGGGTTTATGCTGGTGAAGAGCAGACAGATTCCTATAATCGCCTGGGCGGGTTTGACGGGATGATACGGATTAATAAATCCCGTAATATAGGTTTTGATGGATTGGTTTCATATATAAAACCTGATGACACCACCGGAGGGAAAAGGGGCTATACCACAGGCCTTGTTTACAGACAATATAAAAGATTGCTCGATTTTCAATTTGCCTATCGTGAGATCTCAAAAGATTTCACAGCCAACATGGGATACATAATCCGTACCGGTATTCGTAGTTTTTCAGGATTACTCAGACCAAAGGTTTATCCTGATCAGGATTGGCTTAACAGAATAGTATTTGAAGTATTCTCGGCACAGACACAGGACCTGTTCTGCTATAAATGGGAAACATTCAATCATGTATCAGGTCATGTCTTATTAAAAGGAAATTTATCTTTAATACTTAAATATATTTATTCAACAGAAATATACCTCTGTAAGCGCTTCGAAACAGGTGGTATTAATGTTTATGCCGGTGGACAATTTCACAAAAGAATATCCATGGACCTCCTTTATCGGCGAAAGAAGTCCATATATTATTCTGATGATCCTTATCAGGGAGTTAGTAACCAGCTTACCATCGGTCTTAATATACAACCTCATGATAACTTTAATGCATCGTTAAGCTATATCTATTTTGATTTTGCACGTAACTGGCATCAGGATAAAATATATAAATATCCTATCGGCAGGTTGAAGTTGTTATACCAGGCCAATAAGTTTCTTTTTTTCAGGGCTATCTTTGAGTATAACAGGTATCACAAACAATGGCTTACAGATTTTCTGATATCATTTACCTATATTCCCGGTACTGTGTTATACCTGGGATATGGATCATTATATGAGTCGATTCACTGGAATGGAATTGAGTATGTTGAAAATAACAGGTTTTTGAAAACCTACAGGGGATTCTTTGTAAAAGCGTCATATTTATTCAGATTGTAAAATGTCAACTGTTCAGATAAATATTATTAAATTAGCATCAAAACACTTTAAAACATAAAGAAATGAAGAAATTACAAAACACTATTCTGACTGGCATTCTGTTGTTTTCTGTCGTTTTTGGATATTCACAAAAAGAGAATCAGGAATGCAAAGTTCTTGTCCCTGAACTCAAAGGGGAATACCTGGGTGGTTGTAAGAAGGGTCTTGCTCATGGGGATGGTATTGCAAAGGGCATGGATAAATATGAGGGTAAGTTTAAAAGGGGCCTTCCCCATGGTAAGGGAACCTATATCTGGAATAACGGTGATATCTATGAAGGCCAATGGATTGAAGGTATGAGAGAAGGTAATGGTAGTATGAAAACAGTAATTGACGGAGTGGATACGGTTCTTGCAGGTTACTGGGAAGAAGATGAATTTATTGGAGTCAGGGAACACAAATCACCTTACCGGATCGGGACCCGGCGTAATATTGACCGGGTATCTTTTCTAAAACGGAATGATGGCGGTAATACTGTTTACATAAAAATCAGAAGGGGAGGGCAGGAGATCTACCCCCTCACCTTTATGATGGTCGCAAATTCAGGTAACCAATTTGATATGACTACTTCCAGGGGATATGATCAGATTACCTTTCCGTTCAAATGCAGGCTGGATTTTACTGCTTACAGTAAAAATGGAACATATGTTTATGATTATGTGCTTGAATTTGAAGTGTTCGAGGGCGGGGTCTGGGATGTAAATATTTTTATATAGAGGATATCTTTTCCATTTGATTATGAAGAAACACCATATACTCCAGACTTTTAATGACTAATGCTTTAATCTCGCCTTGGCGAGACGAGGATTAATTCCCCGTTCCTTGGAGCGATTATAAATTATTCCTGCTTGATACTCCGTTGCTTACCGTGGGGTAGTTCATTCTTAGTTCTTTACGAAAGCTTTCACGGTAAATTTTTCCTATTGGAATTGTTGCGTCCTTTATGGTTACCTGGTATGATTCTATCTTTTCAAGAAAGTTGAAGTTTACAATATAGGATTTATGTATTCTGATAAACTGACCGGAAGGTAATAAAGTTTCAATTTCTTTCATGCGCATCAGGGTCATGACCTTATGCTGCGTGGTATGTACAAAGATGTAATTCTGGGCACCCTCAATAAATAAAATCTCATCCAGGTTTACTTTATATGATTCCGATCCACTTTTCAGGATAATATGTTTTGGTTTTATGTTCTGGGTGCTGGCGATTTCACTTCCGGCTTTATTCGTTTGTGTTTTTTTCTGATCAAGTGCCCTGTTTGCGGCTTTAAGAAACCTGCTGAAAGTGATAGGTTTTAGCAGGTAATCAATCGCTTTGTATTCGTAACTTTCAACAGCATACTCTGAATAGGCAGTTGTAAATATAATCATCGGATGATTGCTGATTGCCTGAAGAAACTCTATGCCGTTCAGATCGGGCATGTTGATATCAAGAAAGATGAGGTCAGTTGCGTTGTTTTGTACATAGTCAAGTGCCTCCAATGAATCCCTGAAACTTTTTTCAAGTTCAATAAAGGGAACTTTCTTGCAGTAAAGCTCTATAATATCAAGGGCTTTGGGCTCATCATCTATGGCAATACATTGTAGCTTCATTTTCTGTTAAGTGGCAGTTTCAGGTATATTTCATAATGATGTTCACTTTCGTTGATTATCAGCGTATGGGAATCAGGATACAGTAGCTCCAGTCTTTTTCTAACATTATCGATACCTATCCCTGAGTGTTCATCATTCGTTTTCTTTTTAGTTGTATTTCTTGTGTTATATACTTTAAAATTAAGATAATTATCAAACACCATAAGATCGATCTTAATAATGTTTTTGTCCTTTACGGATAAACCATGTTTAAAGGCATTCTCAATGAACGGTATAAGCAACATTGGCTGGATGGTAAAAGGTTTTATATCACCGGTGATTTTCATGTCAATTTCCAGGGTGTCACCTTGAGAGAACCTGAGTTTCTGCAGGTTGATATAATTATGAATATGATCAACTTCCTTTTCCAGTTTAATAAAATCAACCTTTGCATCATATAACATATATCGCATCAATTCTGAAAGTTGGGCAATACCCGCAGCAGTTTCATCATCTTCTTTTACACTGGCCATCGAAAAAAGGGTGTTCAGGGTGTTGAAGAAAAAATGGGGGTTTACCTGGTTTTTAAGCAGGTCGAGTTCGGCACGTGTTTTTTGCTCCTGTAACTGCTGAAGGTTAAATAATTGCCGCTGCCTGAAATAACGCACTACTGTTGTCACAATGATTGCCAGTGCCGGGTTAAAACCAGCGTAGATAAAAAATGTGCTGATAGAATATCTCAATTCAATTGGATTGAAGGCTTCATCAATATATCTGATCCGGGTTCTCAATCCAAGATGGTTTGCAAGTTCTTCAGCAATTACCCCAAAAATAATAATGGTTAGAAGCGTAAGCCCCGCATAACAAAAATATTTCTTTCTGCTATAGAATTTTTCCAGGAAAAACAGGTGAAGATATACCGGTAAAATCAAGGGCGCAAGCAGGGAAAAGCTAAGCGAGGGACTGAAAGGAAGGGAAATGATAATGAACAGGGCAATCCATATGGCAATATTGAAAAGGACTACCCTGGTTTTTATCGTGTTCTTTCCGCATACAATCATGGCACAAAACTATTGAAATAGAGGAGTTATGTCAATATTAATTGATGAAAGCCTTTCATCAAGTTTCAGGGTAGTAACATATCGGAAACAGGATGTTTTATCAATCCTGTTTTTCAATTATGTTTCTGAATGGGAAATTTGTGAATATAAAACTTGAGAACATGTTTAAAAGCTATTTAAAAATCGCTATTAGGAACCTCATGAAAAACAAGGTTTTCTCAGCAATCAATATTTTCGGTCTTGCACTCAGTATGTCTGTTGGAATGATCGTACTTCTGTTTCTAATGGATATCCTTAAAACAGATGAATTTAATGAGAAGAAAGATCAGATTTTCAGGATTACAACCTTTAATTCAAGTCAGTGGGGTACCCATATGTTTGCAACATCGCCTGTTCCCCTTGGCAGGAGCGCTTATGAAAACTTCCCCGGTGTTGAGAAACTGGTCGAAATGAGGAAATCTTCCGGCATTGTTGAATACATGAATAAAGGTATCAATGCACAGGGCCTGTTTGCCGGAAAGGATTTTTTTAATGTATTCAGTTATCAACTTGAAGCAGGCCATCCAGCTACTGCACTTGAGAATCCTTTTTCAATAATATTAAGCCGGGGTCTTGCTGAAAAAGTTTTCGGCTATACCGACTGCCTGGGTAAAGTTGTTAAACTTGAAGGATTGGGCGAATTTATGATCAGTGGAATTCTTGATAATAAAATGTACAAATCTCATTTTCTCTTTGATTATCTCATCTCTTTCGAAGCTTATGAAATATTGAGAGATCGGGGCGCCTTGAATATGGCTTATTCCATGATATTTGAACAAGGAACTACCGAAGAGGAAAAAGAAGCCGCATTAAAGCGGGCCGAGTGGACAAATTTCTATCAGAACTATTCATACCTGTTGCTTGATAAAAATGTTTCAATCAGTAAACTCGAACAATTTCTGAACAGTACGGCAGAAGAGCATTTCAGGGATTACAAAAACAATAAGGTCACTTTTTTTATCCAACCACTGGTTGATATTTCCCCGGCAAAAGGAGAACCACCGGCCAACGAAATAGGCCTGACGTTACCTGTGTTTATGATATGGATTTTTGTTGGCTTGTCATTGCTTGTTATTTTGCTTGCGGGATTTAACTATACAAACCTCACCATTGCAAAATCACTTACAAGGGCTAAAGAGGTTGGTATCAGAAAAGTGGTAGGCTCCACCCGGATCCAGATCTCCCTGCAATATATACTTGAAGCTGTAATACTTTCCACCCTTGCCCTGATCGTTGCTATTGGTATTGTAGAGCTGATCATACCGGCTATAAAAGGGATAGATCCGGGAGTTGAGCAGGTGTTTAATATCGACCTTAATATTAAAGTTTATTTATTCTTTTTTATGTTCAGTATTGTTGTGGGAATACTTGCAGGTATTTTCCCTTCATTATATTTGTCAGCCTTTAATCCGGTTAAAGTCCTTAAAGGTGTTGTCAGTATCCAATTGTTTGCCGGAATAACACTCAGGAAAATATTGCTGACAGTTCAGTTTACATTCGGTATCATTTTTATTATGCTAACCGTATTGTTGATCAAGCAGGTATATAAAATCAGAAATACTGACCTGGGTTTTAAAACAGAAAACCGAATACTGCTTCCTATGCAGGGAGTTGATCCACAATTGTTAACAGATGCAATAAAGGACAATCCGATGATCATGAATATTACACGGACCAACCATCTGCCTGTTGTCGGAGGATGGTCTTCAGCTTTTATACGCACCCCTGAAATGACTGATAGTATTAAGATCTCGGAATATATGGCAGATCCGGGATACATCAAAACGATGGGATTATCACTACTGTCAGGAAAGAATTTTAAACCGGATGACAGGATAGGAGGGGAACGCTATGTAATAATTAACCAGGAGGTGGTAAAAATGGTTGGTCTCGGAAGTGAATTTGAAGCAGTGGGCAAAACCCTGATGATTGATGGCCGTCCACGGGAAGTACTGGGTGTTGTTAAAGACTATTACACAAAAACGCCAATAGAACCAATGGAGCCTGTCGTATTAAGATATATTCCTGAATGGGCCGGAGAGTTAATTGTTGAATATTTTCCGGGAGGTAAGGAAGATGTTGTTACTTTTATTGAGTCAAATTGGAACGACATCGAGCACGGGCACCCGTTCAGGTACAGTTTTATAGAAGATGATATAGGTTTGGTCTATAAGGTTTTTGGGACTTTGCTGGCCATTGTCAGTTATGTTTCCCTATTGATCATAACAATTGCCGGTATGGGGCTGCTTGGTATGGTGGCTTTCACTGTGCGTAACCGTGAAAAAGAGATTGGCATACGGAAGGTGATGGGTGCAAGTGTGAAAAAAATCACCTGGATATTATCCCGTGATTTCTCGATAGTTATCATTGTAGCCATGGTTATAGCCATTCCGGCGGTATATCTCATTGCCAGCCAGATACAGATGCTTGTTCCTGCCAGCATAGGTTTTGACCCTATAGCTGCCTTCATCGGATTTCTGATTCTGGTAAGCCTTGTTGGATTGACCATAACCTCACAAACCATCAGGGCGGCAAGGGCAAACCCGGTGGAGGCATTGCGGTATGAGTGAGGGGATTGACAGTTATATATCGACGGTTGACTATTGACGATTGACGCTTGCCTGAAGCAGGCAGGATTGACGATTGACGCCTGCCTACCGCAGGCAAAATTGACGCGGGACAATTTCCCTGAAGGAGGATTTGATGATTGATAAAAACAAAATACCAAGTCCGTTATTGAATGAAATGATGATATTGTTTGGAGAGAAGAAAACAGAGCAAATCGCAAAAGGAGTTGGATATAGTTATCATGGTCTTGTTTGGAAAGTCAATGATGAAAAGTTTAAACGAAGATTTGGAATACGGATTTTTCCATTTACTGCGATAGTCATTGTTGTCATTATTCTAATTATTATTTTGCTTTAACCAGGTTAATGAGCTATAATTTTAAATCATAAGACTACGATGAATAAACGAAAAAATATTTATAAACATCTGAATTTCTTTTCTGTTTTCTTACTTTAACTATGGGTGCCTGATTACTAGCACCATAACAAGGTCGCGTCGTCCAACTTGTTTTATTAATCATTCTTTTTCTGAATCCTGTTATTTTACCTGATGAGGATTTACATATCTACGTTAATTTAATTACTTTTGAAAATAACGATTGATAAAACACTATTATGTTAAGCCAAACCTAAACGCACACTTACTGTGCAATTTCAATTTTTTCATATTCTGGTTTTATGGAATTAACACGTAAATTGCAAAGTTGATATTTGTTAACCGGATTTATCAATTTATTCGTTTTAGGGTTTCTGCTTCAATTTGACCATTCATATTTTGCAGTGGTATTCCTACTTTTTAATCCCTGCCATAGTATACCTTTGCTATGCCGGGCATAAGCCTGAGAATGATAATTGAAAGTATTGACCAGAATTCAATTAAGCGCTTTTAACGGTATTCTAAAGCGCTTTTTCCTTGCTGAGTTGAAGAATACCTCGTATCTTCATGCTCATGAATTGAATCTTTCTTTTTCATAACGTTTAAGATTGGTGTTCCCTCTTTTACGTTATGAGCGAAAAGGCTTCGGGTATAACAAAAAAATTGTTGCGGATAAAAATATCATTATCAGTATGGAAAAGCAGATACCATATAAACATGAGGAGGAAAACATGACAAATTACATAGATGGATTCGTTCATCCCGTTCCACGAAATCACCTGAACGAATATAGCCGGGTGGCTGATGCGGTTGCAGAGATTTGGAAGGAACATGGCGCTCTCGCCTACTATGAGTATGTTGGTGATGATTTAAAATTGGAGGGCACACGTTCTTTTCCCGAACTTGTAATTGCAAAAGAGGATGAAGCCATCGTATTTGGATGGGTTGTGTTCGATTCACGTGAGGCGCGTGACCTTGCAAATGAGCGGGTCGCGGCCGACCCGAGAATGACGGATTTAATTGACCCATTGACAGATCCGTCAAAGTTGGTTTTTGATGCCAAACGGATGGTTTATGGTGGATTCCAATTGCTCGTCCGATCAAGGAGTAGTAAGACTACATAGATTATCCCAAATAATGCATTAGAAATAATTAAATGCATCAAATAAACTTTCTTCGTATATTTGTAATATGACATTAATTGACCAGAATATTAGGTATATCATTTCTCTTTGTGATAAGCATAAAGTAAGAAATCTTTATGCATTTGGTTCAGTATTATCTGACAACTTGAATGAGACAAGTGATATTGATTTTCTGGTCAGCTTTAACTTGGTTATTTGATATTTTAACTTCAATTGATGAAATTGAAAGCTATTTTGAAGATAAATCAAAAGTGTTTAGAGATTATCTTTCAGACAATATCATATGGGGGATAGTTATTAATCATTTACCCAAACTTAAGTCCGAAGTTCAAAATTTATTATAAATCACAACGCATTACACACTATAAATGCAATATGGTGAACAAGGTGTTATGAGGCATGATATCAATACGTTACAACAATAAAAGCGGAACAAACACCACTATTAATGCCAAACACCATTTATAGAAATCGTGGACGGTAATTTTTAAACGAAGAAATCATGGGTAAACAAATGGAAGTTATCTTAACTGTTCTTTGCCTGTTGATGAGTGCAATATTTCTGACGATAATAATAATCCATATCAGGGGTATTTACTTTAAGAAAAAAACAAGATTGCCAGTCTGGAATGAAAAAGTCAACATACTGATCAGGAGCAGCAAATTAATCATGGCAATTTCATTATTGCTTGCAGCTTCCGGAGCTATATTCTATCTGTTTTTTGTTTCGACACTTTTAACATTTGTTAATGTTCATGTTAAGATAACTTTTTGCATCATCTTTGGTTTATGGATCCTCACAGAGGTTTATTTGTGCTTTACTGTATCACAAAAACTACTTGACGGTCCGGCCTTCAAACGTATGCTGTTTTTCATTGCTGGTATAGTGTGTGTTATTGGGGCTTCCTATCTGTTTCCACCTCTTTTCAGGTCCCTGTATTTTAGTGGGTCAAATGATAGCATCCTGCAGTTAAGAATCCCTGAAACTCCATGCGGTCTATGTGCATCTGCCTATTTTAAAGCATTTAATTCCGGCAACAGCCAGCAAATGGAGATCTTTATTAATGAGTACAGATCTAAATCCTATATTAAGAGCCATACGATGCAAAAACTAATTGAATCGTACAAATTTATGTATATGGTTGCCGGGACATTGACGCCTGTCAGGTTCATACAGATATCCAACTATGAGATCATTGTTTTTGCCAAGACAAGGAAACAGGGGCAACCGGCCAAAACGCGCTTTGAGGTTGACATATCAGAACCACATCATCTGCTGGTATATACAATTACACCAACCACCACAGAAGAAGCATTACAAATCACCTCCATTGATCCTCAGATTATTAAAAGTACGATTGATTCATTAGCGGCGATATTAAGAGAGAATTATGTTTATCCAGAAAAAGGGAAAATGATGGCTGATTCGTTGATTTACTATCAATCAACCGGGCGATATAGCGAAATAGATGATGGAGCCGTGTTATCACTCCGGCTGACCGAAGATCTTTGGCCCATTTGCTACGATAAGCATCTTACTATTACTTATGGTAAGTTATCCGAAGAAGATAGTTTACCGTCTGCTGAATCTGATATTGCTGAAAATTATGGCTTTGAAAGTATTGAAGTTCTAAAAGACAATATTGGGTATATCCGATTAGATGAATTTCAAAACAGCACAGAAGCGAAGGAGGTAGCAGCTATAGCATTTGAGAAAGTTAACGACTGTGATGCCTTGATCTTTGATTTACGTTACAACGTGGGTGGGTCACCAGAACTCGTAAATTTTATATATAGCTATCTTTTCAATCAGCCCACTTATATGGGTAGCCGATACAACCGGATCAGCAATGATACTACAGATTTTTGGACTCAGACAGATATACCTGGAGATCCTATTGATGCTGACCTACCATTATACATTTTAACAAGTTCCAATACATTCTCAGCCGGGGAAGAGTTTGCATATTTTTTAAAAGATTTGAAACGGGCGGTTGTCATAGGTGAAATCACAGGTGGAGGTGCCCATCCAGTAATACATATTTCTGTTAATGGATATTTCGGAATAAGAATTCCTTACGCCAGGATGATAAGTCCGGTGAGCCGGACAGATTGGGAAGGGACAGGCGTCGTCCCAAATAAACAAGTTGCTATGGATGAGGCTTTAGAAGCAGCACGCAAAGATGCAGCAAGAATTTTAAAATTGAAAGAATAGAACATACAGATCAGAAATAAAATAAATAAGCATTATAAGGTTTTTTATTGTTCCCTGGGTTGTATAAAGAAAAATATTAAGGATGCAAGTTGAGAAGAGATACCGCCAATAAATAGGACTCTGAGCGGTCTGCAAGAGCAGGTGAGGAGTACGTGTGGAACTACATCCGGCACTCAGGGTTATGCACTTATCGAAGGTTTTGTTTGTTTTTTGTTTTTTCCCGGGAGGGAAAACGGTTAATCGGCGGGAAAGCTGGATTGCCGGTTGTCAAGGCTTTTTTACCCGTTCCTCAAATTTGGGCACAAAAATGATAGCCCGTTTTACAATGCTCAAAGAATTCTTTATTCGCATCCTGTTATTTAACCTCGTTATGTTTAATATATCTACGCTAATTTAAATACTTTTTAATGAATGACCGATAAAACACTATTGCGCTGTGCCGCATACAAAAGGACAATCAGATTACCAGATGACAAATAAGGTAAAAAATATATTGAATTAGCTTCATGTGGAGTGTTTTGTGGCGCATGTCCTTCTTTTGAAAAGACATGTTTGGGGTGTGCTTCCGAAGACAAAGATGGAAATGTGATTCATGCGGAGGGGCAATAAGGTTTTATCATTGTAAATGTGACAGATGTGGTAAGGAAATAATGATAATATGAAATCTAACTAATTTGCTTTTTTAACTTTATTTTCTTAATTTAGTTTTTAACTTGTTTTCCTTTTTACATCAAAAAACTAAACAACATGAAAAGAAAAGACACTCATTATTTACTGGTAATCATACTGGTAATCTCTACGCTAACAAAGGGATTTAGCCAAAATTCGGATTATTCAAAATTGACTGTTTCCTTTGATCCCATGGGATTTCTATTTTTTGGGCCTGCTATAAATGTAGGTTATACATTAAATGAGAATACAGTGATAAAAGCGAATGTACGTATAGTTTCTCTGGGGTTATTAGCTAAAAACATCAGGGCAACTGAGAATGAGTTGTACAAATTTGGCGGAATGGGCTATTCCATTGGTGCTATCAGGTTTATGGAAAATGTTGATTCCGGTATTTATTATGGTGGTTTTTTATCGCTTGACATCCAGAACACAAAATACTCCGAGAACTCAGAGTGGGCATGGCATGAGAAAACCACGACTTACGGGCTGTTGGTTAATGGCGGGAAACGGTTTAAATTCGGATCTAAATATTATGTAAATGCCGGTGTTTCTATTGGTGTTGGAGTTGTAAGATATAACTGGGAATACGATGATCCGACTGTAGGAATTGATGATCCGGAGGAGAGAAAGGGTACTTCCGTCTTTCCAATTGGCGGTTTGGAGCTTGCATTTGGCATGTTTCTTTTATAAGAATGAACCAATTCAGAATCAGTCAATAAAATCCAGATCAGTGGATTATGCACTTATCGAAGGGTTTGTTTGTTGCTTTTTTTCCGGGAGGGAAAACGGTTAACCTGTCGGAATGATGGATTGCCAGTTGTCCTGGCTTTTTTACCTGCTCCTCAAATTCAGGCACAAAAATGAAAGCCCGTTTTACAATGGTTAATAAATTCTTTTCTTACATAATAGAAATTTTTTGGTTAATGGTTCCTGCTATACGTATAGAAAAACACTAATTTGGCTGAATGATTTGGCTATCTGACATAATGAAGATATAGTCCAACAATAAATATAGCTCATTGGGGAGTAGGGCTAACTTGAAAGTGATTGTGTTTAGTAAAACATATTGCTGTTTGATAAGGATGAGTTTTGAAATGCCCAACACCCTATATTCGAGCCATTGTGACAAATTTAAGGCGGTAATCAGTAATGAATTATACATATGAACTTTGATATAGGAATAAAAACTTTTTTTCTTTTGTTGATAGCGTTTATACTTTTTTCATGTTCAGAAGTAAGAAAGGATATGCATGTTGAAACTTGCTATGGTGAAGATTTAGCAACAGGACAATTCATCGATATAAATGGTGCAAATATTTACTTTGAAACCTATGGAGAAAAAGAAAATCAACCCTTGATTTTAATACATGGCAATGGAGGCTCTATAGAAGCAATGTCACATCAAATAGATTACTTCAAAGACTCATACTACGTTATTGTTGCAGATAACAGAACTCATGGCAAATCAGGAGGAGCTGATACTGTGAGCTATGATATTATTGCGAGTGACTACATGAGCATTATTAAAAAGTTAAATGTTGATTCAGCTTATGTTCTAGGCCATAGTGATGGGGGTATCATAGGTTTATTATTGGCTATAAACTACCCAAATCAAATTAGCAAGCTAGTTGCTGCAGTGCCAAATTTAGTGCCAGGTGAACCGTCAATTGAAGAATGGGAACTGGAACTTAGCAGAGGATACATGAAACTAATTGATTCAATGATTCTTGCTAATGATCAAACCCGTAATTGGAAAATTGAGAAAATTCATATGGAACTCATGAGAGATGAACCTAATATTATGCTTTCTGATTTATCAAAAATAAAGTGCCCGGTTCTTGTAATGACCAGTGACAAAGACATAATTAAACCCAGACACATTTTGCAGATATACGAAAACATTCCTAATGCACATTTATTTGTGATGCCAGGAGCTACCCACTTTATGATAAGAGATGAATACGAGCTTTATAATATGATGTCAAACAGATTTCTTACTGCCCCTTTTTCAAGACCAACAAGTAAAGAAGTGTTAATGGAAATGATTGGAATAAATGAATAAAAAAATATGGGAATACTAACCAGAACCAACAACTTCCTTTAAAATCAGTAAGATAATAAATATGAGCATTAAGAAACCAATAATGATAAAAGATGCAAAATATTTTAATAATCATTAACGATGCCCCTTACGGAACAGAGAAGGCATACAATGCTTTAAGAATGGCAGTTACACTCCAACAAGAACATGGAGATAAAGTGGAAATAAAAATTTTCTTACTTGCCGATGCAGTTAGCTGCGGGCTTCCAAATCAAAAAACACCAAATGGATACTATAATGTAGAACGAATGTTGAAAATCGTTATCAGAAACGGTGGTGAAGTAAAAAGTTGTGGAGGGTGTTCAGAAGCTCGTGGTATTGATAAATTAGAATTTATCGAAGGGGTAAAACTTAGTAATATGAAAGAGTTTACCCAATGGACTGTTGAATGTGACAAAGTATTAACGTTTTAGGTAAATTATCCCGACCTGACATAACAGAGGTCAAATCAATAATATTGGTTTTACTTTTCTTCTTCTGCAAAAGTCAGGATGTAACCATTAATATCCTGAATCGAAAATTCTGTTGCACCATAAAAAGTCTTTTCAAGACCTTTAATAATATTCACATTGGATTAAAGAATAATCCCAACTAATACATTGGTTCATTACAATCCCAATGAATAAATTGGGATAATTAAAGATATCAAAATGTTTTTTGTCACAAAATAGCAGCTAAAACAGACATAACTATATAAAGATTGAATTGAATAATTTCGAAACTATATATAAGGAAAATTATAGTAAAATGTTTTGTGTTGCACAAAAGATGGTAAACGATAAAGATGTTGTTAGTGACATTGTACAAGACGTATTTATTTATTACTACCAGAAGTTGCAAAATGGTCATGAAATATTTAATCACAAGAGTTGGTTGCTCCGTGCAACAATCAATAAATGCATTGATTATATAAATCGACATAAAAGATATTTAAAACTAGACGCTATAAATCCTCCGGTGGAGGAGGAGAATTTAATTGAAGCAAAACAGAATGAAGTTATAGTTAAGCAGGCACTTTCTAAACTTAAGCCTAAAGAAAGGGCATTGGCCATACTTTACAGCGACGGATTGTCTTATTCAGAGATTTCTCAGATAACAGGCATTAAGTATTCTTCCGTTGGAAAGATGTTATCACGAACTTTAGAAAAACTAAAAAGATATTTTAAGGAGCTGAATTATGAAATGTATTGATGATGAGCTGATCCAAAAGTATATTGATGGAGAAACTATGTTAAAAGAAGAGGCTTTCATTAACGAGCATATTTCATGTTGTGAGAAATGTAGAGAGAAAGTTGATTGTAAACGTGAGCAAGCTAAGATTATTAAAAAAGCTATCAGTCTCATTGGCGAAAATGCGGTTGAATCCCCTGAGTTTTTAAAACCAGGTCCACAAAAGAAAATGATTAATACAAAACTTAAAAGATATATTTACCCAGCATCAGCCGCATGCATACTGATTCTTATCTTTTTCTTTTATCAAAATCAAAAACGACCTAAAAACAAAGAGATAAATATTTTATACAATCTTGAAAGTGAGTATGATGCTAATTTACCACTTTCAGAACAGGAGATGGTGATTCAAATTATAGATTCAAAAGGTAAGCTTACCACATATTAAATATTAAAACCAATAATAACTTGTCAAAGTCAAATAAATCTAAAAATAAAAAAATGAAAAAATGTCTGATGATTATTGCCATTGCAATACTACAGCTTACAGTTAATTCGCAGGAACTGATCAACAAATATAAAACGGGAACTGTAAAACTGGTGCCCGATACTGAATATGCCCGAGGAAACGATTGGAGCACTATCTTCCGTTCGTATTATGATACCTTATACAATACACCTATGGGTATGCGTAAATCTTTAATTTTATTACCCAACGGGTCGGTTGTAGTAAACCATACCTACAGAGATTACCATACCAGGTTTTCACCATCAGGTAAGTATGAAAAAGAATTTTTGGTTGAAAACGCCGGTCACAAGGCAATAATGGGGGTCATCAACGGGAACACCTTTTTTACCAGGCTTGATAATATGGGAAACATGACCTGTTGTGACTTTGAGGGCAACTTCAAAAAAACTTTGATCATGGACTATATGGCAAAAGATATTGTTGCTTTAAACAATGGTAAGTTTGCTGTCGTTGGCTGGGTCCTTTATGCAGAAAAAATCCGTTCTTTCGTAGCCATAGTTGATTATACAACCAATGAAGAAGAAGTGATTTGGGACCATTTTATTGATAGATCATATTCAAGTAGCGGCAAAGTACTTAGCCGGCAAAAGCCTTTTAATTATTCCATTAGACTTAAAACCGGGGAAATAATTTCCTGCACTACGATGCCATTCTCAAAGAGCACTGGCGAAGGGTTACCGCCTAAAATAGCAAATATTAATGATAAGCTTATTGTTGCAATCCCTAATACCGGCGAGATATTTATTTATGATTTGGATGGCAACTTAATATCAAAAGATAAAATAGAATGGACTGGCAATACCATATCCATAGATGAACAGAAGGAAATTCAAAAGAAAGCCATCGATCGCTATAAAGACTATATTGCAAGTGGTGATTCCACAATTTTGAATAATATGGATGCATTTAAGCAAATGATTTCAGAGATGGAGAATGATCTGAATAATATCACTGAGGTACTGGTAAAACCTTCATTCTCAACCATTATTAAAGATTCTGATGGAAATTTATTGTTTTTTGAAATTCCAGAAGAGAAAAATGCCAACCTTTTTCATGTGTGGGTTTATAACAAAGGTGGGCTGTTTGAAGCCGAATGTACTTTTGTCTGCGATGAATATGACCTGAATATAAGTCCTTCAAAAATGGTTTTTTATGATGGCTTTATATATGGTTTGCAAACACTGAAAGAAGCTGAAGGAAATCCATTGAGACTTGTACGTTTTAAAGTAACCAGCAACTAATAGCAAATAATATTTCAGTCTGGAAAGAAAAAACAATCTTGAACTCAACTCAAATGTACAGATTGTTCCGGTATTGTATTTTTAGGGAACCTTGAGAATGTAGTGTCAAAACTTCAAAATAAACATCGTTTCCTCATGGGGATCTGATTTAGCCGAGATATTCCCCTTATGCAATTTTATGATCTGCCGGCAGAAACTCAATCCTATCCCGGCCCCTTCTTCTTTTGTTGTAAAGAATGGGGTAAAGATATCACCCATGATTTCCGGTGGTATGCCCTGTCCATTATCACAAACCTTAATAAGCACCCTTTTATGCAAATCCTTGCAGGCCTTCATAACAATAAATGGATCATCAACTCCACGTAGTGCATCGATAGCATTATTAAACAGGTTGATTAAAACCTGCTCAATAAGCTTCAGGTCAGCTTCCAGTTTAAGATCAGCCGGTGAAATATCCGTATTGACAGTAATTTTAAGTTCTTTAATTTCCTGGTCAAACAACAACAATACATTGGAGAAAAGCTGTGAAATTTCAATGATTTCAAGATTTAAATTTGTTACCCTGGAAATGTTTCTGTATTTCTCGATAAACTCTTTCAATCCCTTGCTTCTTTCTTCGATAATTTCGGTATTGATCACCGTATCCCTTATCAGTTCTTCGGTAATTGCATTTGAGTCCGGAATGTTTTTATTGTGGATAAAGCCTTTTTTAATCGCTCCGGTAAGTGTGATGATGGGTGTGATGGAGTTCATGATCTCGTGATTAAGTATCCTGATCAGCTTTTGCCACGAATGCAGTTCATTCTCTTCCATCTCATTTTTAAAATCCTGTAAAACATAGAGTCTGAAATCGTTTCCGTCCATACGGAAGTTTGAAACGCTGACCATGACAACCATCAGCTCATTATTCAGGGTATAGCGAATTAATTCCTGCTTACCCGGATTAATACCTGTTAGTTTAGTGTCAAATCCTGGCTTAAGTCCATCAAGCTGGTTTAAGTGTTTCAGGTTTGTTAATCCTGTTAAACCGATAGCGGCTTTATTCACCTGTTTTATGTTATGATGATTATCGGTAATTATCATACCTGCAGGTGTGCTTTCAAAGATAAATTGCATGAACTGATATTGTTTCTCTTTTTCCAGTCTGGCCTTTCTCAACAGTGTACCGGTTTCATTCAGTATCTGGGAAAGTGCCCTGTGAGAACGGCTTGCCACTGTGTCGGCAATCTGGTAGGTTGAGTATTCATCCTTAAGGGAAGTAAAAAACCTGCCAAGTTCCCTATTGGTTTTATTAATGTATGCTATAAGCGCTATGACCTGTATTACGAGCAAGGAAACAATAATAACAATCGTATAATATCTTTCTTCCATCGGAAGAGTAAAAGCTAACCACAGGCAGGTGGCCAGGATCAATAGTATCCTGATGATTATGTTGATATAATATGATTTATAGATCATGTTTCTCCATTTTTGAGTATAATGTTGTCCTTGAAATATCCAGAATCTTTGCCGCTTTGCTTAGGTTACCCCCTGAAAGTGTAAACGCTTTCCGGATAGCCTCTTTTTCAATGGCTGAAAGGTTCAGCTTATCAGGTTGACTGTCATTTGGGAATTGACCTGTTTTAAGATTGAAATCTTCAGAGATAAGTATGTTGTTGTCGGCAAGGATAATCGCCTTTTCAATGGTATGCTTCAATTCACGGATATTTCCCGGCCAGTTGTAACTGCCTAATTCTTTCATTGCTTCTTTACCGATCCTGTAATCCTGTTTATGATATTTCTTTGAATAGATCTTAAGGAAATGTTGCAAAAGGATGTTGATATCATCAGGTCTTGCCCTGAGTGGCGGAATCTGTATGTGTATGGTATTGATGCGATAAAGCAGGTCCTCACGAAATTGATGTTGTGCTACCATTTCATTCAGGTCTCTGTTGGTGGCGCAAATCAGCCTGATATCAACCGGGATTTCTTTATGTGATCCTATCCTTGTGATTTTTCTGTTCTGAATAGCACTGAGTAATTTGCTCTGAAGGGAGACACTTAAGTTTCCAATTTCATCAAGGAAAAGGGTGCCGCCGGTGGCAGATTCAAACCTGCCCGTCCTGTCTTCTTTTGCATCGGTGAAAGCACCCTTACTATAGCCGAACA
This sequence comes from uncultured Bacteroidales bacterium, assembly GCA_964468645.1. Taxonomy (GTDB): domain Bacteria; phylum Bacteroidota; class Bacteroidia; order Bacteroidales; family JAIOZK01; genus JAIOZK01. The sequence goes on from CAYXUU010000062.1 coordinate 19,405, forward strand.
ATTCACTTTCGAACAAAGTCTCGGAAAGCGATCCAAGATCAACTTTAACAAAGATCTCATCCGACCTTTCCGATTTCCGGTGAATTTCCCTGGCGATTAATTCCTTGCCTGTTCCATGCTCGCCGGTGATCAGGATATTGGCACTGGTTGTTGCTACTTTTGCGATGGTATTGAGAATGTTCTGCATATTTCCGGAAGATGAAATAATAGTGCCGAATTCTTGGTCTATATCCTCTTTTAAAACTTTCTGTTTCCTCTTTAGATGACTTACTTCAAGCTTTGTTCGCCTGTATTTAACTGCTGACCTTAACGTAGAAACCAGTTTATGTGTTTCCCATGGTTTCAGGATGAAGTCAATACCACCTGCCCTGATCGCCTGAACAGCCAGTTCAATATCACCATAAGCAGTAATTAGAATAATGACAGCGTCAGGATCAATCTTCAGGATTTTGTTGATCCAATATAGACCTTCCTCACCGGAATGTGCCCCGGGTTTGAAATTCATATCCAGCAGGATCACATCAAAATTTTCTTTTTCAATTAATTCAGGAAGTTTCTTCGGATCACTGATGGTTGTGATTTCCTCAAAGTCATATTTCAATAATTGCTTCAGGGAATCCAGAATAACAGTATTATCGTCTATTGCTAATATTTTCCCGCTTTTATTGGTCATAATCTTAAAAGTGTATTAATAGGGTTGCCAACTCTATAAGGTTGGCAACCCTGTTCCGCAAAGATAAACAATTGTTCAGTATCCGTCGGACTCTGTCGGATAATGAACAGTTGTTTCGTGCGGGATTTCAATGCTCTACCCTAAGGCTTTGTGAATAAATTACTTAAAATTTTGGCATTTAAGTTGGATAACAAGAGGAAATAATAAATTTGTTGTTATGCTGAAGAACATCTTACTGGTTGCGTTCAGAAATTTATACCGGAATAAAGGATACAGTTTGATCAATATTCTTGGATTGTCGATAGGTATTGCCTGTGCAGTCCTTGTTATGATTTACGTGAGTTTTGAGCTGAGTTTTGATAAATGTTTTAGCGATTATGACCGGATATACAGGATAAGGTCGGACAGGTATTTTGGTGAAACTATCGATCAAAGTGCACTGAGTTCATCCATGGTTGCCCCTACCTTATTACAGGATTATCCACAGGTTGAATATGCTACAAGATTTTTCGATGAGCGGCCGGCCCCAATTTATTACGAAGGAACAGGTTTGTATTTGAATAATATTGCCCGTGCTGACCTTGACTTTTTTGAGATATTTGATATACCGTTTATTTATGGTTTCAGGGAAGAAGCCCTGAACAGACCGTCAACAGCAGTAATTACACAAAGCACCTCTGAGAAATTCTTCGGAGATGAAAATCCGGTCGGGAAAATACTTAGGAGGGATACACTGAAGTTCGAGATTACCGGGGTAATCGAAGATTGGCCTGAAAACTGTCATTTTGAATTTGATCTCATCACTTCATGGGAACCTTATGAGGTCTGGGATTTTGTTGCGGAGAATCCGTGGAATGGCATATCCCTTACCTATGTTAAGCTAATGCCGGATACAGATATCGGGGAATTTGAAAAAGATGTCGAAAACCTTTGGTACACTTATGTCGAACCTGAATCGGAAAATCCTACACGGATTTTGTTACATTATCTTCAACCGCTCAGGAATATTCATCTAAATATGAGTTTCAGGAACGATGTGGCAATAACAACAAATCCGGACTACCTGGTCATTTTTTCCATTATTGGTTTTATTGTTCTTGTTATTGCCTGTATTAATTATATGAACCTGACCACAGCACAATATATGAAACGGTCCAGGGAGATTGCCATCAGAAAAACTGTAGGCGCTCACAGAAGTTTACTCATCTGTCAGTTTCTGACCGAATCATTGATATTTACATTTATTGCCCACATTATTGCTGTATTCCTTGTTGAAGTGTCGATTCATTACCTGAATAACTTTTTGGACTTAAACCTCTCGATTAATCATGAAGGATCCTGGTTTATCGGGGGCTTGCTGATACTGATACTATTCACCGGACTATTTTCAGGGAGTTATCCTGCTTTTTTCCTTTCATCCTTTCAACCAATAGCTGTTATCAGAGGTGTTTTGCATACCGGGAAAATGAATGTATTGATACGCCGAACATTGGTAATTATCCAGTTCACCGTCTCAATCTCACTGGTTATAGCAGTTTTAACAATATACTCCCAGTTACATTTTATGAAAAACCATGCCCTGGGATTCGACAGGGATGATAAGATCGTTTTGAGATTTCCGAGAAACCATGTAATACCTGAAAACTATCATGGTATAAAGCAGGAGTTCCTGTCGATCCCTTCTGTAAATCTTGCTGCTTTTTCATCAACAGTTCCCGGGCAATGGAACTACGTTTGGCGCACTTACTTGCCGGAGTGGGAAGAATCAAAAAATATCCTGATGAACTGGTATGCGGTTGATGAAGACTTCGTTGAGGTAATGGGACTTGAATTGATCAGTGGAATTGAACACACAACGGATATGAACTGGAATAAGTTGATAGTCAATGAGGAAGCGGTTAAAGCTTTTGGATGGGGAAAACCAGATGACGCTATCAATAAAAGCATTTGGAGGGAAAGCAGTAAGGTGATCGGTGTAGTGAAAAATTTCCATCTTAAAGGCTTGCATCATGAACTTCAGCCCATGGGTATGTTCCGTATTGATGAAGACTTTAAGTACTTGATCATCGACATACAGCAACATAACCTGAACAACACCATAGAATCCTTACAGAAGGTTTTCAATAAAATCATTCCCGATGCACCCTTTTACTATTTCTTCCTGGATGAGGATTTTAACAAACAGTATAAAACAGAAGAGCAACTAAGCAAGCTCTTTTCAGGACTCACTATTCTTGGACTTGTAATTGCATGTCTCGGATTACTGGGACTGGCATCCTTTATGGTGCAGCAAAGAACAAAAGAAATCGGGATAAGGAAGGTAAATGGCGCTTCTGTCAGCAGTATCATCATCAGGCTTGTGAGAGCCTTCACCCGCTGGATTTTGGTTGCAAATTTAATTGCCTGGCCGCTATCCTGGTTTTTCCTCCAAAGATGGCTGGAAGAATTTGCGTTTCATATTGATCAAAATATCTGGATTTATATAATCGCGGGAGGTGCTGTTTTTATTCTTGCAATAATCACTGTTATTTATCAGGCGTGGAAAGCGGCGGTGGCAAATCCGGTGGATGCGATTAAGTATGAGTAGTATTGGATTGACGGTTGACGATTGACGGTTGACATGGGACGAATTCCCTGGCTGAGGAAGGGAACATGTCCCTATGGTAAGCTTTGTTCGTGAGAATAGTACCGGGTCGCCGGAGGCGAGGGGGGAAACGTCCCTTTTGCCATTGATAAACCCGGCAATAAATATCCATATCCCGGGTAAAATACAGACATCTTCGATTAACTTAATTTAATACCTTTGAAAGAGATTGTATGCCTGGCCTGAAGTTAAAACGGGTATAACTGCTATTGCAGCGGCTGATATATCTTAAGCCGGGTGTGCTATTAGCTATTATGGCTTATAGATAGTAGTTATACAACAGCTTTAAAAATCTCGGCATCAAATTTGTTTCTCAATAAAGAAACTTTTATCTTTGTATTAAATGTTGTTTAATGAAAGAAAAATTTAAAGTAGAGTTCTTAAAAGGGGTTATGGAATTTCTTGAACGCCTTGATGAAAAGACTAGAGATAAAATTCTTTTCAATATTGATAAGGCGAAATTTACCGAAGACAAAAGTCTCTTTAAAAAACTAACAGCTGACATTTGGGAATTTCGAACTCTTTTTAATAGAAATCAATATCGACTCTTTGCTTTTTGGGACAAAACAGATAAAATCTATACAATTGTGGTTGCTACCCATGGAATAATAAAAAAGACATCTAAAATCCCAAAAAAGGAAATTTCAAAAGCAATTGAATTAATGAACAAGTATTTTAACGAGAAAAAATAAGGATTATGAAAACATATAAATTTGATGAAGTAAAGGACAAGTATTTTGGAAAAAGAGGAACTGAAAAGAGGGAAAAATACGAAAACGAACTCAGGCTTGATTTAATTGGGTATGCGATAAAACAAGCAAGAAAAGAGAGGAATCTAACCCAGGAGCAACTCGGCAAATTAGTTGGTGTGCAAAAAGCCCAGATTTCTAAAATAGAAAACAACCTGACAGATGCGAGATTTGAAACCATCTTGAAAGTTTTCAAGGCACTTAATGCTAAGATTAGCTTCAATGTGGAGCTACTTAACCAAAATATGAACTTAGCTTAATGCATAAAAAGCCGTTGTATAATCGAGTAGACGGCTCCGGCCTTAATAGACCGGAGTGCGCCGCTCACACCACCCGGCGTACGGGTCTCGTACTGGGCGGTTCACCAAAC
>CAYXUU010000063.1:0-23171 GCA_964468645.1 uncultured Bacteroidales bacterium
TCTTTCTCTCCCACTGCTGCCCGGAAGTGTAACCTGATCACCTCTTTGTTTTCTTTATATCCTGAACCAATCTGCTCAACACCACAAGCCTGTCCGGGCTCAATAATGCGATAACCGGAAGTTATTTTCTCCATTGCTATCACCGGCTTAAGGCTTTCTTCGGTTTGATCAAGCTTCCAGCCAAGACTCTGAGCAATCATATTAACAGATTCAAGTAGGCCAACATGCCTCAGTGTTCCCTTTTCTTCATGTGCCTTAAACTCATCGGGATTCAGGCCGGCACCTATTTTCTTCTGAAAAGGAATACGCCTGATAGATGCATCCTGTATTCTGCTAACAGTTACCTTATCGACTCGCTGACAAACAGAAGATAATACAATCGGTAAATAGTCCATCAGGAATCCCGGATTCACTCCTGTTCCAATGCACGCTATGTTATGTTGCTTGCATATGGTATCGATACTTTTTGCCAGTTCCTTTTGTTTCGGCCAGGGATATGACAATTCTTCACAAGTTGTCACAATGTTTAAACCAAAACCGGCAATTGCGGCAATCTCATCTTTGATAGAATAAATATCCGACGATGTGGTGAGCAGTGCAATATCTGCCTTCTTTCCTGCCATAGCCTGTTCAAGGTCTTTACTGATAAAAACACCCATGGATTTCCCCAGGCATAAATCCCCCAGGTCCTTAGAACATTTTTCGGGATCAGGATCAACAGCCGCAACGATCTCCAGTCCCGGTCTTTGGTTGATATATCTGACAACCTGTTGTCCGATGGGGCCCACGCCAATCTGTACTATTTTTATCATTGATATGTGGTATTACAAATTATGAATTAATAAATATCCAAACTTATTTTATAATACGCAAGGATTAATTACAAAATTCGATTGAAATGCGTTGCAGGATTGATAGTTATCATGGTCTCATGCCAAAAATAATATACCTTTGATGCTGAAAAGTATACGGTATGAGAAGAAAGGTAGATTTTCTTGTTATTGGATCCGGGATTGCAGGCCTCACCTTTGCATTAAAGGTAGCTGATAAGGGTAGTGTATTAATATTGTCGAAGGATAAAATAGACGAAACGGCTACTAAATATGCCCAGGGAGGAATTGCCGCAGTAATGTATACCCCCGACACCTATGAAAAGCATATCAATGATACCCTGAAAGCCGGTGATGGATTAAACAATGAAGATATAGTCAGGATAACAATTACGGAATCTACCGACAGGGTCAGGGAACTGATACAATGGGGAACCCAGTTTGACAAAAAAGAATCCGGAAGATATGACCTGGCAAAGGAAGGAGGTCATTCTGAGTACAGGGTGCTTCATCACAAAGACAGCACAGGATTGGAAATTGAACAGACATTAATCGAAAAGGCAAAAGCCCACCCGAATATCGAGATTCTCGAAAATCAGTTTACCATTGATATTCTTACACAGCATCATCTGGGTAAGGAGGTTACTAAAAAATCAACCGACTCGACCTGTTACGGAACCTATGTTCTTGATGCAAATACCAGAAATATTCATACTGTTCTGGCAAAAATCACACTCATTGCAGCTGGTGGGGCAGGTAATATTTACAGTACAACTACCAACCCGGGTATTGCTACCGGCGATGGAATTGCGATGGTTTACAGGGCAAAGGGAAGAATTGAGAATATGGAGTTTTTCCAGTTTCATCCTACATCGCTCTTTAATCCCAATGAAAGGCCTTCATTTTTAATAACAGAAGCCCTGCGTGGTTTTGGCGCAGTCTTAAAAAACATTGATGGTAAAGAGTTCATGAGTAAATACGATGAGCGGGAATCACTTGCACCAAGGGATATTGTAGCCAGGGCTATTGATACTGAAATGAAACTCAGCGGGGAAGACTATGTTTGTCTTGACTGTAGAGATCTGGATAAGAATGGATTGCTTACCCACTTTCCGACAATTTATGCAAAATGTCTGAGTATCGGTATTGATATAACCAAAGACATGATTCCTGTTGTTCCTGCAGCACATTATATGTGTGGAGGTATTAAAACGGATGAATATGCCAGAAGTACCATTCATAATCTCTATGCCAGCGGAGAAGTTGCCTCAACAGGATTACATGGAGCCAACAGGCTTGCATCAAATTCATTACTTGAATCGGCTGTATTCTCTCATAGGGCCAGTCTTGATGCGATTGAAAAATTGGATTCTATTGAATACTGCAATGATATTCCCGATTGGGATGCATCGGGAACCGAGCTTAATGAAGAAATGATCCTGATTACACAATCCCTGAAAGAAGTACAGTCTATCATGAGTAATTATGTTGGTATTGTCAGGTCTGACCTTCGATTGAAAAGAGCTCTTGACAGGCTGAAAATTATCTACAAGGAGACCGAAGATTTATACCATAAATCAGTTGTTACACAAAGAATCTGTGAACTGAGAAATATGATCAATGTTGGTTTTCTTGTTATCAGAATGGCTCAGAAACGAAAGGAAAGCAGAGGGTTACACTTCTCAATCGATTATCCAAAGGAAGGTGAAAGGAATGGGTATTCCGGCGATAATTTCGAATTTTAAAACCAATCATATTTTTTATGGCACTGATAAAACAAGTTAATGGAATCTACCCGAAGTTTGGCCAGAATTGCTTTCTTGCAGACAATGCCACCATAACTGGAGATGTTATCATTAAGGATAATTGCAGTATCTGGTTCAATACTGTTGTACGTGGTGATGTTCATTATATCAGGATAGGGAATAACGTTAATATTCAGGACTGTGCCGTTGTTCATGGCACCTATAACCTGGCACCTGTAAATATAGGCGACAATGTTTCTATAGCCCATGGTGCCGTTATTCATGGATGCACGATTAATAACAATGTTTTGATCGGGATGGGTGCTATCCTTATGGACCATGTTGTAATAGAATCCAATACCATTATTGCCGCGGGCGCCCTTGTTCCAAAAGGCACTATTGTTGAATCAGGCTCTGTTTATGCCGGGGTTCCTGCAAAAAAGATCAAGGATATTGACAGGAAATTAATGGAAGGTGAAATAGAGCGAATCGCAAAAAGCTATTCCATGTATGCCAGCTGGTATAAATAAAAAAGCACCTGTGTATTTCAACAGGTGCCTTAAGCCAATATCTTATTTAAATTTACGGTAAGCCTAATTTTGTTTTAACAAGAGGCATAATATTTTCACCTCTCTCATAGTAAAGCAGGATCCCAACGCTGGAATCGAAAATATATGTAAAACCACCTTCATCGGCTACGGCCTCAATGGCATTTTTTGCCTTCTCAAGGAGTGGAGAATATAACTCAGCTTGTTTAGCCTGAAAATCATAATCGGCATTTTGTTGAAATTCCTGGATCCTTGCTTCAAGGTCTGTAATTTCTGTTTCTTTAGTTTGCTTTATAATTGCAGAATAAGAATTAACATTTGTCTGATATTCCTGAATCTTGGTTTGATACTCAATGAGCATGGCCTGGATAGTAGCTTCAAGCTCTGCTTTATATTGCTCCAGTTGATTATCAACGGTATCTCTTCCTGGCATCATTTCTATCAATGCCTGTGAATCGATATAACCGAGTTTTGAATTTGTTTGTCCATATAAAGAGGTTGTTCCTACAAATAATGCAACGATGGCGATAAGACTTAATAACTTTTTCATTTTCAAGGTTTAAAATTAATGTTCAATTGTGAGCAGCAAATTTATTAAATAAATTAGAATATAGAGTATTCCAACTGCTAAAAAACGTTAAAAGCATGAAAAGTAATGTCTGATCGGATTTATTTTCTGTCTTCGCGACGAACAGTTTGCATTACAGTGCCTACTTCATCGAGTACATCATCACTGATATCATATTTCGCATCAGCATATAAAATTGATAGGCTTCCCGCTTTGTCAAAAACAAATGCATAATTCTTTGTAAGGGAGATCTCTTCTATGGCATTATATACTTTTTCCTGTATGGGTTGTACAAGTTCTTGACGTTTTTTAAACAATTCCCCGTTCTTTCCGAAGTATTTTTTCTGTAAATCTTTGACTTCTTTCTCTTTGTCAATTATTTCATTTTCACGTTTCACTTTTACATCCTCGGGTAAGAGAACAGATTCTGCCTGGTAATTTTTATATAACTGATCTATTTCTGTAAGTTTCCTTTCTATCTCTTCCTGCCATTGAAACGACATATCATCCAGTATAGTCTGGGCATCTTTATACTCAGGGATATTATTGAGGATATATTCAGTATCAACATATGCGTATTTCTGAGCATTTGCAAAACTAAAACCTAATAAAACGATTACTGATAACAATACAATTTTTTTCATTTTAATTCCTCCTTATTGGATATTTGTTTTTAAGATAACTTACAAAAAACCTGCCAGAAATTTCATGTTTCATACCAGGGTATTATTAATCAATGGATTGATTAATGGAAAAATGGAATTGTCCTTTATTGGCATTTGGAAGACCTGGCACCGGATCAAAGCCATAGCCCCAGTCAAGTCCAAGTAAACCAAACATGGGTAAGAACACCCTCAATCCCACACCTGCTGTACGATAAACGTCGAAGGGGTCGAACTGGTCGAATTTTGCCCAGCAATTACCTGCTTCAAGAAATGCTGTACCATAAATGGTAGCGCTGGGATTAAGAGAAAGGGGATAACGGAGTTCAAGTGTATACTTTGAATAAATTGTTCCCCCTATGTTTTTGTTTTTATAATAATCAGGTGTAATGGTTTCATTTCCATATCCTCGCATACCAATAATTTCCCTTCCATCAAGGTTGTAACCTGATAATCCGTCACCACCAAGATAAAACCTTTCAAACGGTGTTACACCAATTCTTCTGTCATACATTCCCAGGAAACCAAATTGAACTCTTGTGCTCAAAACCAACTTATTAACGATTTCAACAAACCAGTTGGCCTTAAATTTCCATTTATGATATTCTATCCATTTATACTTTTCACTTTCAGACACATTGCTGTAATCGATATTGCTGAACAAAGAATAGGGAGGCGTTAATTCAAGGTTAACAGAAATCTCCGAACCATACCTTGGATAAATCGGCTGGCTGATCGAATTTCTTGCAACTGTTATTGAATAGTTAAAATTGTTGTAATACCCATCAGCCGATCCAAAGGAAAAGATGGAACCATAATTATTAAGTTCATAGAGCTGCAGGTTAATACTCTGATAGAGTGTAAAAAAGTCATCCGGCCAGGTAAGTCTTTTTCCCAGCCCAACTGAGATAGCATCGGTAATAAACTCCGACCTGTTTGTATCACCCCTGTCGAGGCCATTGGACAATAATGAATGATAATAGGAAACACTAAGGGTATTTGGCTTTCGTCCACCAAGCCAGGGTTCTGTAAATGAAAGGCTGTAACTGAAATATCCTTTACCATATGTCTGAAGCCTGATTGTAAGTTTCTGGCCATCGCCGGTAGGTACAGGAGTCCAGGCACCTTTTTTAAAGAAATTACGCAATGAAAAATTATTGAACGACAATCCCAGGGTACCGATGATCCTGCCATACCCCCATCCACCTGAAAGCTCGATCTGATCGGATGAGGTTTCTTCAACAACATATTCAATATCCACAGTACTTGAAGCCGGATCAGGGTTTACATTAGGAACGATGGATTCAGGATCAAAATATCTTAACTGTGCCAGTTCCCTGGTTGTTCTGATAAGGTCGCTGCGGCTAAATAATTGTCCCGGTCTGGTCCTTATCTCACGCATTACCACATGATCGTTTGTCCTGGTATTACCTCTAACTGTTACCCTGTTTATCCTTGCTTGTTTACCTTCGCGCATTCTTATCTCGATATCAATTGAATCGCCTTCAACGCCAATTTCAACAGGAACAGCCTGAAAGAAGAGATAACCATCATCAAGATATAATGAGCTAACGTCAATACCATTTGGATTAAAACTCAGGTTGGTCTGAAGCAGGTCTGTATTATATACATCACCCCGCTCAATTTTTAAAACCCTGTTGAGTTCTTCATCTGTATATTTGGTGTTACCAACCCAGCTAATATCCCTGAAATAATACTTATTCCCTTCATCCATATAGATATCAATACTAACAGTCTGGTCAGGGTTTCTGTAAACCGAGTCCCTGATTATCTGGGCATCCCGATATCCGATTTCATTATACTTTTGAATGAGGGAGGCTTTATCTTCTTTGTAATTATCTGCTATGTATTTTGATGCTTTAAATATTCTCAAACGTACATGACTGGTCGCATACTGACTGAGGATCTGAATAACATCATCCATATTAAGGTGTAAGGTGGCTTTTGTAATATTCCAGAGCAAGGTTTCTAAATCCCCGAGTGGATCAAAGATTGTTTTTTCCTTTGTTTCCTTGAACGATGATTTGATCCTTTCGGCAGTAAGATAATCATTACCATAAACATTAATCTGGTAGATCCTCACCTTTTTATTCTTATCAATATCTATCTCAAGTCTGACACTATTTGGCCGGGTAGTATCGGGGATTTGTTTTACATTAACCTCACAATCAAGATATCCTTTTTCCTTATAACGATTCTTAATGGTTCGTTTGATGTTGAGGATAAGATTATCAGTCACAACATCGCCCGAAGTAATGTTAATCTCGCCTCTGATATTGTCCGCTTCTGTTCTTCTTACTCCTTTAAATGAAAACTTGGTCAGCCTCGGGCGCTCAACAAGGTCAATATTCAGGAAAATAATATTGTCCTGTCGTCCAACAACTGAGATTTTAATATTCTCAAACAGGCCCTGCCTCCACAGGCTTCTGATGGCGTTTGCAATATGATCACCCGGTATCGTGATTTCATCGCCGGTTTTCAGTCCTGAAAGCATAATTAAAACATTGGGATCAAGGAATCTGATACCGGATACTGTAATCCCACCTATTTCATATTTTTTAGGGCTGGTATAATCAACTTCTACCAGTTCTTCACCAAGCTGTACCTGGGCGTGTACGAAATTTGCTGAATACAATACGACAAATACTATCAGACCAATCCGAACACTTGATAAATCCATAAACCTTTCTATCAATTTCAACCTCATTCTATATTTAAGCCATTTAACAATTGTTCACTAATCTTTCCAAATCTTCTTTCACGACATTGATAATCAAGTATTGCCTCGTATAAATTTTCTTTTCTGAAGTCAGGCCACAGAACCGGAGTAAAATATAATTCAGCATAGGCAATTTGCCAGAGAAGGTAATTGCTAATTCTGTACTCTCCGCTGGTCCTGATTAATAACTCAGGATCAGGAATTGAGGCTGTTGTCAGGTAAGAAGAGAACAAATCCTGACTGATATCCTCCAGTTGGATTTCCTGGATTCTGACTTTTTCAGCCAATGATCTGACCGCCTCAACAATTTCCCAGCGGGAACTGTAACTCAGTGCAAGGGTCAGGGTCATTCGGTCATTACCTTTCGTATCATCGATCGCTTTATGAAGCCGTTGCTGACTTTCCTGGGGCAGGCTCTTCAAATCACCAATTGCATTTAATCTTATACTATTCTTATTCAGCGTGGGGGTTTCCTGATCGATGGTTTTAATAAGAAGTTCCATCAGTGCATCCACCTCTTCTTTTGGCCTGTTCCAGTTTTCTGTTGAGAAAGCATACAAGGTAAGATATTGAACACCGAGTTCTGCAGCAGCTTCTGAAGTTTCCCGTACTGCCTGAACACCATTCTGATGTCCAAATGTTCTATCCTTTCCCTGTTTTAAAGCCCATCTGCCATTTCCATCCATTATCACAGCAATATGGACTGGTAATTTATCAAGTTCTATTTTTTCCTTAAGGCTCATAAACCGGCCTGTATTTATAATTTTTTATAGCTTCCATGAAGCTGGGTATCGAGGCATTTTTCCCTGCCAAACAAATTAAACTTATAAGTGATATAAATTCCTGCAAAGGAATACCAATCTTTTGTTTTCGGATTACCTCGTTGCATTCCTGGCTCATAAGTCCTTGTAGGATCCGAAAGATACTCGTCTGTGTTTTCTGGATTAATATCCGATCCAACCAGATAATAGGTTTTGCTGATATCATCCAGATAATCGGAATAGGTTCTTCGCATACCCCATTCCAGGCCAACTGCCAATTTTTTGGTGAGGCTGTATTTAAATCCCAGTCCGAAAGGGATGGCAATCCCAACCTTCGAATATTTCTTGCGACCATCAAAACCAACCAGTTGCCCTTCTGTGCCTATATCACGAAGTGCAACACCATTTGATTTCGGATTGAAAAAGAACATGGAGATCCCGCCAAATATATAAGTTGACATATAATTCCTGGTACTACCTGTAAAATAAGGAAGGAAATTAAACTCAAACTGTGCGGTAATATCTGAAATATTCGATTCGAATTTCAAATCTCGTACTGTGTTTACCTTGGCAAGGTTATCATCACCTGATATCTTACCCCGGAAAAAACTCAGCCGGGCAGCCAGCCGGGTATTAAGGTTATACCGCATCAGCGCCCCGTATGCAAAACTTGTTTGCATAAATGGTATGCCAGGATTAATATCCCCCAGGTAATAGGAACCTCCCAGAAAAACACCTGCTTCCGCTTCCTGAGAGGAAGCAGAATAACATAATGATACGACCGCAAATGTTAAAATAATTAAGCGCTTCATCATTTCTAATTTCGTCTGTCTAAACCCCAATTTAATTTATCCCTGATAGTGGTAAAAAAATTCTTGTTTTTCATTTGAACGAGCTTAAAGGAGTAATCACCTTTGGAGATTGTGATTTCCTGATTGGCTTCTATTGTTTCAAATTTCGAATCAAGACTTATAAAAAAGTGTTTATCCCTTCCTTCTGCCCTAATCCGAATCACACTATCGTCACGTATAACGACAGGTCTCACAGTTAAATTGTGCGTAGCAATAGGGGTAATCAGGAAATTTTCAGAACCCGGTGTAAGGATTGGCCCACCGCAACTTAATGAGTAAGCTGTAGATCCGGTTGGTGTTGACACGATCAATCCATCAGCCCAGTAGGAATTAAGAAATTTCTCATCCACATAGACATGAATAAGCATTAAGGATGTTGATTCCTTCCGGCTGATTGTCAGTTCATTCAATGCATGGTTAACCTCTCTGAAAAGATTTGTTGGTTTATTTACCTGCAGTAATGCCCTGTCTTCAATTAAATAATCACCCCGAACAAGACTGGAAATGGAATAATCGAGTTCATCTTTTGAAATACTCGATAGAAAACCCAACCTGCCGATATTTATTCCAACAACCGGTATTCCTGAATCACGTACCAGGCCAAGGGTATCAAGTAAGGTTCCGTCCCCCCCTATTGAAAACAGGAAATCGGTATTACCTGTAAGTTCATCATGAGTATTAAACAGCGTGGCATTACGTTCAAACTGCACCATACCGGCTATGTTCTTGAAAAATGGTTCATATACCACAACATCAGCTTCCATCTTTTCAAGTTTACTAATTAAACGTTGAATATAGGGTTGGTCAGCGTCGGTAATCAACTTGCCATACAGTGCAATTCTCATTCTATCAATAAAATAGGTTTTTTAAAAATCGAGTACAAGATTACAAAATTATTAAGAGATAAAGCCTATATTTTAACATTTATTAATAATTGTATTTTAATTATATAGGCGCCATAAAATGGATAAAGAATCCGGTTTCCTTTAACTTATTCATTGTATATTCCAATCGTATAATAACATCATAATAAGTAACCAGGTCAAGGCCAAGGCCGGTACCATATAAAAAGGTGTTCGAAAGGGTGTTGTCTTTATAAAATATCTTATCTTCCACAAATCCCATATCAAAAAACAAATTAAGATACATGGCAAAGTGGATCTTGCTGAATTTCTCAGTCCGTATAAAATTAATATTATAAACTTTTGTTGGCAGAATGGCAAACTTAATGTTAGAACGGCTTAATCCGAAGTTTTGCCCATCGACAACATAATATTCGTAACCCCTTACAAAGAACCTACCAAAACCCAAACCACTGTTGATAACATATGGCACTTCAGTTTTGGAAGCAAACTGAGCAGTTACAAGGCTAGCAAAATACCATCTTGTGGAGAATTTACAGTATTTGCGAAAGGTGCATTGTAATGTAAACAGATCCAGATCATTATCAAAAATGCCCAATCCATATTTTTCAGCAATAATATCAAAATAATAACCACTCAGGGGGTAGGCAGCAAAATCCCTGAAATCACTCTTAAACTTGTAATACAGGGTAAAATACTGAAAACTGGTGCGTCCTGCCGGTGTGTATTGTGGATTTAACTTAATAATTGTGTCAGCTATATTATATTTATGATAGGTAAAGAGAAAATTATGGGAATTATGAATATCAGGCCTGTTGATTAATTCTACTGCAACAGAAAATGCTTCCTGTGGATAGGAGTTCTCAGATTTGTAAAAGACAAGTTCATCGTTGATCGTTTGATAAGCAATTTCATGGTTTCTTGAATAGTCACCAATGAGTCCGATGCCAAGTGTTCTTTTTTTGTTTATATAAGGAACTTCATACGAAAGGTTATATTTCTCATCATAGCCAAAGCGGGCTAAAAGGGTCACCCGTTCTTTTCTACCCCTGAAGTTATCCCAAACCAGGTAGAGGCCGTAGTTTACCCTGTTAAAATCCATCTTCTTGATCCAGGCATTAAAATTTCTGTCGGCAAGTTCAAAAATCGGAAACGGCCAGATGTACCATCTTTCAATTACTTTCACGGTTATAATAACACCTGTTGTTTCAGGATTATCCGCTGTTTCGATAATCATTGTTACAAAATTGAAAAGCGATGTATTGAGGAGGTTTTCACGTGTCTCAATAATTTTTTCCTTCAGTAACGCCCCCGTATAAGTTTCATTATCGCTGAAAACAACCTCCCTGAACATAATAAAATCTTTGGTAACACCATTGCCTTTTAAAGCAATGGAATCGACAACATATAGATCATGGTCATTCAACAATTCAAAGCCCACATATGACGAGTCTGGATCTGAAACACTTGCATCAACGCTTCGAATGAAAATTAATAGAATGAATATAAGAATGTATGTTGTAACGGGGTTCGGCATCTTCAGATATTCAGGTATTTCATAAGTGAGTCATACCTTTCTTTCAGGTCATCCGTATCATATTCCTCTGAATATGAGGCTTTAATTAAATAGTTATACCTGTTGAATGTTTGAAGTATTGGTCCGATTTCGATTTTGTTAATTTTTAAGGTGACTTCAATTTTTGTTGAATCTGTATGAGAGGTGATAAACAAACTGAGTATTTTGGCATCATTTGTCTCAACAATCTGGGAGATTTCCGTAGCCGAATAATCATTATAACTCATCTCCAGCACGATAATCCCACCAGGGTTATTCACAGAAACTATATGTGCAAAATGCTCAATTAATACGGCAATGGTTATGCAGCCAAGATATTTGTGATGCTCATCAAGAACAGGGACCAGTGATAATTGATGGTCTGAAACCAGGCGCAGCACATCATAGGCATGCTGATACTCATATACATAGGGCCGATTAAGTGATAAGGCATGAGCTCCCAGGGGTGAATCGAAATCATTCATTTCATAGATATCCTTTTCTGAAACCAGGCCAAGGAATTCAACATTATTAACAATAGGCATGTGTGAAACCCGGTAATCATCCATCAGGCTTAGTGCAGTAGCAGCGGTATCTGATGACTTCAGTGGTACGATAAGGTCTGATATCAATTGTTTAGCTATCATTATCACTAAATATTGTGCTAATATATTAACTTTTTTAAATATATTGCTTATCTATTACTATCTTAAGTCCCATTCCTTTTCATCAAAATAATCATCATTCAATATATGCAGATAATTCTTGTATCTGGTTGCATCGATTTCACCTTTTTCAAGAGCCTCTTTAACAGCACAACCCGGTTCATGAACATGTGTACAATTATTAAACCTGCAACCATGCATCCTTTCCCTGAATTCCGGGAATCGTTCGCCAACTTCTTCTTTCACAAAATCACGAAGTCCAAATTCCTTGATTCCCGGAGTATCAATAACAAACCCGCCAAACGAAAATTCAAGCATTTCAGCAAAGGTAGTAATATGCTTTCCTTTCTGGTGTGTCCTGGAAATTTCTGCTGTTTTAAGATCTAACCCGGGTTCGAGCGCATTGATAATTGTCGATTTTCCCACACCTGAATGTCCGGATAATAAACTTACCCTGTCTTTTAATAAACTTTTTACACTATTGATATTTTTCCCTGTTTTGGCTGATACTGCAATACACTCATAACCAGCTCCGGAATATGCGTTTACGAGGGAATTTAATAAACCTGATTCTTTATCATCATAAAGATCAATCTTATTAAAGATTAACTTTGCCGGGATATGATAGGCTTCTGTAGTTACCAGGTACCGGTCGATGAAACCAGAAGAGGTACGGGGTTTTGACAGGGTTACAACAAGTACTGCCTGATCGATATTGGCTGCTATAACATGAGATATCTTTGATTGTTTGGTGGCCTTGCGGATTATATAATTCTTCCGCTTATAAATCTTACTGATTAACCCGGTATTGTCATCCTTAGAATAATCAAATCCAACATGATCGCCTACTGCAACAGGATTAGTTGTCTTTATCCCCTTTAGCCTGAATTGCCCCTTGATCCTGCAATCATAAATAACACCATCATCGGTTCTGACTTTATACCAGCTCCCTGTTGATTTTATAACGACACCTTTCAAAGCCAAAGGATTATTCAAAATTGTAATGTTTTCTGACAGGTTTTTTAATATCCCAGATGCACTTAAGCCCGTTTTTAAAGGTTACAAAATCACCTGCCTTAATATGGTAGGTACCCTCATCAGTTTCAACGTCAAACTCCCCTTCAATAATCAAACACTTTTCATCACCTGAATATTGCCAGTCAAATCTTGAAACTTCCTTTTCCCAGACCGGCCAGCTTCTTATTCCTTTTTTATTTATCTCTTCATCACTATACTTTTCAACGATTACTTTTGCCATGTTAACCTCCCTGTTTAAAAAGTTTTTTAATTAATTAAGGTAAAATTACAAACATTTATTATATTTGGTTTGTAAACCATACCCCAGAACCTATGTCAAATATTATAATTCTTTCTTACTTTATCGGACCTTTAATAACAATTTTCTTTCTTATTTATATGAACCTAAGGTTCAAACTGAAAACAAACAAATTCCTGCTTTATGCATTTATCTTCGGGATCATAAGTGCTGCCATTGTAGTTGCCTCCCAGGTGGTAATGGATAGTACCCAGATTAATTATCTTAAAAACCTGAAAAGGACTGCATTCTATGCAATTATTGTCATTGCTTTGTTTTCAGAAGTTGGTAAATTTATTATACTCAGATATATATTCCTTCCAAAGAAAGACTTCAGAGGTCCCATAGATGGGATTATTTACAGCATATTCATTGGAATGGGATTTGCCACAGCCGCCACCATCTTACTTTCCTATCATTTTATAAGTGCCGAAGTTAATTACCTGTACATATTTACATATGCAATTGCCAACTTCATATTCGCTATTATACTGGGATTTTTTGTTGGGCTTGGTAAAATCCGGGAAAACCGATTTATCGATTCCATGACCGGATTGTTTGCTTCAACAATTTTTCATGGCTTATATACTTTCTCATTTCTTACCAGTGACCATCGTTTACTGATCTTATTTGCCATGGGTAGCATGATCATTATTATTTTACTAACAGCCAAAGCTCTGAGTATAAAGGCCAGGAGTGAACCTACAGAGACCAGCACATAATTCTAAACGATGCATATTGTCAGTATAGGCATATATAGTAATTTCCAAATCCCTAGTTCATTCGGTAAACTTTTCCTGGTAAACATTTTACGAGCCCCTCAAATTCAAGATTAAGCAGGGCTGATACTACATTGGTAGCACTGAGTTGTGATTCGATACATAGTTTATCAATGCCCAGCTGCTCATTGGTGCTTAAGAGATCTACAATCCTTTTCTCATCTTCTGTAAGTTCAACAAATAGCCGCCTTTGTCTCCGTGGGTTCTGGTCTGCTTTTTCCCAACCCATTAAATAAATAATGTCCTGGGCTGACTGAAGTAAAGCAGCCCTGTTCGTTTTAATAAGGAAATTACAGCCTTCTGAAAAAACATCCTTCACACTGCCGGGCAGGGCAAAAACATCTCTGTTATAAGAGTTTGCTATATCAGCAGTAATCAATGCCCCTCCACTTTTTGCTGACTCAATCACGATTACGGCATCAGACATTCCTGCGACAATCCTGTTTCTTTTTGGAAAATTTATATGATCAGGATTGGTAAAGCTCTTAAAATCAGTCAGCAATCCACCCTGATTAACGATCTTTTTTGCCAGTGAGGCATTGGCGCCGGGATAGATCCTGTCGAGCCCATGGCCAAGAACAGCAATCGTTTCAAGATTATTTTTAAGTGCAGCCTTGTGTGCCTGTGTGTCGATGCCATAGGCAAGTCCACTGATGATCAATAATTTGAAACCACTCAGTTCTTTTACCAGTTCCTGGCAGAATCCCTTTCCATAATTTGTTGGGGAACGGGTTCCCACAATGCTGATTATTTTCTCCTGATTAAGATCAGCATTACCACGGTAATACAGCATTATCGGGCCATCAATACATTGTTTCAGTCTTGCAGGGTAATCCCTGTCGAGGTAATAAATGGGCTTTATCCTGAACCTCTCCATAAACCTGATCTCCTCTTCAGCCCTTTTAAGGACCTCAGAACCAAGAATAGAGTTCACTGTTGAAATACCGATCCCGGGTATTTT
Source organism: uncultured Bacteroidales bacterium (assembly GCA_964468645.1). Taxonomy (GTDB): domain Bacteria; phylum Bacteroidota; class Bacteroidia; order Bacteroidales; family JAIOZK01; genus JAIOZK01. Next base: position 14,844 of record CAYXUU010000063.1, read on the forward strand.
CATAAGGTTTTTCCTTGACTCTGTAAAGACTGACTCAACACTGCCACAGTAAGAAATTAGTTTTTTCCCAACGATATCACCTATCCCTGGTAATAAGGTTATTCCGATTTTGTAGGATAATTGCTTTTGTAATTCTGACATATTCGATTTCTTTAAAATATTTGATATCGTGAGAGCATTTGATCCAACAATAAATTTAACATTCAACACTCATCATTCAATTTTCATTATTTACCTTTTTAGTGATTATTGCATATTGAATGTTTTTTTGCTGTAGCGCTAAATACCCTACTAAATATTAAACCTTTTTCAAACATGGTTACCCAGTGTTCTTTTATCTTAATACTTTTCAGGGGGTAAATATTCCAAACTTATTTAAATTTGTATAAAAAAATTCTGGCTTCAAATAAGAATATTCTGGTTTGCCCGCTCGATTGGGGGATAGGACATGCTACCAGGTGTGTTCCAATAATACAAAATTTAATTGATCAGAAAGTTAATGTAATTATTGCAGCGGCTAACAGGCCGCTGGCCTTCCTGAAGCAAGAATTACCTCAGCTACAGTTTATTGAATTCCCGGGCTATGATATATCATACCCGAAGAAGGGTAGTATGGCGCTTAAAATGTTTAATTCGATACCTGCAATCAGAAGGGGTATCAGGAAAGAACATGCTTTCCTTCAGAACATCATTCAAAAGCATAACATTCATGCGGTAATCTCAGATAACAGATTTGGATTATGGTCTGATAAAATTCCATCAATATATATGTCGCACCAGATATATATAAAAGCCCCCGGATTATTGAAAATTACCGAACCTTTTTTATTCAAAATGCACAGTTATTACTATAAGAAATTTGATGAATGCTGGATTCCTGATTATGAAGGGAGCAAAAACCTTTCCGGTAATCTTTCACATAAAGGGGAATCTTCAGAAAACATGTATTTTATTGGCCCACTTTCACGTTTCAATGATTTCGGTAACGAACCGGATTCTGATTATCAGGTGTTAGCCATCGTTTCCGGTCCTGAGCCACAACGAACTATTTTTCAGGAAAAACTTATTTCACATTTAAAGAATATAAAGAAGAAGACCTTATTGCTGAAGGGTACCCCTGAGTCTCAATCAATCGAAACATTTAATGATTTTCTTACAATAAGGTCTCATCTTGATTCTCCTGCCCTTCAAAAAATCATTATGGGTGTGGATATTGTTATATCAAGACCGGGTTATTCTACTATTATGGATCTGGCATTATCCGGTAAGAAAGTGATCTTTATTCCTACACCGGGTCAGACGGAACAGGAATATCTTGCTGATTACCATGCCAGCAAAAACAGATGTCTTAGCATAAAGCAAAAAAATATGGAACTATCATCTGCCTTTAAAAAGTTAAAGCAGTGTGATGATTTTAGGATATCATTTACCTGCACGACACTAAATGATAGAATTGAAGCGTTAATGGAAAGTATTCATTGATTGTTTGGGAGTCTGCCAATATTTCATTTTATTTGCTTCGTTAATTACAAATCATGTATTATGCCATCTGTTAATATTATTGATAAGAACATGAAAATGGCCGATGTTATTCACATCGATCATACGCTGCTGCCGGTAATTAACCGGTTCAATATTCAACTTGGCTTTGGTGATAAAACAATTGATGAAGTATGCAAAGGAAACCAGGTGAATACCGATTTCTTTGTAGAAATACTCAATGCATTTCATGACCTGGATTACTTCCCAAAAGAACAGCTACAGAGTTTCAGCACATCAACTATCCTGAATTACCTTATTAAAACCCACGAATATTATATTAAAGTTAAATTACCCGAAATAGAGGCGCTCATCAATGAGTTGATTAACTCCTGTGATATCAGGAAAGAAGATATTCTCCTTCTTAAAAATTTTTTCAGCAAATACCAGGAGGAATTAATTAGCCACATCAGTAAAGAAGATGAGAAGGTTTACCCTTATATTCAGGAGCTTGAATCTTCTTTAAATAAAGGTTTTGTGACTGATAAATTTAAGAAGGTAATGCAAGCATACTCAATTGCAGATTTTGCTACCGAACACGACAATGTTGAAGAGAAGTTAAATGATTTGAAGAATATCATTATTAAATACCTGCCGCCCCCTAAAGATAGTAATTTAAGGAACCTAGTTCTTTTTAAACTGTTTGAACTCGAAAAAGATCTTGCTGATCATTCAAGAATCGAAGATAAAATACTGATCCCCATGGTAACTGAACTTGAAAAAAGGCTAAAAGTAATTAAAGGATAATAGGAAGATGACCGGCAATACCATAGCAATCGCAGATAACTCTTACCTTATCCGGCAGGGAATCATCGGGATACTCAAAAAGATCAATTTCCCCGTTAGCATTATCGAGGTTATTGACCAGGAAAGTCTGGATACGATTTTACTAACTCATCATGTTGACATTCTTATTTTCAATCCCGCTATGTTTGAAAATATACATGAGCACATTTTACAATTGCGTTCCGAATACAGAAATATAAATCTCATTGGTCTTCGATACGAATGTAAACATACACAGACTGAAAAGTATTTTGATGAGGTTCTCCTGATCACTGATGATAAACATACCATCATATCCAAATTGAAACCATTTATTCATTTTCAGGAAGAAAAGAAAACCACCGGTTTGAGTGAACGGGAAAGAACAATCCTTAAACTTGTTGCCCTGGGCCTGACCAATCAGGAGATATCAGATAATTTGTTTATCAGCACCCACACCGTAATCTCACACAGGAAAAATATAACCGGAAAATTGGGTATAAAAACCGTAGCAGGTCTCACAGTTTATGCCATACTTAACAGGCTTATCCAACCTGATGAAATCAATAATGGGTAAACATACAGAATAATTTCCCGTTGAATAATCGAATCATAAGCTGCATTTGGTATTCATTTCTTAGTACATTTGTGAATTGAAAATTCATCACGATGATTTTAAACTTTATCGAATGGAACGTCAGACCGGAGATCTTTTCGGTCGGTAGTTTTTCCGTCAGGTGGTATGGATTCCTGTTTGCCCTGTCCTTTGTTCTGGGATATTTTATAATCAAAAATATTTTCAGGAAAGAGCAAGTCCCGGTAAAGTTGCTTGATGAACTGGCCACTTATATGATTGTTGCCACTATTATTGGAGCCAGGTTAGGGCATTGCCTGTTTTATGAACCCGGATATTACCTGAAGAACCCTATTGAGATACTTTATATATGGGAAGGTGGCCTGGCCAGTCATGGTGCGGCTGTTGGAATTTTACTGGCTCTGTGGATATTCGCCCGTCGAAGTAAAAAATCCTATATATGGATCCTCGACAGGATTGTTATTGTTGTGGCCCTGGCCGGTTTCTTTATACGAATGGGAAACCTGATGAATTCCGAAATATTTGGCGTATCTACCACCCTGCCATGGGGATTTATGTTTCTTAATGCTTCTAATCCTATGGAATCAGACGATCCCAGGCATCCCACACAAATCTATGAAGCCCTTTCTTATCTGCTTATTTTTGGTTTCCTGTTATGGTATTATTATAAGCAAAATGGAAAGCCAAGGCCGGGATTTTTATTTGCTATGTTTCTGATCCTTGTTTTTCTTGCCCGGTTTCTCATTGAATTCTTTAAAGAACCACAGGTGGCTTTTGAAATTGGCATGGCGTTTAACATGGGCCAGTTATTAAGTTTACCTTTTATAATTATTGGCCTGGTAATCCTTTTCTGGAAGAGAAAAAAACAGGTGACTTAGCGTTAACGCTTCTTTTAGTTATTTCTTAAACCGTATAGGCGCGATGAACATAATGTTCAGCAATGAAATAGAACGCTGATTTTTATAATCATTATGATCTATTATGATGCCCTCTATCGCAAACGTTGTCCTACTGTTCAAGAAATTCCAGCTCATTATAGAATACACTATCCACAGTCTGGCCTATATCTTCCTGCTTATATTGTTTTGCCAGCTGGGAAAGTCGTTGCAACAGCGCCATAGAACGCTGGAATTCTTCTTCGTAATAATTTGCATACTCCTGATCAAGTGCCCTGTAGTAATCAAGAAATTCCTGATAATTATTCACCAGCACCTCAACAAGTTCATTCGCTTTTTCATTGGCTCCAGCAGCATAATAAACCTCAACAAATGGAAGCATGTAAAAGTCATACGGGAATTTTTCCTGCGGAAAGTAATAAAGGCATGTATCAAGAGCAAGAATAGCAGAATCAGATTTACCTTCTTTAACAAGGGCTTCAGCAAGGCGAACATAATTTTGCTTAATAATTGCAGTGTTTCGCATACTTTCCCTGTCAACAGTTACATCGGGATCGTTCAGATTACCCCATACTGAGTTGTTCACAAGCTGATCATAAGTTTCCCCAGATAATATTCCGCCAAGACCCTGAATATAATGGTCAGCTATTACCGGCATAAATTTATAAACGATGCCGTCCAGATGGCAATATTCGTCAACATCAAAAACATCAGAAACCGAAGAGGGATTAGCAAAATAAATAGGCCTTTCCCAGTTATTGGTTGCCAGGAAATCGAGCAACATCAGGTCATTTTTATATAGATAATTCTGCTTAATGTCCCACTCTATATAAGGTACGATCCTGTCTGCCAGTTCAGGAGGCACGATACCATTATCAACACATGCAGCTGAATCAACGGTTAATCTGATTTTTCTTGCCGGCAAATAATTAATTTTCTCACCGCCCTGAATAGGGACCTTGGTTTGTTCATTCTCACTGGCAATAAAATTAATGGCATCTTTCAACTCAACCCGGTCCTTGATTCTTTCAATAATGGGTATATACATATTTACACCCTTATTGTATTGTTCGGGTTTCAGGGTTAAAGGCAGACGCTCCGAATCATATACCTTACGTCCAAGCTGGTGTACATACCATGCCCCTGAAGAGAGCATATAATTGACCACCCTGATATCTGTTCGTTTACCTTCAACTTCCTGTACATACCAGAGTGGGAAGGTATCATTATCGCCATTGGTTAAAAGTATTGCATCAGGATCACAGGATTCAAGATAATTATTTGCAAAATCACGAGCAGCATATTTTCCGGCACGGTTATGATCGTCCCAGCCATCACTGGCCATAATTACCGGAACCAGTAAAGTACAAAGTACAGTAATACCGATTGCAAGTATTTGATGGTTTTTGATTCTGTCTTTCAGGAATTCATAAATCCCCAGCACCCCAAGTCCGATCCAGATAGCATAGGCATAAAATGAGCCCGCATAGGCATAATCCCGCTCACGGGGCTGGTAGGGATACTGATTCAGATAGATAACAATAGCAAGACCTGTCATGAAAAACAGAAGGAAAACGATGAAGGTATCTTTCTTACTTTTATTCAGCTGGAAAAACAATCCTATCAATCCAAGGATCAGTGGCAGAAAATAAAACTTATTATGTGCCGGATTATCCCAATTTCCGGGCAAGTCATCCTGGTTTCCCAGGCGCATCTCATCGAGGAATTTGATGCCACTGATCCAGTTACCATGATCCACTTCGCCCTGGCTTTCTATATCATTCTGACGGCCGGCAAAGTTCCACATGAAATACCTTAAATACATATGGCCTACCTGGTAGGTGAAGAAAAAACGCAGGTTTTCACCAAAAGTAGGTTTGACCCTGGTTTCTGCCGAGCCATCGTTCTTTGTAATTCGTATCGGGATACCTTTAATGTTCCCATATTGCTTATACATTGCTCGGTGCCCCGACTTCTGGTTACTCCACATCCTTGGAAAAAGGGTGGTAAACCTTGGATCGAAAACTGGTTTTGAATTCTTTCTGTCATCAGTAATAATATATTTACCACTTGCTTTATCTTTCACATATATTGGATTGCCATCCTTATAGTCAACCACCGGGGCATTGTAATACTGACCATAAACAACAGGCCATTCACCATATTGCTCCCTGTTAAGGTATGAAAGCAGCGATATTGCGTCTTCCGGGCTGTTTTCATCGATAGGTGTATCAGCATTAGAACGGATCACCAGCATAAAGAAGGAAGAATATCCTATTAAAAGAAAAGTAAATGCGATAAAAACAGTATTGAGAATAATCCTTTTCTTCCTTATTGTATAACGGATTCCCCAGACGAGCAAACCGATGAGTACAACAAAATAAAAGATTGTACCCGAATTAAAAGGCAATCCAAAAGAGTTGACGAATAGCAACTCAAACACGCTCGATATTTTAACAACGTAAGGAATGACAACATACATAATGATCGCCAGGATCAGGAACGACAGTATCCCGGTAAAGACAAAACCTTTCCAGTGTGTTTCCCTGTATTTTTTGAAATAGATCACATAAGCAATTGCGGGGATAGCAAGCAGGTTCAGCAGGTGAACACCTATTGATAATCCAACAAGATAAGTGATAAGTATAATCCAGCGGTATCCGCTCCGTTTATCAGCAATTCTTTCCCATCTGAGAATAGCCCAGAACACCAGGGCCTGGAATAATGAAGACATCGCATAAACTTCACCTTCAACGGCTGAAAACCAGAATGAATCAGAGAATGAAAAAGCAAGCGCTCCAACAAATCCACTTCCGAGTATGGCATACATCTGGCCCCTGGTCATCTCTTCATCTTTTTTAACCATCACCTTCTCAGCCAACATAGTAATAGTCCAAAAAAGAAACAGGATGGTAAAACTGCTCGACAATGCCGACATGATATTCACCATTAAAGCAACATGGGAAGTATCACCAAAGGCGAACAATGAGAAAAATCGTCCCAGGAGCTGGAAAAGAGGGGCTCCCGGAGGATGGCCCACCTGAAGCTTGTATGCTGTTGCTATATATTCACCACAATCCCACCAGCTGGCAGTAGGTTCAATGGTCAGGAAATAGGTAATCGTGGCAATGGCAAAAACCAGCCAGCCAACGATATTATTGGATGTTTTGAAATTTTTCATCGATGGTTTGTTTACGAATGGCTTCTCTGAATTTTTAGCGAAAGTATAAATTTTGGATCAAATAAGGTTCTGACAGTAAAACAAATTAACTTTTTTTAACAATAGCCGGCTATACAGTCTGAAGTTACCAGTTCGAAGTCCGAAGTTGCTCAACTCGTAAACTAACTTCAAACTTCAAACTGGCAACTTCGGACTCTTAAATAAAATCACCTGATGACGGATACATCATATTTCTGATTTTTTTTCTAACTTTGCATCTTCTTATTGGATGATGCCCGATGGTGTAACTGGCAACACGTCTGATTTTGGTTCAGAAGAGTCCAGGTTCGAGCCCTGGTCGGGCAACTAAGTCAACGAAAAGTAGGCCAATGGTTTGTTGTAAGCCATTGGCTTTTTTATTTTAAATTAGGTGTGACCAGGGCGAGAAGTTTATCCCGATGACCAAAGGGAATCGGGGAGCCCTGGTCGGGCAACTAAAAATATCAACCACTTATGATTTTTTGATTGTAGGTAGTTATTTGTTACGCAGACATTTTGGTATAGAAGTTTTCGCCATCAGCGTTGATCCGCTGCTGGTAGTCAATGATTTTTATCATAATTTTTATTTATTTAATTAAACACAAAGTTAATTGGTGCACGAGGACATTCCGCCCAAACAAACATGGGGGTACCATTAGGCGAGGTGGTTTATGTATGATAATATAAAACTAGTTTTATAGATAATTTTATGAGAATCAAATTGTTGATTCAATTAATCATCTTTACACCCTAGTGTAGCTGTTTGATCATCATCTATACAATGTTATTTTGGGTAGAAAACAAAGAAACAATAAGATATCATATTAAATGCTTTGAATATCTATGAATAATGAATATATTTGATAAAAATAAGATAACAGAAATAAGAAATAATAAATTAAGATTATCACTTGGATTGAAAAGTAACACAAATTATGATTAAATTTTATGTACAAATCTCATCTTTCATCGGAATGGTACTATGGTTATTCATTGGAATAATAATATGGATTCCATTGGTTTTTTTGGGAACTTCACAGTATTGTTTTAAGGTAATAAGAATAAGCTTGAGAGGAAAACCTATTGATGGTGATATAACGAATTCTTTAAAGAATAAGCTCGAGATGTACACCAGGGGTTTTAAAAATTTTGAATTAGTTATCAAATCATATTCATCATATCATGATTGTAATTAAAATCTTTGCAGCTATAATTTGGTCAATAATTGGATTGCTAGTTTGGATTCCCATACTTTTCAGAATTATGTTCATCTATATTTATAATCACTATTATCCGACTAATTTTTAAATCTATAATATTTAGCACATAACTTA
>CAYXUU010000064.1:0-20042 GCA_964468645.1 uncultured Bacteroidales bacterium
ATATTAAATGCATCATATCATTTAGTATAATATTGTGCAAATATAATGATATTATCAACATTACCAGCAACATAACTATTTATTTCAGGAATCCTAACTCTTTTAAGTACTTGTTCATTTCTCCTCGCACCTCACCAAGTTCGTTCTCCAATTGTGTAATCTCCTCTTGTACCTTTTCTATATCTACTTCCTCCTCCTCTTCGAACGTATCAACATACCTGGGTATATTAAGGTTATAATCATTAGCTCTAATCTCATCAATAGATGCTCTATAAGCATATTTCTCCTCACTTTCATTCTGTATGTATGCATCTACAATATGCTGTATATCCGTATCTCTTAGTTTGTTTTGTTTCTTTCCTTCTTCATAATCCTTACTAGCATCAATAAAAAGAACATCAGTGTTATCACCTTTCCCTTTATTAAAGACAAGAATAGCAGCAGGTATTCCTACACCATAAAAAAGGTTAGTTGGTAAGCCAACAACAGCTTCAAGTAGATTTTCCTCAATAAGCTTTTGTCGTATGGTTTTTTCCGTACTTCCTCGAAACAGGACACCATGGGGCACAATTACCCCTACTTTACCTTCATTTGGCTCAGCCGTTTCAATCATATGAAGGATAAATGCATAATCACCTTTTGTTCGTGGAGGTACACCTCTTAGGAACCTCTTAAAACGATCAGCGTCCGCATCTTCATGTCCCCATTTGTCAAGAGAAAACGGTGGGTTTGCAACAACCACATCAAATTTCATTAAATGATCACCTTCAAGTAAACGAGGATTGTTAATAGTATCTCCCCATTCAATTTGTGCTGCATTTATTGAATGCAGAAACATGTTCATTTTACTTAATGCCCATGTTTCACCGTTGCTCTCTTGTCCGTACAAAGCATAATTATTAGATGGTGAACCATCCGAATTTCTCACCTCCTCCGAAACAGTTATAAGTAATGATCCGGATCCACATGCCGGATCACAAATCCTACTTCCGGATTTTGGACTCATTAATTTAGCCAGGACAACCGAGACTTCATGTGGGGTATAAAACTCACCTCCTTTTTTGCCTGCACCAGAGGCAAATCTTTCGATGAGGTACATGTACGCATTCCCTATTATATCCTCTTTGTTGCCAAGAACAGAAGGGCGAAAGTCGAGTGCTGGTTTGGCAAAATCGTTGATGAGGTTTAAAAGCCTCCTATTCCTGTCTTTTGTTTGTCCGAGCTTTTCCGAATTAAAGCTAATGTTTCGAAAAACACCTTCCAGTTTCGCAAGGTTCTCGTCTTCAATCTTTGCCAGTATTTTATCGATCTTTTCACCGATATCCGCATCATTTCGATGCTCATGGATGAAGTCGAAGTTACACTCATCAGGTAAGATAAAACGTTCCCTTTTCATTTTGCGTTGAATAAGCTCTTCGTCATCACCATACCTTTGCTTATATTCATGGTATGTATCTTTCCATACATCGCTTAAGTATTTGATAAACATGAATACAAGTATGTAATTCTTGTATTCCGAAGAATCGAATGCACCCCGAAAAGTATCACATGCTTCCCATAGGGTTTTGTTTATTTGGTCCTGTGTTGGTTTTTTGCCATTATTTTCCATCTCTACTATATTTTTCAATTGCTACTAATACTTGTAATATAAATTATTGTGTCTTCAGCCCGTTTCTTCAATTTTAGTAACTGCTGAATTGTGAATTTTCCAGCTCTACCATGAGTACCAGAATTAAGTTCATCAAATAAGTTCAAAACATCACTTATGTCTGTATCAACAAAATCCGTTAGAGGATCTATTGTTAAGGATTTTAATGATAAAATGTACTTGATTTTTGAACGTCTATTTGGTCTTCCATTATGATATTGACAATCTGGAACATGCAACTCTACTATACTATCAGGAGCTTTAATATCAAGTAGTTGAATAAATATCTCTCTGACGCTTGTACAAAAGTGTCTTGCTGCATCTGGGTTATTAGGATTAAGAGAGTATATCGCACCTTCCCATCGTTTACCAATTTCATTTGAAACTTCGTACAGTGCATTTTCAACAATAGTTCTTTGTAATAATTGGGGTGGTAATACCTGTCCATCATCAACACCAGCTAATGAATTATATAGCATGATACTATTTGTGGTTTCCTGATCCGGAAAATCGATTAACAAATCATTATATGTGTCTGAGCTATAAGCATCAACGTACGATTCTAGTGCTTCATTCTTTTGATACAATATTTGCGTTGATTGCTTTATTGTCATCGTGTTTGAATAAGATGTAGATGACGTACGGTTAAGTTGGTTAATAGCACTCCGTAATTTTTGTTTTCTTGCCTGTTGCTGTGCATTATATTTTCGAACTTCACGATTATAATTATCTATAGCTCTATTCAAATCAGCATTATATTTTTTTGCCTGCCGATTGTAATTATCAACCTTTCTTTTTATTTCCGCATTGTATCTCTTCACCTGACTGTTATACTTGTTTACAGCCTGTCGAAATTGTGACGGTGTCATTTTTTTAGCCATGGCTTCTAGATATTAAATCAGTTATAATTGAATTCATTAGTTGCTCGCGCTTATTCCTCAATTGATCAATAATATTACTTTCCTTAGTAATCAGGAAGGACAACTCAGCAATAGAATTTTGCGTGTCTATTTGAGGTACTATAATTTCAAGCTCTTCCAACACTTTTTTATTCACATTAGGAATGTATGATCCGGCTCGATTGCTTTCTATATAAGATTGGGCTCTTTTATCATTTATGTACCAACATAAGTATTTGGGATTTACAATGTCCTGAATAGGCCGAATTACAAAAAAGGCAGAAGCTGCAATAGCTGGTTTGAAATTTACATCATAACAAACAGCAAAGTTATTAGCACCCTTCCCCATGAATAGAATGTCACCTTGTAGTAACAGATGCTTATCATCAACTTTCTCCGCATCTATTATATGAGGTATATTAATGATAGCAGTTTTATCTTCATTAATATCCTTCATCTGAATCACATACGTATCCCCATCAGGATTGTTTTGTATTTTTGTCCTGAATGAATATCCACTTGTTATTGTGCCTACATCTTTAAGTTTGTATATCTTGTGCTTCATAAAAATTATTACATAATGTCTTTACTGTACACAAAGATATATAGAATTGGGCCTCTTGTCAAGTTTTATTTTGCATAATGCCTAGGATGCACTTGATGACTAATTGCTATTCGTCTGATATTAAGCTTGATATCATGTTGGAAATATTTTCATTTTTCCTTATTGGTATAACAAAGGTATAACATTTTATGCTTTTTATTGCATTTTTATACCTCAACTTGCTTTCTAATTAGGGGGTAATTATTTATATTTATCTATTTGTGAGGAAGTTAAGAGAAGAAGTTAAGAGAAATAGAGTGAATTAGAGAGAAATGAATATAAACCTGGTGGGCCCACTCCAATGAAAACCCTTCTATTCATCAAATCGAAGGGTTTTTAATTATCCGTTTTTATTACATGTATCTATCCGAGTGAAACATAAGTGAAACATTTCTTACAAAACAATACTCTTTCCACCCCTTTCCAACTATTTCCCATCGCTTCCATTCAACATTAAAAAAAGATCCTTCCTACCCCAACCGCAAAAACAAAAATCCCGGAAATAAGTAGGTTTCCGAAATTTCTGTTTTTGCTCGGGAAGTACGATTTCGAAAAGACACATCAAAAAATTTTCTCATCCTCTGTAGCACCTTAGAATCACAGATACATTCTACACTAATTCTTCAATCGATATCTTGTATCCAGGTATGTTAATTTGAATTCTCAAAGCTTCATAAAAAACAACCATGCGCATCTATCAGTAAATCAATACCATAAAAAGTAATCTACTGGAGCTCATACACCTCATAACAATTTCCGATTTAGTTCATCCAAGAATATTGATATTTTTATCTGTATAAAACCAGAACTATGAAAAAGTATATTACCCTGTGTTTAATTATTCATTCCACATCATTATTCAGTCAGGATTATCACTACTGGAGTGAGCAATATGGTGCTGAGTCTAACCTTATGGGTGGAGCTGTAATTGCCGGTGTACAGGATAACAGTGCTGTTTTCTACAATCCAGGGGCTGTTGGCTTCATTGAAAACGGAATGCTGGGTGATATTAATAATGTCATGACGGGAGTTGACCATGGTATTGCCCTGATTCTTGGATATACTTTTTTCTTCAGCCAGCTAATCCCGGAGTGATGAAATAGTATTTCTCAAAAAGCATTGTCGCGTCCATCGTTGACTGAATTCCTCATTTTTCTTCGAATATCAATAAATCGCTCAATCGTTTACATCGCTCAATCATAACTCCTCTTCAATTATGGCCTTCAGTACCCGGTAGTTTGTTTTGCCGCTACCCAGTAAAGGGATATCATCAATAAGACGAATATTACGGATTCTGGCAATAGATGCCACGCCGGTATCACGCAGGTATTTATTTGCTTCAGCAAGATCAATTTCTTTAACAGTAAAAAGGGTAACCACAGGCTCACCGGTTTTGTCACTGCCTTCTACAGCCAACACCTGCCGTCCCTCTTCACCGTATTTTTCGAGCAGTATCTTTTCCAGATAGGGCATGCTCACCATTTCGCCACCTATCTTTACAAATCGTTTTAAACGACCTGTGATGAATAAATAGCCCTCTTCATCAATGTAACCCAGGTCACCGGTACGATAAAATTCTTTTCCATCTACCTCTAAAAACGGATGTTCAATACCATCATCCATGTATCCATTAAAGATACTATCACCTTGTACCACAATCATCCCTTCTTTCCCCTTTTGAACAGCTTTGTCTGTTTCTATATCAATGATATGATATTCGAGCCCTTCAATGATTTTCCCCACACTATTTAGTTTTGGTTTATCCTTAGGTGTAAGACTGACTATAGGGCTGCACTCTGTTATTCCGTAGCCTTCGACGATGACAGATTGATTTTTGGTCAATTTCATGAAGCTTTCAAAGGTATCCTTATGCAGGCTTTCAGCTCCGGAGATCACCAGTTCAACTGAGGCCATATCTTCCGTGGAAGCCCGTTCCATGATCATCTTTAACAGGGTAGGGGTTACAATGATATTATTGGCTTTTGTGTGTTTCAAAACATCCACCACCTCACGGATATTGGTGGGATTGGGTGTGTAAGCGGCTTTAACCCCTGTTATCAGCGGAAGTATGGATAGGACTGTAAAACCAAAGCTATGAAATGGTGGTAGGAAACTCAGGAATATCCCATTTACACGGATATCAAAATTCTTCAATGCAAATGCAAGGTTGCTTACAACATTTTTATGTGTCAGGGGCACCGCCTTAGGAACTGTTTCGCTGCCTGAAGTAAAGAGCACAACCGCGGTATCATCCATCCGGGTATTTATTAATGAAGGAATTTTAGACATCAATACTCCGTTAAGTTTCATCCCCAGGCTGATATTTTTCACCTCTTTGTCAAGAAGCATCAAACGATCTGAAATTTCTTCCGGTATCTGATCCTTGATTTTGTCATAGAAGGCCCCGGCAGTGATGATGACATCCAGGTTTGTCAGATCGGCACAGGTTGTAAGGACTTTATAGCCAACTGTCCAGTTAAGCATTACAGGCACCTTACCTGCCATATATGATGCAATGATCAAAAGGGTGGTTGATTGTAATGCCGGCAACATTATGCCCACATACTTCCCTTTTACTCGCGATTTTATTAAGCGGGAAACAACACAGGATTTGAGCATAAAACTTTTTCGGGTACTTGTTCCCGAGTTTGCATCCCAGGCAAAATATTCATTTTTATTTTTGGTGAATTCAGTGATGAAATTCTCAAGGATATTCTTCCCCATATCAGGGATTACATTATAGTCTTTCGAAGGGGAAATGTGTAAAAAACTTTCTTTCATAATATTTCTGGTTGGTTATTTTCTAACAGTATGATTATTTCTTTAAGTCAATTGGGATCGTTTGGCTTTAAAGATAGTTAATATTGGTAAATTGTTGTAAATGGTTGTATTTTGACTATAAAGGGAGAAAGCAAAAAGGACGTATGAAAATTAAATAATCGTACTATCTGAAAAGCCCATAATTAAACCATCAGTCCTTCTGGCAACGTAAGGATAAAATGAACCTCTGGTATTTTCCTAACATGTAACCTGAATAACATTTCAATTACCTTCGACCTCTGAATTCCACATACCTCCACAAATAAATGTAACTTTGATAAATACAGGAAATCGGGGATAATTATAAATTCTGATCTTTGGCAATAAAAGAATATAATACCAATAATGCCGGCAAGTTCTGGTTTACACTGGATAATGCAGCTAAAATTTTTCCAGCGGTAGTAACCAGTGAATTTACTGCCGTATTCAGAGTTTCCGTCGTACTAAAACAGCTTGTTAGAATAAAACCATTTCTTGAAGCCATTGCCCTTGCAGAAAACCGCTTCCCCTATTTTCAGGTGCAACTTAAAAAAGGCTTTTTCTGGTATTATCTCGAACATATTCCTCATCATTTTCCTGTTGAGGTTGATGACAAAAGACCATGCAGGAGATTCTCCAAAAACGGACTCTTATTGCGCATCCTTGTTGCGGGTAATAGGATAAGTGTGGAGTTCTCGCATATTTTAACTGATGGTTCAGGTATATTTGAATTTTTAAAGACAATCCTTGTTTTATATTCAGCAAAGTCAGCTTCAGAAATTCCAGCTGGCTTTGATTATTACAGACCTGGTGATATCATATCGGAAGAAGAATATGAAGACTCCTATAACAGGTATTTCAAGGAAGACATTCCTCCAATGGTGAAGAGATCAAATGCTTTTCATTTACCATGGCCTCTTAAAACAGTACCTCGCTTCCGGGTTATGAAGGTTACCGTATCCTTGAATGATGTAAAAGTCCTGGCTTCCGAAAAAGGTGTTAGCATTAATGATTATCTTGTTTCGGTTTATATGTTCGTGCTTCAGGAAATCGAAGTGGAGCTGAAAAAATCAAGGAGACACAAAAAAAGTAAATATATACGTGTCCAGGTACCAGTAAATCTGAGAAATATCTTTCCTTCAAAAACAATGCGAAACTTCACATTATTCGTGATGCCTGAAATTGACCTGCGGCTTGGAAATTATACATTTGATGAGATTATAAAGACTGTGTATCATCAAATCAGATTAGAGACCGATGAAAAACTTATAAATAAAAACATTTCAAGAAATGTGGGAAGTGAGAAAAAAGTTTATATCAGGAGTATTCCACTTTTTCTAAAAAGTTTTATTCTGAGAATGAAATATTATTCACTGGGAACAAAACAATACAGTGGAGTGATTACAAATCTGGGGATGGTAAAACTTCCTCCCGGAATTGAGAAAATGATAGACTATTTTGTTGCCACCCCTCCACCGCCCAATAAAATGTTGAAAGTGGGTTGTGGAATAGTTGGATTTAATGATAAATTGGTTTTAAGCTTTGGCAACATCACAAAATCAACGATGTTTGAAGAAAAATTTCTTCAGTTTTTTAAAGATCAGGGAGTTGGGATCAATTTAGAAACTAATTTAAAATCATAATTCATGAGAGCCTGTTCAAACTGTGGTGTAGAACTTGAAAACAACATGAACTTCTGTCCGTTATGCGGAGAACCCATGATTACCGAAAACACTGAGAATATTGAATATATAAACCTGAGAAAGCGAAAACAGGAGGAAAAATTGTTAACGAATTATCAGAAGTTGAGTGGTTTTCAAAAGCGAAAATTTTTCTGGGAGATCTCAGGTATTCTGCTTGTTTCAGGAATCCTGGTTACCCTGATCATCGATCTCCTTGATGGCAACAATGTTACCTGGTCGAAATATTCAATAGCGATATGTGCGGTATTATTCATTAACACAACATTATTTTGTTTCTGGTTTAAAAAGATCATATTGTGGCTTTTAGGGAGCTTTATGTCCACTTCAATTCTGTTAATCCTCATAGATATGTTTAATGGTAATATTACCTGGGGATTAAAATTCGGAATTCCACTGGTTCTTGTGGCATATCTTATCATCTTCGTACTTGTGTTATTGATAAGGAATACCCATGAAAAAGAATTAAACCTGATTACTTACTCACTGATTGCTTCCGGCCTGCTGTGTATTTGTATTGAAGGGTTGATATCCCTATATACCGAGCATACAATTAAACTTCACTGGAGTCTGATTGTCCTGATATGCGTTCTGCCGGTATCATCAGTATTACTTTATATTCAATACAGGTTGAAAAAGGGAACTGACCTGAAAAGGTTTTTTCATATCTGACCTTACCGAAAATTCCTCAGCAATTCATTGTAATTCAGAAATCTTTCCTTTTGTAAGCTTTTTTTATTGAAATAATAGAGGGATCTTTAAATATCTGGATCCTGAAACCTATTGCCAGTAGGTCACCTGGTTTACTTTTTTATATGATCCACGGGTAAAATCGGGTACCCTCACAGGCATACTTTGATTATCAACAGATTTCCTGGAAAGTTCAATTATGGATGACCATTCCGCTGCATCATAAACATCCTGATCTAAAGGCAGGCCGTTTCTCAGACAATAGATCAAACGGTAATCCATGATAAAATCCATACCACCATGGCCGCCAACCTCTTTTGCTTTTTCTTCGATGTCTCGAACGATAGGATGTGTATATAGCTCCAATAGAGAATCTAATTTTTCTTCCGGCAAGAAGTAGTGAGCATGTGGCTCGAGGGCTATTCCTTTCTTAGGATATTTCTGGGCGAAACCCTTGGTGCCACTGACAGTATGCAAACGGCTGTAGGGGCGTGGGCTGGTAACATCGTGCTGTAACATCATGGTTTTCCCGTTTTCCGTTTTGATGAGGGATGTGTTAATGTCGCCCTTTTTATAATCTCTTTTGGCATAATCAGAATCTTCACCAAATTTTTCTATCGCATAGGCAGTCATACCAAATTGATCACTCGACATGGAGGTGATGTATTCCATTTTATCTCCCCTGTGAATGCTCATGATATGGCTTATTGGCCCGAAGCCATGGGTGGGGTAAGTATTGCCATCAGTTTTCTCAAGATGTTTTAACCGCCACATATCCCAGTAGCCTTTCTCGTCAAAATTGAGCCATCTTAAGTCATGAATATAAGCACCTTCGCAATGGACAATTTCTCCAAATAATCCCTGCTGTGCCATGTTCAAAGTAGCGATTTCAAAAAAGTCGTAATTGCAGTTTTCCAATTGTATGCAATGTTTCCGGGTTTTCTCAGCAGTATTCACCAGTTGCCAGCATTCATCTATGGTAAGCGCTGCAGGAACTTCAAGGGCAACATGTTTACCATGTTCCATAGCATAAACGGCAATAGGTGTGTGCAGGTCCCAATGGGTGCATACATAAACCAGGTCAATATCAACTCTTTCGCATATGGTTTTCCAGTCCTCCGGTCCGGTATATTCATCAGCAGGGGGAAATCCTTTTTCAAGAAGCGTTTGCTGGCATTCTTCTACTTTCTCCGGAACTACATCACAGAGAGCAACAATTTCAATCCCATCAAGAAAGGTATAACGGTGTATGGCCCCCGAACCTCTCATGCCAAGTCCGATGAAAGCAATACGAACGGTATCAATGGGATCACATTTGAGCTCGATAACATCTTGTTGCCCCTCGGGACGGGGAGGAGTTGGAAAAAAATCATGAGCTTCAAGCAAATTTCCTGTTACCAGTTCTTGTGAATAAATACTGGTAATACAAATCATCAACAGCGAAAGAACTGTAAACACTTTTCTTAATATCCTGTTCATTGTTGTATCTTGATATTTTATTAAAACTATGGAAGTGTAATGGAGCAAATGTAGTAATATTCTAGCAGTATTATTTGTGGCAATACTTTTCGTCTTTTTAAAAAGAGATAGTACTATTGCAAATACTGATAAATCAATAATTAGACGATTGTCAATTGTTAATATTCGATAATCCCAAATTATGCATTGGGATTGAAATGAACCAATGCATTAGTTGGGATTATCCCGATTTAGAAGATGTGGCATTTCATCATTAAGGTGATATTGATATGTGATGAGATGCCTACAGCTTCTTAATCGTAATGAATTTAATTATTTCTAATGCATTATTTGGGATAATTAATTTAAAAGGAAAATTGCAAGAAACAGTTATATGGTTATTATGCCTTAATAAATCAACAATCGATTAAACATCAATACTTTAAAATTGACAATCGACAATTTTAAATTACCCCGAAGGTTCTCTTTTTAAAACAACTTATGATTAACACGAATAGGTTAATCATCGAATATCTCAAATAATTAATGCAACTCTTGTATATTTGAAATGTCTTTACCATAAGTAAAATTTTAAAAGTGCCGAACAAGAAAGATGTCATAATAATTGGTGCCGGAATCGGAGGTATTGCAACCTCCATTTACCTGGCTCAAAAGGGTTATTCCGTTCGAATATTTGAAAAGAATCAGTTCGCCGGGGGGCGTTGTGGAGCTATGACTATCGATGGCCATCGTTTCGATACCGGGGCTACACTGTTAATGATGCGGGATGTTTATGAGACTACGTATAACAATTTTGGTAGAAAACTTGATG
This sequence comes from uncultured Bacteroidales bacterium, assembly GCA_964468645.1. Classification (GTDB taxonomy): domain Bacteria; phylum Bacteroidota; class Bacteroidia; order Bacteroidales; family JAIOZK01; genus JAIOZK01. The sequence goes on from CAYXUU010000064.1 coordinate 10,631, forward strand.
AAGAGTTGGAGCTGTTCAGGATAGAACCAATTTACAGGATCTTCTTTCATCACGGAAAGGACTTTCAGTTTACCTCTGATCTGGCTAAGATGAGAGAGCAGCTTGAATCATTTGAACCCGGAAGTTTCTATAGGTTTATTAAATATATGGATGTGGGGATGAAAGCTTACCGCATCGGCATGAAACATATCATCAACCGAAATTACTCTCATTTCATGCAATTCTTTAATCTGAAGAACCTTTTTGTGTTAATGCAGGTAAAGGCCTTACAAAACCATTACAGATATACCGGGAAGTATTTCAGGCATCCTGCTTTACGGGCAGCTTTTACTTTTCAAAATATTTATGTCGGACAGGATCCTTACAAAGCATCCGCTGTTTTCTCCATGTTGCCATTCCTGGAGCTTACTGAAGGAGTCTGGTTTCCGAAAGGGGGAATGAACCAGGTTTCAAAAAATTTACTGGAGATAGCATTTTTGGAAGGGGTAAAGATTGATTACAATTCAGCAGTTAAGGAAATTAAAGTGGCAGGAAAAAAAGCTGAAGGTGTTTTACTGGAAAATGGAGATTTCTATAAAGCCGATATTGTAGTAAATAACTCAGATCTACCCTATGCCTATACTGACCTTTTACCTGATGCCAGGATGAAACGAAAGATGAAAGGTATGAAATATGCCTGCTCAGCAATTGTATATCACTGGGCGATGGATCATGCCTTCGATCAGCTGGAGCAACACAATGTGTTTGTTGCAAAAGACCTGAAGCGGGACCTCATGGCTATTTTTGAAGGGGGGGATCAACCTGATGATTTTAGTTTTTATTTTCATTCTCCTGTCAAATCAGATAATACAGTAGCTCCTAAAGGACAGGATTCGGTTTCGGTTATCGTGCCGGTAGCTCATTTGAATCTTCATGCTGCTGATGATATCGAAGAAATGAAAATAAAACTCAGGCATTCAATCTTTGAACGCTTAAAAAAGGAAGGAATTCCCGATTTTGAATCACACATTAAGTTTGAAAGAATTGTTACACCACAAAGCTGGAAGGATGTTTTTAATTTATATAATGGCGCTACCTTTGGTAGCCTGAGTCATAATTTATTACAAATGGGATATATGCGTCCTCATAACCGGCATAGAAAGTATAAAAACCTTTACTTTGTGGGGGGAAGCACACATCCAGGAAATGGGGCCCCGATGTCGTTGATATCGGCCAGGTTAACAACAGAGAAAATTATCGATGGCAAATGATACGCATATGGCAGGGCATTTTATCAATGGGATAGATATCACAAAAATTGATAAGCATCCCAATATTTTAATTGCTGCCAGCTTCTGGGAGGAAGACCGCTATCATGCTGCAAAAGTATGTTACCGTTTTATGCGTAAAATTGATGATCTGGTGGATGATCGTAAATCCAGTGAAAGGAAAATATCATGCATGGAAAAACAACTACTCACCGAAAAAGTGAATAATTGGATCAGTTGCCTGGACAAAGATTCCAGTGATGATTCGTCCATTCTGGAGTTGATCAATACCATAGAAACATTTAAAATTCCATTATTATACTTCCACAACTTTGCGATGGCGATGCAATATGATATCAATCATGGTAGCTTCCCCACATTTGAGTCGTTTATCGATTATGCTGAAGGAGCTTCTGTGGCTCCAGCTTCGATCTTTGTGCATCTTTGTTGTTTGCAAAAAGAGAATGGATCATTCAAAGTACCACCCATCGATATCCTCGATGTAGCCAGACCCTGTGCCATCTTTAGCTATCTTGTTCATGTGATCAGGGATTTTCAGAAAGATCAAAACATGAACCTGAACTATTTTGCATTGGATGTTTTAAATGAGAATATGCTAACACCCGGAGACTTGAAAGAAATTGCCAGTGGTGGTGATATCCCTCAGGGTTTCAGAAATGTAATACGATACTACAAAGGAAAAGCAGAAGAATACAGAAAACAAACCATCCTGCAAATTGATCACTTGCAAAGCATCGTAGATGAAAGATATTTGAAGAGCCTAAAAATCATTTGCCAGCTATACACATCTGTTTATAACCGCATCGATGCCGACCATGGAACTTTCACAACCGGGGAACTTACGCCTGCTAATGAAGAAATAGGTGAAATCGTTCTGGGAATGTGATATCTTTTCATTGATTATCTCACTGATCAAATTCATTTTATGTTATTATCTAATTCCAGAAATAATAGACCATTAAATAAAACGTTTATAATTTAATATTACGAATTATGTTTTATGATATTTATTTCGTATAATTGCAAAATAATAGTAATAAATTTTTATTACCATGAGTATGTCTTCAGAAAATAAAAGCTACCGTATCATCTTGCAACAGGCAAAGGCTTTGTTCTGGAAACACGGTTTACGTAGGATATCTGTTGAGGAGATCTGTCGGGAAGCAGGAGTAAGCAAAATGACCTTTTACAGGCTTTTTAAGAATAAAACCGAAGTGGCAGAGATCGTCCTGAAAAATATCTTTGAAAAAAGCCTGGAAAAATACCGGGCTATCATGCAAAAAGAAATCCCTTATCCTGAAAAGATGAAGGAAATGATCATGCTGAAACAGGAATCCTCCAGGAATATCAGCGAAGAGTTCCTCAGAGACATTTATCAGTACGATACCGGCGGACTGAAGGAATTGATGGAACAAGAACGAAACGCTATCCTGGGTGAGTTCATGAATGACTTCAGAAAGGCTCAGGAGAAAGGTTGGATCAGGAAGGACATAAAACCGGAGTTTATTCTCTTTATCCTCAATCATTTGACCGAACTTACCTGGGACGAGCAGTTGAACAAACTTTACGATCATAATTCCCAGGAGGTGATCATGCAATTAACCAACTTTTTCTTTTACGGTATTTTTTCCGAACCCGGCAAAAGATCATGAAGCAGTTTAATCTGACATATCTTATAATATTACTGATAGCAGGTGTTGTATCGGGGCAGACAAGTTTGGAATTTGACGGTGAACTCTCTGCCTGGGGTAATTACAGCCCCGATAGTGAGCTGGACTATTCCTTTGGCGGCCGTTACCTGCCCAAACTAAGCCTGGAAATTCCAATCAGGGAAACCAGAATAATTGACTTTGAAGCCGCTGCCAATATCTACGGTTCTTTTTCCTTTAATGATTTCGATAGCATTGCTACCCATGGTGACATTCGCCTTTATCGTCTCTGGGCCCGTTATACCGGAAAACGATTTGAATTCCGTCTTGGTTTACAGAAGATCGATTTTGGTTCGGCCATGCTCCTGCGCCCCTTACAATGGTTCGATGAAATCGATCCCCGTGATCCCCTTAAATTCACCAACGGGATTTACGGTGCCCTGGCCAGGTATTATTTCCTGAACAATGCCAATATCTGGCTATGGATACTGTATGGTAATGAAAATCCGCGTGGTTTTACCCTCCTTGAAAGCAATCCCTGTATCCCTGAATTTGGTGGACGATTCCAGTATCCGGTCCCTCGTGGCGAAATTGCATTTTCATATCACCACCGCATTGCAGATTCGAGGAACTGGCAGGACATCCCTCAATACGAAAGAATTCCTGAGAACCGTTTTGCCCTGGATGGGAAATGGGACCTGGAGGTTGGCATGTGGTTCGAAGCCAGTTATGTACAAAAGAAAAATGATGTGGATCTCCTGACCAATCAGGAAATGCTTACAATGGGCATGGATTATACGTTCGGCGTGGGAAATGGCATGCATATCATATTGGAGCACCTGCTGGCTGCATATGATGATGATCCTTTTGCATTCAAACAAAACTATAATACAACAGCCCTCTCGGTCAGTTATCCACTGGGATTGTATAATAATATCAGTGCTGTAGGCTTCTACAACTGGAATGAGGAGGCGCTTTCATTCTTTCTGAATTATCAGCATACTTTTAAAAATATCACGTCATACATCATGGCCTTCTACAACCCGGATGTCAACCAACAGATTGTAGGGGAAAACAACTTTTCAAACAATTTCCCCGGCCCGGGTGTCCGGCTGATGATCGTATTCAATCATTAATAATTAATACAATGAGTGAAACCATTATTTCAATTGAAAAACTGACCAAACGATTCCCGGTAGGTGAAGGTGAATTCACGGCCCTGAACAACATCGATCTTGAATTTCAGGCCGGGGAATTTACAGGAATCGTTGGACCCAGTGGGTCGGGTAAGACCACCCTGCTAAATATCATCGGGTCGCTTGACAACCCGACAGAAGGCAGGGCCACTGTCATGGGTAATGACATCTCGAAGCTCACACACAGGCAATCGGCCCTGCTGCGTAATCAGCACATTGGCTTTATTTTTCAGGTATATAATCTGTTACCGGTTTATACAGTGTATGAGAATGTCGAGTTTGCCCTACTGTTACAAAACCGAACTGTTTCTGAACGCAGGAAAGCCGTGATGGATGCCCTGGAATGGGTAGGCCTGGCTGACATGGCAAAAAAGAAACCGGATAAACTATCCGGTGGGGAAGGGCAGCGAGTAGCCATTGCACGTGCTATGGTCAAGCGGCCGGAGATCCTGCTGGCAGATGAACCCACGGCTAACCTGGATGCCAGGAACGCTCATGCCATCATCCAAACCATGCAAAAGCTAAATGAGGAACTAAATACCACATTCCTCTTCTCCACACATGATGAAAAGGTGATGGGTTACCTCCGTCGTATTATTCATCTTGAAGATGGAAAAGTAGCTCAGGATGAGATAATAACTGCAAAAACCACGGCGCTATGAAACTTGCATTCCAATTGGCATATAGGAACCTCATGGGGGCCGGTTTGAGAACTTGGCTCAATGCAGGGGTGCTGTCGTTTGCTTTTGTGGTTATCATATTCTACAACGGCCTTATCGACGGATGGAATGAACAGGCCCGTAGGGATGGTGTGGCATGGGAATATGGAAACGGCCATTTGATGAACATGGCCTATGATCCATTTGATCCTTTCTCTTTGCAGGACGGACATGGTATATTGCCTGAAGAAAACCAGGACCACCTTACACCCATATTGATCAGGCAGGCCACTATTTATCCGCAGGGGAGAATGATGGGTATCCGGTTAAAAGGCATAGATCCCTTACAAACTACTTTGAGGCTTCCAACCAAAGTCCTCCTGGAAAGTACCGCTGAAATTCCCGTACTTATCGGGAAGAGAATGGCAGAGTCAGCCAAAGTAAATACAGGGGATGACATCCTTATCCGATGGCGTGACATGAACGGCACCTTCGATGCAACAAATGTTACTGTAGCAGGAATATTCGATTCTGATGTTGCAACTGTTGACGGTGGTCAACTATGGGTTGCAATTGACAAATTGTGGGAAATGACTGGAATGGACAGACATGCTACCATGTTTGTGGCAAATGATGATTATATTTATTCCGACATACCTGGCTGGCGTTTCGAAAGCCGGGAATACCTGTTACGGGAGCTCACCCGTATGATCAATATGAAAAAAACGGGTGGCACTGTCATGTACATCATGTTCATGGCACTGGGCCTGCTCGCCATCTTCGACACCCAGGTTCTATCGATCTTTCGCAGGCAGAAAGAGATCGGTACTTATATCGCCCTCGGAATGACACGCCTTCAGGTTGTCTGGCTGTTTACAGCAGAAGGGAGCATGTACAGCATATTTGCAACCGTATTGGGATGCATCTATGGTATCCCGTTGCTGGCATACCTGGCAGTTAAAGGCATTACCTTTCCCATGTCGGGAGATGACTTCGGGATTATCATGGCAGAAACCATGTATCCTGTTTATGGTTTGGGATTGATCGTGGGAACCATTGTACTGGTGGTACTGTCGGCTACCATAGTGAGTTTCATGCCGGCCCGGAAAATAGCGAGAATGAATCCAGTTGAAGCACTTAAAGGAAAATTACAATGATCAGATTTATATTTAAAGCCATACTGCGTGATAAGAATCGAAGCTTGCTTCCGGTTATTGTGGTTGCCATAGGGGTATTCTTAACGATATCCATAAGTGGATATATTGGCGGGGCCATCGGTGATATGATAGACCAGACCGCCCGTTTCGAAACCGGGCACTTAAAGATAATGTCAAAAGCCTATGCTGAAAACAAGGACCAGATACCCAATGACCTGGCTTTGCTCGGTGTCGATGAACTTACCCAAAATCTGAAGGAAGAATACCCTGATCACAGCTGGGTGAAGCGTATCCGGTTTGGTGGATTGATTGATGTCCCTGATGAGCAGGGTGATTCCAGGGGACAGGGTCCGGCATTCGGATTGGCCATTGAGATTTTCTCCGAAGATAGTAAGGAAATAGAACGTATGAATATCCGCCATTCGATCGTGGAGGGAAGGATTCCCAAAAACAGCAGGGAAGCCCTGATAGGACATGAATTCGCTCAAAAATTAAATTTAAACGTTGGTGATGAGATTACCTATATGGGTTCGACCATGAATGGTGCCATGACCTTCGAAAGTTTTGTCATTTCGGGTACGATACGATTTGGAATTCCGGCCCTGGATAAGGGAATGGTGATCATTGATCTGGCAGATGCCCGACGAATGCTGGACATGGAAGACGCAGCCGGAGAGATCCTTGGATTTTACAAAGATGAAATATACATAGATGAGAAAGCAAGCATTATTGCAGCAAACTTCAATGAAAAGTATGCTGAGAGTGAAGATGAATTTACCCCGGTGATGCTGGCCCTCCGCGAGCAAAATAATATGGGCAGCTACCTTGGTCTGGTTGATGCTTTTGCTTCCATGTTTGTTGTGATCTTCGTAATTATTATGTCAGTCGTATTATGGAACACCGGCCTGATCGGCGGATTGCGCCGCTACCAGGAATTCGGCATCCGGCTGGCCCTGGGTGAAAACAAAGGACATATTTACAGAACACTTTTCTATGAAGCTGTCCTGGTTGGGATCATCGGATCGGTTGTTGGAACTGCCTTTGGGCTGGGACTCACCTTTTACCTGCAGGTTCATGGTATTGATATCAGCGGGATGATGACTGATGCCACCATGATAATGCCCTCTGTACTGCGATCTAAATTCACTCCGCAACTATTATACATTGGGTTCATCCCTGGGGTATTTGCTATGGTGATCGGAAACCTCTTATCAGGCCTGGCCATATACAAACGCCAGACAGCTACACTGATTAAGGAACTGGAAGTATAATGCTATTGATAAATGAAAGTATATGAATAATATATTAATACAGAGATCTAAATAACATGATGAATTTTCAATCAAAATATGATAAAATGAAAAGCTTAATCATACTGATGCTTATACCGGTTTTGCTGTTCTCGCAGGACCAATACCCCGATGCAGGCATGATATTGCAGAAAGTTGATGATAACATGAGTTCGGAAACCCGCATCGTAAAATCACAAATGATCATCTATGGCAGGCGCAACAGTCGGACTGTTGAGTCAATAGGTTATTCAGAAGGCCATCTGAAGTCATTTACTGAGTACCTGGCTCCGGCCAGGGAGAAAGGGACCAAAATGCTGAAACTGGAAGACAGACTCTGGATATACTCCCCTTCCACCGACCGTACCATCCAGCTTTCAGGACATATGCTAAGGCAATCGGTAATGGGATCCGACCTTTCTTATGAAGACATGATGGAAGACCGTAAGCTCACCGAAATGTATAATTCACAGGTTATTGGTGAAGAAGAGATCGATGGACGAAAAACGTGGATCCTGGAATTGAATGCAAAAGTTGATGATGCGACTTATGAAAGCCGTAAGATATGGATAGATGAAGAACGCTATGTGCCGTTGAAAGAAGAACTTTTTGCCAAAAGCGGGCAACTGCTCAAGAAAACAACAATGAGTGATGTGGAAAAAATTGATGGAAGATGGTACCCCGGAAAGATCAATTTTAAAGATATGCTTAAAGATGGAAAAGGGACCGACTTTGTGGTATTGAGTATGGATTTTAATGCGGATATCCCGGCGCATATTTTCAGTAAGGCTTCATTGAAGAAGTAGTTGAAATTGGAAATATAGCAACAGGCTTATTACCTGACACAATTCATTTTCTTCACGTCTATCAGATGTTGCCCTGATTGTAGACTATAGTAATAAATCCCAGATGGTAGTGTGTATGTATCGAATACAATCGTGTATTTACCAGTATTCTGGTATTCATCAATAAGTGTCATCAATTCATCTCCCAGCATGTCAAAAACAACAACACGGATGTGATCAGGCTTTCCGACCGAATAAGAAATATTTGTATTACATGTGAATGGATTCGGATAATTTTGTGAAAGTAAAGTAACTTCATTGTTATGTTCCTTTGAAGAAATTCCGACACCTGTGCTTACATCTATTCTGAATGCACTTGCCGTCTCATTTGAAACAGGCAGCCAATCCTCATTTTCGCGACGGATGGTATGTAGGCATGTTAGTGCCGGGTTCTCATTCATACACCACATGGTCCAGGTGTCTTCTTTGGCCAGTGCCCAGAACCAGTATGAACTGCCGGCATGTAATTCTGATGTATTATTCCCAACAAGGTGTATGGGAGTATTCCATTGCGACCATGAACTGAAACCGGTCAGTATCCATTCCTCCATGATACCTGCAGTATCCGGAGGGAGGCCATGATTTTCTGTCAGCCGGATTATGACTGTATCAGCAAACCAGCTGAAAGGAACATAGGATATGGCAACCCAGATATCGGTAACAAAACCACCGATGGTTGCCTCAAATCCCATGGCCTGTTCAACACCATACTGGTTTTCGATGCTGTCGCCGGCGATGGTCCAACCCAAACCATAGTTATAGTCCCAGCCATCATGTCCGGGCCCGAAATTATTGTAAATGGTTTCCTGTGCAAATGAAATATTCATAACAAGAATCAAAATAGAAAGCAGGCTGAATTTGGTTGATTTCATTTTTGTGATTTTATGAAGAGTTAAAGTTAGTTATATATATGAAGTGGCGAAGGAAATATTTAGCTGATGTCGATTTTTTTAGCCAATGCCATTAGGATTGATTATGCGATTAGGAGATGTAACGACGTAGCGACTTAACGATTTGTACTACTTCGCTACATCGTCAAATCGCATAATCGCCTAATCGTTTAATTTTTGAAGTGACAGAAGAAGATTATTTGATTATACGATTAGGAGATGTAGCGACGTAGCGATTTAACGATTTGTACTACTTCGCAACATCGTCAAATCGAAAAATCGCCTAATCGTCTAATTTTTAAAATGTCAGAAGAAGAATATTAGATTATGCGATTAGGAGATGTAACGACGTAGCGACTTAACGATTTACACCCCTTCGCTACATCGCCAAATCGCCAAATCGTCTAATCGTCTAATTTTTAAAGTGTCAGAAGAAGAATATTAGATTATGCGATTAGG
>CAYXUU010000065.1:0-19624 GCA_964468645.1 uncultured Bacteroidales bacterium
ATAACTAATGCCTTACGACTAAGAAGATGTATGCATTTCATCATATATCGATATTTACTTGAATGATGAAATGCGACATCTTCTAAATCGGGATAATCCCAACTAATACATTGGTTCATTGCATTCCCAATGCATAATTTGGGATTATTAAAAGAGGTGTGAGTGGAAATAAAATGAATTCTTATCAAGTATGCAATGTTCTGTAAAAGATGGATACCAATTGCCAGCTTTTTCATTTGTTACATGTAATATGGAACTTAATAAAACCAGGTTTGGAACTCAAATTTCTTTAACAAAAATGAAGTTGCTGCCCGGAAAAGTCTGCAGTATTATATTTGGATATAAGCACTATTATCCGTATATTGTGTTGACAAACAATACCATTATGAAAACCATATTTGCAATTTCCTGTGTTCTGGTATTGATTTTCTCAATATACCAGAACAAATTGCACGCTCAAACCGATAATTATCCCGGAACCTGTCTTAACTTTGATGGAACTCACGAATATGTTGATTGTGGTAATGATCCCTCTTTAAATATTACCGGAACAGATATTACTATTGAAGCCTGGATATATCCAACTAATTTTAAATCAAATTATTGGGACAATACAGTTGCAGGAAAAGATTATTGGGATATTGGATCTGCGACCGGATATGTTTTGCGTTATGGCAGTTCCGGTAGTGTCCCGAGTTTTGTTTTCGGAACCGGAACTACATGGATAGATGTTATTGCCAACAATGTTTTGACATTAAGCACCTGGCAACATGTAGCTGCCGTTTATAACGGAATTACTGTGAAATTGTATGTTAATGGTGAGATTGTTGCCTCCGAAAACCAGACTGATCCCATAGCCTCTTCTATAGCGAATTTCTATATTGGTGAATCCCCGGGTGATCCCGGAAACAGAAATCCGGTTGGAAAGATCGATGAAGTTCGTTTATGGAACATTGCCAGGGATTCCACTCAGATCCGCGAGAATATGTACCTTCAACTCGCAGGTACCGAAACCGGCCTGGTAAGTTACTGGCAATTTAATGAGGGAACCGGAACAACAACAGCAGACGTAAAATCCGGAAATGATGGAACGCTAACAAATATGGAAGAAGCAGACTGGGTTGGATCGACAATTCCGTTTGGTGGAGGAACAGCAAATACACAAACCGAAGCAAACGGCACAGTCGATTTTACCGGAACAGACCTTTCGATGTATTTCATTTCGCATAATGGTGCCGTAATCACGGTATCACGTATCGATACGACTCCCAACATAATACCAGCCCAACCAGACCAGGTTTTTGATTCCCGGTACTGGGTTGTGAACCGATTTGGAACTGGGACATTCAACACAAATTTAACTTTTACTGTTGATGAAGATTTAACAGTAATTGATGAATTAGCCCCTGCTTATATAAAACTTTATACCCGCGGTAGTAATGAAGATTCAGGCTGGGGATTTCTTGCAAATGCAAATACTGTAAATGCCACTGAAGATGAGGTAACGTTCACAGGAATAACATCTTTCAGTCAGTTTATTATCGGAAAGTACATTGAACCTGATATATATCTGAATGAGGATTCTATTGTTTTTTATGCCCTTGTAGGAGAATCTCAATCCGACACACTCTGGATAGTTAATAAAGGCAATGATAGCCTGACAGTAAGCAATATTGCCATAAATGAGTCACAATTTTCTATTGACACGTCAAATTGTAAAATTGCGGCATCGGATAGTACCAGGATCGTCATCACCTTCACACCAGACACAACAGGCGTGCTTGATGATACATTGACCATTACATCAAACGATCCGGATGAACCTGTAAAAAAAGTGCTGCTGGCAGGAACAGGCAGGATTAATCCTTTAATAATCACTTTGAAAATCCCTTTGAGCTTTGATTTTATAACCGACAGCTTTAATATGATAGATATTGGAGGTAAGGCAAAACCTGTTTTTAGCGACATTGACGGAGATGGTTTGTTGGATCTTATCATTGGTGAGAATGATGGCAACCTTAACCACTATGAGCAGGATGCGGAAAATTCTGCCTCTTTTTCATTCGTCACTTCAAATTTTAATTCCATAGATGTGGGGGCCTTATCAACCCCAACATTTACCGATCTTGACGGAGATGGCTTATTGGATTTGCTTATTGGCGGATATTCAGGCACCATTAGTCACTACGAACAGGATAACCTGAATTCAAACTCTTTTACGCTCATTACACCAAATTTTAGTTCGATTGATATAGGAACCTATTCATGTCCTGCTCTTAACGATTTTAATGGTGATGATTCATTGGATATGGTGATTGGGTATTTTCATGGATACATGCATTATTATAAGCAGGTTTTGTCAGTACCTGATTCTTTTACATTCGTAACGCAAAACTTTAGCTCTATCGATCCGGGAAGAATGTCAACACCAACATTTACCGATATTGACAGAGACGGATTATTGGATCTGATCGTTGGGGAATACGATGGTTACCTGAACCATTATGAGCAGGATTCGGTAAATTCAGGTTCTTTTTTACCTGTAAATTCAGGTGTCGATACTATCCAGGTTGGTCTCTATTCTGTACCGGCATTCACCGATATTGACGGAGATGGTTTATTGGATCTGATCGTCGGTAATTTTGATGGGCTATTATATCATTATGAACAGCCAGAGATTCCAACGATAGATTTTGGCGCTGTTCCAACCGGCAGATCAGCAATTCAAAGTTATATTCTTGATGCCGAGGAACTTTTTACCGATCTGAATATTACCTGTCCTGCAAATTATAAGGTTTCATTATCCGATACAGGGGGATTCACACAGAATCTGGCAATCGCCCCCGGGAACGGAAGGATAAATGATACGCTGTATGTTAGCTTTGAACCCGATTCGGGGAATGTTTATAATGATACTATCTTCCACACATCCTATGCGGCTAAAACAAATAAAATTGTTGTTAAGGGGTTAGGAATAGATGCTGATTTAGTACCTGGCTATGCCCTCCATTTTGATGGGACAAATGAGTATGTAGAAACCACATTGAATGATCTGAGCGGTTCGGAAATAACCATCGAATTCTGGTATAAAGGCCATAACATCCAATCAGCAATCAGGCAACAGAACGCAAGCGACTATATTGTTGCCGGGTGGGAGGATACGCATATCCTGTCAAATGATGGTGGAGCAGGAAACGGGATCGCAGTCGGAACAGGTGCAGAAGATGGGAACTGGCACCATATAGCAATGACATGGAAACAAAATACAATAAATGGTTTTGTAAGTTATCTCGATGGGGATATCATTTCACAACGAACCAGCAGTGATAATCCACTGCCAGCTATCGACTCCAATGTATTTTTTGGCAGTTATATTGGGACTACTGAATTTATGACTGGCATCCTGGAAGAGATCAGGATATGGAGTGTAGCCCTTGATTCCAGCCAGATACGTGAGTATATGTGCCGTACCCTTGATGGAACAGAAACCGGACTGGTTGGCTACTGGCCATGTGATGATAGTACCGGAACAATACTTTCCGATATTACCGGGGGATATCACGGTACATTACACAATATGGATAACAATGATTGGAAATCCTCAACAGGACCGATACCGTTTCTCAGCATAATTGATGGTAACTGGGGCAATCCTTCCACCTGGAACGCAGGACAGAATGATCCGGTAAAAGCCTGGTCGCGCATTATAATAAACTCCGGTGTTACGCTTAGCGATGATAAAACCGTGATGGAAATTTCTGTAGAAAAGGGAAAAACACTTACAATTTCCAATTCATCTACATTAACTGTAATACCATAATACTGATTACTGAGCTACGGGAAATCATTAGAAGAGATCATTCTTATATCAAGGGATCTCGGGATCAAGTCCTGGTGGGCCCACAAAACATTTTTATAAAGGTTTGTATATCAATATGATGCAAGCCTTTTTTATTTTAGTGGTTATATATAAGTTGTACTTTTGCTTAATTGTATTGAATCATATTGGATTAAAATGTATGCCTTAACTAATCGATAAGAATAATAACTAAATATTCCGGTTTTACTTCCTACACCCAAAATCACATCCGTACCGAGATTTATCAGGTTGTCAGCCAGTTTTTTTCCCAATTCTTCATTGAAGAATCAGCGGCATAGGCTCTCAAAGTCCCTACGTTTCTTGCGTATAATGTATTACAATAATGTGCCCCGTTATTGAAAGGTTCAATAAACTGGGGGATCTGCATTGCTCTTACAGAACCAACTGCAGGATCATCATCCTGTGTATCAGCCCACCAGGCAGAAAGAAAGCCTGTTGGAAAGACCGCTTCATCCACATCAAATAAGATGCTGATCGCATTTTGTTGTGGCGTGGATAATTCGGTATCTACCAAAACAAAAATTAACCTGAGGGTAATTTCCGGCAGCAGTTAGAATTGCATCCTTCCACATAAAAACGATTGCAATGATCAGATCAAAGTCTCTTTCTGTGAATTCACTGATCCTTTGTTGGTATTGATTTGTTGTGGTATTTATATTGTATTCCACATGAAGTAAGTATGGATCATTGGCTCTTTCCAATCCGTCTTTACAGGATTGCAGAAAGGCCATATCATTTAGAGTAGTCCCTTCTGCAAGCATTGCGATTTTATATGTGTGAATGGGATCTTTATCATCAGATTTCCTGCGTGATTGTATGCCAAATAGTATAAGAATGGCAAAAATTGCAATGATGATTCTTTTTGTGTTCTTAAATAAAGTATATTGTTGTATGATCAAACGTACATAGCGTTTTTTATGAAAACTATCATCAGGCTTCATAAAAACATTGTTGGAGCTCCCTGTTGTAAAATTTTATTTTTAAAGGTTTTTAACAAGAATAAAGTTACACAGAGGAGAAAAATTGAATTTATTCGTTGTTTTTTTCGATTGCTCTTAAAAAGATCTCACTATTACGGAAAACAATAGGATGAGATAACTTTTGAAACCTAGGGGATGGGATTAAAGCCTGGTATATAGATCCCCAGACTTTTCAAAAATATGGTAGTCCTGCTTCTCATTCGCTTTCGTGAGATTGCTTCTGGTTATTCTGGATTTTCCAAAACTATTCGTTGATGAACTTATGTGGAAGAAATTCGATACGTTGAGCAAATACATACTTTCCTGTGTACATACCTTAAATTTCACGTTAAAATTTAAAAGTATCAATTCATATAGTGAACACGGAACTGTTATGTAAATGGCATACATTTATATAATTATCCCAAATAATGCATTAGAAAATAACTAATGCCTTATGACTAAGAAGATGTATGCATTTCATCATATATCTATATTCACCTGAATGATGAAATGCGACATCTTCTAAATCGGGATAATCCCAACTAATACATTGGTTCATTGCATTCCCAATGCATAATTTGGGATTATAAAACTTGTGTTTAACTTCTAGCGGACACCACTTATATATGTTAACCATTATCTGTTGGAATGTCAGATTCGATTAGCTTCATTTACTTCAGTTAATCAGTAATTATCATTGAAAAATAAGCTGCTTTGTCCGTTTTGGACTATTTAATATTAATTATATATTTGTGTCAATGAAACAATAAATAAATAGAATTAACCTAGTTCAAACTAAAATCACTACAGTATGAAAAATTTTTACATTATTCTTTCCTTTGCACTAATGTGTATATTGTTTTTTTCCCAATGTGGAAGTGTTACAATTGAAAAATACACACTTGATAAAGACAATACAGTTCACAAGGTGATGACTCCCCAGGGTTTTGCCGTCGATGAAAACGGCAATTTATATGTAACAGCTATTGAGCATAATAAGCTGGATGTTTATATCAAGGGTGCAGATGGTAAATATAAAATAGATACCAATCTAACCATAACCGAAAGCCTGAGTGGCCCACAAAGCGTAGCTATTTATAAAGATTTGATGTTTGTTTCAAATTATATAAGTGGTACAGTTTCAATATTTCAAAAATCACAGAATGGCAAATTTGTTTTACAGAAAGATAAAACTATTTCAGGATTAAATGGAAACCAGGGTTTATTTGTTAAGAAAGATGGTTCACTTTATATTTCATTATTTAATATTAACCAGATAGTTGTTTTTATACCTAATGAAGATGGAACGTATATTGAGGATAAATCTAAAACGGTGAAAGAAGGATTATCCGTACCCATCAACCTTACTTTTGATGCCAAAGATAATATGTATGTGAGCAATTGGGGTGGAAATACAATAGGTGTATTTGACAAACAAAGCGATGGAAGTTATAAGTATAACAAGGAAATGAGTGTTTCTAACTACTTGGAATCGCCCTACTGGGTAACTTTTGACAAAGATTATGTTATGTATGTTGCTAATTATGGACTGAATATGATTATGACGATGAAACAAGGGGAATCAGGAAAATATGTAATTGATAAAAAATTATGCATTACAGATCAGATTTCGTCACCAGTATGCGTTCAGATTATGCCAGATGGCCAACTCTGTAGTGCTAATTATTCAGGCACATTAACCTTCTACAGCAAAAAGGCATATCCTGCAGATTCTTTAAAAGAAATCTCAATCAAAAATAATACTGATATCGGAACTGATTTCCCAAATTATGTACTAAGTGCTGAAGAGGAAAATGATATTCCGGTATATAAGATGAATCCTGATAGAACCATAACAGATCAAATATTGGGAATTCAAAACTTAACGATAAGTCCTGATGATGAAATTGTAGCAGCAAATTTTCTTTCTAACACGGTAACCTTTTATTCTCAGGATGAAAATGGAATATATCAACTGGAGGCAAAAAAAACTATCTCAAATCCAAATGGTGTTGATGCATTACAATTTGATATTGACAATAATCTTTGGATAACTCAATTTTATAATTCTACAGTAGTTGGATATGTTAAAGATAAAGATGGAATTTACAAACCGGATCCGGATAAAACTATTGATAAGAATATTAACGGTCCTTTTTCGTCGTTTATGTCGTACGATAATAGCATGTTATATTCTCCAAACTTTAATGTCAATAATATAACTCTGTTGCACAAAAACAAAGATGGAAAATACGAGCTCCAGGAAACAATTATTGATAAAGATAATATTATGGGCCCTACAGGATTATTGGTTGATCCTGAAGATGAAACCATTTATTTGGCTAATCTGAGCTTTGGTATTGTTAGTGCTTATTCAAAAGGCGAAAACGGGAAATATGCTTTCAATAAGACAAAAAGCATTCGCTGTAATGGAATGACTGACGATCTTGGTAATGTAGGCCCATACAGACTTTTGATGCATAATGAATTATTGTATGTTGCCAATTACAACAACGGAAGTGTTTTTATCTATAAGAAAAATAAGGATGGTATTTTTGCACTGGCTAAGAACAGAATGATTACCGGTTTGGTTGGCACCTCTGGTTTGGGTATTGATAAAGATGGGAACCTGATTGTCTCCAGTTATGGATTGGATAAGATATATGTGTTTGAAAAGCAATAGGTCGGCATTTTATATTTATAGGCATTTGATGTCCTAGATTTCAGTACTTATTATGATTTTATTTTCACTATCACCTTTATAATTGATGATAGAATATGCGGATATTACCCGGAAGAAAGGAAGATGGACAGTAAGTATTTGTACCTCAGGGTTTTTTATTTTCTGTAGATCGTCAAAGACAAATGTACCTTTCTTGGCATTATTTCTTAATTGTGCATAATTCTGTTACATGCTTTGTTTAGGTGGGATATTTTATCTCAAGTTTATTCAATGTAAATATCCCTGATGAAATCCGTACCATCTAGAAAGATTTGCATATCTATACTTTATTTCAATGCAAATTCCTTGATTGTTCCCCCTTATTGTAATGCAATTTGTAGAATGTTTTCGACTTTCATTCTGTGCCTCTTCTTGGTTTTGGTTAGCACACATAGTAATTATATTTATTAAACACTGCTCAGTTTATTAAGAAACTGCATATTGCCACTTTAGTATTCTATAGCAGGGCTGTTTCTGAATAAAGGGTACTACTTTTCAGACTTTCGTATGTATGTTAATGGGCCGGATTCATTTCTTGTGTTAGACCAGGTTCCCGTCATCTTTTTTCCATCACCTGAAATTGTTAAAACCTGTTTACCCTTTGGATCCCAACCAGTCACCAATTTTGAATGCTCATAATCAAATGCTATTCGATTTCCCTCTCTCTTGCCCTCTCCTTTCCATACTATAGGTGCACCTCTGAATTCCCAGTAACACGTCAAATAAACGTTATCCCCTAACTGACAGATGACAACAGTGGAATTTTTATGCTCTGTGGTAGAAGTTTCTTCCCAGACTCCATCAATGTTCTGAGAATAGATTGAAAAAGATCCGAATAATACAATTGCGAGAATGACGACTTTTTTCATGACACTTGATTTTTGGGTTGTATAAATTTAACTATTTTATCACTGTCTTGCTTATCGCAGTGATTTTATATTCATTTTCACAAAGCCTTATCTTAATGTGCTAATTATCTACAATGTAACAAATGAGGAACTGTCCTGGCATACCTGCAAACAAAAAAGGTTTCTATTTTGGTAACGCATAATCATGTGGATAAAGCAGGAACAGCATTAGCTTCTAATGTGTTGTCCCGCTATTTAATGATCTTAAATGAACTCGTTTCCCCGGAAGATTGATCAGAAACAGTTAAGATGTACATCCCTGTACTTAAAATCCCGGTATTGATAAGAAGTTGATCTGCATTTTCCCTGATCCTTAATTCAATGGGACATCCTGTGATATTTGTAAAGGTAACACCGATATTCTTAAAGTCAATCCGCTCATGAAACCTTACAGTTAATATGTTTTTAACAGGATTCGGATAAACCGACATGGACATTGCCAGCGTGCTTGAGGACTCATCAATAGCTGTGTAAAACCAGATCATGTCAACAAATTCGGGATGGTCAATAAAGGGATTTCTGTTTCCTTGTATTCCATACACAGCATTGTTTCTGTCTGTTTCCTTCTGGCTTACCGGATCGTACTCATGCCAGTTCCGCAGCAGTTCAAGTGCCCAGCTTTTTGGCTGGGATCCGTCGAACATATCACTACCCGGCCACCCACTGTCTTCTCCATAATACCGGGTAGCCATATAGAAATAGCTTCGGGCCAGGTCTCCTTTGTAATCATCCACTGGTTCAAAAGCCATTCCTGAAAAACCGGGGGAGATGCAATCCCCCAGTTTTGATCCATTTAATGAAGTCCAGCTGATATTACCCACCTCGCCATAAACGTAATTTGCTCTTTTGTTATTCACGTATCCATCTGTTGGATAGATATGAAAAAGATCGGAGTACATCGGGTAGATGGAACCTCCAATCCAGCTTTTCGGAAAACTGTGCTCGCGGTTATAACAATCCCCCTCCATGGTGTAATTGCCACATTGGTCTAAAAAAAAATTGAACTGGTATGGTGGGGTACCGCCCGGAATGTCGGAATAGATATCCCAGACTTTCCCGTTTGGTTTTTTATCTGTCTGTTCAAAGAGATCCCATAGATCGCTGTAGGTTGCAACTGTATGATCATCTGTGATGGCATGCAAAGTATCCTGTAGTTGTGTTCCGTTTAGACCTGCAGCATTGTCATAATACCCGGGTGGTATCTGCCCAATGACATCTTGCCCAAAGAAAATACAGACAGATACTAAAACTATTATCCTGAAAAGTTTCATGTGTAAATATCTTGATTTCATACCTGATTATTTTGTAGTACAAGCTATTATCACTTTACATAAAAGCTGCCTTTTAATCGGATATCCTCAGAAGATGATCCAATAAAAACATCAAATTCTCCTGGCTCTACCACTTCATTCATATTCTTATCCAGTAGTTGTAGATCAACAGGATATAGTTTAAATTCAAGCTGCCTCTCCTCACCCGGTTCCAGTGTTATCCTTTTAAACCCACGAAGCAACATTTCGTAGGTGACAACCGATGAATACCTGTCCCTTACATATAACTGAACCACCTCATCACCTTTCACAGACCCGCTGTTTTTTACCTTAAGAGAGATCTCTATTACATTAAAATCTTTATCAAGGCTGTCGTGGGAGAAGGACAGGTTTGAATACTCAAAAGTTGTATAGCTCAAGCCATATCCAAAAGGATACAGGGCATCATTGATCCTGCTAATACCGATATTTTCAGGACTTTCTTTTCCCTGTCCTTTTTGCGAACTCTTCTTATACGGGAAGTTAAAAGGGATCTGTCCGACAGTTTTTGGGAAGGTGATTGGTAATTTTCCTCCAGGATTATATATGCCAAAAATAACTTCTCCAACAGCTGTTCCCCCATACTCACCGGGGAACCATGCCTCAATAATGGCAGGTATGTAGTCATTCTCCCAATTTATGGTGAGCGGACGGCCATTGACCAGGATCACGATAATATTCTTGTTCACTTTATAAATGGATCTAATTAGCTGCTTCTGGTTTCCCGGAAGATCAAGGGAGCTCCTCGAAAACGATTCTCCAACGGTCCTTTCATTATCACCAACGGCAATGATGACCAGGTCTGCAAGTCTGGCTTTATCAACTGCCTCATCAATCATTACCTGTTCCTCAGCTGTGGGAGGGATAGGATAAAGCTCATTCTGTGGCCAGTTTTCATCGTAAAAATCACATCCTGGAAGAAAATCAACCCTTACATCCCTACCAGCCATATTCTTAATCCCTTCATACATCGAGACCACATTAATATGCGAAGGCCCGTAACGGCTGATAGAGTGATTTACGGCATCTGCATTGGGGCCTGTTACCAGAATTGTTTTTATACTGTCCCGGTCTATGGGCAGGAATCTATCTTCATTCTTCAGTAAAACTATAGACTCACGAGATGCCTGTAAAGATACTGCCTCATTTATGGTGTTATGCACCAGCAAATCAGACTCATCAGGGGACAAATTATACGGATGATCGAATAGATCCAGCAAGAATTTTACCCGAACAATATCTTTTACCCGGGCATCGATCACCTCCATGGGTATCCTTCCCTCATGTACCAGCTCTCTCAGGGGTATAATAAAATCCTCTGGCGGAGAAAAATTGGTTCTGATATTTAATCCGGCCATCACCGACAGGTAAACACTTTCCTTAAAATTTTCTGCTACATAATGCCTACCCTCCAATCCACCGACAGCCCAGCTATCGGAAACAACATATCCTTTGAAGCCCCATTGGTTGCGAAGAAGCTCCGTTAGGAAGTAATAGCTTCCGCTTATGGGAATCGCGTTATAGTCGTTGTAGGAACTCATCAGTCCGAGAATATCCGCCTCTTCAACAACGGCTTTAAATGGTTCTAAATAAATCTCATGAAGTTCCCTTTCCGTAATATGTGGATCTGTCCTGACAGCTCCGTCCCTGCCTCCTTTCGGTGCGCTGTAAACAGCATAATGCTTTGCTGTGGAAGCAACCCCCTGGTTCTGGATCCCATTGACCATTTCCAGTCCAAAGGTGGTAACCAGAAAGGGATCCTCTCCGAAACATTCAACGGTGCGGCCCCATCTGGGATCCCGTGCAATATCCATGATAGGCGAATAAATATTGGAATAAGCCAGCGCCTTTGCTTCGCTTCCGGTAATCCTGGCAATCTGTTTTACCAGTTCCACATTCCAGGTGCTCCCGACACCGATCTGGGCCGGAAAGCTGGTTGCCCCATGGTGGCAAAGGCCCCTGATGCCTTCATTTGTAAAATCGACAGGTATGCCCAGTCGCGTATCCTCAATAAAAAATCGCTGTACCTGGTTTATAGCCCTTACATGTTGTGAGGGTGGCCATGAATATTCCGTCTGAGCATAGTCATTGTATGCCAGGCCATTTAAGTGTTCGTCGATATTACCTATCCCGTCCTTGATGATATCCCGTTTCCATGCTTCTGTTGGCAGGGAATCAGCCAATACCCTGTGGTATCCATACAGGGTAGCCATCTGGCAGGTCTTTTCTTCAAGGGTCATTTGTGACAGCAGGTCTTCAATCCTACTGTCGATTGGTTGAGAAGGATCTTCATAGACATCTTTTTTCTTATTCTTATTCAGATCGATCCATCCTTCATGATAGATATCCTGATTTAATGAACCATCAATAAGGATCTGAGCAGGCAAAAATATTACTGAGTATAAAAACAGGCATAAGGTCAATGACAGCCTGATAAAAATTTCTCTCATATCGCGATGTTTCAGTTAGGATTTAGATTCAATGAATGTTATTTGATTATTACTTCATCAACAAACAACCAGGCTTTTCCTCCTGCACCGGTGTGCCATTCAGGGCATACACCAATATTTTTAGCATAAATGCGGATATAGTGTGCCCTGGTTTTCGGTAGGGTGAGTTCAAAGAGATGAGCTTCTGTTTCATCTGCGGCTTGCACCTTTGGGATTTTTAAGCTTGCCAGTGGACTAAAATACACGCCATCCAGCGAAGAACTTACTTCAAGATATTCAGGAAAAAATATCCAGCTTCTGATGGATTGCAAGAAGTTAACACTCACCTGGCTGACAGCTGTTTCATATCCCAGGTCAAACGTAACAATAAAGTCAACACCTTCGAATCCAAGCCAGTTTTCGTGATAATTCTCCTTTTCCCCAAAAATTCCATCACCAAGGCTCAGATCACCAAGTGCATCGTACTTTGTGCTGTAAGGACTATCATATTCAATCCCTTTATACGTACTTGATTGCAGAATATTTATTTTTGATACCTGGCTATCCACATACCCTTCTTTCACCGATATGGCTTTAATGATAGCTGAAGAATTAACTTTTACCGGCTGATCATACACTATTGATCCTTTACCAGGACAGGTTCCATCAAAAGTATATAAGATTTTTGAGCCGGGTGTTGACGATTTCAATTCCACGATAGCCGTATCAGAAAAAAGAGCTTTACTTTTAACCTCCTCACCATCAATATAAAATACGGGTGCATCTGCCACTTTTGCTTGCTTTCCAGCCATTTTAATTACCCAGGCATGTTCACAGGGACGATTTTGTTCTGACTGCCATTCATCAGGCAGAATGACACGAACGCCTTCCAGGTGCCTATCCTCCCAGGTCAGGGCATTGTCGTATCCCAGCAAAGTAATTTCGGAATTATCTTCCGGATCGGCATATTTCAGATGTAAGGAATTGCCTGGCCATTCTGTAAAAACGGCATATAAGTATTTATTATCATCGTTATTGATATAATATATTGATTTGCCTTCTCTATAATGTTTTGTTCCCCTTGAATTATGAATGACTTCACCATTAATTTTCATCCACTTACCGATCTCCTCCAGGCGATCAATGCTTTCCTGCGGGAATAATCCGTCAGCCGTCGGCCCTACGTTCAAAAGATAATTGCCCCCTTTGGCAGCAATATCTATCAGGTTATGGATCAGTACTTTTGAAGATTTAAAGTTGCTATCGAATTTGTTATATCCCCAGTGGTTATTCATGGTCATGCATGATTCCCAGTCCATATCAGAAGTACCCTCCAGTATCCCCTGTTCAGGGGTTCCAAAGTCACCGGCAGCATCTTCATAGGCATTCATGCCTTCCATGCCCTGGCGGCCTTTGCCAACCCTGTTATTGATAATAAGATCAGGCTGGATATTACGCAGATGGTTATATAATTCCTTGCCCTGGTCTTCAGTCCATTCGTTTATCCATTCCCCGTCAAACCAGAGTACACCCAGCTTGCCATAGTTGCTTAACAACTCTTCCAGTTGAGGTATCATATATTCATCAACATACTTATGGAATTCAGGATTCGGGCCCTTACCATAATTGTAATCGGGATAATTGGCACCCTGTGCATAAGGATGATTCCAATCCATGATAGAATGGTAAAAACATAATATGATCCCCTCTTTTTCACAGGCATCGGCAAGATCCCTCAAAAGGTCCTTTTTATATGGTGTGCGATCAGCCACGTCATAGCCAGACACTTTTGAATCCCAGAGGCAAAAACCATCATGATGTTTTGAGGTGATGACAATATATTTCATACCGGCATCTTTTGCCATTCGCACCCATTCTGAAGCATTGTATTTCAACGGGTTGAACAGTTCGGCATATTTTTCATATTCCTTTACAGGAATGTTTGCTGTTTCCTGTATCCATTCGGCATGATTGGTTTCTTCGCCATATTGTCCGGCTGGAACCGCATAAAGCCCCCAATGAATGAACATACCAAAACCGGCGTCCCGCCACCATTGCATACGGGCATTTTTCTCTTCCCCTGTCTCAGTTTTCAGGTAATCCCTGGCTTCCCTACGATCATTTGAACGTTGTGAATCGCAGCTAATCATAATGAAAAGCAGTAAGACAATAAACAACAAATTCTTCATGTTTTTTCAAATTAATATTCAGATTTCAAACTTAATCCTTTTCGGGTAAATATGGTGCTATATTTCTAATTAAGAAGAATAAGCCTGATGTTCTATCAAACAAACCTGGAGTCTAATCCTGCAATATATTTTCTACTTTTGCAGCGCAAAAATTTAAATCACTTTAAAAATTAACAGCCATGAAATATGATGCGGCAACCAGGATCCAGGAACTTAAACAGTTTGGGGAATTTGGTGATGTAAATCCTTCTATCACCGATTCGTCAACATATACCTTTATGACTGCCCAGAAAATGATAGAGACCTTCAGTGGCGATGAGGAAGGTTGTTTCCTCTATTCAAGGCACTGGAATCCTTCCAATAAATACCTGGCTGAAGCAATGGCAGCTATGGAGAACACGGAATCGGCGTGGGTAACAGCTTCTGGTATGGCAGCCATAACAACAGCTATCCTTCAGCTTTGTAATGCCGGAGACCATATCATCACCAGTGTAACCACATACGGCGGGACTTATGCTTTCCTGAAAAACTATTTACCTAAATTCAATATCGATGTGAGTTTTGTTAATATCAGCAACCTGGAATCGGTGAAAAAGGAGATCAGGCCAAACACCAAACTTATCTATACCGAAACAATGACCAATCCACTCCTTCAGATTTCTGATTTGCCTTCCTTATCGGTGATTTGTAAAAAAAACGGCCTGAAGCTTGTCGTCGATAACACTTTTACACCGATGATCGTAACCCCGGCAATGCATGGTGCCGATATTGTGGTTTACAGTTTGACCAAGTTTGTGAACGGGAAGAATGATTGTGTAGCCGGTGCCCTCTGTGCTGACAGGTCTTTTATCGATGCGATCAGCAGTGTGAATGATGGCACAGCCATGCTTTTAGGGCCTGTGCTTGATTCATTGAGATCGAGCAGTATCCTTAAAAACCTTCATACATTGCATATCCGCATGCGTCAGCACAGTGCAAATGCAATGTTCCTGGCCGAAAAGCTGAAATCTGATGGGGTAAAGATCAACTTTCCCGGTATGGAAGATCATCCGGATCATGAACTTTTTAATCGGATGATGAATCCCGGTTATGGATATGGAGGTATGTTAGCCATTGATGTTGAAACTTCTGAAAAGGCCAATAAACTTATGGAATGCATGGAGAATGCTGGCGTAGGTTACCTGGCAGTTAGCCTTGGTTATTTTAAAACCCTTTTCAGTAATTCAGGAAAAAGTACTTCATCAGAGGTTCCCGAAGCAACGCAGAAAAAAATGGGCCTCAGTGATGGGTTGATCCGTTTTTCTGTGGGACTCGACAATGATATTGAGAATACTTACCGGATGATACGGAAGTGCATAGAGGATACAGGGATTAATTAAAGCCTGTTACGGAATGTAGTATCCGTTTTTTTCATCACTTATCTATCTCCTTCATGCTCTCTCAACTATAATGTACGTTATTCCTGAAATCATTGTATGACAGCCTATTTCAATTTTATTTTAAGATATTCAATTTCCTTTCTCAGGAGTTCAATAGATAGCTGTTGTTGTTCAATTATTGCCTGCTGCTCCTGCATTCCTTTAATCAAGGGCATCACAAATTCAGCATAACGTATTCCATAATGTTCGTTTTCCTTTTCAGGTATATCAACACCACTGAAATCGTAACCAACAGCTTTTGCTATTGCTTCAACTTCCTGTGCGATCAGGCCAGTATGGATAATTTGAGATTTTGCATCGCGGGCTTGGGATATGCAGGCATCTGCTTCATGTTCGGCATCCTCATTTAAATCCGCTGCCAGCTTGCTGATATCGAGTTGATATGTTACAGGACGAAGTTTCAGAATAAAATCCAAACCATGAACATTCTCTTTCACATTGACTTTATACCTGCTATCAGATATATTGCTCCAATTCTCATATCCACCAATTTCATCAATGCTTGAGTTTCCAATATGCACCTGGTTATCATCATTTATCCTGGCCCCGTTTCCCAGGGCCATGCTGTTTGTATACCCTGTACCAGAAGTTATATCAGCATTGTAGCCAACAAAGGTACAATACTCACCAGCAGAATTGCTATAAGATCCCGTACTATAACCGAGGGCAGTATTTCCATGGGTAGCTATATTGTCGTCTAATGCATAAACGCCACATGCTGTATTATTGTTCCCGGTTTCATTGTCATATAATGCATTGCTTCCAGAAGCGGTATTTCTGTTTCCGGTAGTATTGGAGAGTAACGCCGAATATCCTGAAGCTGTGTTATGGACACCACTTGAGTTATTATATGATGAGAACACTCCGATTGAAGTATTAAAATCACCGAAATTATTGTCATAGAGGGAATAAGCCCCGATTGCAACATTATCCTGAGCTGTATCACTATTTCTGAGCGCGCAAAAACCATATGCTGAATTTCTAAACCCGGTTGTGTTGTTTATTAATGCCAAATTTCCTGTAGCAGTATTTCTTGAACCTGTTGTATTATCCTCCAAAGCATATCTGCCAATAGCAGTGTTATCATACCCTGAAATATTCGAATAGAGTGAATTATATCCAACTGCCGTATTGGATGAGCCCGTTGTATTGGAAAACATTGCTTTTGAACCCAGTGCTGTATTATTTTTTCCCTCAAACATTCCCGAAGCTCCTGTACCATTATTATACAATGCCGAATCCCCAACTGCAACGAGATTAGACAATTCGGTATTGCTGTATAACGCACTATTTCCATAGGCAACATTTGAAAATCCAGTGGTGTTCGACAACAATGCACCATTTCCGGAGGCGGTATTCCCTGAACCAGTGGTATTGTTATACAATGCTTTATATCCATCTGCAGTGTTTCTGAAGCCAGTTTCATTGAAATATAAAGCCATACCTCCTGTTGCTGTGTTTTTATACCCCTCAGTATTTAAATATAAAGTTCTTCTACCACAAGCTGTATTATAATCCCCACCCTCATTTTGATACAATGAATTACTCCCAATGGCTGTATTATACTCCCCAGTAATATTGTTACTCAAGGCTCTGTTGCCGATACCACAATTTGATGCACCGGTTGTGGTTTCCTTTCCCGCTTCAAAGCCAACAAATACATTATGGGTGATGTTTGATGGTGTGGCAGGGCCAGCATCAATACCAATTGAAATTGAATTCCCGATACCTGACTGCCAGATAGATCCTGCGACATCAAGCAAAGCTCCCGGACTGGATGTTCCTATGCCAACATTACCTGTACCTTCGATCCTCATGTTTTCAGTAAAACTCTCACTTCTGCCATAGCCAAATGCAATATCTGCTTCACTTCTATCGGTGTACATCTGAAACAATCTGATCTGGTTTCCAAAGCCCAATCTGTTTCCACCTTTTGTTTGTCCCCATATAGAAATCTTATCACCATAAGCATTAAATAAACTTAGAGGGCTTACGGGAGTATCTGTCCCAATCCCAACATTTCCGGCAGTATCAATAGAAACTCCCTGATCATCTCCATCATTTGTAAGCCAGTATCCATCAGTCTCAATATTTTGTGTTGCAGTATGGTCACCAAGATCGTCACCCGGTACATTGATTAAACCGGAACCATCACCTGAAAATCCAACTGCTGAAACCTGTGCATTCATATTAATATAGCCATGATGGCTTATGGTCATCCTTTCCATACCTGAAGTATAAAAAATGATGCTGTCGTTATCAGTTCTGAGTTCGGTGTCAATCCAGGTATCAGCATCAGCATCCGACAAACGATGATCAGGGGTATCATCATTTATTTCGATCCATGATTGTGTTGGCATATGAAAATACCAGAAGGTTCCTGTGTCAGTATCAAATACAAGAAGTCCGGCAGCAGGGGATAAAATTCCGTCTCTTTGTAAAGAAGTCATTCTTGGGACTAACAATCCTTTATCGGTTGATTTTACATCAAGCATAGAAGATGGATCTGCTTCGCTTCCATCCTGATTAATTGATACCTGTCCAATAGAGAATAAAGTGCTGCTTACCAATAAGGCAATTAAAATAATTTGTTTCATGATTTTTTTTATTTGATGTGAATTGATTTATTCGTTGTTATTCTATCAGAATCGATCCTTACAAAATATTTTCCTTTCGGATGCTCGAAATTGATAACCTCATAATGGCTATCCTTTATTACCTTTTGCTGTATCGTTGTACCCAGTTCATTTAAAATCGTGATCTTTCCTTCTTTCAGTATCTCTACGAATTGAATGTAGAGTCTCTTTTCTAAAACCAAAACTATAACTGAATTCATTTCTGATATTTGTTTCATCATTACCCGAGAAATCACTACAAACATACCCTAACAAGCATGGCATATCAATTATTAATCGGTATAAAAGGTGGACAGTGAGATGAAACGAAGTAGACAAAAAGTAGATATTCGCAATAACGTAAAACCCTTACTTGCTGTTTTTCTGTTTCTTACGTTTTTATAATAGGTTCCTTTAGAAAATTGACTTAAAACAGGGAAGTAGATTTTGTACTTTTATACAGAATAGCGAAACAGAAACTAAACATGATGAAATACTTATCACCAATAATCTGCTTTCTTCTTTTCAACATACTTGTTAAAGTACATAGTTCAGAAATTGACAGTCTGCTGTATTTATTGACAACCACATTTTAAAAATTAGACGATTAGACGATTTGGCGATTTGACGATGTTGCGAAGTAGTACAAATCGTTAAATCGCTACGTCGCTACATCTCCTAATCGTATAATCAAATAATCTTCTTCTGACATTTTAAAAATTAGACGATTAGGCGATTATGCGATTTGACGATGTAGCAAAGTGGTGCAAATCGTTAAATCGAAAAATTGTCTAATCTCCTAATCGCATAATCAAATCGACCTCTGTCACTTCAAAAATTAGACGATTAGGAGATTTTTCGATTTGACGATGTTGCGAAGTGGTGTAAATCGTTAAATCGCTACGTCGTTACATCTCCTAATCGCATAATCAAATCGACCTCTGTCACTTCAAAAATTAGACGATTAGGAGATTTTTCGATTTGACGATGTTGCGAAGTGGTGCAAATCGTTAAATCGCTACGTCGTCTAATCTCCTAATCGCATAATCTAATATTCTTCTTCTGACACTTTAAAAATTAGACGATTAGGAGATTATGCGATTTGACGATGTTGCGAAGTGGTGTAAATCGTTAAATCGCTACGTCGTCTAATCTCCTAATCGCATAATC
>CAYXUU010000066.1:0-19314 GCA_964468645.1 uncultured Bacteroidales bacterium
TCCAGATCAGGAAAGAGAAGAAGAGTGGGACGGTGCTGTTGTTGAGGTAGCAATACATAAACCTTCAATCGTGGAGCGATATAACCATTAGTCTAACATAGTTTACAGCCCACAGTTGGCAGTTGGCAAGGGTTACCAGCCCTGACGGAGGAAGGGCTGGCAACCCTGACTAATCTTTTGTTAGATGAAGTATGTAGTAAAAAGTCCTTCTATCGCGATGCGATATTACTAATTTCCTAACATCTTTTGAATGTCCAACACCGATTAACGATATGCGATTTCAGATTTGATTTGTGATTTATTAATCATCATTCCTATCTGAAATCGTTAATGGGTGTTCGGTGTTCTATAATCAAGAAAATACAAACGCAAAATCAAAACTCTTAATTATTGGTTATCTGTATATTAACAACCTTGTTAAATGACAAGTGGCTATTAGTGTTGTTTTAACTTAGGCCTTTGGGTGTTCTTTACGTCACTTTAAGTAATAGCCTTTTTTAATTATTACGCAAAATATTCCGCCAGGTTTCGGGAAGAAAACTTATAACTCATCGATGCCCGAAGATCAATGTTAACCTGTCTATCCCTGGTCGGATCTGGGTTCATTCAATTATCGGGTAAACAAATTCTTCTTGCCCGGAGTTACCGTCTCTTTAATACCACTGAATATACTCTTCCACACAAAATTGAGTATTCCCTTGTGCATATTTCTATCAAAACCGGCTACAGCGATGTAAGGCTTCTCCTTATTGCCGGGGGGATTGCTTGTTCGTATGGCAGTATTAAAAATAAAGCTTAATAGTTTTTTCTCCGTTACTTCATTATCTGCAGAAGATTTTAATACCCCCACCTTCAGATCATGATAATGTATTTCAACTTCGCCGGAAGAGGTGGTACAGGTACCCGTAAACTTACACGAAAGATTATCAAGTTCACCATCATCTATCCTTAATGAGGCATTCGGTACAGTCATTGCATTGAATTCCCCCATAGGAATAGCGCCCATTGATCCGGTGAAATCGAAATCACAGGAATCACTGATCACCATAAAATCTATCTTTGCCCTTGCCAGGGCCTTACCCATAAAGGATCCGGTGGCAAATACATCTATATTATTTTTCACATTGAAAAACTGTGGTGAATTATTCAGGTTGTGAATAAGGCCGTTGAGATCGCTGAAAAAGATATAACCGGCCACGTCAGCACCTTTTACATGTTCGCTGTACTTAACATAGGCATTCTTCAACCTGATGGTATCAACACATAATTTAAAAGGCAACTTCAATAAAGCCTGTTGTGGCATCGCAGGATAATGGTTGGGTGGTATTTCCAGCAATTTATTACGAAAGACATCGGCATTAACATCTGATAATTCAATTTCCTTAATTTTCACCGATTTGTCTTTAAAGTATTGCTCAATGGGAATTCCGGTTAATTTAAGTTCCTTAAGCTGAACATCAAACCTGTCGGTCTGGTAACCCAGTTTTTCAGAGAATTTATATTTTTCATAAAGCGGTTTAAGAATAATATCTTTAACGATGGCCCCGTCTTTTGTCCTGTTCAATGAGAAATTACCTGTTGAAATAAAATACATACCATCTCCAGTATAAAATCCGGCTTTGTCAAATTCAATCTGCAGGTCATTATAACTCAGTTTTTCCCTATCAGTTTTGTCCAGCCGGTATTTAAGATCCTCCAGTTTTACTGTCAAATTCTCAAGATTGACATCTTTTCTTTCCTTACTGTTCAAAGCAAAATCAGCATCTTTTACATGAATATCATGTATTATTATTTTAACCAACGGATTTTTATTTTCCCCCTTTTTGCTGGACTCAGGTTTGAAATCTTTACCCAGTTCCCATTGTGGCTCATTAATAATCAGTCTGTCAACTTCAACTATTTTATTCTTCAGATAGGGCCGGATATGAAAACCCCCAATTTTTATCCTGGGTATCCTGCATTCAATAGCGTGGTTCTTGTCTTTATTTTTTGTCAGGATAACAATATCTTTGATGATCAGGGATCCCGACACCAGGTTTACCCTGACGCTATTAAAGGATACCACCAGCTCTGTTGAAACCTGGTTAACAATAAGTTTTTCTAGTTCCTTTCTGATTTTCCGTGATGTGATCAGGTTTGCTACTATGACTAATATCAATAGCAGGAAAATGACAAGTAAAAATATTTTCATAATTCTGGATCGTCTGGTCATTCGATTTAATTTGGCATATTAAAGATACGACAAATTTTGGAAGTGGAAATGGTTCTTTGTTCTTTGTTCTTTGTTCTGAGTTCTGAGTTTTGAGTTTTGAGTTTTGTTTGAGATTGGCAGATGGATAAGGGATACCAGCCCTGACAGAGGAAGGGATGGAAACCCTGGTCAGAGAGTTCGAAGTTCGAAGTTAACATATACAAATTCCACATCTTTACACTTTGCACGATATAATATGGAATCTGAAACCTGAGACTGTGAATCTGAAGCCTGAAGTTTGTGACCTGCTAATTCACATCTATTCATGCCGTAGCTATTACCTAATTTTATACTTTTACATGTCAATTTTAAATTAAAATCTAAGAAAATGAAACTGAAAGCTTACTTAGTTGCTGTTATTCTGATTTTTGGAATAAGCATTGGATTTAAACTTGTTCAAACTAACAACAATCCGGTGAGGCCGCATGAGGCTTTAAAAATCCCAACTGAATGGATGGATTACCAGCGCACCTATCCCTACCAGACCATTAAACCAGAATCGGTTAAACTGGGAATGGAGCAGGCTATGGAACTGCATAATAAGGCATCGAGAAATGTTTATAACTGGGAGTTTGCAGGTCCAAAAAATATTGGTGGAAGGATCACCGATATTGCCATCCACCCCGATGATATGGAGACCATGTATATTGGTGCGGCCACAGGCGGGATATTCAAAACAACTGATAGCGGAACATCCTGGGATCAGATATTTGCAGATGCCCCGGTAATTTCTATCGGCGATCTCGAAATTGACCCGAATAATCCTGATGTGGTTTATGCCGGTACCGGAGAAGCAAATTCCTCAAGTTACAGTTTCCTCGGAAATGGGATGTATAAATCTACAAATGCCGGATCAACATGGACACATATCGGACTTGAAAACTCGGCTTATATCGGTCGTGTGATTGTTGATTATAATAATTCCGATAGGATCTTTGTTGCGGCCTGTGGTTATTTGTTTTCTACAGGAGGCGAAAGAGGTATTTACCGAAGCAACGATGGAGGTTCAACCTGGGAGAATCTTTTATTTGTCAACGACTCCACCTCAGGGATAGACCTGGTGCAACATCCTGAAAATCCTGACATTCTATATGCAGCTATGTGGGAAAGAAGCCGAGGATTAACTTACAGGAACTCCTTTGGAGATGGATCGGGTGTATGGATGACTACCGATGGTGGCGATACATGGACAGAACTTGTTAGTGGATTACCCACCGGTAATAATGTAGGCCGAATTGGGCTTACTATTGCACTATCCAACCCTGATGTACTATATGCTTTTTATGATATGCCCGGCCAGCAGGTAAGGGTATACAGGACCAATAATGGAGGAACAACATGGACCAGGACCAATGATGGAAGCATGGATGGAATGAACAGCTCCTTTGGATGGTATTTCGGTCAGGTTAGGGTTGATCCGGTCGATGAGAATATTGTCTATGCCCTCGGCGTTGAACTTCACCGTACCATGAATGGTGGAACAAGCTGGGAAGTAATTGCTGATTATGGTACCTATGATATTCATGTTGATCACCATGCCATGTTTATTGACAGTGAAACCGGAAGGATCTTCGAAGGCAATGATGGGGGTTATTATTACAGTGATGATTATGGTGATAGCTGGTCGAAGATCAATAACCTGCCGATTACACAATTCTATTTTATTGAAGTTGATGATTCTGCACCTCAGCGTTTATATGGAGGTACTCAGGATAACAGCACCATCAGAACGATGACCGGCAGCACTTATGACTGGCATGTCATTCTAGGTGGTGATGGCTTTTATTGCCTGGTGGATTATGAAAACAATAACAACATTTTTGCAGAATCACAATATGGGGGCCTGTATAAATCAGAGAATGGTGGTTATAATTTCGATTACATCGCATGGAATATGTATAATGACAGAACCAACTGGATGGCACCCCTGGCCATGCATCCGGAAGATCCGGAAACACTTTATTTCGGAACTTACAGGATATGGAAAACCACTGCCGGTGGCTCAGGCTGGACTGCTGTTTCAGGTGATCTTACCCAGGGAGGATCAAATTATTACCATTCGCTGACAACAATAGACATTTCACCAATAAATCCTGATATTGTGGTTGTGGGATCTGCTGATAGCAGAGTCCATATTTCAGATGATGCCGGAGGATCCTGGGTGGATATCTCCGATGGATTACCAGAAAGATGGATAACCAGGGTTGCCACCGATCCTTTCGACGTGAATACCATCTACGCCACGGTTTCAGGGTTCAGATGGGAGGAACCCCAGCCACATGTTTATAAATCAACAAACCTGGGCCAAACATGGACCAACATCTCAGGTAATTTACCTGACCTGCCTGTTAATGTTATCATGACCGATCCCGAGGTGGAAGGTCGCTTATTTGTAGGTACCGATGCCGGTGCATTCTATACTGAAAATGGCGGACAGTTATGGAAGAGCCTGATGGACGGACTTCCAATGGCGCCTGTGATCAGCATGGATCTGCATAATCCGACAAGAAAATTAATCTTGAGCACCTACGGAATTTCAGCCTACCGGCTCAACCTGGATGAACTGGTATCAGTTGATGACAATGTTTTATCTGAGGCAGGATCTATTAAATTAAGTGCCTATCCTAATCCATACAGTCTATCAGGCAATCAGACCATATTATTTGAATATGCAGGTACTCTGACTGAAAATACTGATCTCAATATCTATAATATATCCGGGCAACTGGTGAGGAACATTCCGATAGCTACTGAAAAAATTTCATGGGATGGAACAAATTTACAGGGTACTAAAGTAGTTCCGGGTGTTTATATTGGCAGGGTAAATACTGATTTAGAATCCGGATCTGTTAAGATCAATATAATTGACTAATTTTATCTTCGGGTACCTTTGTACTTCTTTGTGTTATAGCTATTCCACAGATTTTCACTAAGTAGCATAAAGGTTCACAAAGAATAAAATCAATAAACAAAATTTAAAGAAGGAAGCAACAATGAAAAATTTCTATTTAATCTTTACTATTATCCTTGTATCAGGATTCATTACAATATCATCTGCTCAGAATATTGAAGATGTTAGCAACGGTAGCCGTGATTGGTCGATCGTTGCATCTTATCCAATCCCCGAAGGGGCATCAGGGCTTGCCTGGGACGGTACTTATTTATACTGTGGTATTTATGGAGCAGATGGCGATGAGGTTTATAAAATCGATCCAACAAACGGGAGTTATTCACTTCAGTGTATTGGCCCGCAGGATGACGCGTTTGGGCTAACCTGGGACGGAACAAATTTATGGACAATTATTCAACCTTCAGGTTCACAGAATCCAGCACTGGCAACTGAATTTACCTTATCGGGATCACAGGTTTCGCAAATAACACTGGCAGACCATTACATGTCGGGTATTGCTTATGACGGAGGCGACTTCTGGGTATCTACCTATTACGATCCTGATGGATGGATCTATAAGATTAATGACCAGGGGACCATTCTCCAGGACTTTGTAGCACCGGATAACCAACCTTGGGATCTTTGTATTGATGGCGATTATCTATGGATGGCTGATTACTGGGGAGATGCCCTGTATAAAATTGAAAAGGCCACAGGCACAACAATAGAAACACATCCTTCAGAAGGTGTTGATCCTGCAGGTATTGTTTTCGATGGTGAGTTTTTATGGTATTGCGATAATGGAAGCAACTATGATAATGATATCCTTTATAAGGTGGATCTGTATGGCGCCGGAACTCCGGCAATAAACGTTCCGGTGACTTTACATAACTATGGAACAGTTACTATTGGAGATTATGAAATATGGCAATGTGAGGTGGAGAATATCGGTACCGCCAATTTAACGATTACAGATATTATTATCCCGGCAGGAGAACCCATTTCAACAACTTTTTCCACTCCCCAGACCCTGGAACCCGGTGATGCAGTTTATGTACCATTGAGATATCAGCCCACAGAAGTTGGGGAACTGAACACCAACATTACTATCGTATCCAATGATCCCATCAATCCGGAAGTTGAAGTTTTTCTGGTCGGGGAAGCTGTTTATGATGGTCCGTATGCTTCGTTCGATGCCGGCAGTCATGATTACGGCGATGTCCGTATGAATGCCCATACCCGATGGTTCCTTGGAGTTGAAAACATCGGTAACGACACCCTTACCATTTCAGATATTACCTATGATGATGAACATTTTTATCTTGATGAAGGATCACAGTTACCATTGAAAATTGCCCCTCTGGAAATAACTCAAATTGGCACCTGGTTCAATCCTGATAATGGTATTGATTATGAAGCTACCATGACCATAACCCACAATGGTATTGAAGGCAACCCTTATCTGGTATCTCTCGAAGGTTCCGGACTAAAACAGTCATGGGCCATGGGGGATGAGTTATGGCACTATCAGGTATATACGTCTTGGGATAACAGTCCCAAGGCAATTGGTTATTTAGGTGATATCACACATGATAATGTGGAAGATGTTATTGTTTGTGCAGAGGATAATGGGATCAGATGTTTAAATGGTAATTCTCATGGTATAGCCGATGTCATGTGGGAAACTTTTATTTATTCAGGTTCCATTTATCGGCAGCAGGCATTGCAAAGGATAATGGACATCGACAATGATGGTTACGAGGATGTTATCGTTGGTACTGCCTGGGGTGATAGATCTGTTGTTGCTTTATCAGGCAAAACCGGGGAACAGATCTGGAAATTCGATACCCACATATACCAGGATGGTGGATGGATTTATCAGGTGGATGCAAAATATGATTACAATGGTGATGGAATAACAGATGTCCTTGCCGCCGCCGGGAACAATGACGATAATACCGGTGCCAAGAAAGCACTCTGTCTGGATGGTTTAACCGGCGAACTTATATGGGAAAATACACCTGGTGGTGTTACCGCAATTATCGGTATTGAGGATTTCACGGGAGATGGTTTACCGGATGTTGCTGCCGGGGTGTCAACTTCGGGTGGATATGTTGGTAGGGCAATTGGTATAGACGGAACTGATGGTTCTTTGAAATGGACCAGCAACCTTGATGAGAATTCAATATGGGCCATCATGCAACTGGACGACATAACAGGAGACGGTATAAAAGACCTGGCCGTCGGAGATTTTTCCGGACATAATTATTTACTCGATATGAGCGATGGATCAGAACTTCATGATTACACCATTTATGGTGATATAATCCTCAGATACCAGGATATGGGAGATGTTAATGGTGATGGTTACCGTGATATATTAATAGCCCATAGTGGAGATGATGCGATCATTCTTAATGGCTATGATGCTACACCTGTTTGGTTCGAAAGTCTTGCAGACCAGACATGGGTTGTAGGAAATATTGGCGATATCACAGGTGATGATATAGATGATGCCATTATAGGTACCTTGTTCGGCAATAACTATTGCTACTTCCTGGATGGTACAAGTGGTGAAGATATTGAATCAATTAATTACGGGACTCCTGTTGATGCCATAAATTCTATTCCTGATATAGTTGGCGACGTGAGCATGGAAATGGTTGCAGGAGGAAGGGATGGCATGGTTACTTGTTATTCAGGTGGCCCGCTGGATCCTGTAGGATTCTCTCGGATTAAAACAGCGAATAACAATCTGGAAATCTGGCCCAATCCATTTAATGATATATTGAATATCCAACTTGAAATTGAAGTTGTCGAAAATGTTACTATCAATATCTATAATATCAATGGTAACAAAATAGCTACGCCTGTTCAAACGGTATGCTCATCCGGAACCAATGATTTTCAGTGGAATGGCATGACTAACAGTGGCAATCGTATCAGCCGTGGAATATATTTCGTTGAGGTTATTGCAGGACAAAAGACCTTTAAAGAAAGAATAATCCGTCTTAATTAACTGTTTCGAACATAATTGATTTAGCGCGATATCTTTGAGTGACACAGTACCTCTTTGTGTAACTTTGTGAAACAATTATTCCACGGAGTTTCACAAAAATCAATTGAGTTTTACAACCTTGATATAATTCTTGATAATTGTTATAAGGATTACATTCATTATCTTTATCAGGATTAATATGATAATCTTCAAGTCATGAAAAACATCCTGCTCTTTTTGCTATTGGTTATTTCTATTGCTGGCCTCACCCAAGATCGTAAGACCGAATTATTTATCCCTGTTAACTTCCAGGAAGCTTATAAAAACAAAACCCGCGCAATGGATGGAAAAGCGGGACATAATTACTGGCAGAACCGGGCCGACTATATCATGGATATCCATTTCGATCCCAAAACCGGCATACTCAATGGAAATGAGTCTATTGCTTATTTCAATAACAGTCCGGAAACACTTTATAAACTGGTAATACACTTATACCAGAATTTTTACCGTAAAGGCAACAAGCGTGATCTGATGATTAACCCAAACGATGAACATCATGGAATCAGGATTAATGAGATCAAATTAAATGGCAAAGAGATTGACATCTCCCGTGGCTCAAATAACCTGAATTATATACACAACGATGCAGAACTTTGGCTTGATAAGCCACTTTTACCTGGTCATAAAATGAACCTGGAAATTTCCTGGAATTATCCTGTGAGTATCCATACCCATATCCGTTCGGGAAGAGTTGATCCATCAACATGGTTTGTCGCTTATTTTTTCCCGCGTATTGCCGTGTTTGATGACATCGATGGCTGGAATGATTTTCAATATGCAGGGGTTACAGAGTTTTATAATGACTTTGGTGACTTCAATGTATCAATTACTGTTCCAAAGAATTATATCGTTTGGGCCACGGGAGTTCTGGATAATCCGGAAAGAACACTGTCTGAGAAATACCTTGACCGCTACCGGAAGGCATTGAAGTCGGATGAGATCGTTCAGATTATCACTCCGGAAGAATGTGGAAGCAGAAAGATCACTTTGAACAGTTCAAGCATTACATGGAATTACAGGGCAGAAAATGTTACCGATTTTGCTTTTGGAACAAGTGATCACTATTGCTGGGATGCATCAAGTCTGGAAGTCGATCCACTATCGGGAAGAAGGGTTTTTATTGACGCTGCCTATAATAAGGAATCTGAAGATTTTTCCCAGGTGGCAGAGGTTGCAAGGAAGGTCATATCCTATATGTCTTTTCATTATCCAGGTATTCCCTTCCCCTACCCTTCCGAAACAGTATTTAACGGCCTCAGTGAAATGGAATACCCTATGATGGTAAACGACATAAGTGCACCTGATATTCATTATATGATCAAACTCACCACCCATGAGATCTTTCACACCTACTTCCCATTTTACTGTGGATTCAATGAAAACAAATATGGCTGGATGGATGAAGGACTGACCAGTATGGGTGATTTCCTGATAACTAATGCAACTTATCCAGATGAAAATAACAATATCATTTTCATGGAAACATACAGGGCAGGGGCTGGTGGAGATATGGATTTCCCGTTATTTGTAAATTCAAAATATGTAAAAGCCCCAGTTTACCAGACCCTATCCTATGCTAAAGCGGCGACATTTTTTATGTTACTTCGGGAGTATCTGGGCAAAGAAGAGTTTAAAAAAGCGCTTCATGAATTCGTAAAAAGATGGAAAGGCAGACATCCCACACCATATGATTTACTCTTCACTTTCAATGATATTGCAGGTGAAGATCTTAACTGGTTATATCAACCATGGATCTTCGAATATGGTTATGTGGATATGGGAATTAAGGACGTCAGCTTAAGGGATACACATTACAATGTCATCATTGAAAACTTTGGTACCCAGCCGGCTCCGGTCAGGCTAAAGGTAGAATACAGGATTGGCAGCCCGGATACTTATTATTATGACGCTGGAATATGGAAAGACGGAAAGAAAGTCCACCCTGTAAAACTCATGCGGAATAAACCCATAGCAAAAATTACCATATATGATGATCTCATCCCCGATGTAAATCCTGAAAACAACACCTACCACCTGCCCTGATCCTTTGTGAAACTTTGTGAAATCCTTTGTGTTCCTTTGTGGTTAAATATCTTTTAACACAAATTGTACTAAGGAAATTACAAAGGAAAAAGTCTAATAACCATCATATAATCTTGTTCTTAACTTTTCAGGCAGGCCCCTTTCATGCTGAAAGCACTTCATCTTCCCGGAATACATCACGGCGATGCAATAATTGGAGTGTTTACATTCTGATTTTTCAATTTCCCCGGATTTGAGTTTATTGATAAATGCCGGGTCATGGATCAGCGCCCTGGCTATCTGCACAAATTCAAATCCATGATTCAGCACCTCATCAATTTTACTTTTTGACACCAGACCTCCAACGTAGATCAGAGGAAGCTTAATCGCTTCTCTAACCTTTAATGCATCCTCCAGAAAATAGCCCTCCGTAAAAGGAAAAGGTTTCATTAAGAAATTACCAAAATATCTTACAAAAGGCTTCATCCACTTTTCTTTCATATGCTTGGCCATCACATCAACCGGCATCTTACCACGCATCACATACATGGGTGTTTTGCTTGTAAAACCGCCGCTGAGTACCAGGCCGTGAACACCCAGGTTCTCAAGCATCCTGGCCACTTCAATTGACTCTTCCATTTCCATACCCCCTTTGAACCCATCTCTCAGGTTCATTTTAACAACAACAGCCAGGTTATCCCCTGCAGCTTCCAGAACCTCTTCCATCACTTCTTTTAAAAACCTTGCCCTGTTCTTCAGAGGCCCACCATATGCATCCTTTCTCTTATTGGTATAAGGTGAAAGAAACTGGCTGATCAGGTAACCATGGCCGGCATGGACCTCCACTGCATCAAAACCTGCTTTTTTAGCAAGCTTTGCAGCATTCCCAAAATCCTTAACGACCTGTTTAATATCATCAAAATTCATTCTCCGGGGCCATGTCGGACCATTAAGATTAAATTTTCCCGCCGGTGCCATACAATCACCGGCAATGGACTTTTTAGCCATCAAACCACCATGACCAATCTGTATTGCTGCTGCTGCTCCTTCTTTATGGACGATATCTGTAAGCTTTTTCAATCCCGGAATAGCTTCCGGTCTTAACCAGAGCTGGTGCGGAAACGATAATCCACTTGGCGATACTGAGGCATAGGCCACTGTCGTCATTCCAACACCACCTGCAGATACCGATCTGTGATAATCAATCAGGTCATCAGAAACCAGGTGGCCCGGGCTCATACCTTCATTGGCGGCCGAGCGGATAGACCGGTTGCGAAGTTCAACAGGGCCAAGTTTTGCAGAACTGAAAAGGATATTTGATTTCATGGTGTAAAATTATGGTTTTTCTATCTCCCCAAAAAATCCGGAAAAAAGACTGCAATCGACAAATCAATGCAAAGCAATAATTTGCAAATTAAGATTTACCAGCTATGTTCGGATTACATTATTACCTTAATATATCATCATAAATCATTAACTACATCTTATATAAAATATATGACCTCAGTGAGTCATATTATTATAGCAGTTCAATGACGAGTGAATTACCACCGACTTCGGAGAAGTCGCATTTTAAATCGTCAAATCCCGATCGAATATCGAAAAACGAAAATTGACAATCGCCTAATTTATTCAACCCTTTCCAAAGGGGAAACAGTTTTGGCAATCTGACAAACAATAGCCAGTGATATATCAACTTAAACCTTCACCATCCTCTGTGCCCTGCTCCCTGCGCCCTGAGCCATGTGCTATTCGCCCTTGCTAACATACCAGGATTCTTCCTTTGCAAATCTCCAATTCCTTCGTATATTTATCCAATAGTTTACTGACTCTATTTCATTATTCTGGCACAGATGATACATGACCTTACTAAAATATCATCTTTAAAACCATCATGGATAGTCGTAATTATTCTTATCCTGCAATTTTTCTTTCCCGTAAATTCAATTTCGCAGCACCAATTATACCGCATAAGACAGATCACCACCAACGATGGGCTTACTCCGGGTAATATTAAATTCACCACAAAAGATTCAAAAGGATTTATGTGGTTTGCCTTTTCTTCCGGCATTAACCGTTATGATGGATACACGGCTAAGACTTTTGAAAATTTCCTTCCTGATTCCACCCTGATTAATGAGTACAAATATGTTAAATGCTTTCTGGAAGACCGTGATGGTAATTTGTGGATAGGAACCCTGAAAAACGGTCTTGTGAGATTCAATCCGATAACAGAACAATTTACCACTTTTGTTCCCGATCCTGATGATCCACAGAGCATCTACAGAGGTACCATTGGCCAGCTACTCCAGGCAAAGGACGGGATTATCTGGATCGCATCCTTTCACAAATACCTGTCATATTATGATCCTGTGGAGGAGGTATTCGGACGATACTGTATTGATTCCCTCTCGGAAAATTATTCTGAACTGGATGTTTTTTACTATCATGAAGACCGCTCAGGGGTGTTATGGCTGGGCACCCGAAGCGGATTATTTCAATTTGACAGGGATGATAAGAAATTGATAGAGATAAAAACTGATCCGGAAGTACCTGAAACATTCAGGACTTTTTACTGTATCGAAGAAGATTATTATGGAAACCTCTGGTTTGGTACCCACTGGGGAATATTTCAGTATAAACCAGAAACTAAAGAATGGAAACATTTCTTTACAGATAACCCTGAAAAACTTAACGGTTATGAAGGCAACCATGTAAACGACCTGCAGGAATACCGGGATAACAATATCCATCAGCTATGGATTGGGACAAATATTGGCTTATTAATCTATGATTATCGTACTGAAGATCTGCATCATATTAAGTATAACAGCGAAGATGTCCACAGTCCGATTTCTGGAATAATTGAATTTATTTATTTGGATGATAACAATCTGCTATGGTTAAGCCATGGTGGAATCTCCCTGATGGATCCCCGTGGTCATCCCTTTAAACATTTTCTGCTTTATGCTTATCCCGACTCTCTTAATGAAGTGGTGGCACAGAGTTTTTTTGAAGACAGTGAGGGTACCATGTGG
The DNA here is from genome assembly GCA_964468645.1 of uncultured Bacteroidales bacterium. GTDB lineage: Bacteria > Bacteroidota > Bacteroidia > Bacteroidales > JAIOZK01 > JAIOZK01. The sequence goes on from CAYXUU010000066.1 coordinate 13,263, forward strand.
GTAGGATCGTCAGCTGATGGGCTGTACAAATTTGACAGCACGCTGAACTTTATTTCCAACCACAAGGCGACACCATGGTATGATAAAAATGTGAATTTCGCATCCAGGAACCAGGTGAATCTAATATACGAAGATTCACACGGAACATTCTGGGCAGGGCATGGCACAAATGGGTTGAGTGTTTTTAGCAGGCCAACAGAAACATTCTCAACTGTATACTTAAAAACACCATCCAGTACTATCGACCATGTATGGGTATCCGAAATTCTTGAAGACAGTTTTGGCATACTCTGGTTTGGTACACAGGCCGGATTGTTTAAAATATCTATGCCGTGGAAATCAGGTAAAGATATTATGCGTGTTGAAGATAGCATCTTCCCTGTATGTGGCATCAATGCGGTTTATGAAGATAATGACAGTAAGCTGTGGATCATCACAATTAATAATGGCATTTATAGTTTAACCGCTGAGAACAGGGATTCCATGGTATTTATCCAATACTACCATGAAAATTACGACACTCAACTTTTTGTATTGAATAATGTATCATCGGCATACCAGGACAAAAGTAACAATTTATGGATGCGATCAGAAACTGCCCTATACCTGTATAATGAGGAACTTGATAGTATAGTTCGCTGGAAACATTTTAATAAGGTCTTTAATGGCAGACAATTTGTTATTACAGGTGATGAACAGGATAATCTGTGGTTTATCTCTGACATGGGTTTGATGAAATATAATCCTTATGATACAGTAAACGGAAAACTAAAGTTTTATGACCATTATGAAGGATTAACCCCAGGCGGTATTCCATATTCCCAATTTGGAAAAAGTAAAAGCGGATATTTCTATATAGGCGGGCCAGGAAATGGATTTTCACGCTTTCATCCGGACAGTGTACATGGATTAAATACCAATATACCGGAAATTGTGATCACTGACTTCCGGGTTAAAAACAAACCGGCAAAACTCGATAGTTCCATAACTTATAAAAAACATGTCATACTGGATCACGATCAGAATTTCTTTTCATTTGAGTTCGCATCAATGGATTACAGGGCTCCTGTGAAAAATCAATTCGCCTATATACTTGAAGGGTTGGATGAAGATTGGGTCCATTCCGGAAATCGACGCAATGCATATTACACTGGTGTTCCCCCCGGTGATTATCTCTTCCGGGTGAAAGGATCGAATAATGATGGTATCTGGAATGAAGAGGGAACAGGTGTGGTCATCACAATATTTCCGCCTCCGTGGAGAACCTGGTGGGCCTATACCCTATATTTGCTATTTATTATCTTCATATTAATTATTATTATCAGGTTCTATCTCAAAAGACAGAGGTTAATCCATAACCTGGAACTGGAAAAACTTCAAACCGAAAAGCTTGAAGAACTTGATGGATTGAAATCGAGGTTCTTTGCAAATATCTCCCATGAGTTCCGAACCCCCCTGACCCTGATCCTTGGCCCAATGGAAAGACTAATGGGTAAAACAACCAATGATGAGGACGTCCAGGATCTGAACATCATGCAACGAAATGCAAGAAGGCTTCAGAAACTTATCAACCAGTTGCTTAATCTTTCAAAGCTTGAATCAGGCAATATGAAACTGGAAACCAGGAAGATGAATATTGTACAACTGGTGAAAGGATATACTAATTCTTTTGAATCGCTGGCCAAACAAAAGAATATAGAATTAAGCTTCACCTCCGAACAGGATGAAATTTCTGTCTGGATTGACCAGGATAAGATCGAGAAGATATTGTATAACCTTATTTCCAATGCGTTTAAGTTTACGGGTGACGGGGGGAGGATAAGTGTAAATGTTAACGCCCCCCCCTTACCCCCCCAAAGAAGGAAAGGTTCGAAGCACATCGTTTCCTCAGATAGTAATTCTACAGATTCATCTTTTATTTTCACACCAGGGATGGATGCCCCCACACCTTCCCCCCCTTGGGGGGGATCGAGGCGGGGAATAATAGTTAGCGTCTCCGACACCGGACGTGGTATCCCACCTGAAAGACTACCCAACATCTTTGATCGGTTCTACCAGGCCGGCGATTCCTACTCCGTCGACCAGGAAGGCACAGGCATAGGACTGGCACTGACAAAGGAATTGGTTGAACTGCACCATGGTACAATCTCGGTTGAAAGCACTGAAGGTATAGGAACAACTTTCACAGTTCTATTACCTCTCGGTAATGAACATCTGAAAGATGAAGAAATAGTCCTCAGTCCTCAGTCCTTAGTTGGCAAAGAGGAAATCGTTAATGATGAGGTTGATGCGCTTATCCAGGAACCTATATCAATCGGCAATCTTAAATCGTCTATCGTAAATAATCCGGAACCTGAAATCCGCAACGTGGAACAGGAGGCAAAGCCTCTTTTGCTCATTGTCGAAGACAATAACGACCTCCGTAGTTATATCCGCTCCTACCTTGAAGCAGATTACAATATCTCCGAAGCTATTGATGGGGAAATTGGCCTGCGGAAAGCCATCGAAAAAATACCTGATCTTATTCTCAGTGATGTTATGATGCCAATGATGGACGGATATCAGCTCTGTAAAGAGATCAAAACAGATGAACGTACAAGCCATATTCCCGTCATCCTTTTAACTGCCAAGGCAGCCATGGAAGACAAACTGGAAGGGCTGGAAACCGGCGCCGATGATTTTTTAACCAAGCCTTTTGACCCGGCGGAGTTGATGGTCAGGATAAGAAACCTTATTGAACAGCGGGCTAAACTAAGGGAAAGATACCTTGTTGATTTTAACCTGAATCCGCAACCGATTCCTGGAAAGGCAGAATCGATGGATGAGCAGTTCATGCAGAAAGCGATCTCCCTTGTCAATGAACACCTGTCCGATCCGGATTTCAGTGTTGAAAAACTGGGTGAAGAAATGGCCATGAGCCGTATGCAGCTACACCGGAAGTTTAAAGCTGTGATCGATCTTTCGGCAACAGGGTTTATCAGGGTATTGCGACTGAAGAAAGCCGCTGAATTGCTGCAAGGCAAAACTGGCAATGTCACACAGATCGCCTATGATGTTGGCTTTAACAACCTTTCATATTTTGCAAAATGCTTCCAGGAGTATTTTGGCATTACACCTTCGGAGTATGTGAAACGGCATACTTCCTGATAATGGAACGCGGATAACGCGGATCTCTGAACGCGGATAGAATACTACCATATGCAATCATCTGACTTTTTGAACCTTTGTGCATCCTTCGTAAACTTTGTGGTAAAAAAAATCCTAACCACAAAGGGCTCGAAGGGCTACACAAAGTAATACGAAGCAAGAATCATCATAAATCATAATGATCATAATAATCCGTGTTCAACTGTATTGACCTGGGCTTGTAATTGGTTTCACGCAACCCGTAACTCGCAACCCGAAACTCGCAACTGTATCCAAATGTTACATTTCTGTTAAAGATTGATACATGGGTGTTAGCATTTTACCTCACTGTCATCGTACCTTTCGAATGCTTTAAACCAATTATTCACCAAAACTTAAGACCATGAAAAGTATTAACAGTAATGACGCAATGTTTTGCATCTCATTTCAAAGTGCAACCAGAGGAGCCATATTTTGCGCCTCCACCATAATCATCTTTTTGCTGGCAGGACTTATCTGTCCTGCACAGGTCATCCACATTCCTGCCGATCAACCCTCAATCCAGGCAGGTATCGATGCAGCCAGTACTGGTGATACCGTACTTGTTGATGAGGGAACCTACACAGAAAATATCCGTTTTAACGGTAAAGCCATCACGCTGGGAAGTCAATATATAATAGATGGTAACGAGAGCCATATTGAGAACACCATTATTGACGGAAGTGGTGCAACCGATCCAGATAGTGCCTCCACCGTTATGTTCATTCATGGCGAGGACACCAATTCAATTATCAATGGATTTACTATCACCGGTGGCACCGGTACGTTGCATGAAACATATGGTGTTCAAAATGGAGGAGGAATTAATGTCTATGATGCAGGGGCCATGATCATCAACAACATCATTACCGGAAATCATGTGTCAGGAACCATTGCCGGTGGTGCAGGTATTGAGTGTTTTTCACACACCGGGGATGAATGGGTGATAATTGATAACAACACCATCAATTACAACTCTTCAACAGCAGATGGTTTTTCTGCTTTTGCAGGAGGCATCTCCACACTCATGAATTCAAAGATCACAAACAACATTGTCGAATACAACACCTGTACCAACATAGGTGGTACTGCCGATGGTGGCGGAATAGAGATTGAGAGGATATCGGCAACATCTATGTTTTATATTGGCGGCAACACGATCAGGTACAATGAGCTCTCAGGAACTGGTGATGCCATGGGAGGAGGCATCATGAGTATTGGATGTGGTGCAACAATTGAGAACAACATCATCGAATGGAATAAGGTGATTGGAGGAGGTGAGGGTGCTACCTGGGGAGGTGGTATTGCAATCCACAGTGCCTCCAGTGGTGTAACGATTGTTTCTAACTCCATCAGGGACAATTATATCGAATCCTACAATGCATATGGGCCGGGTATGAACCTGTATAATAATAACGGCATAACTTTAATCAGGGATAATGATATCAGCGATAACAACGGATATGCATACAACTTTGCAGCAGGAGGCGCTATACGACTGCACACCACACTTGATAAAACAACAATTAAAAATAACTGGATGTTTGGTAACACCATGACCTCTGACGGCACTGCCATGGGTGGCGCTATAAATATCTATCCCGCAGGAACCGAACCAATCTTTGTAGTCCAGAATAAGATCGGAAATAACCATGCCACCTATGGTGGCGCTATAAGATTGTATAATACCTTCAATATCTCTTTCATCAATAATTTATTTGCGGGAAATGCGTCATCTTTTGGAGGGGCAATGTATATCCAACAGAACGCTGATGATGAAAGTGAACAACCCGATCACTCCAAATATAAGTATTACAAACCCGAACAATATGTTACTTCTTCAGTTAAGGCAGATACCTCTATTCCAGCATTGATCAACAATACATTTGAAGGAAACAGTGCGGTGGTCAGAGCAGGAGCCATATACGCTGATATGCTTGTTCATGGAACCATGCTTATCTTCAACTCTGCATTCTGGGAAAATGAAGCTCAATTGAATTTCAATATTTTCAACAGCAGTGACGAGGATGCCCTGATTGCCTGGTGCGATATAGATCCCGAAGGTGTATATGGTGACTGGCAGGGCCGTAGTAATATCAATGAGGATCCTATATTTATTGATTCCCTTTGCCACCTTGTTGGTCCAACAAGCCCCTGTGCCGACGGTGGCGCTGATTCTGTCCATTTTTATGAAATGGTATTTTATGCCCCGGATGATGATTATGAAGACGATACCAGGCCATATAATAATGGTATTCCCGATATAGGTGCCGATGAAACTGATATCTGGATTGGTATATTACCAGAGAAAATTCAAACAATCAGGATATTGGTTATCGATCAGAATCATCCCAATCCATGTTCCGTGAATACAACATTCTCCTATACCCTCCTGAAGCCCTGTCACCTTAAAATCGAGATATTCGATGTGCAGGGAAAGAAGGTGGCCGAACCTGTAAACGAATACAAAACAGCAGGCAAACACCAGGAAGTATGGAATGGCAGCGGCTATGCCTCCGGTATTTATAGTTACAAGATCACTGCAGGAGAACAATCTGAAGTCCGGAAAATGATAATCAGATAAACTATTGTTTTGATTGCTGATAACCCAAAATCTCTCGGGTTCTTAAGATCTGGTTGGATTTAATTGGTTTATCAGCAGTCTTATGTCCGTGAATCCGTGGCCGATTATATGGCCACGGATGCACGGATGTTAATGGAATAGTTGCTTTTGACATTGTATTATCGTAAATTTATAAATCGTGTCTGTAAATAAAGTCAACCATAAATATATGATAGGTGCTGCCTCGGCTTCGCTTCTCGGCATGACAATTTTAAGTCAGATACGGGACGGGGGTCAGCAATGGCTCGCTCCGCGCGCCATTGC
>CAYXUU010000067.1:0-18794 GCA_964468645.1 uncultured Bacteroidales bacterium
GTTATATGGTTAACTAATTTGTTAAAATCTTTTTACGTTTTTTAGGTTACCTTTTTAAGAAAAACAGAATTAATACTTGAATCAAGTGGCAGAGTATAGTGTTGATGAAATACTAAGAGGAATCAGGAGTAATAATGATATTATTCTGGCACACATTTACAGATCTTTTTTTCAACAGATTAAATTTTATGTAAATAATAATAATGGGACAACCGAAGATGCCCAGGATGTTTATCAGGAAGCACTGATTGTTATTTACAGGAAGTTAATTACTGAGGACCTAAAGATTAACAATTGTTCTTTTAATACTTATTTATATTCGGTTTGCAAGCTTTTGTGGCTTAAGCAACTGGAAAAGAAAAGAATAAAGATAGATGAGTACGCTGAAAATGAAGAGATCATCGATATGGATGATGACATCATTGAGGTTTATGAGAGGTCGGACAGGTTCAAGCTTTTCCAGAAGCACTTTAAATCACTGCAAAAAGATTGTCAGAGAGTTTTGACGTTATCCCTTGAAAAAACATCTTTGAAAGATATCTCAAAGATCATGGGCTACAAAAGCGAGAAATATGCAAAAAAAAGAAAGTATCAATGTAAAGAACGTTTAATTAACCAGATAAAAAAAGACCCAAAATATAACGAGTTAAAACAATGGACAAGTTCACCATAGAATTAATTGACCGGTATTTGAATGGAGAGTTGAAGGATAAAGAATTCCTTGATTTCCAGAAACAGATCAGTATAGATAAAGATCTTGCCCGGGAAGTAAGGTTGCATAAAGAAATCAATGAAGCCCTTCGTGAAAACGATATCATGAAACTCAGGCAGCAGTTACTATCCATTCATGAGCAATACAGCCGGCAGAACAGGAACAGGATCATTCACCTGATCTCAAATAACAGATACATGGCCACCGGTGTTGCTGCAGCAATCATTACATTGTTAGTGATTGGTTCAATACTGATATTTAACAAAGGAAGATCACTTGATCAAGATTCATTATTTTCTAAATATTATGAATCAGAAGAGGCAGTTATGCTTTCAAGATCAGGAATTAGTAACTCTGACGATATGCTGATAAAGGATGCACTATTGTTATACCACGAAAAGAATTATGAAGCTGCAATAGAATTGTTAAGCAAAACCAAGGAAAACATACTTTCAAGTTTTTACCTGGGGCTTTCTTATCTTGAAACCGGAAAGATTGCAGAATCAAAAGAGCTCTTCCAAAAAATAATAGACCACAATGATAATCTATTTATCGAACAGGCTGAATGGTATCTTGGGCTTTGTTACCTGAAAACCAAACAGACTGAGGAAGCCAGGGAAGTATTTACCAGGATCTCAAAAAGTAACAGTATCTATAAAACCAGGGCCGGGGAAATTCTCAAAAGCATATAGTAATTTTGGCTGGGTGATTAGAAAACGCATCGCAGGAAACTGTGATGCGTTTTTATTTGATCTTCATGCTTCTCTTCCTGTAAAGCACGATCAGAACTGACAGGATGACCAGTGCCAGAACAGTAAAAGCCAGGATGGTAATCCACATCCTGTGAATAATTGGATTACTATTCCCAACGCAAACATAAGCCGACCAGAAGTAAGGATGAGCCCTGAACTGAGGAACACTGCATAAATACTCTATCTTAGCAAGTCTTAATGCTTCACTTTTCGATTTACCTTTCTTCAGATAATGATAGAAGCTCGTCATTATCTCCGCACCCGACTTATCTTCAACCTCCCACAATGTCATCACAATACTGGGAACCCCGGCATATGCAAATCCACGGGCCAGGTTCATAATGCCTTCACCATCCCTGAGTTGTCCTGTTCCTGTATTGCAGGCACTTAATACCGCAAGTTGAGCATTTAAATCCAACGCAAATAATTCGTAAGTATGTATATACTCATCCTCATTTATTACTGAGTCACTGGTAAAAATAAGTTTGGAATAAAGGGGATTATTATCATCGATCAGTGTATGCATTGCCAGATGCAGGATCGAGAAATTACCAGAATTCGAAATAAAATTTTCTTTGGTGGCGTTTTTACCCTTCAGGGTTAAGCCCTCAAAAAGCTCTTCAACCTGGGTAACCTCTTCACCGGTATAAAGCAATGGATATAATGTTACGGTATCACTTGAGCCAAAATAGACAGAATTACTGTTGGCCTTACCGAGTATTCCATATATAGGGGCGAAGGCAACCATACTGATATCATTATTCAATTCGTTCCCGGGATCTGTAAGCAATGTTGCCGAGTATGAATAACTTACCGGATTTGACCTGATGAGATATGCAATATCCCTGTATTCAAGGTTTTCACCCGTTGGCATTTCTGTAATCAATGTTTCAAAAGGAATATAACCAAGAATTCCATCAGGCACAATGATGAGATCCCTGTCTTCGATTAAATTATTATATGGTTTTAGCAGGATGTTGTAGAGTGTATTTGCTGACCTGAGATAAGCTTCATAAATTGCACGGGAGTGATTAAAAAGACTGTTCTGGTAAAAACCAAACAATTCATTGATTGCCACATAGAAACTATCAGTTAATATGGTTCTATCTATTGTGAAATCATCCTTGGTAATAACAAACGTAAATAAGATTGAATCGTACATTGCATACTCAATAAAAACAGAGTTGGCATTCAGGGTAGATGAAAGTTTATCAGATTCAACCACTTCCGTATTGAATTTAAGGTTAAAATAGGACTGATATTTTGATTCAAAAGTATTTACCAATCCGTCATACTGCTTATTGAGTTCAAAAAGTTTACCTTCCCAGAGTATAATGGTTTCAATATCCTGACTGATTTTTTGCTTTTCTTCATAAATCAGTTTGTCATACCTTCTAATCTCCTTTTTTAACTCGGTCTCAAGATTTTGAAGGGAATCGGGAATACCACCAAATTTTATCGCTTCAATATCCCTTAATGAGGCCAGTAAAACTGCAGAACGTTCTTTTTCTGAGTATCGGAAAGCATACTCCAGGTATTTATTATCACCTTCATGTGAATAAAGATCAAAACAGACATTGATAGCACTTCTATAAATTTCCCTGACATCCCTGGCAAATTGCAGTTTACTTTCTTCCCTGAGGTGCGACTTTACCTTATCAACAATGATGATACCAAGATTATAACTATCGAGACAGGCATGCAGGTCATCAAGTTTATTGGTATTCTGCCTGTATATAGTATATAATGTGCGGGCTTTACCCAGAATTGGTTTAATCAAATCATAATCTACGATGATACTATCAACACCCGGATTAGACAGGTAATTGGTATCATTGAAATCGTACACTCCACTTATTAAAGCTTTTTGATAATAATTCAGCGCCTTTTTGTAACTTCCTGCCATGTAATAGTAATCACCAATGTTTGAGAGGGCATAAGATACGTTCGGATTTTTATGTCCGAAGTTTCTGATATAAATATTATAGGCATTAATGAAATATGGTAAACTTTCTTCACCTTTGTTGAGTTTCAGGCAATACTCACCCAGGGCAATGTAACTCTTTGCAAGTTCATGATGATCGTTCTTCAGTGTATCTAATGCAAAGTTCACAGAGCTAACGAAATAAAAGTTAGCCTGCTGATCATCACCCAGCTCCTCATGTGTCCGACCCAGGTTCCTCAGGATAATTGTTCGTAAAATTGGATCTTTCGTGATCCCAAGACTCCTGGTATAATGTTCAAGTGCCAGGTCATACATTCCTTTTGAGAAATATACGGCACCAATATTATTCAAAGAATTAGAAATCTGTTTATGCCCTTTTTCAAAATGAGTATTAAAAATCTGATATGCCTTTTTATAATACTCCAATGCCTTTTCCTTATCATTTTTTGCCTTGTATATATTACCCTTATTCAGATAAACACCACCAAGGGAAGTATGTTCGGGTCCGAAGTTAAGAACATACAACGAATCGGCTTTATTGTAATAATAAAGCGCCTCATCAAGTAATTTAAGCAAATTCTTAAGTCTTCCAATATTTGTATAAATATCGGCAAGTGCCGGATCACCAGGATCAAATATCTGGCTATTGATCTTAAGATTCTTTTCAAAATACTCCATGGCTTTGGCAAGGTCGTTATTTACAGCATGAACTATTCCGATATTCATATAGATCATTGCAATATCAGGATCTATTCCGGATTCATTTCTGTCCAAAGCCGCTTCCAAAGCTTTTTCATAATACTCCCTTGCTTTCTCAAGATCACTTTCCATAAAATAATATGTTCCGATATTGGAGTATGTGTTGGCCAGCAGTGAGTCAGGCTTATTATTATTTTCACCCCGTATTCTAAGTGATTCTTTAAGTACATTAATAGCTTCCACGTGGCTACCTTTATCGCCTAAAACGGAGCCTTTAACATGCAGGACATCTGCCTGGTAAGATGGAAAACTGCTAAGATAATCACTATAATCATTCTCTATCTCAACAATACGTTCCAGGGCTAAAGTAAAATCTTCCAGTTGCCGCAATGCATTTGCAATAAAAAGCTTAGATTTTAAGAAGAACTCTTCATTACCAATCTGATTGAAAAGTTGTGATGCCTGATTAAAACAAATTATAGAACTATCATATTTTGCATGTAGTGAATATAATTTACCTTTTTCAAACAGCTTCAAAGCATCAGAAATACTATCGTTTTTCTGCCTGGAAAATAATTCATGTGGAATTATAATACTAGTAACTATAATTAAAAAACCAATAAACCTGGTGATTAACCTTTTATAACTTTTCTGCATTAATCCTGCATCTGTTTAATTGTCACACTACGAATTTCCAAATAAAGTATGAATAATCAAACTTATTCAAATAATTTTAATAAAAAAAAAGAGGATACGTTATTGGCGTATCCCCTTTTAGTTAATGAAAACGAAAACATATGCCTAATTAGTAACAACCAGTCTTTCTGTAAACTTATTATGACCGGTATTTTTTATATCTGTTAGAATAAAATAGTATCCTGGTGTAAGGTTCTCATCTTTAACATTTAAACTTAGATTATAATGTCCTCTCATTTGATAGGCATTCAAAAGTTCTTTAATCATTTGTCCATTAGAGTTAAAAAGATGGATATGAACATCGCTATCTTCGGGTAGCAAATAATTAAGATACGCAACATCACTTACCGGGTTTGGATAAATTTGAATTTCCATCCGTGGTTGTTTCATAGCTGTTACCTTTGACATATATAATTCAACCGAGTTAATAATCTTACCTTTTGCATCCATGAAATTGCTCTCGGGTGAGATCCTAAAATCTAATTCATTACCTGGAAAAAGAGCAGTTGTATTACCAAATATGGTAAACAATGGTTCCTCAGAGGTTAATGAAATATTGGCCATGTCCACATCTGTCCATGATATCCTGATTTGATTACCAGATGCATGATAATTAAAGTTAAGCAACTCGGAATTAACTGACCGAATTTTAAAAAGATTTCCCGGAAAGTCAAGTATTACAACCATACCACCAACAGGGTTTTCCCAATTATAATAAACTGGCAATTCAATCTGCTGGTTATAAGCAGCCATTATCTCATCAGTATAAATCAAATCAATATCCGGTATTTTTGTTCCGGGCTGCCATGAACCGTTTATATCTCCTGTACTTGATCCTCCCGAACTTGGAGTCAGCTCCTTTGAACCTGAAGTTACATTAATTGTCAAAGATTCAAAAACCCAATCACCAACAGGAAATGGATAACCATGAACAAACCACCCGATAACGATCGCCCAGTAATCAGACCATGTTACAGTACCACTACCGTTAACATCAGCTGCAAGAAATTCCATGGGCGATAAGGTGTACCAGTTTAATAAATGCAATAATATAATGTAAGAATCAGCTAGGTCGATTCCTCCCGCACCTTGCTCGGTTGTGCAGTTCAATGAATATAAACCCACTGGAACATTGTTAAACAAGTATATTCCTGATCCATTGGTTATACAACTATCATATGTATTTCCAGAAGAATTGACCAGGCTGACCCAAACACCTTCAATTGGTCTGTCGGGATTATTATGATAGAGTATAGAGCCTGTAACGGTGGATTGAGTATAAGCAGTAATTGAAATAAATAATAACAACACTGTTAATAGGCAGTTAAATTTCGTTTTCATTTTAAAACCATTTAGTTGTCAATAATAAGTTTGGCATAAGTTTACATCTAATTAGTTCCGAAAACTGTTAAAAGGTAACCCCCACTCCTTAAAAAAAATTAAAAAAGAGTTTCAATAAAACGGATTATATACGTTTTTTTTTAAAAAAGTTTTCATTTGAGGGTTACTTTTTTATGAATTTCGGAACTAATACATGCGTAAGTGGCAGAAAATTGATGAAAGATAGTCGGAATAATAAAAGTTTTGATCAGAAAAGGATCGCAGAACTCAACCAAAAGATTGATTTGCTTGAGCAGAGATTTATACAGAAATGTAAGGAAGTTGATCGCTTAAAAGATGCAATCATATCAAACATATCACATGAAATAAGAACACCGATGAATGCCATCATGGGATTTTCAAGTTTACTGCACGATAGTGAACTATCTGATCATGATAGAAGGGTATTCATTGATGGCATTGATAAAAGCTCAAAGAATCTTTTAAAACTCATTGATAATATAATCCTTACCGCAAAACTCGAAACACAGAAGATAGAAATTCAGGAAAATGAATGTATTGTAGAAGAAATGCTTACAGAGCTATTTTACGAGCATCAGGATGAGAAAGAAATTGCAGGAAAATCCAATGTTGAAATTAAATTTCCGGTTACAACAAATAAAAAAAAAGTCAAAATAATAACTGATACGGCAAAGCTTAAAACGATTTTATCAAACCTGATAGATAATGCAATAAAGTTTAATGAAAATGGTAAGGTTGAATTTGGTTATCATCTTACTGAAGACAATTACATTCAGTTTTTCATTAAAGATTCCGGAATCGGAATACCACAGGATAAACTGGATGTAATCTTTGATAAATTTTGCCATGTAGAAGAAATCCATACAAAAAAATACAATGGACTTGGCATTGGGCTTACTATTACCAATCGACTTGTTAAAAAGCTAGGAGGTGAGATTGAATTATTTTCCACGGTTAAAAGGGGTACCAAAGTAATTATTAAAATTCCCTGCAAAGAAGCCGAATACCAAACAACAGGAACATACGATGAAATATTCGGAGCATCATCAATTACATTTAAAGATGCCGTAATGATTAAACCACAATTATTTCCTCGCCATGAGGTACAGGCCCGGGATAACGATCTTTCCTCATGGAACACCAGCTTCAGGGCTTAATGTCAATAAATTCTTCATTTTGGGGAGTATGCTGAAAGTGCCCGGTTAATTCCGGGCGCTTTTATTTTTTTCCCTGTATTTCAAGCTAAAATCATAATTTTGTCCTTGCTTTTTAATTATAGCATTACAGATGAAATCAATTAAATACTTCTTCGCTTTTATGTTCCTCCTTTATCTCATTGACGGAATTGGTGCTAATGAATATAAAATACGCCTGAAGATTAAGGGCAATACCGACACCATCAGTTACCTTGTTTCTTATTATGGAGATAAAATAGTACCTGTCGACACATCAATAAACGATAAAGGAATGATTGTATTCCAGGGAGATAAAAATCTTCCTGGCGGACTTTATATGCTGATAGGACAGGACAGAAACAAGGTTCTTGAATTTGTTATTGATAGGGATCAGAACTTTACGATTGTTACCGATTTACTTGATCCGAACGAAAAAGCAAGTATTAAAGGATCAGAGGAAAACCAACTTTTTTTTGAATACCTTCAGTACTCAACCGCGAAGCACAATGAAATCATTAAATTGCAGGAAACTATCCGTGATCCCGATTTTCCGAAAGATAGCCTTAAGAAAACCAGAACGTCGATCAAGGAGATCAATAAAGATGTTGTTAATTACAAGTTGAATTTTCTGGAGCAGCATCCCGACCATATTTTGAGTGCCGTTTTTTCATTAATTCGTGAAATACCGGTTCAAACAGGACCTGAAGACAGCGATTCACTAGCACGTTATTTATTTTATAAAACACACTACTGGGATGGAATTGAACTAGCAGACGCACGATTAATCCGCACACCTGTATTCTATAAAAAACTCAACAATTATTTTGATAATGTGATCCCCAGGCATCCTGACTCTACTATTAATGAAATAGACAGGGTGCTATATCTTGCACAGAATGATCATGAAATGACACAATACATCATATGGTATTTGATTGAGAAATATGATAACCCAAAATTAATGGGTTTCGATAAAGTTTTTGTTCATCTCTCAGACGTATATTTCATTAATGACACACTTTTTGATGCAACAGTATCGGTCAGGGAATCGCTGATTGCACGAGCTGAAAAAATTAAACCTTTGCTACTGGGTAAAATACCACCAAATCTGATCATGCTTAATCCCTCCGGTGGATTTTCTTCCCTTGGCAGTATCACTGGCAATTACACAATTATCTATTTTTATGATTATGATTGCGGGGTTTGTGGTAAAGAAACAAAAACCCTTCATTCGATTACTGACACGATTCAGTTTAACATCCAGGTTTTTGCGGTTTGTACTGATACTAATCTTTCGAAATGGAAAGAATATGTGGATGTCAAACAACCGAACTGGATGCATGTTAACGGCACTCGGAGTATTACGGCAGATTATCATGAATTATACGATATATATGGTACACCTGTAATCTATCTGTTGAATGAGAAAAAAGAGATTATCGCAAAGAGGATTTCGGCAGAAAACATTGTTCCTTTCCTTGAACATTATGAAAGGATGTACAAACGGGAGTAATCAGGAGAATTTATTTGAAGAATTTACGAACTTTTTATTCAAATTATCGTATATTTCACGGCTGAATTCTGAACACAACTAAACGAGAAAAAAAACACACAATGATTTTATTGCCAGTTAACAAACTTTCTACAAAAACTTTATTCATTCTTGGATTGATTGCTTTTTTCAGCGTTGGTAAAATCAATGCTCAATGTCCGGCAAATGCAGAGTTTGCTTATTATGTTCAATCCTGTAGCACATACCAGTTTACTGATATGTCAACAGTATCAAATCCAAACTATACTATAGTACAATGGGATTGGGATTTTGGGGATGGGGGAACATCAAGTGTTCCAAATCCTTTACATTCCTTTACTCCGGGCAGCACTTATAACGTTCAACTAACCATAACAGCCGACTCAGGAGGAGTTACCTGTACCGATGATGTGATACATCAGGTAGTAGTTAGCGAATTACCAACTGTTTATTTTTCATGGGATCCTGATCCAACATGTATCGGCGATGCCACTGCTTTCAGTGGTACATCAAGTGGCAACATCGTTTCCTGGCAATGGCAATTTGGCGATGGTGGAACATCCACTATCCAGAATCCAAATCATCTTTATGTTAATACCGGAACCTATGACGTTACACTCACGGTAACCGATGTTAATAACTGTACTGAAAGTCTTACCCAAACCCTTGAGGTTGTTGACAATCCGGATGTGGACTTTACAATCGATCCTGATCCTGCTTGCCTTAACCAGCTGGTTACTTTTTCAGGAACATCATCTTCGAGTATTTCTTCATGGTTCTGGGAACTGGGTGATGGTACAACGGCAACAACACAAAATGTAATACATATTTATACTCAATCAGATGATTACAACGTTACTTTAACTGTTACCAGTTCTGATGGATGTACTAATTCTATCACAAAAACACTGGAAGTAAAACCTCTTCCCAATCCTGATTTTCAGCATGACGCCCCGGTTTGCCTGGGCGACTCCGTACATTTCATCAATTATTCAGTTTCACCCAATGGCTATATAGAAACTTATTATTGGAATTTTGGGGATGGCAACAGCGTAACCATTAATTACCCCGCAAATCCTGATGTTGCACATCTTTACAGTAATACCGGCACTTTCCAGGTAACGCTTACTGTAACCGATTCAGAAGGTTGTATTGATTCTATTTCCAAAAATATCCTGGTAAATCCAAATCCGGTCGCAAATTTTATCTATTCATCCCCCTGTGACGGAGAACCGGTTGACTTCACCGATATGTCTTCCCCCAATAGTGGAAGCCAGATCGTTGAGTGGTACTGGAACTTCGGAGATCCCCTTTCTGGCACTCAGAATACCTCAACAATACAGAATCCAACACATGTATTTACATCAACAGGTACATTCGGTGTAAGACTTGTCGTTACCAATGTTGATGGGTGCACCGATACAATTGTCAAAAATGTTACTGTTAACACTCCACAGAATGTAGATTTCACAGCTGACAGGGACACAGCCTGTATCAATGAAATTATTCAGTTTACAGGAATTGGTGATAGTATCGTTTCATGGTACTGGGAATTTGGCGATGGAGGAACCAATATTATCCAAAATCCTCAGTATGCTTATATGGTACCCGGAACCTATAATGTAACATTAACGGTTATTGACATTAACGGATGTACAAACTCAGTAGTACACCCGGTTAATGTAAAAGATCTGCCAATAGCATTATTTGATTACTCCTCACCGGCCTGTACTTACGATTCGATTTATTTCACAGATTTTTCAACCTCACCCAGTGGCTATATAACAACATGGCACTGGTATTTTGGCGATGGTACCGATCTTATTATTAATTTTCCTGATAATCCAAACGTTGCACATCTTTATACAAATGCAACTACATATACAGTTAGCCTTGTGGTTACCGATTCATATGGATGCATTGATTCAACCGCCACAGATATCTCCATCGTTGCCTCTCCTATAGCGGCCTTTGATTATGATAATTCATGTTATCAACAGGCTGTTGAGTTTACCGATCAATCCGTTCCGAATGGCGGGGGTAATATCGTAAACTGGTACTGGGATTTTGGTGATCCCTTATCCGGTGTGAATAATTATTCAACGTTGCAGAATCCGACACATATTTTTACCGATTCCGGAACCTTCATTGTTACCCTGCAGGCAACCAATGCCACAGGTTGCTGGGATACTATTTCACAGCAGGTAATTGTTTACCCGTTACCCAACGTTAATTTCACCATCGACAATGATTCAACATGTGTAAACGACATTGTTAGTTTCACAGGAGCCGGAAATAATATCATCTCCTGGTTCTGGGAATTCGGTGATGGCGGAACGGGTTACGGACAGAGTATTCAGCATATCTATACCTCCCCGGGAGTGTTTACAGTATCCTTAACCATCGAGGATGGTAATGGCTGTATTAATTCAATTTCCCAATCAGTGTATGTTAATCAGCTTCCGGTGGCACAATATACCTATAATAAGAATTGTTTCACCGATACCACCATTTTTACCGATCAGTCATTTACATATAACAGTATGATCACAACCTGGCTCTGGAATTTTGATGATCCACCCTCAGGAGGCAACAATACCTCCAGCCTGCAGAATCCATCACATTTATTTACCACTGCAGGCACCTACAATGTTATGCTCATTATTACTGATCTGAACGGATGTCAGGATTCAATAGTTCATCCTGTGCAGGTATTTGATAAACCGGTACCTGATTTTTCATTTGAGGTTTTGTGCAATCCTTACGGTACTGTTCAGTTTATTGATGAATCAACACCGGGAGGCAACGGAAGCATAATTAATGACTGGTGGTGGGAGATTGATAAAAATTACTACACCTCAGAACAGAATCCAAGTTATACCTACACTGTAACTGACACCTGTTACCCTGTAACATTAACCGTTACAGATTTAAACATGTGTTCAAACAGTTTTACAGATACTGTATGTATCATCGATCCACTGGTAATTGATTTTACAGCAAACAGGGTCTGTTATACCATGTCCACCTTTTTCGATGCCTCATATACACCATCTGATGATTCGGTTATTTCATGGCAATGGGAATTTGGTGATGGCAGTGTCCCATATATTTCGGCATTTGATACCGTATCCTATGTCTATCCGGCCCCGGGTAGTTACCAGGTTGTATTAACGGCAACTAATATAAATAACTGCACATCGACCACTTATACAACAGTTATTGTTGATCCGCTGCCTTCGCCCGATTTCAGTTATAACGATGCTGTATGTGATGACCCAACGATGTTCACTGACCTTTCAAATGGAAACGGGTATAATATCATTTCCTGGTTCTGGAATTTTGGCGATTATTCCTCAGGCGCTGCTAATTATTCCACGATACAAAATCCATCACATGTATATCCGCCTAATGATAGCACATATTATGCTACTCTGACGGTTACTAATCTGCGTGGATGTGTCGATTCTATAACCATGCCTGTAACAAAAGGTCCATGCGTTATTGCTGGTTTTACGATTGCTTCAGAACCGCTGTGCCAGGGCCATCCCAGTTGTTTTATCGACAATTCATATATCAACCAGGGTGCGGGTCAGATCATTAACTGGCTATGGGAATTCGGTGATGGAAACACATACTCTTATGCAGTATATGAACAAACTGTTTGTCATGCTTATGCCAATCCCGGATTTTATAATGTAAAACTAACTGTTGAAGGTAGTGTAAATGGAAGTGTTTATATAAACTCCTATACTTTGCCGGTTTACGTAAACACCTCTCCCACTGCCGACTATTCCAATTCGCCGGCCTGTGGTAATACTATTATTGAGTTTACAGATGAATCTAATCCTAACGGAATTCCAATCTCTGTGTGGCACTGGGATTTTGGTAATCCATTAATTGATGATGATACATCCAACCTGCAAAATCCTACCTATAAATACAGTCTTCCTTCTGTTTATGATGTTGAACTAATTGTTACAAATGATGCCGGATGTAGTGATACCATAATAAACCCCATTTCTGTATTCAGAAGGCCGATGGCAGATTTTGAATATGCCGGGCCATGTATTAATAACCCAACATTCTTTTATGATGAATCCGACAGTACAGATTCAGCCATTAATGAATGGTTGTGGGATTTTGGTAATATCGAATCTACCGGTGATACTTCGATTCTTGAGTTTCCATACTACTATTATAACCAGTCGGGAACCTACAATGTAACACTGGTGATCACCGACGGGAATAATTGTCGGGATACGTTAATGCAAACCATACAGATTCATGAACCACCTATCAGCTCTTTTGTTATCAAGGAAAACTATGATGGACTGCAGGGTAAGGTTTTACTGGAGAACCTTTCAACAAACAGTATATACTATTTCTGGGATTTCGATAATGGCGACACCTCATATCTGGAAAATCCTGTAGTCGATTTTTACGAAGACGGACTTTATAACATCATGCTTATTGCATACAATCAGTATGATTGTGCTGATACTATATTCCAGGATTATGAGGTATTCCTTAAAGGGCTCTATATCCCGAATGCTTTTGCACCACTGAGTTCAAATCCTGATATTAAGAATTTCAAGCCAAAAGGCTATAACATTAAGGAGTATCAAATCGATGTTTACAGCAAATGGGGTACACTTGTCTGGTCCTCTACAAAACTTGATGCCGATGGGCGGCCAGCAGAATTCTGGGATGGAACGTATAAAGGAAATCGTATGCCCCAGGGTGCTTATGTTTGGAAAGCCAGGGCCGTTTTCAGAGACAATACTTTCTGGAAAGGAAATGACATAGGCGATGGCAATTCACAAACCTATGGAACGGTTACCTTGATTCATTAGCAGGGTGTAAAGTCCGTCAGTCCAAGAACTGATATTTAGTCTAAAACAATAGTCCTCAGTCAACAATTAATAAAATCAGGTTGAGCTTTAGATTATAGATTGCCGATGACAGGCTTGCGGATCGACAATATCCTGAAATGATCCATTTGAAGAAACCTGTATTTCTCCAGCAAAAAGATCGCAATTGCTGTTAACTGCGATCTTTCTTTTTAGTTCCTGTGGAACTGTTGTTGGTTATTATGTGGGTTTTGGTTGTATTTATTCTTCCTAGAAGGGATGACATTCCAATGTTTCTTCAATGATCTTCCTTCCCCTGAAGGATGAATATTTTTTCTTGGTATTGATTATTTTAAGTTTATCAAACTCGAATATCATCGAAATCTCGTGTGACGGGCCTGTGAATGCATGATGTGCCGTAACACGCAAATCATAACTATACATTATTTTAATCCTTGTATCTTCCTTGAAAGGTACCATAACACCCGCCATGAGAATGATATCGGAATAGGTATCATATTCAAGCGACTCATTCCTATACCACATTCCAGCATAAACATTTGAAATGTACAAATTCATTCCAATGGAGAAAAGGTGTAATCCATGCTGGTTCTGATATATTAATCCGGGATTAAGTTTGAAATTTATTCTTCTTTTAAAATACCCCTTATATTCCCGCATCTCAAAAACAATATCCCCATGGGCAACAAATTTTCTTTCCAGGGGGGCACTTACCTCAAAAAAGGATTGGCTAGGACGGGTTAAATGATGACCGGCAGCGCCAAATGTTCCAACTACATTCTCGCCCTTAACCTGGAATACCAGTCCAAAGCCAAAATCGGGATAGGTAATCGATTCAGCATTAGGAGCAGTGAAGGAGGAAGGATACATATTCCCGTTAATATCATCAAGCTGGCCTTCAAAAATCAGGTTGTCCCAATTCGGTTGCTGTCGGACAAGGGCAATTAAAGGAGCTGCCTGCATTACAAAATTCTCTGCAAGTGGGATTCTGACCGCTGGCATAATTCCAACCGTAAAGGATTCAAGATACCCAATCCCCTGCTTATTTGAATTAATGATAAAACCAAGGCCACCGGCTCCTGGCAGGTCCCTGTCAGCAATATCGACGCTGAAATTATAGGTATGAAAATCCCCCGGGATCTTCGCCCATTGTCTTCTGTAGTTAAGTTTTGCCCTGAGGCCAGGATTCAAGCCCGTATAAGCCGGGTTAAAATAAAGCTGGTTATTATACCATTGCGACAGGGTGAAATCCTGTGCATTACTATACTCAAATGAGAAAATTAATAGTAGGCCACTCAGAAAACATATTAACCTAAACTTATACAATTTGATAATTCTATCTTGCACAACACAAATAGTTTGTTTCTTAATCGCCGAGCTAAATTATAAAATTATGGAACTAATGGTACGAGAATTCCAAAATTATGTTACAAAAATGGATAATTAGAAAGATTATAAACAAATTACTGAGATTATCATATTAATAAGTGCTTGGTAGGCAAGGGATTAAATACATGAACAATGTCCGGGCATATTCGGGGAATTTGGGTAGTGTTGTGCTGGATGAAGTTATTTTCATGGAGTATCTGGTTCATCCTATAGTAAAGTTCTAATACACCTGATTATTTTGTATATTTATAAGCCAATCAATATAAACCAAAAAGGCCATGAAAACTTTTGCTGCGCTGATATATTTTATTTTTATCATTTACAGTCTGAACCTACAGGCTCAGGTTGCTATTAATGAAGATGGAAGTTTACCGGATAGTTCAGCAATGCTGGAAGTAAAATCAACCAGCAAGGGTTTACTTTTACCCAGGTTGACAGTTGATCAGAGAGATGCTATTATTAAACCTACTGAGGGATTGATAGTGTTTTGTGTTGATTGCGGATCTGATGGTTCTTTAAGTATATTTTCTAATGGCAGCTGGAGAACTTATTCTCCCTGTGGATCTGCAACACCAAACTCAGGATCTCCTTCATTATCACCGGGACAAATAACCTGGAATTGGGGTGTTGTTTCTGATGCTACAGGGTATAAATGGAATTCAACCAGTAGCTACAGTTCTGCAACAAATACAGGTTCAAACACATCCTATACTGAAACAGGTTTATTGTGTGATACGACATATACAAGATACGTATGGTCATACAACAGATGTTCAAAATCATCCTCAGTGATACTTACTCAAGCTATCCCTGCAGATGCACCGACTACTCCGGCACTAGGCACACATACTCCTGCAAAAACCCAGATCATATGGAACTGGAATACAGTATCAGGTGCAGTGGGATATAAATGGCATACAACTAATGATTTTTATTCTGCTACTGAAATGGGAACAGATACCTCAGAAACTGAAACAATGTTGACATGCGGTACAGCTTATACCCGATATGTATGGGCATATAACGGATGCGGTTTCTCAAACCCGCTTACATTAACGCAATCAACACTTGCCTGTTGGTCTTGCGGGGATTCTATCACAATTAATCATGTAGCAGGAGATGTTGCCCCGGTTAATAAAACAGTTAACTATGGCACGGTTAACAATATTCCCGGAGAGCTGACAAAATGCTGGATTACCAGTAACCTTGGTGCTGACCATCAGGCAGATTCTGTGAGTGATACAACTGAAGCTTCTGCAGGATGGTACTGGCAATTTAACCACAAACAGGGATACAAGCATGATGGAACTACCAGAACACCTGATAGCACCTGGCTCCACCCTATTTACGAAGACTCTGATTGGCAGACTGTCAATGATCCTTGCAATATTGAACTTGGTGGTGGCTGGCGTATTCCAGTTTATACCGAATGGATCAATGTGGATGCAAGTGGGAGCTGGACAAACTGGAACGGCCCATGGAACTCCGGATTAAAATTGCATGCTGCAGGATTACTGCTCAACACCGACGGTTCGCAGCATAGTCGAGGTGCCGCTGGCTACTACTGGAGCACCAAACAATTGCCCACCGATATTGGGTATTACCTGATTTTCTGGGATGGTAACAGTTTGATGAATTCCAATGACAAATCATATGGCTTTTCGCTGCGCTGCATTAAAGATTAGGAAGTGTGGGGTTTAGCAGAATCGAACTGCTGACCTCATGCCTGTCAAGCATATTTTTTGTGCTTGAGAATAAATTCAAAATTTTTTAACTGCCTGTAACATTGATTAATTAACCATTACATGCTTGCATATTCAAGAAACATCATGTACCTTTACGAAATAAATGTTTCAACCATGTTTCAACCAGAATAATTATGGCATCAGTTAAGTTACTCTTTTATGATCATAAAACATTAAAGGATGGAACGCATCCAATTGTGTTATCAATAATTAAAGACAGGAAAAGAAAAATTATTTCACTGGGATACAGTGCAAAAACAAACCAGTGGAATTTTGACAAGAATATACCCAACGCAAAACATGAACATGCGGAAGAATTACGATCCCTGTTAAAAACGAGAGTGCGGGATGCCGAGAAAATAATCATCGAACTGGATGAAGCTGGTAAGCCTTATACTCTTGATAATATCGTGGAAAGAATTTCGGAAGCCAGGAAGAAAAGTTCATTTAAGGAGTACACAGAGGATCTTATTCAAAAGATGAAAAAGACTGGTGAAATTGGAAATGCAAATGTTTATCGTAATACGATGATAGCTTTTCTATATTTTCTGAATGAGCCGGATATAGATTTCAAAAATATTAATAATAGGAAGCTAAATGAATTTAGGGAAAACCTGCTGGCAAATGATAGAAAAATTAACACAGTTTCTTTTTACCTGAGGACAATAAGAGCCATTTATAACAAAGCAATAAAAGATAATATCGTAAGCGATAAATACTACCCTTTCAAAGATTTTAAAATCAGGAACGAGAAAACGATTAAAAGGGCAATTTCCAAAGAAACAATCTCTGACATTAAGAACCTGGATCTATCCGATAAAAAGCACCTGGATCTTGCAAGAGATATGTTTCTGTTCAGTTTCTATAACAGGGGAATGAACTTCATTGATATTTTTTATCTGAAAGAAAAAGATATCGTTGAAGGCAGAATAATATACAGAAGGAAAAAGACAAGGCAAACCTTTACGATTAAGGTTACTGATAATGCCAATAAGATTATAGAACAGTATATCCAAAATAAAGGGCCGGATTATTATGTATTTCCGATCATTAAGAATGGTAATGAATATACGAGTTATAGAACCGCCACAAGAAATCTGAATAAGTATCTTAAGGAAATTGGTAAATTGGTTAACACTACCATACCTTTGACATCATATGTTGCCAGGCACTCATGGGCAACAATTGCAAAACGGAGTGGTATTGCCACTGTGGTGATCAGTGAAGGATTAGGCCATGATTCAGAACAAACAACACAGATATACCTGGATTCATTCGAAGATGATGTTCTGGATAAAGCAAATGAGTTGATCACTAATCTATAAAAATATAAAGTACAACCAGAAATTATTAAAAAGCCTCTTCCCTACCGGGAACGATGCTTTTTCGTTGAACTCGCTTTCACCCAGCTTGTAAAGTCCGGCAAGTCCCTTTTATAAAATGGCCTGCCCTACCCTACAAGTTAAGTTTGAAACAAAAATCATATATCTATATTATATTACTATGTCAGCTTTGGCTTGTTGCTTGTAAGCAAAATCAAATAATAAGTAAAAAACCTTATAAAGTGCGACTCAAGTTTAGGTATCAACAAATAGTCTTTTCCAAACAAACATGGTGCTCAAATGCAACGGTGAAAGTCAGAACCGCACTAACAACCAAAGGGAGTTGGTACGGAGTTAGAACGGAGAAAACTCCGTTCATTTTGCCCCTCTTTGGTTAAATAACCCTGGATACTTTGCCCGTAAAATATTTATCAGAACGGTTGAAATAATTCCTCCAACCAGGGCCACGATAGCCGATAAAATATCATCTACTTTAAAATATCTGAATATGTTGAAAGAGATGATTGTCTCATACAGCACAAAAGAATTGATGGACCCGATGCAGAAATTGATAAACCAGTTCATGATAAAT
>CAYXUU010000068.1:0-17864 GCA_964468645.1 uncultured Bacteroidales bacterium
TGCCCGAAACGGCAACAGAAAAAGGATAGTCTCCAATAGCCAGGCTTCCGCTCAGGGTGGGGCTTGCCGGGTTGCTCACATCGATCACTTTCAGATCATCACTGGTCCAATCTACCACATAGGCATAATTGCCCGAAACGGCAACAGATCGTGAGTTGCTTCCAATCGCCAGGCTTCCTGAAACTGAAAGGCATGAGAAATCGGGTTCAGGAAGTTCACTTCCAAAAACAGACTGTGGGCCAAGATGTTGCCACTGGCTGTTGCCGTTAGCATCGGAGGTCAGGAGTTTCCCTTCCGCCTGGTTGCCATCTGTTATTTTAATGCTGCCAGCAACATGGAGTTTCGCATCGGGGCTTGATGTGCCTATTCCTACCATACCTGTAACATTGGAATACATATTATTGCCTGAAACCATCCAGTCACTGTCATCCACAAGGCTACCCAGACTGGTTTCCATAGTTCCACCCGCATCGCTTATCTTAAGGGTATCGTTAATAAGTTGGATGGAAGTGTTTAATTCATTACCAGGATTGGCATCATCATCGGAGAACCAGCTCAGCGTATCGTTGCCGTTGGTTCTGAGTACCTGGCCGCTTGTCCCATCAGTTGTTGGAAAAATATATTCATTGTTTATATCCAGGGTGCCATTGATCCGTAACAGGTCATTATCAAACTCACCATAGATCAACGGGATGCTGCTGCCTGAATTCTCTATATATAACTTATTGCTTCCTGTTTCTGACGAACCGGCAAGATAACCCACCGCTACATTTCCCGTTCCTGTCATATTTGACTGGAGGGCAGCATAACCCAGGGCGGTGTTGTTGGCGCCTGTTGTATTTTCATAAAGCGCTTTATATCCGACGGCTAAATTATAATGTGCCGTTGTATTCGAAAACAACGACTGCGTTCCCAGGGCAGTGTTGTTGTTCCCGAAGGTATTGGAGAAAAGGGACCGGTACCCTATGGCTATATTTTTAGGTGCCTGGACATTTGAATAAAGCGCCTGGTAACCTACGGCGGTGTTCCAAAATCCTGTTGTGCTGTTGTGAAATGCACTATCCCCAAGGGCGACATTCTGGTTGTTCGACCCATCGTCATTCAATCCGGTTCCATCGCCCAGGTAAACGCTCATACCTGTTGTTTTACCATCGGTAAGGCCATCGATGCTGATCACCTCCGAACCTATGGCTTTCCATCCTAAGCCGTTATAATAATAGAAGCCCGGGGCATTATCTGATTGGAATATGATCAAACCGGTGGCGGGAGCAACAATTGCATTCCGCTCAGCAAGTGTTAGCCGTGGTACAAGTATCCCCATAGTGGTGGATTGTACATCCAGCATAGCCGATCCATCTGGATCACCGCCATCTGTATTAATGGCTACCTGGCCCATTCCGTTAAGCCAGATGCAGCAAGCTAAAAGAACAAATAGTTTTTTCATGGTGGTATTGTTTTTGACATTTCTTTA
Organism: uncultured Bacteroidales bacterium; assembly: GCA_964468645.1. Taxonomy (GTDB): domain Bacteria; phylum Bacteroidota; class Bacteroidia; order Bacteroidales; family JAIOZK01; genus JAIOZK01. The sequence continues at coordinate 1,472 of CAYXUU010000068.1, forward strand.
TCTAAGTGTGTATTGTCGTTGCTTATGCTCCGGGTAATCCGGTGCCTTCCGTTCCTTTAACATTACCGATAGTGTATCCAAAGACATATAGTAAGTCAATATTACGGTTTAGATTATCCCAAATTATGCATTAGAAAAAGACTAATGCACAACGATTAAGAAGCTGTAAGCATTTCATCACATATCAATATCACCCGAATGATGAAATGCAACATCTTCTAAATCGGGATAATCCCAACTAATACATTGGTTCATTGCATTCCCAATGCATAATTTGGGATTATAAAAACCATAAGCAATATAATAATCCCGGATATTTTAATATGATAAAGATATAATTAATAAACATACAAACCTATTCTTTATATAATAAATTATTGCTGTCCGGGTAATTTGATAATTGCAAAGAGTTATCAAAAGGCGATATGGCTGTTGGAATGTTCAACCTGGGGGATGAATCAACAGAATACATACTTGATCTGAACAGGATCACCGATCACAAAGATATTCTTATTCGCGATTTGTGGAGGCAAAAGGATCTGGGAAAATTTAGCGATTCATTTATAACACTGATACCTTCGCATGGGGTTGTTTTAATCATGCTTGCGGCGATCAAATAATGAGGTTTCATTAAACCTGCATATAAAAAAAGGGAAATGGGAAGATTGTCGATTTGTTGATTTTCGATGTATTTGGCGATTTAAACAAATCGAAAATCAAACATCGCCAAATCGAAAATCGAAAATAAAAAAGCCGATGTTTCCACCGGCTTTTAAATTTAATCTTCAATACGTTAACTCATAGGATTAATATCTTTCGTTGTATCCGAAACTGGGTCTTTTTTGATAATTATCATTCTTAGGTCTGGCTTTTTTAACAACAATATCACTGCCGTCAAATTCGCATTCGTTTAATTCTTTGATGGCTTTGTTTCCATCATCAACATTCTTCATTTCCACGAAGCCAAACTTCTTGGAATGTCCTGTGATCCTGTCAATGATCACTTTTGCTGATACTACCTCTCCGAATTCACCGAAGAGATCCTGTAAGTCGTCACTGGTTGTGTTAGGACTTAATTTTGCAATAAATAAATTCATAAATTTTTTTTTGAATAAGTTAATAATTTGAGAAAGGCTAATAAGGCGAATCAAAAATAAATGAAGGCAGTACTAAAATCTTTCAGACGGCAAAGATAATCATAATTCTTTATATATTTACAATTGATGCAGATATTTTAATATGCCGCCTGTGCATATCAGAAAATTGTTCATAGGATCTACCGTCTTTTATTGTTGAATACTACCCACGGTATAAAATCCCGAGCCCCCGGTTTGGCCGGTTTTTTTATAGGTAAACTCACCGGCACAGTTATCACCGGGATTAGCTGTAAAAGTGCAAAACCAGCCGTCACCTGACCAAATGTTTTCCAATACAAGCCTGTTTTGTTGGTTTGTGGAAATCCTTAATCTCCGGTCTGCATATTTTGAAGAACCATCAAAAAGTTCCTCATTGTATTCATTTGAATTTCCTATTCTGCTGCATTTGGAATGTTTTTTTGATCCAACTACCGAAATTATAAATGATTGCGGGAGATTTGATGCATTGAAAGGACAGATACTGCAAGGCCCGTTTTGTCTCGTCCACACATTACCATTGTACGAGGCTGAGGATGCCACTTTTACCATTCGGTTATCGTTCTCCAATCGAAGCGATAAACTTTCACGGCATCCCTGTGATGAACTTGATGGCATATCACACCAGAGGCCAACAAGGGTGTTTCCGGAGATAAAACCATGGAATACATTGGTTGGTCTTTGTGCATTAGGGGTTTCTCCCGCCCACCAGACTTCATTACCATCCTGCGTTATCTGGTAGCAACCACCATTTTCGGTTTGCCAGTACCCTGTAAGTTGGGCAAAACCGGACAGCGGAAATAGTACTAGAATTGTGACAATTTTTTTCATTTTTTTAAATTTTGTGTGGTTTGTAAATAGGTTCGATTATTTTAAATCCTTAGGGTCTTTTTTCCTGTTGCCCTAATGATCAAATTCCCAATATGAATGTCGCTAATCAATCTTCTTTGCGGCAATAAAATAACTGGACATTTTGCAAAACATTTTTTCAGCCTCAATAATTTGAAAATTTCCATCAGCAATTAACCTATCTACTTCATTGAAATTAAATCTATTCAAATTTACTGGAATCAACCCTGCTTTGCTTAGCAGGAGGTAAAAATACATTTGAAATTTATTTGAAAATGCCATTCTCTCTTTCAGACATGGTGTCGCTGAAATAAATAAACCTCCCGGCTTTAACAATGTGGCTATTCTTTTCAAAACACCCGGGTTGTTTTCTATTGCATGCAGAATGGCAAAAGCCAGTATCACATCAAATGATTCTTTTGCAAATCTCTCATCAAATATTGTTGTTTTTACAAAATCAATATCCTGCGTATTACTGCTGGCCGACCTTTTTTTTGCAATTTCGATCATTTTAGATGATATATCAATACCCTGAATTTTTTTCACATGACCGGCGAGTTCAAAGGCTTTTGTTCCTGTCGCACATCCGTAATCCAAAACCACTTCACTGCCATTCAGATATTTTTTTGTATTTTCAATAACTTTGGTGTGAACCGGTTCAAAACTTTCTTCAGCTTTATCATACTTATCTGCTATTTTATCCCAGAACTTTTCTGCTTTTTTCATTGTATTAAACTTTTCATCATTTTACAGACTAAAAGATTTTGCCATATTTCTTATATTCTTTCTGCTGATATATAACTTCAAATATATTAAATTCAATGAGATATTCAATACCTATTGTACTATTCAAGCGACCGCGATCATAATAATACCAAAGATATTATTAATCAGCGTTTCAAAACCATCTTACTAAACCTAAAATGATTCTACTCGAAAACCTACTGAAGTTTGGTATGAAACATACGGAAATTTTCAGATTTGTAGTTTTGATATCTGAATTAGCTAACACCCATCAATATTGCATGCAGCAGGCAGGGATTTCAGGTTGGGCGGATGAGTTTAAAATAAATCTCAACATTAAATCTGAAATCAAATATTCTTAATTAATTTGTCCAGATTGTGCTGCTTTCTATACCCGGTTTCATGAGCCCTTTGCCCTTCAAACAGATCCCAACTTATCCGATCGATTTTCTTTCCATACAACATTATACATGAGCCTTTATAGCACACCTATGGAATTTAATTCAACCTTGAGTTCATTTTGGGCATTGTTTGGCAAGTGCGACCGAATATTATACCAGGTAGCTGCCGGAGAAACTAAGCACATAAAGACTTGACTTTGAATATATTATTTTGTACCTTTAGACTACATTGGTTAAAAATAAATATTGTCATTTTGTAATAGTGGTTATAGATGCTGATTGGAGGTAGTGAGGCATATGGTAATGTGTAATCCATCTAAATAACAAATACGTTAGATAATGTAAAACAAAAAGCAGGGGGACCAAAAGATGTCTAAAAATGTACTTATCTTGATTATGTCTATAGCAATTTGTTCAATAGCAATGGCTCAAACTGCCATACAAACAGACTGGTCGGGTGGGCCGGGGATTTCGGGTCCGGTTTACAACTGGGGGAATACCTTTGATATGGAAAACGGTGTTGATTGGTATTCTTCAACCGGAGAGTTGAATCTTGATTTCTCTCTACCAATGGAACATCTTATAACAGGAGGTTATGTCAGGGTTAACCATGCACTTCCGGTTGATGTGGATGGGGATGGGGATACAGATGTTCTGGCGGCTGCAGGCCGTTACGGCCCGCCATACTTTTTCACCGGTAGTATATACTGGTGGGAAAACACAGATGGCTTTGGCAACACCTGGGAATACCACGTGGTGGATAATTCTTTCCCATCAGCACCATCAATCTGCAGTGCTGATCTGGATGGTGATGGTGATACAGATATAATAGGTGCTTCCCGTGGCACTGTTAACGATATGGCCTGGTGGGAAAATGTAGATGGCCAGGGTACTGTCTGGACCCAACATATCATACCCAGCTCGATTCAACAGGGTAGTGCAGTTGACACGGCTGATGTCAACAACGACGGGTATGTGGATATACTTTGCACAGATACAGGTGACGAGGTGGTATGGATGGAGAATGTTGATGGTTCAGGTGACAACTGGACAGAACATACTATCGGATACTGTAATGTACCTAATGATGTTTACGGCACCGATGTGGATGGTGACGAAGATATTGATGTAATAGCGCCAGCTTATAATGGTGATTACATTCGCTGGTTTGAAAATGTTGATGGTTCGGGTATTAACTGGGACGATCATGATGTTGCGAGTGATTTTAATGGAGCAAGATCGGTATTTGCAGGTGATATTGATGGTGATGGCGACACCGACATTCTTGGTGCTGCTTCTCTCGCATGGGAAATTACCTGGTGGGAAAATTATGGCGGTACCGGCGATTCCTGGATTGAACATGTAATAAACAGTAATTTTAACTGGGCATTCGCAGTATATGCCGCTGATATGGATGAAGATGGTGATACTGATGTGCTTGGAGCAGCGTATTTCGGAGATGATATTACATGGTGGGAAAATACAGACGGTTCAGGCCTGAACTGGTATGAACATCTGGTTGAAGGTAATTTTGATGGGGCCACCGATGTAGCTGCCGCTGATATGGATGGTGACGGGGATCCAGATATAATCGGGGCAGCACATGAAGATGCCGACATTAGCTGGTGGAATGTAACATGTTGTATCGGAGCCAGTGAACTTGTTTCGAGTATTCTCGATACCGAGGCAGGTGTTGAATGGGATAGTATTAACTGGAATTCCACCGAGCCTGTAGGAACATCAATATATTTCCAGGTAAGGAGTTCTACCGATCCACTATATATGGGTAGCTGGTCATCAGATATTACATCACCCGGAAGCCTGGGGAATTATCTTAATAATGGTGATCAATATGTCCAGTACAGAGTTTTGCTCGAAAGCGATGATCCTGATCTCTCACCGGTTCTTGAAGACGTTACACTCAGCTGGGATCTTCTGGCCCCAATTTCTGATTTCTCAGGTACGCCAACAACTGGCTATGCTCCCCTCGACGTTCAGTTTACAGATTTATCTGTCCAGGGGGCCTATCCCATTACAAGTTGGGTCTGGGATTTTGGTGATGGCAACACCAGCACGGATCAAAATCCAATCCATACCTATACAAGTCCGGGTGACTACACCGTCATGCTTACTGTTTCTGATGACACACTATCCGACACAGAAACAAAAGAAGATTACATTTCTGTGAACGCTGTTGTAGCCCCCACTGCTGATTTCTCTGCTACACCAACCGCCGGGTATGCCCCCCTGGAAGTTCAGTTTGCTGACTTATCCGTACAGGGAACCTATTCCATTATAAACTGGTCGTGGGATTTTGGTGATGGCAACACCAGCACAGATCAAAATCCTGTGCATATTTATGAAAGCCCAGGTGACTACACTGTCATGCTTACTGTTTCTGATGGAACACTATCGGATACGGAGATAAAAACAGATTACATTGCTGTGAGCGCCGGGCCACCTGCTGCTGATTTCTCAGGTGACCCAACCATCGGATATGCCCCTCTGGAAGTTCAATTTACCGATCTCTCAATACAGGGTACCTATCCCATCACGGTCTGGTCGTGGTATTTCGGTGATGGTAACATGAGCACAGAACAAAATCCCATGCATACCTATACAAGCGCTGGTGATTATACCGTCATGCTAACTGTTTCTGATGGAACACTATCGGATACGGAGATAAAAACAGAATACATATCAGTCAGCCAGGCTGGTGCTCCTATGGCTGACTTTTCTGCAGATCCACTCTTCGGGACTGTTCCACTCCCGGTTCAATTTCAAGACGAGTCTACGCAGGGTGCATTGCCAATTACGGACTGGAACTGGAATTTTGGTGATGGAAATACCTCAACGGATCAGGATCCCCAGCATACTTATATTGCCAAAGGTATTTATACTGTGATACTCACTGTATCTGACGGAACCCTGACAGATACCGAAACAAAGATTGATTACATTACGGTATATGATACCCTGATTGTAGATGCAGGGCCTGATCAATCCATCCCGGCCGGTTCCAGTACTACCCTGGAAGGTTCTTATACCGGTGGAAGCGGAGATGTAGAGATCATCTGGACACCTGATTCCATGATTGTGCAACAGGGAATTCTTAATCCTCAAACATTGACCATTACCCAGAACACGACATTCTATCTTACAGTTACAGATTTATTAACTGGAGAAAATGTAATTGATTCTTTGCGTATTGAAGTATTTCTTGGGATAGAGGATATAATCCGAAGAGAAGGTATCCATCTCTATCCAAATCCGTTTACAGATCATATAACGCTTTCTTTTGATTTACCTGTAAAGGAAAAAACTATTTTAGAGATCTTTAACATAAGTGGTTGCATGCTGCTTCGTCAGGAGATACATGCGGGAGAGAGATTGATCCATATAACCGGCCTTAATAATCTACCTGGAGGGATATACATGGTATCGATCAAAAACAATGCACTTAACAAGATAAAGAAACTGATACATTAAAGAAGTTGACCGGGTGACATACGGATAATTAAACTTTATTTCTGTTTTTATCCTCAAAAGCAATTGGACATATCCACCGTGACAAACACAGCGGCGTATCCAGGATCAACCATGTGTTTGATCCCTGTTTAATGTGCTGCGTTTATTGCTTTTTCCCACTACTGTCTCCTAGTTAGAATAACCTCTAACACCAATTCATATCCACCATGATTATCAGGATGTTGCATTTTTAGAACAACTCTATTTGAAGTTTCCTTTACAAAAGTTTGAACCAATAGGGAATCATGCCAATTCATTGCCAGGGTTTCTTTATTGATAAAACTACATGTTGCCTGTGAAAAATTACCGGAATTCTCAAACCACCAATACCTGAACATTTTCAAATTGTCATCCCAGGCGAATATACCCTTGGCCGCTCCTCCTGATTTAGCCGAGTATTCAAATAAAACATATTTATCATTTAGAATTTTTTTAAATGATCCGACTCCTGTGTCTGTTCCGGATTCACTGAATTTACTTTTTGGAATCATGGATTCCAGATTCCAATCACCCAGTAGAAATCCGAATTTGTCCAAATTATCCTGATTCATGGTTTTGACTTTTAATTATGTTCCTGATCAGTATGCTGATTAGTTTGGATGTTATTTTAATTATCCCAAATTATGAAGTGGGATTGTAATGAACCAATGCATTAGTTAGGATTATCCCACTTATGCCTTAATCTAATTGAATCAATTGGATATAATTACCATTTGAATCATCAAAGATGGCTTCATATCCATAATCAGTTTTCATCGGTTCATTTTTAAATTTAACGCCTTTCTTTTTCAACTCAGCTACGGTTTTGTGTATGTCATTTGCGCTAAGGGATATTACCGGTATTCCTGAGGCATATAACTTTTGCTTAAATTCTTTTGCTACTTTAATTCCACCGGGTTCAGTTGGTTCTAATAACAGGGAGGTCCCATTACTATCAAGTGGCGATTTTACGATAGCAATGTAATTCTCAGGAGAATACATTACCTCTTCGAAGCCCAATACTTCCGTATAGAATTTAAAAGCTTTAGCCGGATCTTCGACCAGTACGCTTACCATAGCGATTTTCATCGGATGTTTATTTTGTCCCATCGTATTGTATGAAATTAAAATTATGGTTAATAAAGTGAAAAAAGTTTTCATAGGTTTTTGTATTTTCGACAATCGAGTAGGGAAAGATACGAAAATAAAAGCAATGTTCGTATCTCCACCCTCTCACACCACGGTAATTACCGGCCGATATAAGCCGGTTCGCTAAACATGGCTAAATCGTTCATACATGTTAATAGGAGGTACAAAACCTCTCTTTGATAAGCGTTCATTGGTGATGGTTGTTTGGAGAATCAGACACTGAACTACATGCCAGCCGCCTTCTTGTAAATCCCCACTCTACGCTTGCTTGTCAGCCAACCAATATTGTCAGCTCCGGGACAACCTTGTTCCCAACTACCTGGTTAAAGGCTTTCGTCATATTTTTTACTTACCCTTTTTTCTAGCATCTATATTTCTAATCCGTTAATAACTTCAATTAGATTTTCTGACGGTTTTGGTGCTCTCGCATCAATAATTAATCCATTCGGGTCAATCAGTATGTAAACAGGAACGCCAGATGATTTTAAATAATCTTTTCTGAATACAGATTTCCATCCATCTTCGATTCTGAATTGACCTCCCTTCAGGTTATGCTTTGAAAGGGCTTTTTTCCATGCCGGCTCATCAGAAAGACATGCGGTGATAATCTCTATGTTTTTATCTTTTAAATCACGTTTTAAGTTCTCCAGTAATGGAAATTCACGAAGACAAGGAGCACATGTAGTTGACCATACGTCAATTAATAAATATTTTCCTTTGAAATCATTCAAGGTCACATTATTGTCGTTCAATCCTATCAGTTCAAAATCAGGAGCAACATTCCCTTTCACTAATGGCTGTATTAGTTTATAATTCTTTTCAACTTCCTTTTTGTATTCCAAATTTGTACAGATATTCTTAAATCTTCTTACTATTGAATCATTTATGGATAATCTACTGGTTTGCAACTTCATTATGTCTTTTGAAACCCTGTTTCTAATTGTTTCAGACTTAAATGATTCTTCAATTATATCAAGCATTTTCGAGGTAGCATGGATTTTATCCTCAGTTTCCAATCTGCGAGTTTTCATAAATACATAAGAAGTTAAAAAATATTTGTATTCATCAAGCTGCAGTAAATTGGTGTCATTGAGATCTGTCCGGTCAAGGTAACTATAAAAGTTATACTTATTATTTTGATTTTGATTTTGATCTTGATTTTTATATTTGTAATCATTTAAATCGCCATACATCCAATATTTAATTCTTGCGTTTTCAAAGAAAAGAAAATCTTGATTTAAGTCAGGATGCTTTTTTTGTAATTCTTTGAGAGGTTTCTTCCATATCTCAATCCATTTATCGTTAGAATTTAAAAAGTCCAAGGGTTCCTGATTGTAATATGCTTCTGAATCAGCAGTATCCGCCACTGCGTATAAATACAGTTTCCAATCAGTATAATAATTATTAATCAGGGCACTTTGGTTTCCTGAAAAAACATACTTACCATTCAATTTCTTCATTGATAGACTATCATTTGGAAGCAGAAATAATTTTAGATCCAATGGTTTTATGAAAATATACTGAGGATTATTTAATTGCAAATCAAGTTGAAAGTCTCCTGAATTGTCAACTGTCACAGTATAAAGAGAATCATTTAAATCAACCTGAACTGTTTTTAATGCAAGTTCTGGTAGATTTCCAGATATTTTAGTTAAATTGTCAACCTCGATTTTTGAACATCCTAATGCAATCCAAGTTATCAAGGTTAATCTTAAAACCAATCTGGTCATATTTTTTGTTTTCAGGATTTTATTGAAGTCATTTTTTGCGTATCGTTGACAACGATGGTGTTATATTTAGTAGCGGTCATGTGATTGCATCCCTTTCCACCATATATTTAGTCTGCATAAATTTAACAATATTTCAGGACATGCCATACCAGCTATTAAATATAACACGGGTTTGGTTTTCGTGATTTTTACATTAAACGATCATACCTATTCGCAAACCTTTTATTCTGTTTTTTTATCTTTTGTCTTGACACAAAAGATACAAAAAGTCAAGAACAAACGATGCTTCAGCCCGCGGGACTGTGAATACCTTATTTTTCATTTCACTCCTGACTTCATCGCAAAGGTCAAGGAAGCTTTATCAGTCCTCATTCACAGTCCCCACCAACGCCGGCCCGCCGTTTGTTCGGGCCTGCGCGCTCCGGAAATCAAACTTTGGCACCAACATTTTAACTTCCGGACAGACATTGACCGGGAAAACCAACAAACATATAACCACACCCCCATCCTGAAAGCTCTCCACAATCAGGATGTATAAGCACGCTTACTTGCAAATATACCCAATATATAAATGTTTTGAGGGTGTTGTTGTAAATTTATACTATTCGGTGGAGTTAATTCCGGGAATTGTGGTTTCATTGTATTCGTCGATGTACCTATCGAATATTGACAATCGACAACATTAATTTTTAATTTGTATATTAACAAGGCAACCAACGGAATCTGCTTTTCGTCTTTATTATAGTATTGATGACTGATAATATCGAACAACTTATCGACGGCTGTGTTCAGGGCAAGATCCATGCCCAGAAAAAATTGTACCGTCAATATAAGAAGGTACTTCTGGGTATCTGTTTCAGGTATGCCCGTGACAGATCTGAGGCCGAGGATATTTTGCTTGAAGGTTTTGTCAATATTTTCAGTAAAATCAGTACTTATTCATTTCAGGGTTCTTTTGAAGGGTGGATGAAGAGAGTTGTAATTCATTCTGCCATCGACTATTTCAGAAGAAATAAGAAAGAGCTTTTTCACCAGGATATTGATGACTATAAAAATGACCTGGTATTTGAAGAAGACATAATTAATAATTTATCTGCCAGGGAAATACTAAAGATTGTACAGACGCTTCCTACGGGATACAGGATGGTTTTCAATTTGTTTGCAATAGAGGGCTACTCCCATAAGGAGATTGCTGAGAAACTGGACATTTCAGAAAACACTTCCAAGAGCCAATTGAGTAAGGCCAGGAAGTGGCTGACACTAAAACTTAATGCTTTAAACAACTTAAAGGTTTACTGAAAGATGACTAAAAAAAATTATGCCGAGATAGACAACTATGTCAAAAACAAGCTCAATGGCTATCATGAAGAAACTTCCAAACTATTCTGGTATCGATTGTATTTTCGAATTAAAAGAAAACCGGTCCGGATTGTATTGATGCTCCTGCTGGTACTGACACCTTTAATATTCGCATATTTATTCTGGCCGGTAGAGTTTAGCAATCAGCCTGTTGGGATTGCAGATGCGACTATAAATGTAGTTGTTGATCAAACAGATCCTGTGATTGGGGATAAACGAAGCCAAAACAGTGATCCCTTGAACACTATTCCGATTAACGATTCTCGGGCAGTAAAAGATAACATCCCTTTAAAATCAGTGATAAATGAAAGTTTCGATACAAAAAAGTCTGTCAATAATGACATGCTCTCAATTATTGACAATCCGAAAAACAGGGAATACATAACTATTACTGAAATCGGGGCAATCCAAAGTTCAATCAATTCATTCAACAATGTTCATGAATTAAAATCACAACCAGGCACATCTGTTTTTCAGTATTATATTGAACCTGGAAAACGAAAAACAAATCTTTCAATCTCACTTGAGTTGGCTCCTTCAGTTGTTTGGAAAACGCTAAGCTCGGATATTGATCATTCTGATCTTATGCAATACAGAAAGGACAACGAACAGGTGATTTATACCACCCAGTTGGGTATTAAACTAAGTTATAATTACAGAAAGTGGATATTCACTGCTGGTATTGGATACCACACCTTCGGCGAAAAGTTGAATTACCACTTCCAGGAAGAGATGTATGATCCGGAAAGCAGCTATTACCAGCCGGATACAATCTGGGGCTTTATATATGATCCACCAATACTTGGTGAACCCATAGTTCTCGGGTATGATTCTTCCTGGGTTGAGGTTTATCAAAGCATTATACATAAAACGGAATACAGGAATAATTACAAATACTATGAAATTCCTGTTATAATCGGCTATCAGATTGACTTTGGAAGATTCTCCCTGGTACCAGCTGCTGGAGTATCTTTTGGATTCCTTTCGAATTCAAATGGAAAAGTATTATTGGAAAACAGAACTGATTTTCTTAACTTTAGCAAAAGAGATGATATGTTTAACAAAGTATCGTTCAGTTTGATTTGTGAGTTAGGAGTATTTTACAACATTGTAAACAGGCATAAAATATATCTCAAACCATATTATCAGGCAAATATGAAATCTATCTACAACGCGTATCCACTTGATGACAGATACCAGAGTGCCGGATGCGGAATCGGTTATTCTTTTTATTTTTAAAATGAAACAGCGTTTCTTCACATCAGGAATCCTTTTTTTTCTTTTGATACCGATGTTATTTCCACAGAACGAGGCATCAAACTGGCTATTTGGAGAAAACTGCAACCTGCATATTGATCATGAAGAATTAATAGTTCTTGATTATGGCAAAATCAATGCGTTATCAGGTTGTGCTTCAATAAGTGATAAAACAGGCAATCTTCTCTTTTATACTGATGGAAAATCGGTTATGAACAATTCGCACCAGGTAATTAACAATGGTACAGGATTGTTTGGAAATGAATCGATAAATCAGAATAGTATTTTTATACCCCATCCGGGTAATGATGATCAGTTCTACCTGATCACTGTTAGCACGCACATAGATTCAGTGTTAAGATACTCATTGATTGACAAAAGCCTGGATAACGGGACTGTTATTGCTAAAAACATTTCCATGGGAAAGCGGGTAATGGAAAGGTTAACAGCCACATTCCATTGTAACAACAAAGATGTATGGTTAATTACCCATGCTAGTGATACAACATTTTTCTATTCATTCCTGATCGACTCAAATGGAATCAATTTAACTCCTGTAAGGTCTGTCGATGTTTACAAGAACCTGACCAATATAGGGTACATGAAGATCTCTCCGGAAGGTACCAGGCTGGTTATGCCAGTTTTTCAAAATGATATTCTTGCATCTGTTTACTTCTTTGATAAAATATCGGGACATGTTTACCAGCAGTCAGATATCACAGGACAAGCTTTTACCTATGCCTTTGGTACCGGATTCTCAAGTAACGGGCACTATCTGTATTTAACCACTGGTGGCCAATATTATGAACTACTTCAATATGACCTGTATGCAGATAATTCAAATGACCTTAACCTATCCAGGATTAAGCTTGCAAAGGGTAATCTGTATGCCATGCAACTTGCATGCGATGGCCGGATTTATATTGCTAAAGCAAACGAACCATTTTTACATGTAATAAATTTCCCCTGTGAGAAGGGTACTGATTGTTATTTTGAGGAAGATAAAATCTACCTGGGTAATGCCCAGTGCAAAATGGGGCTGCCAAATTTCATTCAAAGCTATTTTTATAAACCTGATCTCCAATATTCAGGCACTTGTTATTTTGATACCACATATTTTTCCTTTGAGCCTTTGATGTATGTGGATTCAGTTAAATGGAACTTTGGGGAATCAAGTTCCGGATCAGCCAATTTTTCAAATGATTTTAATGCGGAACATCAATATAAACATGCTGGTACTTATAATACCGTATTAAGTCTTTTTCATTGTAGTTATCAAGATGAAATTACTAAATCGATAACAATTAATGAAAATCCCTCCGTAAACCTGGGTTACGACACAACATTATGTGATGGTTGTACAATAACACTCTGTGCCGGTTCAGCCTATGATTCTGTTTTCTGGAATAATGGTGAGCATGATGAGTGCATTCAGGTAAATAATACAGGGACGTACTGGGCAAAGGTCTATAGAGACGGATGCCATTCAGGTGATACAATAATTGTAAATGATGCACCAGTTGGAATTTTTTCCCCTACTGCTTTTACACCCAATGGGGACGGATTAAATGATTTATTCAAAGTGTTCTCAAATGTCCCATTAGCGCATTATGAGTTATTGATTTACAATAAACATGGTAGTCTGGTGTTCAGAAGTTCTTCAATTGATGAGGGATGGGATGGTTATTGTTCAACATCTTTTTGTCCATCGGAAAATTATATCTGGATTTTGAATTATCGTGTTACAGGAGACATGGATTCAGCAAAAAGAACAACAAGCGGTGTTGTATTTTTATTAAGATAAATCGATCCGGACAACCAATTCACAAGAACTTTCGTCTTATTATAAAGCACTCATTTATAATATGTTCATTAAAAAAGTTGTTGCCATGAAAAAAATAATACTCATGTTTATTTCAGTAATTATTTGCAGTAATCTAATCTCCCAGGATTATCCAGTTGCTGTAAATGACACAATAACAGTAACTCCCTTTGAATATACAACCATTAATGTAAAGAAAAATGATTATGATCCGGGTGGCAAATACTTCCATATTATGCATGTTACCGAAGCAGTATCATATACTGATAGTACAATAACCTTTTATATCAAATGGAAATACGAGTTGGATTATGATGACTATATTCATGTAACTTATGTTCTGACAAATGATTATCCTTATTATGGAAATGAATCAGTTGGAGAGGTCTTGATTAAGGTTGAAGATCCATTCTGGGAATATTTGGATATTAATGAGGTTAGGGCAAATATTAATTCATATGGTAGTCATTTTACAAATCCCAATGTACCATCAGTCTGGCCGGGATATGAGTTCCCAAAAGGCACTGACATTATTACAATGGCCAACACAACATTATGGATAGGGGGAGTAGACAATAATGATGAATTGTTGACATCTGCATATATGAGCACGGCTTATGGTCCGGTTTACATTAAAGCAAGAGACTATTGGAGTGGGCCCCTGTCAACAGATGGTTTATGCTATACAGATACCAGTATTGTTGATGAATGGAGGATGGTTTGGAAGATCAACCTGACTGAAGTATTATATCATATTGATCACTGGAATGATCCGGGTTATGAACCTCCTGAAGTTATACTAAGCTGGCCGGCGCATGGTGACACAAGTATTCATCAAAGTTATTATCTGGCACCATTTGTAGATGTAAACGGTGACGAAAAATATGAACCTATGGAAGGGGATTTTCCTTTAATGAGAGGTGACCAGAGTATATTCTTTATTTTTAACGATCAAAAACCACACTGGACAGATTCAGAACCGATTGGCATAGAAATTCATGGCTTTGCATGGGCTTTCTCAAAACCAGATTCCCCCTCATTTGATAATACAATTTTTTTAAGTTATAAATTATTTAACAGGTCTGGAATAACTCTAAATGAAACCTATATAAGTAATTACTGTTTCTTTTACATTGGTCAGTATTGGCCAAGGTTAAATGCAATTGGAACAGATGTAGAGCGTGGATTTTTTTATTGCTTTCATACAGGGGATAACAAGCAGATTAATAATCGGTATAAGATTACTGAGTTTCCAATTCAAGGCGCAGTTATTCTAGGAGGCCCATATCTTGATCCTGATAATGAAGATAATTCGTCTGGAGGATGCGATTATAGCATTAATGGAGTAGGATTTGGTGATGGAATTATTGATAATGAAAGATTCGGTTTGACCAATACCATGAATTTCAGATTTTCCGCTGGCCATTATAACGCATTCCCTTATGAATCAAATGAATTTTACGATTACATGAGATCCTTCTGGCTGGATGGAACAATAATGGAATATGGTGGTAATGGACATGTTTCATCTGGTGCTTATGGGCCTGCCTGCAGATATGTTTATCCCGGATTAAGCGATCCATGCAACTGGGGTACTAATGGTATCGAACCCTACGGTCCGAAAGACTGGACAGAAGAAACTGCTGGAATAGAACCTGGCTTCAGGTTAGGGCCAGCCTCGATGGGGCCTTTCACACTTGAGCCCGGAGTGGTTCACAAAGTGGATATCGCCTTTGTAAGCGCTTTTGAAAGTGAGACATTAACTCAACTGGAAGTTTTGCAGCACTATGTTGATACGATTAGGGCAGCTTATCTTGAAAACCCGGATAACTTTGGTTACAGGTGGCTGGGAGTTGAGGAACATTCGATCGAACGAAATAACCTTAATATCTATCCTAACCCATGTAAAAATTACATTTATCTCCATGATATCAATGAAAATTCAAAAACACTTTGGTATGACATATACTCAATAACCGGCCATAAACAGCTCAGTGGAACAATTCAAAATAGTTCAGAAAACTCAAGCATTGATGTTAGTTTATTAAACTCAGGATTATATGTTATTACGGTAATTGATGACAAAACAATTAGCTCAGGAAAGTTTATAAAACAATAATAGTATTGGGCGACTGCAGATATTCGTTTTGGTTGTTGGCTTAATTGAATCGAACGTCGAAAACCGACAATCGACAATCGCCCAATTATATTACCTTCTCCTTCCTGTACGACCACACCATAACCCCTATCGCCATTATCAATACAACTATCGCAATCCCAAAAGTAACTGCAAAACCAAACAATTCGAAAAACAAAACACCAAGCAAGGGGGCAAATACCGACCGAATACCGGTAAGTGAAAGATGTATGGATTGATAGGTTCCGGCCTCCTGTTTTCGCCACATTTTGAAAAAATTTGATTTTTGGTTCTGTAAAGCCTAT
>CAYXUU010000069.1:0-17583 GCA_964468645.1 uncultured Bacteroidales bacterium
CGGAGAGGTGGCCGAGCGGTCGAAGGCGCACGCTTGGAAAGCGTGTGTACGCCAAAAGCGTACCGCGGGTTCGAATCCCGCTCTCTCCGCAAATCCAAATACTGACCCGATCTTTGATCGGGTCAGTATTTTTTAAGCCTGTTAGCGTCAAAACTTGTTTTGAACTGCGAGCAGGCTTAAAAAATAAATCTGACCTCTCATACGTCAATGAGATGGAAGACTGCGGAGGTTATTATATGAATGATGGTATCAAGATAGATCCCTATAATTTTTTCAGTGAAAAAGGAGCAAATTTAATCAGGCTAAGGTTATGGCACACACCTGAATGGACCGAATATTCTGACCTTGCTGATGTTAAAAAATCGATACAAAGGGCAAAGCAGAACAATATGGAAGTATTACTCGATTTTCACTATTCCGAACAGAAATTGGTGTCATGATACATATAGCTCAACCTGAGAATGCAATCTGGTGGTTTAATGAAGCTATAAGCAATGGCCTTTCAGATTTTGATAAACGGATCATGATTGTTGAAACAGCTTACCCGCATACACTACAGGATGCAGACAATGCCAATAACCTACTCGGTGAAAGCACCCTCATTCAGGGATATCCTGCATCACCACAGGGTCAGTTAAATGATATGATCACCCTTACAATCAATGCTCTTCGTGGTGGTTGTGAAGGGATCATTTACTGGGAGCCGGCATGGATTTCTACAGACTGCTTCACACAATGGGGTCAGGGTTCTCACTGGGATAATGCAAGCTTTTTTGATGCCTTCGATGAAAATGAAGCACTCCCAGCATTTGATTTTTTTAGCCGGGAATATCAATAGAAATATACAAGGGAAACATGACTATATATTGAATAACAATTCCATGTATCGGCAGTTTTATTTAAAACAAGTAAAAATTTTTTTACTTAATTTTACATTAAAAATAAATAGTTATATTTGCCGATCAAGGTTCGAATTAAAGCATTAATAACCAACAACTAAAAAATTAAAGTTTAAGTAAAATCAATAACTAATCACTATGAAAAAATTAATTGCCTTTTTAACTATAGCAGGAATGCTATTTTTCAGTGCAACAAATCTGGTTTTCGCACAAGAAGAAGGTGCACCACCTCCAGACAGTTCAATATCACAACCTGACACAACCCAGGCTGTTGTGGTTGAAGAAACCACCACAACGACTACACTTGAAGCTGAGGAGGCACCACAGAGTTTTCAACAGATTCTTAAAGAACAGTTTATTGCTGGTGACTGGAAATTTATGGGTATTGTTCTGCTAACCCTGATCTTTGGTCTTGCCCTGTGTATTGAGAGAATTATCTATCTGAATCTTTCTACAACAAACACACAGAAATTGCTCAATAAAGTTGAGAACGCATTGGAGACCGGTGGGATAGATGCAGCAAAGGATGTTTGCAGAAACATAAAAGGTCCTGTAGCCAGTATTTTCTTCCAGGGTCTCGACAGGTATGATGAAGGTCTTGACGTTGTTGAAAAATCGATTGTTTCATACGGTAGTGTATTGATGGGACGTCTTGAAAAAGGATTATCATGGATTTCACTTTTTATCTCTATCGCACCTATGCTTGGGTTCATGGGTACAGTAATCGGTATGATCATGGCCTTTGATGCTATTGCTGTTGCTGGTGATATTTCACCAAATATCGTAGCTGGTGGTATGAAAGTTGCTTTGTTAACAACCGTATTCGGTTTGATCGTTGCTATCATCCTGCAGATCTTTTACAATTATCTTGTTGCAAAAGTTGACAGTCTGGTAAACGACATGGAAGACAGCACAATCTCCTTTATCGATATTTTAACAAAATTCAAATCCAGTAAATAATTTTTAATCATGACCACTTTAGCAAACAGAATATTGCAAATCATATTATATCTCTTGCTAGCCGCGTCAGCTGTGTTTTTCATCTTTTTCTATCTCAATGGGGAAAGCATGACAGATGCTGCCATCACATGGGCAGAGATATTACTGATCGTTACTTTAGCATTGTTGATCATTTTCCCGGTAATTCATTTTATTAAGAATCCTAAAAGCCTGCTGAAATTCCTCGGTGTTATTGCGATTTTCGCGGTGCTTTATTTTATTTCCTACCTGTTTTCATCAGGTAATATACAGGGTGAAATTTATGAAGAGGAAGGGATCACCGTAAACCTTTCAAGAATTATTGGATCAGGTTTGATCATGATGTACATTTTAGCAGGTCTTGCAGTATTAGCAATGATAGTATCTGCAATAATTAATGCATTTAAATAATCTAAAATAACAATATTATGGCTAGAAAAATTCCTGAATTAAATGCAGGTTCGATGGCCGATATAGCATTCCTGCTCCTTATCTTTTTCCTGGTAACCACTACCATGGATATTGATACCGGGATCATCAGGGTGCTGCCTCCTCCTTTACCGGAAGATATTGATGTTCCGGAGGTTCATGAAAGAAACCTGATGACGATACTTGTTAATAACCAGAACAAGCTTCTGGTAAATGGCAAACCCGGCGATATCAGGTATCTCCGGGAAGAGGTAGCTGACTTTATGGCTATACATGAGAATGATCCCAGTTATCCTGAAGTACAGGAAAAGGAAATTGAACCTCTTGGAATGGTTTTGACTACCAAGGGAATTGTTTCCCTTAAAAACGACAGAGGAACATCGTATGAAATGTATATTAAGGTCCAGAATGAGCTGGCCGCAGCTTTTCGTGAACTAAGAGATGAACTGTCGAATGAACATTTCGGGAAAAAATATGACGATCTGATCTTTGAAGAGCAAAAGAAAGCTATTGAAAAAGCTATCCCATTACGTATTTCTGAAGCCGAACCCGAAGATATAGGAGGAAATTAAAATGTCAAGATTTAAATCTCATAAAAAAAAGGAAGTACCTGGAATCAGCAGTGGATCTTTACCTGATATCATCTTTATGCTGTTGTTCTTTTTCATGGTTACAACAACTATGCGTGAAGCTACGGTACTTGTTAAAATTTCTCCACCAGGAGCCACAGAAGTACAGAAGCTCGAGAAAAAATCACTCGTAAGCTATATCTATATCGGGCCTCCTATGAATAAAAAATTAGGATCCGAATCTCGTATTCAACTCAACGACCAGTTTTCTTCTTTGGGAGATATTAAAGAGTTTATCCTGAAAGAACAGGAACAAAGAGATGAGGTTGACAGAAAATTTATGACCACATCACTTAAAGTGAATGAAGAAACCCGCATGGGTATTGTTACCGATGTGAAACAAGAGCTAAGAGAGGTTGGGGCCTTTAAAATCAATTACTCAACACGAAAGGTTGGAAAAATGGAATTTTAAATAAAAAAAGGAGACAAGAAATTGTCTCTTTTTTTTATGATATCATTTTCAACGGTTTTACTTTTTCATATCGGAAGATCAGCATCAACAATAAAGAAGTTACAACAACGCTTCCTATAATAATTCCGGTGATCCCTGATGATCCGAGAGTATCCATATCAACATCAATCACTCCGCGTGATGCCATAAACATTGCCACAACAGCGATTCCATTATTCACAAAATGAACGATAACAGGTACCCATAAACTCCCTGACCAGACAAATAGATATCCAAGTAATAGTCCCAGGAAAAACCTGGGCAGGAAGCCATAAAACTGAAGGTGCAGGGCACTGAACATCAGTGCGGAAATAATCACAGCTAAGTGAACGTTCTTTATCAGTTCATTAAATAGCCGAATCAATATCCCTCTGAATAAAAGCTCTTCCCCGATCGCAGGTAGTACTGCGATCATGATCATATTAAGAATCAATCCATCAACAGTACTTGTAGAAAGAAATACTTCAATTAATTCGGCTGCCTGTTCTTCCGACCTGATCATCCAGTTCTCGATACCATTCCATGAATCAGGTAATTCAAGCAATTCATTCAGTCCGGCAAACCAGCTGATGAGTGGAAGTGCCAGAATGATGGATATACTGCCAAGGATGATGGTTAATAAACGTGGTGAGATATTAAAACTGACATAAGCCCACACATTCCGGTTAACAAGAAATGCGAACAATATTGAAGGTGCAATGAACAGACCGATCTGGTTTACGATCTGCAAAAATTTCAGCAGGCCAATATTATCCGGATTGCTGAAATCATCAAGGGAACTCATCATATCCAGGATATCAACACCAAAAAAAGGTACAGCCAGCACAATACCGATCAGGGTAATCAACAATAATGAACCTAATACAATTAACAATAAACTTAAAATCTTAAGGTAAGGGGGCAGTGATTTTAGCATGGGTTCAGGCCTGTACATCGTCTCAATTTAGTAATATGCCGCAAATTTAATAATTTTGCACCTTTTGCATTGCTTATGTTTAAGATAGGACAAATTGAAATAGATGGTTTCCCTATCCTCCTTGCACCCATGGAAGATGTGACCGATCCACCATTCCGTTACTTGTGCAAACAAAATGGTGCGGATATCATGTTTACTGAATTTATTTCATCGGAAGGGTTAATACGCGATGTAAGTAAAAGTACCCGCAAGCTTGACTTTGAAGAATTTGAAAGGCCCATTGGGATACAGATATTTGGAAATAATATCGAATCCATGGAGAAAGCGACTGCCTATGCGGAAGAAGCCAACCCGGATATCATTGATATTAATTTTGGTTGCCCCGTGAAAAAGGTAGCTTCAAAAGGTGCAGGAGCAGGTGCGCTCAATGATATCCCCAAGATGGTGAAGATGACAGAGGCCGTAGTTAAATCAACACAACTTCCTGTAACCGTAAAAACACGCCTGGGATACGATGATGCGAATAAAAAGATAGTGGATATTGCTGAAAGGCTTCAGGATGTGGGCATACAGGCCATTGCCATACACGGCAGAACACGAACCATGCGTTACAGCACTCCGGCCGACTGGGCCTTGATCGGAGAAGTAAAGAACAATCAAAGGATGAATATTCCGGTAATTGGCAATGGAGATATTTTCACACCTCATGACGCCAGGGATAAAAAAGATAAATATGGTGTTGATGGCATCATGATAGGCAGGGAAGCTGTCGGTAATCCATGGATATTCAGGGAAGTAAAGCATTACCTTAAAACCGGAGAATTATTACCGCTGGCCTCAATTTCTGAGCGTGTAGGGAGCTGTAAAATCCATATTCAAAGGGTCATCGACTGGAAAGGAGAAAGAGTGGCCATCTATGAGATGAGAAGACATTACCCTGAATACTTTAAAGGTTATCCCAATTTTAAACCTTACAAGATGAAACTGCAAACGCTCGATACGGTGGAGGAAATATATGGGGTGCTGGAGGAGATACTTGAGGTATATAGCATATGAAATTCCAAATAACAAATCCCAAATATCAACTTAGCGAAGCGATCTCATGAGCACATTGATTCATTTAAATATGCGAATAAATAAGCGCCAATACTCATTGATCAAATTCCAAACATGTGCTGACAAAGGTTTTGGTCATTGATTTTTTGAATTTGGAATTTATTTGATATTTGGGACTTGATATTTGGTGTTTTATAAAAATCTATGTTATCTGTGGCTATTCATGTTAGATATCAAACTTTAATTTCCCATTTTCAAAAAGTGCTGTTATCTCAATGCCTTCTTCAAGCAATAAACCATGAATACCCAACTTATCGGCTGCTTCCACATTGATAATGGTATCATCGATAAAGAGTGTTTCTTCCGGTATCAGGTTATGTTCTTTCAACACATACAGGTAAGGTTCCGGTGACGGTTTGCGATGTCCGATCTCATGCGAGAAGTGGGCTTTTTCGAATAGCTCTGAGAATGTCTTATAACCATAAGTTCTCTCCAGATCAGCCCGGTATTTATCGTAATGGATCTGGTTCGTATTGCTGAGCATAAAGATTCTGTAATTTTTCCCAACCTCCTCAACACACCTGATCCTTTCGGGTGGCATATCCAGGATCAGGGCGTTCCAGTCTTTGTTGATTTGCTCATCACTTACCTCAAAATCAACCGAGGACTTGATGTTATCCCTGAATTCCTGCGTGGTGATTTTACCGGTTTCAAGTTTCTCAAAAAGCCCCAGGGCAGTAAACTTCATGTGTAACTCCTCCGGGTTCTTAATTCCTGCATCCGCCATGGATTTCAACGTCAGAGAGGGATCAATATTCAGGATCACACCTCCGTAATCGAAAATTATATTTTTAATCATATCAGAAAAATCGTTTTACTATTGTTCGTTTTGCAAAGATGAATAATTATAGTTAACCATATACGTAACAATGAATATTGTTCCTGATCTTCTGATAGTTTTTGTGGGATATTAATATCTTTGACAGCAAATTTTTTCTGAATACAGTTATTTCAGTACCACATATTTAACATAAGTAAATCGTTATGAAAACAAGATTCACAACAGTATTGATCATTCTGATGACCATTGCCCTGACTTCCTGCAATGAAGGGGATACCACTTTCATTTACAATGATATGGTATCACAGTATGAACTGAACAAATCGATTGTCCAGGTGAATACTACCAATGTGGCCACCGGGTTTGAAACAGTTTTCACAGACATGATTTATGACAGTGCAGATCAGGCACAGTTTTGTCAGGCCTTCATTGAACCTGTGAGGTATTTTGATGATGAATCAGGGTATTTCTTCGTGGAGTCCAATAATGCATGGATGGTAGCCCATGCCACAAAACCGGAACTGATAGGCACATATCGTATGGATGTTCAGGATGCCAATAGCAAGGAATATGTGAAAGAGATGGTGAATACCATTCTTTATATCGGATTTGGCTATGTTGAGTATTACTTTCAGAATCCAATAAGTGGGATTAATGAAAGGAAACTGGCTTTCGTAAAAAGCATTCCTGCTGCAAAGTTCTGGATAGGTTCAGGATTTTATGGCTTTGCAGATGAGATCTATTACACGAAAGAAGATGCCAATAAGCAGATTGTTATTGAAACCACCAACAGTTTTGCAGAAGGTATTGGAGGAGCATTCAGTACTTACTTTTCTGATTCTCTTGAACGTGTCGATTTCTGCAAGGTATTGATTGACCATGTCAGGTTCTTCGATAACCAGTCAGGATACTTCTTTATGTATGATTTTGATTGTGTGAATGTAGCCCATGGCACACAGAAATACCTGCAGGGAGAGAATCTTTACGATTACCAGGATTCACGTGGTAATTATGTGATCAGGGATCTGGTAGCAGTAGCGAGGGATCATGACGAAGGTTATTATGAGTACTATTGGAACAACCCGGTAACGGGCAATGAGGAACCCAAACTTGCCTGGGTGAAAAAAGTACCGGGGATAGATTATTTTATTGGATCGGGGATTTACCTGGAAGAGTGGTGATGTAGAAAAATTCAATACTTATGTACACGACAAATACCAGGGATGGAATGATGAGCAGCCATTACCTTCAGACAAAGACAAGATGATAAAGTGGTTTAGCATGGCAAAAGAGTTTATGACCATACAGATGTATGATATTTCCCCTGCCAGGATTGTTGTAACAGAAAATGCAGCAGTCGTTGATTATTATTATAATTTCTATGCTACCTGGAGCTGGGGTGATACAAAAGAAGAAAAAGAGATTAAAGGTCGCCTCGCAGAATTTTGGATCAAGGAAAAAGGAGAATGGAAACTCCTTGGTGATATGGGAGTGAACACCAAAGATGACGATGAAGATTAGCATTCACTGCTCATTACTGTAAAACTCTCCCAGTTTATATAAAGTAGGCCGGGAGTTTTTTTGATGGAGGATAAGATTGTCAATTCGGCATTGTCAATTTATAATTGAAAAGGTTAATCGCCATCAACAAATTCCAAAATATATTGAAAATTAAAAACTGACAATTGACAATCGACAATTTATTATTTATCTATTGACACCAACATTAAAGATTCAGGAATATTTTCAGGTCAGAATTAGCACTCAATAGCATTGATAGCTGATTTAATTTGATTAATCCTCATTGATAATATTTGGATTTTTTGTATTTTTGCAAACCTTTTCAGGGAAAGATTGCGCCCACATCGTAAATCGTCAAATCGATCAATCGTTTAATCGCGCAATCATTACGGGGGCCTATAGCTCAGTTGGTTAGAGCACTTGACTCATAATCAAGGGGTCCCAGGTTCAAGTCCTGGTGGGCCCACATCAATAAATGCCGCTCGATGCGGCATTTATTGTTAATACTCGATTGTCAACTGTCAATTTTCAACTTCTAAAGTGAAGTTTAATTTACTTATTTGACTTGGCAGTAATGACAGTCTTATGGAAGATCGCCACCAATTGAGCACATTCATCCTGACAGAAATTCATGTCATCTTTAGCGTTTTCTTTTACTGAACCAGACAACAGCTTTAAACTGATTTGTGTCTCACGCAATTCTTTCAGAATAATGCTTACTTTGTGGGTAAAATCAGCTTTTGATTCTGCACCTTGTGCTTCACCATAGTTCAATGCAGCACTTGTGGATGATCTTATCATCTGTTTTGTCAAATGATGAGACATAAAACTGCCATCCAGTTTTTTGCATAATTGATTAATCCGCTGTGCTAAGTTGACTAATCTGTCTTCTAATTCTTTTCTCATAATAAGTGGTATCTACTTATTAATACCAAAAACAAGAAAATGTCCTCACTTTCATTGAAGAAAAAAATAAGTAATTAAAAATTGACAGTCGACAATGCAATCAGGGTTCTACCCTGATTGCCCGTCCTGGTGGGCTCACAAAAAATCCTGACCCAGTCAGGATTTTTTATTTAGCGATTTAAAGATTGCACGTTATTCGAGTAATTGCCACCTTCCTACAACCAGAGCAAAGCGGAGTTTGGCTAAGCTAATCTTATATATCGGGCAATCCTGCAATTGCGTGGTACTTTCTACTTGTTCATGCTGTAATACTTTCCAGCCTTTGTTTCCACTTCTTCCAGTCGGGCATCAGGTAGGATAAAAGCTCATAATATTTTTTACTGTGGTTGGGGTGTATCAAATGACATAGCTCATGAACAATCACGTAATCAACGCATTTAACAGGTGTTTTGATCAGTTCTGGATTAAGGATTAGCTTTCTTGTTGGTGTAAGACTACCCCATCGCTTCTTCATTCTTCGTATAACTAGTTGAGGTTCTTCAATGTTATAGCTTTCAAAGAGATTCAGGTTCTTCAGCAGATGTTTCGACAGGATTTTTTCTCCTCGAGATTTGTACCAGCCGGCTAAAACATCACGTGCAGTTGCATTAATAGAACCATTTACAAAAACCTTCAATTGACCACCTTGTAGCTTAACTAGATTGCTATCATAATCAATAACTTTCATTACATACCTGCGACCGAGATATAAATGAGTTTCACCCGAAACATATTCACGTTTAGGTGTCCGAGGCAAGAATGATTCAAAGTACTGCCATTGCTTTAAAACCCATTGACCTCGTTTAATAAGCTTTGCCTCTATATCCGTTAGGGTAGACTCCATGGGAGCAATTACAACAACAGAAAGATCAGGATGAACTTCAATAGCCAAAGTCTTTCTATTAGCCCGCTTCAGGTTATAATAGATGATCGTTTTTCCGTATTGAACCGAGTTACCCATTAATAATTATTTATTGCCACCTTCATGCATTTTGGTAAGATTTGATCTATATCAGAAAATGTCATCTCATAACCAAAGTCATTACGATGCTCATACAAATAATCCTCAAGATCATTTTCCATTTGCTTATGCACATCCATATTCTTTTTCCAGTCACGTATTACTCGGCCTTTTATAATTTTTGCAATATCCATGCCTGCTTGTGCCATTCTTTCATTGTGTTGTGCTGCATCAGTTTTTCCAAGCTTGTCCTCAACAATTGTCTTGATTGCTCCAAAAAAAGCACGAGCTTTGGGATCATCTTTCACGCTATTTGGTATTCCTTCTTGATGCCCCTGGGAAAAGTCTTTTTGTATACCCATTATGTTCTCAAGGTATTCCCGTTCTCCTAGTCTACCCTCATTAAACAACCGTATGGTTTCTTCGATCAATTCCGAAAACTTCCTGAAAAAGGCTTCATCTTTTTCCATGTACTCCGTAATGGTCTTCTTCATCTCATGAGCAATTTGGTCAGCTACAGATGCAGGGGTTTTTCCTGTGCTTAGCAATTCTTCCTGCCTTAATTCCTTATCGAATACGTTAACCGTTTTGGTGACTATTTCAACACCCTCAGCCTGGATATGTGTGTCCAGTAATTTTCTTACACGCGATTCGTATTCTTTATAGCTAATGACTTCAGCATACCTTTGCTGCACACTTGTTCTTAATGACTGGAAGAATTTCAACTGTTGTTTGTAGTAACTAATCTTCTCATCATCAAACATTTCATAAAATTCATCCGTTGCCAGAGCCGTTTGAAGCGTCCTTGCATAAACCGAGAGTGCTTCATAAAACTTATCCCTAATATCCTTTTCACCCAGATGTCTTTCTAATGCTTCATTATCATCCTGGTTCACGTCATCGAACACTTTCCATGCTTCAGCATGCTTTATCGGGACTTTTTTTATTTCATCCCGCACGTCAGTTACCGTTAGTATAAGATCATCCTCGTCATATCCTTCCAATGCAGAATATTCCGTTAATGCTTCATCCAGTTTACCTAATATGCCAACATAATCAATAATATAACCAAACTCCTTCCCCTCAAAAACCCTGTTCACTCTTGCGATTGCTTGCAGTAATCCATGTTCTCTCAATGGTTTGGCAAGGTACAAAACAGTATTTCGGGGTGCATCAAAGCCAACAAGCAACTTGCTTACCACTATGATGATCTCTACTTCATTGTCTTCCTCTTTAAATTTTGATATGATGTAATCTTCGTATTCACCCTGCGAGTGATATTTTTCCAGTATCTTCTTCCAGTACTTCATTCCTTCCCCTTTGGGATCATCCCAAACATCCTCATGATCCTGCCTAGAATCAGGTGGCGTAAAAACAACAGCAGTATTGATCTTAAGGTCAGGGTTTGTTTCCTCTTCGAAATATTTTTGATATCGAATAGCAGTTTCAATCTTTGGCACCGCTAGTTGGGCTTTAAATCCCGTTCCTTGCCAGTTCTTCGTAAAGTGCTTAGAAATATCATAAGCAATCTCATCAACTACTTGCTCTGATTCATAGATTTGCGTAATGGTCGAAAACTTCTTCTTCAGGTCTTTAGTAGCATACTCAGTTAACGGTTCCGCTAAACGATCGAAACCTTTATCGATTTGATACTTATTAATATTCAGCTTTGCCGACCTGCCTTCATAAAGCAAAGGAACAACAGCTTTATCCGCAACTGCTTGGTCAATGGTATAGGTATGAATAAAACCACCGAATTTGCGAGCCGTACTTTTTTCCTTTTTCATTAAGGGAGTGCCGGTGAAACCGATGTAGCATGCATTAGGCAGCATTTTCTTCATTTTTGCATGCGCTATTCCAAATTGGCTACGATGACTTTCATCAACTAGAACAAACAAGTTGGTGGAATCATCCTGAAAGTCTTTCCGGTTAAGGGCTGACTCAAATTTATCAATAACAGTTGTTATAATCTCGTTTCCTTTATCCTCTATTAAGCTTATGAGGTGATTACCAGTCTTAGCCTTTTTAACGTTTTTACCACAATTATTAAATGTTTTATAAATCTGCTTATCAAGATTGATCCTGTCTGTTACAATTACTACTCTTGGGTTTTGAATAGAGTTATCGAGAGCAATGGCCTTTGACAGCATTACCATGGTTAATGATTTACCACTACCTTGTGTATGCCATACAACACCTCCTTTTCTTTTCCCATTACTTTCATATTGCCGAACTCTTTTTATGGTATCTTGTACAGCGAAGTATTGTTGGTAGCGAGCAACCTTCTTAATAGGCCCATCAAATACGATAAACTTATACACCAGCTCCATTATTCTCTCTGGCCGACATAATGAATATAAAGAACAGTCCTGAATAGTTGGCAATCGATCTTCACCATCTATTCCATTGATTTTCTTTTTGATAAGCTTTTCTACCTTATTCTCAACTTTCTCTATCCATACCGACCAGAATTTTGCTGGTGTTCCGGTTACAGCATATTTCACTTCATTGGGTTGGACAGACAACAACAACTGAGCATAATGATACAATCGAGGGATTCCTTCACTCTTTGTTTGGTTGCGAATATGTTGTGAAATACCTTCATCAATTGATAAGTTCTTATCCCTTCGTTTGTTTTCAATAATGATAAAAGGAATACCATTGACAAATAGAACAATGTCAGGTCGTCTCGTTTCATTTGCTCCCTCAACTACGAATTCATCCGTAATATGAAACACATTATTCTCAATGTTTTCCCAATCTATATACTTGATAGTAAAGCTTTTTTGATCACCATAAATATTCTCTGTAAAGCTTTTGCCAAGCGTGATGAGGTCGTAGATTTTCTCATTGGTTTTAACCAGTCCTTCATCAGGAATGTTTTTTAATGCGTTAACTGCTGCTCTTATATT
The DNA here is from genome assembly GCA_964468645.1 of uncultured Bacteroidales bacterium. Taxonomy (GTDB): domain Bacteria; phylum Bacteroidota; class Bacteroidia; order Bacteroidales; family JAIOZK01; genus JAIOZK01. The sequence continues at coordinate 12,539 of CAYXUU010000069.1, forward strand.
ACTAGCCGAAAATTTGAATCTTTCACCCTTAAACTCAAAAGAGTTAATAGTCTTTAGCTGCTTAAATAGTATATCCTCCAATATAACATTGGATAGGATATTCTCTCTTTGTTTTACATTTTCATCCTCATCTAACCATTTATAATCCAGCTTTCGAAGCAGGTTTATTGCAGGTAGTTGGGAATCTTTAAATTCAGTATAACTGGTGCTTTTCATATAATTCCTTTCTAATCTGGGCCTTAAATGTTAATATAATGCTAAAAACTTGCTTTTTAATGATTTTTGTTGTTATATTTGCCTTGCTCATCTTTCCTAAATTAGGAAGAAGGAGTTTCGAAAGGCGATACATCTTGATATGTACCGCCTTTTGCGGTTTAATGAACAACACCCAATCTTCTCTTAATTTTTTTCTTTATTTGTTTTACTGCCCAATCTTTATTGAAATAATATGCTGTAATTAAGTAATAATCCCTTCCACTCCTTTGAGGTTCAAGTATAATTACATATTTTTCATCTTTATCATAAATATACGTCCTGATGGTATTTTTACCATTTACCCTATCCGTATAACTAAAAACCTCAATTTTATCTTTTCTTCTCTCTTCAATATGGTGTTTAATCCAATGAAGTCTCCTGGACCTATCTATCTCAAAAATGCGCTTTTTAACTTTTCTCCCTGAATCATCAGTATCTTCAATTTCTTCAGTTGTAAGATGTTTAAACATTATCTGCATTGCAGGTTCTTCGCCTTTAATTGGTCGAATAGTTTTTAATTTAAAACTAAAATCCGGGTTTTTTTCTATGTCCCGTTTGAAAATCCCTTTTAAAGACTTTATTCTCTCATAATAACTCAGATGTATGATCTCAAGTAACTCCGGATATTTTTTAAGTAAGTTTAATGGCATACTATTTCAGTTCAATAAAGAATAAATTGATCTTTTGTGCATTAATTGAGGTTGTGCTGTTTAGGCTTAATCTGGAGTGCCTCTTAATCGTATCAATAAGCTTGATCTTGGCAATTACTTTTGTTTCTGCTCTTAGATTATAATTTATCGCACCCATTATTACATCAGAGAGTTGCATTAAATAGCTTTCGTAGGAATGTATAGATTGTAAGTTCCGGATATTACCATATTCGATATTTAAAATCTCACGTAATTTTCTGATCTTACTGGTACTGCATGTATCCTTTATATCCAGATACACATTGTAGGTGTGTTCCATATTTATCTTGTGATGGAGTAACTGATAATACATCTTGTAGTAGAAGTCATTATAGCTAAAACCAGGACGTGAATTGTCGATTTGATCTTTTGCAACAATTACAGCCCTGAAGTTAAGGTCGGAGGCGAAGAAATAATCAATTAACTCATTGTAGAAAGGATAGTTTGATTCAGATAACTTCTTCCATTTTATTTCTCCTTTGAATTTAAGTTCTTTTCTTAGGTTTTTTATGTAGCGTGAATGTATCTTGACCTGGTTCCATGCTGAACTAACGTAGCCAATTATCATATATGGAAAACCATCACTTGCAATGTGAGTGCTTTCATCGCAGTACATATTAAATGTTTTTGTTGGCATAATTTTATCTTTTTTCAATATTATCAATCTCTTTAAAAAGCCGATACCAGCAATTGACAAAATGCCTTTTTTGCCTTTGTTTCTGGTTTTCCTTTATCTCGATAAGGTTATTTCTTCTGCTTTTGAATATCTTTTCCCATTCTTTTTCAGGGATACTTTTGTTAAGATCCGGATGGCCTTCCCATATTTGGGACCATGCAATAGTTCGAATTATATCATAAACCGATATACCCTCAAACTTGTCATCAAAGCCGTCCATTCTGGCAAAGTAAAGAGAACCTGATTCAAGAAAATCGATTAACCGGTAAACATCAAGAAACCTGAAAAGGTACTTCTCTTTAATGTCATTGGTATGATAGGTGTCCCAGTGAATATCTATATTCATAATGTTACTGTTTTATACCCTTACCTCCCCAGTAAGCAACTTTTGCATCAATCCCGTTTTTTGTTCCTTTATCTTTGTCATAAGCCGATTAAGTGCCTGAATTTCATTATCAACGGCTTTAATAACTATTGATATCTTGATTTGCTCGTCAAAGTCAGGTTTACTCAGTTTGTACCAACTAAGAAAATCTTTTGGCACATGTGGTATACCAGAACCTTCTCTAACAGCCATAATTCTTTCCTGATCGTAAAGCATCCTATATGCAAGAAATTCATTATGTATTTTACTATTTGGTGTTAATTTGCTAAACGTTGATCCAACGACTCCTTCTTTATTTGTAGTAACTCTTCCGGCTTTCGATCCATCCCATAGAATAAGTACATCTTTATTATTACACTTGGTTTTATCAATATCCTTGGTGTAATATTCGGCTTCACCATTGAAGCATGAAGCATCAATCACTGGTAAACCTTTCTTATTTTCATTGGTAACAACGATCGATCCTTTTGTTTTATGGACAAGATCGCTTAGATGCTCCTCTTTCCAGGGTTTTGAGAACCCAACAAATCTCTTCTTCCCAGTCAACAAGTGCTGCATCAACCATTTTTTCAGTTGTGTTTTGGCCTGGATGAGTCGTTCCGTCTTTTCGATGGCTATGTCCCAGGTGGTAAGGATTTGAGCGATTCTTTGTTGTTCGGAAAGGGGGGGGATAGGAATCTCCAACGTTTTTAAACTACTTGGATATATATGTACAACTGAATGTCCTTGTCCAAGCTTTCTCCTATATCGCAAAATGAAATTACTATTAAGCAGATATGATAAATACAAGCAATCTGAATTTGTTGGTTTAAATATGATAATATCTCCACCTGCAAAGGCTTTTTCACTATTCAAATAGGCAACACATTTACCTATTTCGTCCAGAGTTTCACCGGAGCCAGCAAACAATATCTCACCACCAAATATTGCTTTACTTAATTTTGAAGATTCTTCATTAATGAAGGAATTAAAACCACGTATATAGTCATGGTGCTTTGTATAAATGTCGCCATAAGTTAAACATGGATATCCTTCAGGTTTAATTTCGCTTTTAGAAATACCCTTCCCTTTTGAAAATTCACCTATGTTCTCTAATGGCAAAACTTTCCAATTATCTGGTATCCAGCCCAACCTTGATTGTTTATATCCTGGCTTTGAAACCTTATTAATATTAACTTTTATATTCTCCATCTAAAGCTTAAAAATTGTTTTTAATTGATCAAAAATTTCTACCGGGTTTAGTTCCGCAACCCCAAAATTCTTTGCCATGATTTTATAATCCGGAGGATTCTTTTTCATCTCATCCATGAAGCTAATTACATCCCCTTTCATGGGTTCATCTAATTCAATAGTATCATCAAGTGTTAACACAAGAGCAATCCTGAATATATCACCCCGATGCTTATTCAAATCTCTCCTCAGATTACTTCTCTCATTTCCATCTCTCCACTCTTCCTTTTCAATCCTTTCATTTATATCGAGAAATGCCTTTGCCTTAAGGCATAGAATAGCTGGGTTGGAAGCAAGATGCAATCCATCGATTATCTCAGCATTATCTCTTGTAAATTCATAATATCCACCATCCATAAGGATAGCTGAGAGACTACTTAATTCTTCTCCCATGGGAATTGGAGTGAGATGAGCACCTTCAAAATCTCCATCTATGTCCTGCTCTCGAGAAAACAGTTCAATTTGTTTCGGATATCCCTCAGTTTTAGGTTTTATAAACCTATAAATATTCGGTTCCCCATCATTTCTTTCCCGAATTTCATATTCTCCTTCTACAATGAATTTCCAAAAATGCTTTACGAAGTCTCCGCTAAGGGCTTCAATAACAAGTATTATATCAAGGTCCGATGTAGGACGATAAGGAAAGTCAACTAAATCAAGCCACCTATCTGTCGCTGCACCTCCTATCAGTATGTAAGATTCTTTATAATCCTTAAAGTATTCTGTAAATATGTCCAGTCCTGTTACCATTTCATCTCATTTATTAATTGGTTTATTACAATTTGCACCCTTTCATCTGTATCATCCTTGTAGATCAAGTATAGTGACAATGGATCAACATAATCGCCAACTGCTAAGCCAACTGGATTATATTTCCACATTTCAAGATGCATTTCTCCATCCACATCATCAATTGCAATTGATTGGTTATTTTTTAACAGAGCATCATATCCTTTTTTATCAAATGCATAATATGGTTTACTATCATCAGCTATATCAGTATAATGTGCCAAAGCATTTATTCCTGAAATCACAGCATTCTTTACATTAATCAGTGGTGTGGCAAACACCTTGTTTTTTATTGGGTTTTGCATCAGAGGTTCAATTTCCTGCCATAGCTCATATCCTTTTTTATCAAAGTGGAAGCGTTTATCCTTTGTCCCATGTATCTCGCATATTCGTTTGTTTTCTAGATAGGTTGCAGCCCGGGTTACCGTCATTGTACCCAACCTTAAAGTTTGTGCAATATCCTTGAAATTCATTTCTTCAAGGCTTGCAACTTGTAAATGATAAAGAAGAAGATACTGAGTTGCCGGTGCCATTGTTTCCGGAATCTTTCCCGGACGTATTGCAAAATCCTGAAGATCTATAAGCAACTCTGGCATGAACATTTGTTTACCCGGCACAATGAATGATATTCCTCTTTGAATAAACCTTTTCCTGTTATATCCCTTCATGCTATCACACACATAAACAACAGGAATATTAAAAACAGTTTTAACAATATCAATGTGCTTTCGTAATTCATTTACTTTAGTGTGATGATTGTTATTAGCATGAAGAAAGACAACTCTTCTACCAAAAAAAGAACCAACAAGAATATTATACTTATTCTTGATTATAAGGGGTAATCTCTTAATATCACCATCACTAGCTGGAACAACATAAAGATCATACCCTAGAACCTTATTAAAATATTCATTAAGATCATTCATAGCATCTCTATTATTAGTAGTTGTTTTACAATATGATATCATATTAAATGCATCATATCATTTAGTATAATATTGTGCAAATATAATGATATTAT
>CAYXUU010000070.1:0-17497 GCA_964468645.1 uncultured Bacteroidales bacterium
ATGGTTGGGACCAAGATAATAATTATATGCTAATATATTACATGTCATATCATCCCAAATTATGCATTGGGAATGCAATGAACCAATGTATTAGTTGGGATTATCCCGATTTAGAAGATGTCGCATTTCATCATTCAGGTGAATATCGATATATGATGAAATGCATACATCTTCTTAGTCGTAAGGCATTAGTTATTCTCTAATGCATTATTTGGGATCATCCAATATTTAACGGATGCCTCGAATGCAAGAATTAATTTCAAAGAATATATTCAATCAATTTTTTTCCGAAATTTGATCCTCCGTAATCAAAAACTTTATTATGATATCTTATCAAAATCGGTTGTTACATATACCATTGATCCTCCTTGTGTTTTCTTTGTTTTTCTCAGGTTGCAGGAAGGCACAGGATGTGGACAGTTTTAAAGCTGATATCCTGGCTATCACTTATATGACAGAATATTACGCCCCTTTCAATTATGAACAGGGCGGGGAATTGTACGGGGTTTCAGTGGATATCCTGCGTTCACTTTTTGAAAAGTTTGGAATTAATCCTGATAATATCACAATTCAGATGAGTGATTGGGCAGAGGCATACCAGCAAACACTTGATGAAGCAAATACCATGTTATTCTCTATGGTCAGAATCCCCGAAAGGGAAAATCTTTTTAAATGGGTTGGTCCGATCGCACCCCAGAAGCAAATTCTTGTGACCAGGAAAAGCAGTGGAGTTGTTATTGAAAACGATGCAGACATGGCCAATTACACCATCGGCGTTATAGAAGGTTATAGCGATATCCAGGTATTGTTAGATGCCGGGGTACCCCAGAATAAACTGATTGAATATCCTGATCCTTTCACACTGTATGAAAACCTGGCTGAAGGTAATGTTCAATGTATCGCATATTCTGATGCTGGAAATAACCTGATGCTTGTATCACTTGGATTAGATCCCGATGACTATGAGATTGCATATATATACAAAGTGTTACAACTTTATTATGCGTTCAATATCAACACAGCAGCTAATATTATCAATTATTTCGAGGATAAGCTTGAAGAGTTAAAAAATGACAAGACCGGTGATGGCAGCAGTGTTTATGAGAAAATCCTGAATAAGTACAATATTATTCAGCATGTTCAGGACAATATCACTGAAGAGATGGTTACCGATCTTGTCAATCTTACCTCATCACATATTGAAGCCAGTGCGGAGGGTACATTTGAAAAGATCAACCAGGGATTGGCACCTTATAAAGATCCTGTCAATCCTGCATTGTATACATTTGTTTACGACACATCGGTAACGATTGTTGCCCATGCCACCAACCCGCTTCTTGTTGGTGTTAATTTCAAGGGAAAGACTGACGCAGCAGGAAAACTTTTCAGGGATGAAATTGTTCAGGGAGCACTCGATAATGGTACCGGATGGGTGGACTATATCTATACCAAACCGGATGAAAGCGGATTATATTATAAGACCTCATATTACAAACTTACATATGGAAGTGATGGAGTTCCCTATGTTGTTTGTGCTGGCAGATATAAGTAAGAAGTTCTCAGTCTTCAGTCAGCCGTCTTCAGTCAACAGCAGACAAGTTTTCAACCGGGGAAGGTTATTTCTTTGTATAACGAACACTGATTAAAGCCTGTCCCGACTCCGTTGGTGATATTCGATATAAGATCTATGTCTGTGGTGAGATTGGTTCTTGATTACTGATGCACCTCCGACTCACGATTCACTGTTCACGATTCACTATAAACCGTTCACTGATTTCTTCCCGCCGTTTCTTGATTCAGGACATGGGTGGCAATTTTTTTATTCTAATTTAGCATTTTAAGCTGGTGTATCATGAGATATTTGGTTTTTGGAATGATGATGTTGTTATTATTGAATACTGCTGCACAGACTGAACCAGCCGGGATTTCCCCGATGGATCAACTTGGTAGTCTGGCTCAACCTTCAACACCTATCATGCATGATGATAATTTTCAAAGCCCGGAATTGTTATCCATGGCTTTTATGCAAACTACTGATAGTATTAAACTTCTTAAAATTAATCATGCCATCACATTGATAAACCAGCAGGAGTTTAAAAAGGCGATGAAGTATTTAAAGAAAGAGATAAAAAATGATCCGAAGTTTTACGAGGCTTACTTTGTATCTGGCATCATATACAGGGAGACTGGTGAAATGGATGAGGCTATAGATTTCTTTGCATCCGGCATTCCCTACAGTCAGAATCCTGGTTTAGATCATTTTGTTCTTGGTAATTGTTATTTCATGGTTGAAAAGTACCGGCCTGCATTTTACAATTACCTTGAAGCTATCCGGTTCGATCCGATGCTCACAGGTGCCTATAACAATCTTGCCCTGATCAGGGTTCTTGAGCAGGGCCATGGACCGACTCATGATCGTGACCTGAAAATGGCCATGAAAGACTTTAATAAAATGATGATGAATGATACCATTCCTCATGAAGTGGCAAATATGAATATGGGCATTATTAACCTGAGTCTCGGAAATTATGATGAGGCAGTAACTCGGTTTGAAGAATCCCTGAAGGCAAACAGCAATTTCAAAAAAAGTCTGTTCTTTTTATCTGTAATTCGCTTCTATCGAAAAGATTATGATACTGCACTTGAAGGTTTTACTGAACTGAAAAATTCAGGATATAAAATTGAGCAGTGTAAGGCTTTTATTGAGCAGATTAACATTAACCTTGATCACCGATCGGGTAATTGATAGAATTAACCAGTGATCCGATGACTGTGAGTCATCGGATCACTTATTTATTGAAGTATAACCTCATCAACAAAGATCCATGAAGGATTTCCAAAGCCCCTGTGCCACTCAGGGCATGTTTTCATTGAAGTGGCTGTGACCCTGAGATACCTTGCCCTGGTTTTATCAAATTCCATGATAAAGGGGATGGATTTTACCAGGTAGGACCTGTCTGTATTATCACCTTTCATCTCAGCAATTGTTGTGACCCCATCGTAATCATCCATTATTTCGAGTTTGACGGAAGTTGGCAGAAACACCCATGAATTCACAGCTTTAAGGAAATTCATTTGTAGTTTGCTGAATTCTATTTCTTCACCAAGGTCTATCCAGAAAACCATATCCTCACCTTCAAAGCCTAGCCAGTTGAAGCGGAAATCCAGTCCGCCAAGTAAACCATCGGTAATTGCCTTTTCTCCTCCAACAGGGTATTTTTCGCTATATTCAGTGAGGCAGTTTATTGCTGCTCCTTCAAGTTTATTATCGAGTACCTGCCAGTTTAATTTTCTCAGGGTGAAATCACGATATGCTGCAGGTGTGAAGCTTCGTTCATTGATATTTTTTATTCCGGTAAGCTCACATAGCGCAACAAAGCGATACAGTTTTTTCAGCATGACAGAATCTATGAGCTTACTACCGTTCTCAGTATGAATCCATCTGATCTTCTCATTATCCCGGTTCAGCGCAATGTCAAGAACTGCAAAATCAATTGGGATCCTGGTCCTGAGAACACGTTTCAGGGAAATGCTGTCTGAGGCAACCGCACGCTCTGCGATATCCATTAACTGCTGGTATCTGATAAGAAGTTCAGGGGTCAGGTGGGCATCATAATAAAATACAGGAAACCCATAGATGTCTAGGTTTTGTTGATGTTGTTTTTCAATGATGGCATTATGGGTCAGGTCAAAGTATTGCCTGATATAGGGAGCTGCTTTCCCATAGTACATTTGCAAAAATCTATTGACGGTCGAATCGACATTAAGATCAGGATCCCAGAGTAGTTTTACGATCAGGTATTGCTTAAGGTTCGATAAATCGGACCAAGAACGGCCACTCCCCTGCTGAAACATCATATCGGCACCATTTTCCCTGAAGAACTTTATATTCGGTTGAAGCACATGGAAATTCGGAAACGGGGTCAGGTAATTCTTGAACTGCACCACATAGTCCCACATGAAAATGTTGTCAGAGATATTGTCCCAGTCTTTCATATCCTTTACAAAACCTTGACTTCGGGGATCATCTGCAAGGGGCATAGAGCGGTTACATTCTATTGAGCAGAACATGATATTGACATTGGGAAGCGGTTTTATATTTTCAGGTGCAGACCGCGTAAACTGGTATGCCAGGGTCGAGATCACCTTATCAGGGAATGTCATTGCCAGTTCATTCGCCATAGATATATAAAGACCTGATATACTACCATATTCATCGTAAGCTGCCTGACAATCCTCGCACTCACAATAATTATAACAATCATTTTGAGAAACCGACCATATATGTTTATCCGGACTTTTTAGCATCTCCAGGTCAAGGTTTTCAACCAGTGTAGCTATCAAATCAGGATTGCTTAAACATAGTTGACCATCCTGTAATCTTCTGCCATTAACAAAAGCAAAATATTCCGGGTGTTCATCAAAGTATTTTTCTGAAGGTACAAGCCGATGGAATGTATGCACAAACATACCCCAGTCATTAAAGGAATTGATCTTATGCCAGTTTCTGTATTCTTCATCCCATCTTCCTGCAAAATGAGGTACCCGAAAAGAGAAGGCTGGATTATAAACTTCTTCGTAAACGGATAACACGACACTGTCCCTTTCTGGTATATATTCTTCCCCGACAGAGAATTTCATGCACCCCAAGTATTTTTCCAGTAAGGTATAAACAGCGTAAAGGTCCCCTTTTGGATATTTTCCTGCCAGATAAAGCTTGTTTCTTTTGGCCAGAATCACAAAAGCATCTTCCATCAATGAGTCAGATAAAAGTTCCTTATTCTTACTGCTGAGGAAATCCTTGCCTATATAAACATGGTTCAATCCCGGTGTTTTTCTGGTTGTAATCAGCGGTGTAACCCCTGATATAGTGGTTATGTATTTCTGCAGTTCTGTAGCTGCTTTCAGGGTTTCAGAGTCTGCATATTTGGAAATTACAATATCGGCCTGGGCTTTCTCATCATCAACGATAGCAATTTGTGCATATCCATGGAATACTAAAAACATCAGGAAGATGGAAGCCAATAATCGTTTCATACGACAACTTGTATTGATTGAAAATGGAGAGGATAAAAATAAACATGTATTAGCAATTAACAATTTTTAACTTAAGAATATTCAGTTTAGCATGATAGTTGAAAGTCATTTGCTGACACTTTAATACTAAACACCTGAAAACTAACTAATGATGAAACCAAAGGCACTATTAACAACATTTGCACTCATGGGCTTAATCATGATGCATGCACAGGTAACTGAACTGGCAACAAAAGGGCAAACACCCGGAGGTGCAGGATATCACGTTAACTGGGACAGTGACGGACAAAGGCTGTTTGTTGGTTGCGGAACCAGTATCTGGATATATGATGCTACCGATACAAACAATATTCATGTCATTGCTAAACGACCCTTATTGGGACTTGTAAATGAAACAGATCTTTATGGTGATATTCTGTTTGCTGCCGCTACCCATGATGGTGTATATGCATTTGATGCAAACTCGGATACGCTCACTGTTATTGCCCACTATATAATGGAAGGTGATGCAGGTGCCTATGATATGTGGCGAACAAACGACACATTGTTTATAGCTGATGAGAGCATTGTAAGGATGCTGCAGTTCGATCCTGCTGATGGATTTTCTGAGATTACTCAGTTCGGTGGTCCAAACGCTATTTCCGTAGCAAGCCGAAATAATCATATTGCAGTAGGATTCCGTGGGATTCCCAGTGGTGGATTACGTATATATGACAAAAACAACCTTGAAACACCGATAGCCACCTGGAAGAATAACAACGTCTGGAACCTTCAGGATATCCAGTTTGCAGATCTGAATAATGATATTATCTATGTTTGTGGAGGGGCTCAGAATCTTCTTTTTACTAAAAGCTACTTTTATGCTGTTCAGGTACTGGACAGCACTATCATAACCCTGGACAGTTTTTCCGTAAATGGTATTTTGGGACTTGCTCAGGCTGCTATTGTTAATATGGATTCAAGGAATGACACACTCTTTCTTGCAACCACAGCAGCATTCAACAGCAGCCTGGAAACCATAGTACCCATTCTTGATGCAAGTGGATTACCTGAGGATTCTCTCATTGATCTTGGATATGTTCGGCCGGGTCTCTGGCATTTTGATGTTGCATTAATGGATGGAACACCCTACATTGCCATGTCTTCAGAATGGTTTGGTGTGTTGATCAGCGATATTTCCGAATTGCAGCCCGACGATACACTTGGATTCCTGGAAACCGGAGGATGGACCCAGAAATGCATTCTTAAAGGAGATACGATCTGGGCATGTCACCGAGGATATGGATTATCTGCTTATCCTGCAGATAGTCTCTATTACAGCAACGGCTATCTGAGTGATTCCGAAATTCTGCATATTTTCGAACAGTTTGTAAGCGATATCGCTTTCCTTAACGATACGCTTATTGTCCTGAATACGATGGATGTCTACAATCTTGCACCCTGGTATGATGGTGGAAAACCTTCCAAAGCTTGGGAACTTGACCTTGGATCAATAGCAACCGTGGACTATATTGAAACGAACACAGGCCCCAGGCTTATTACAGGATTCAGCAGCCTGTTACCCATGCCAACAGCGTTGATATTATGCGATCCGTTTGATACTACTACAATAGCACCGCTAATTGATAGCGTGCAAATTAAAAGTGATGTTTTTGGATTTGAAGTATCAGGTGATACCGTGTTTTCGGGATACAGAATAGAAAATCAACCCTATCTTGTCTGTTATAAAATTGAAGATGATCAATTCATGTTGATCGATACGATTGCAGTTTCTGGTGAGATCAATTCAATCGCTGTAGAAGGAAATAAAATTGCCATATCTTGCGGATTAATATGTGGTGCGGCCTGGTTTACAATCGAAAACGGGATTTTTGAACATGTAGGTACTATCTTCGACTGGCACTTCAATCCCGTGGGTCTGCATTTAAGAAATGATCTGCTTTATGCGGCGGAAAAATTCTATGGAATGAGGATCTATGATCTGGCCACCCCGGAAGCGGATCTGGTGGCGGAATGTAAAGGTACGGGAGGCTGGTTTAACTTGTTCGGTAGCACTGATGTTACTGTTGGAACAGAAGGTAAGATTTACCTCAGTGACTTCCAGGCCGGCGTGATCATTGTTGAACCATGGGATATTATATTGACGGTTGAAGATGCGGCCTTTGAAAACTTAACGGATAATCATCTTAAAATATATCCTATTCCCGCAAATGATCATATCACTGTAAAGTTAAACACGCAAGACAAAAATGAGCGGATCCATCGTATAAATGTATATAACAGCACAGGCAAAATAGTTGCAGATATTGCTGAAGTTAATAATAGAATGGCATTCATCGATCTGGAACACTATACCAACGGTATCTACTTTATTCGCGTTTATTCAGAAAGTCATAAACAATATTGCAATAAGATAATTGTACAACACTGATAGATTAAAACTGTAAAGGCCAGAAAGTCAATAAGATTAACCGCTAAGCCCGCAAAGATTCGCAAAAATATGTTGCGTTACTTTGCGGGCTTAGCGGTTAAAAGGAAAGTAGTCTAATAGTTGTAAAACAACCGATTAATTGTTTTCTATCTGTGTAAAATCTTAGTGTGCTTTGCAGTTTAACCAGGTTACAATTAAGCCCCAAATATATTAAACCTAAATAGAAATCTGGTTTTTGCGTTTATAAATAAATAATCCCAAACAAATAACGCTATGCGTTTATACTATTTCTTCATTATGAAGTACCTGCTTATACTCTTGCTTTTAACTGGATGTTCAGGGATTATTTATTGCCAGGCTGGTTACGATACCATTTTTCAGGATGCCTTAACAAATTATCAACCCCAACAGGATAGCACCCTGTATAAGCTAAAAATACTTGATACCAAGCAACAGCCATTAAGAATACTCCCGGTTTACATCGTTGATGAGATAAATATGGATGTTTATGCCGGAAAAACCAATTTGAAAGGGATTGCACATTTCAGATTACCTAAAGGGAAAACATACCTGATCAATATTCATCAATCAGGCCTGGTAAGCGAGGTAAGCTTGAAGGATCAAGGATATATGACTGTCAGACAAACCATAACCTATAATCCGGCATTATATACAGGTGTAGATCCTGTCAGAAAGGAGAATCCGATTCCTGAGGATACCATCTGGCAGCATTACCAGGAAATGCAAAGGGAAACCTCAACACATGCCAATGTTATTTTGCAGGTTCGTAATATGGATGAACAACCACTTAATGATGTTGACCTGTATTTATATGATCCTAAAACAAAAAACTGCATTGCTTCAACAACAAACAGTGATGGGCTTGTTTACCTGTTTTTGAAAAACAACAACACCTATCCCTTAAGTTTTGATGATTTTCAGCATTATGAAGATGTGAATATTCCAAAACGGGGATTTATTAATTTGAAGAAACTGGTGTATTATACCCCGACGATATTAAATGAAGTTATTTCAAACGATACCATCCGGCAATATTTTGAAGATATGCCTCAACCAACATCGGCAAGGGTATTATTGGAATTTGAAGTGATTAATCCTGAAAACAAACCTATTGAAGGCTATCCTGTTTACCTGGTTGATATTTACAATGGAAGTATTTATTCTTCAAGGAGTGATCATCAGGGGATAGCCTATTTGTTAGTTCCAAAAGGAAGTAAATACAGGCTTTCATACCTAGAGGCTGATTTTGCCCATTATATCGATATCCCATGGACCCGAAATTACCGAACCAATAAAATTACATACAGGACCAGCGGTTTGCTTATCAATGAAGAAACCTATGCTGCGGTGGACTTAATGTACCCTCCACCCGATTGGATTTATCAGCAATTGCCCGACAGCGCTACGCTTGTAAATTATTGCCCACCTGTTGGTGATCAGGGAGCCTATGGAACCTGTGTTGGATGGGCTGCCGCCTACTATTCTTATTCCATCACAGAGGCCATTCAAGATGGTAAGGAAAATCCAATAAATGATACTATGATTTATTCTCCAACCTGGATTTATGAACAGATCAAACTCAGCAGTGATATTAATTGTGTTGATGGCTCCTACATCGAAAGTGCGCTGGAGCTGATGCACCTGAACGGTAATTTGTCTATATCAGAAATTCCATATGCATGTGGTTCTTCATTTACAAATGAAAATTTTACAAGGGCCGAAGTAAACAGGATTAAAGATTACAGGAGGCTCTTCGAATGGTATGCCGATGACGATGAGATCATCAATAGTGTTAGAAGGTCATTGTCGATGAATCACCCGGTGATCATTGGATTTAAAACCACCACCTCTTTTCATTCTGCTGGTGATTTCTGGGATACCTCCAACGATAACAATATACTTTCATTTTTCTCAGGAGGCCATGCCCTTACAGTGATCGGATATGATGATCATAAATATGGAGGTGCATTTCAGGTCGTCAACAGCTGGGATACGATATGGGGAAATAATGGTTATTGCTGGATTAAGTATGAGGATTTTGCAGATCATTGTATGACTGCATTTGAGATTTTTCCTCAACTTGAAGAGGACACAAAAGATGCTGAAATACTTAATGGGGAAATCAATTTTTATGATGGAGAAGATCTTCAGGAAGTACAACATGACAATAGTGTTAAAAATTCCTATTTGGAATATCATCTGGATCCTATAGAAATAAGTTCTGATCTGCTTTTGATGAGCATTCATACAACCCGCCCATCTTATCTATATATTATCGGGGTGAATAAGAATGGGAAAATCAGGCATGTATTTCCTGAGAAGAACGAAAGTTATAGTGTTTACCTCGGATATCCGGAAAATATAATTGAAATCGACATGGAAGAAGTAGATGATCTGTCGGAGGTGTTGTTCCTTTTTTCGAAAGAAGCCCTGGATATCTTTAAAGATGTTGATTGCCTGAATAGTCTGTTTTCAACAGATCTCTCAAAAATAGTGGAATGGTATAATGATCGTATGGTTCCATTGGTCAATATCGATTATGATCAGGACAGTTTTGATTTCAAGGCTGACTTTCAATCAACGGATCAAATTTTGATTGTTGGGGTTAATTTGTTTGATTAAAAATAAAACGCACCTGCCTGCCGCAGGCAGGGATTATAATGATTGTTACGATATGAAATTGACCTGATTTGTTAGATGAATTTATGCATGGATTTCTATAGCACATATGTTTAAGTATAGATGTATTACCCTGTAGGGATTATATTATTTGAAACAAGCAGAAATTAATGAATGAGAACAATGACTGTACCTGAAAATTGATTTTTAAATTTTCCATTTCCCTGGTGATTATATTCCAGCAACCAAACATAAGTACCAGGTTTAGCAATACTATTTTTTATTTTACCATCCCATCCGGTGTTGTTTTCTGATGATTCAAAGATGAGCTTACCCCATCTGTCGAATATTCTTAAAACATAGTCAGGGTTCTCACAGTCGAATACAGGCAGAAATAAATCATTCAGTCCGTCACCGTCAGGCGTAAAAGCATTCGGGAGAATAACATTGCAATCGTTGTCCGGGTATAGTATATAAGTTATGATGATGGTATCGGAATCAGTTCCGCAATAATTATAAACACTCACATAATAAGCACCCGTAGAATGAACCACAAATAGAGAGTCTGTGCTTCCGTCCTGCCAGAGATAATAGGCTGGAAAAGTATATTCCGGATTCAATAATAATTCTTCACCAGGATTAAGCATGATATCAGGCCCTAAATCAATATTGGGAACAGGGATAATACTTAATAATGTTTGTACTATGCTATCACAGTCATAAATACTTAAATGAATGTCGAGATAAACACCCGGAGTTTTCCGGTAATCATTTTCAAGGAAAATAGAATCACCGGTACATATTCCTGTATCGATTTCTACGTAGTAAGATTCCTGGATAAGCAGGTTCGTAATTTTTATACTATCACAACCTTCAGAGCTTAGATAATTATCATAGTATATGCCCTCTTCTGTTTGATATTCACTTCCTGCAAAGAGTGAATCACCCTGGCATATTCCCGTATCAATTATTGTTTCATAAATCTCATTTATATGAAGCCATGTTATTACTACACTATCGCAACCCGAAACTGATTGAGAAGTATCATAATAATATCCCTCCTGGATCTGGTAATGGCCGCCCAGATAAACAGAGTCCCCATTACATATAAAAGTGTCTGTATTAAAATGAATGATATCTGTTACCAGGAGACCGGTTAATATTATACTGTCGCACCCATGCTGACTGATAAAGAGATCAGAGTAGTTTCCACTCTGGGTTTGCCAGTCCCCACCTAAGAAAACCGAATCACCCTGACAAATTTCATGGTATTGGTTTATCAGAAAGGTGTCGTTTAAGATAAGCCTGGTTTCAAGGATACTATCACAGTAAAATACCGACAAAAGCGTATCGTAATACAGGCCTCCTTCCTTCCTGTATTCTCCCTGAAGAAAGGCTGAATCACCAGAGCAGATACTTATACTATCCTGGATGTTAAATGAGGAATGCAGTGACAAAAGAATAGTATCACGATTACTGCAATCATGCGTACTGGTAACTTCAACCCAGAACAATCCGGCGGTATCCGTAACAATTGAAGGGATTGTATCACCGGTATTCCATAAATAGTGCTGGAAACCGGCGCCTGCATTTAAGATAAACTGATTATTCTCACAGAAAGTTGAATCCGGCCCCAGATTAATCTCAGGGAGTTCATTTACAGTGATCCATTTTATTGTCATGTCCTGTATGTCGCGGAAATGGGCTGTTAACGAAACCTGAAAAACTCCCGGGTTTGTAAATGAATGTGAGGGATTGAACAATGTAGAGGTATTGTTTATTCCTGAGGCCGGATCACCAAAATCCCACAAAACGGAATCGGGGTTTCTGGAGCAATCTTCAAAAAAATATGTCGGCTGGCCAAAGCAGGAATTGGTAAAGAAGAAATCAGCTTCCAGTTTAAAAATAGATTGTATGAATGGCGGAAGGCCGGCACCTGACTGCCTGGATTCGAGAAAAACCGCATCTGATTCATAATCACACAAAAGACCAAGTGAATCAGGCTTGTTAATGCGGCCAAGATATTCTCTAAATGTACTGGCGACGTATATTTTATTATCCGGGGCCAGTTGCAAAGCTTCTACTCTGTATCCTGTGTGTGCGATTTTTTGTCGTGAGTCTAATATTTCCTGGGGACTTCCGGCAGTTAAGTCATACTGGAAGATATTTCCTTCTGATAATCCAATGAATTCCCCTACATAAAGGAACTTGCTATTCGTTGAAAATTCAAGCCCGTAAGTAGATTGCGTAAAATCATCATCTAAGATAGCATTGCTAACCTCACCTGTCAGATCATTAAAGTCGAAAATTTCAATAGTGTTCCTTACCTGGTTTGCTTTTGCCAGTTTTTTGCCATCAGGTGATACTTTTAGATATCCGATAGCATTAGCGCGGTGCCCATTAATAATTTCGCCTGAATAGCTAATTGCCGGGTTATTGAGGTCAACCCCATCCTCTGATACCATAAAAGCATAAAATGCATTGGAGTTCCACCTGTGTCCGATTATCCAGAATGCTTCGAGGGATCCATGTTCCACTGCACTGACTTTCTCACAACTTAAAGGAAGTACAATAATGTTCTTCTCATTTACAACTATATCACCTAAGCCATTATCCAATGACATATCAACCAATGAATATCGCATACCATTTGCCAGTTCATTTTCAACAGCATCCACAGTAAAAATGTAATACAGATTTAATGAATTTGGTTTGGGTACAATAATAGCAGATTGAGAACTGGAAAAATCTCCCATCAGATCATTTCCATGGGGCATCACTTCATGCTCTTTATTCCAGACATAAGTTCCATCGGAATAAAAAAGGAGGTTTCCTGATTCATCGGAAAAGGCGGTACAACCTTCCCAGGTAACAAGCTCTCCATCAGTTAGTGCAACAGGACCGGCTATTGTAAAATTAAGCCCGGCATTTACCCCGAAATACCAGTAATCGGCTGGTGTCTGGGAAAAGGTAAGTCCTGTATTAAATAATACCAGAAGACATAGAATTAAACACCTCAAAAACATATATTTATCAGGATAAGTAAGAATGAGAAATAATTATGGTAAAAATAATTAATAATCCATTGTGTTACCCCGTTGCTTGCAGCGGGGAGATACATTTATAAAAATCTCCGTGAAACTTCGTGTCTCTCTGTGCCCCTCTGTGAAATAACTTTTAAAATTGTTTCACAGAGTTACACTTGGAAATACGGAGTTACACTGAGAAAAAATCATAACGAATCATGAAAATCCGCGTTCTATCTCACCAGTATCTTTTTCATTTTATACTGCCCGCCGGTTTCAAAGCTTATGAGATATATTCCTGGTCTCAAGGTGTTCAAATTCAGTTGTACATTATAAGCTCCCAGCACTTCAATATTATCTTTAATAAATACCACATCTCCGATTGATGAATAGATTCTCATGTTAATATTTTTACTTTCTTCTGAGTTGATTGAAATATAAAACACCCCCTCATTCGGATTAGGATAAACATCTATCCTGACACTGGCAAAGAGTTCATTAATTCCAAAATAGCAGTTACTCATCTCGACAGAAATCTCACCTGTCCCATAACAACCATATTCGGAGGTCACCTCACACCAGATCTCATGCATTCCAACACTGAAGGCCAATGAATCCACCTCAATGGTTTGGGTAGTAGCCCCATTTGACCATAGATAGGAAGCCCCTGGATTACCGGCATCCAGTACAAGAACCTGGTCTTTGCAGATGATGGTATCAGATCCAAGTGTTACCACCGGTATCCCATGAATAAACAATACAGCAGTGTCACTGTTAGCACACCCGAGATCATCAGTTACCTCAACCCAATACTGACCCGGCTCGTTGGTTGTAAATGTTTGACCAGTGCTGCCATCTTTCCATAGATAGGCTTCAAATCCTGCTCCTGCATCGAAGGTATATGATTCGCCGGAACAGATATCGATTGTACCTCCAAGATTGATCTGAGGCAGAGGATTAACAATTAGTTCGGCAGTGTCAGCACCGGTACAACCCAGATCATTGGTAACTTCAACCCAGTAAAAACCTGCTTCATAAACTTCAATGGCTTGATCTGTTGAGCCAGTATTCCAGAGATAATTTTCGAAATCTGCCCCGGCATCGAAAACATATGTATCCCCTTCACAGATATTTATGATACCACCAAGATCTACTTCAGGCGCCGGAAGCACATTGACCGCGGCAGAAGCCTGAACCTGGTATTCACCATCATCTACTTCAACAAAGAATGTTGTACTCTCGCTTATATTCTCAAAAGTCGGATTCTTTTCGTTGGATGTGTATCCGGGAGGATCGGATGTCCAGGAATAGGAATAACCCCCTGACCCACCAATCACTTCAACTCCAAGTGTGGATGACTCTCCCGCACAAATGATTGCAGGTGAAGCGGTAGCCTCAGCCAGCATGGCAAGAACTGTCAATTCATAAAAGATAGTATCAACAGGATTGTTCAGGTCATTACCACTGACCAGTAAGTTATATGAGTATTCTCCAACAGCGACCTTGTTTCCGTCAACGATGATCTCAACCAGTATTGAGTCTCCTGGAGTTATAGTATCATAAGCCGGCGTTATTGATATCCACTTTGAAACATTAATGGAATAATCTTCAACCTCACCAAACTGGGAATCACCACAGGGATCAAGATCCCCTGTTTGAATGATCCTGATGCGCATTCGTGTTTGCCCTTCAAGGGCATAGGGCGGAGGTGTGATAGAAGCAGTATAGGGACCTATACCGGGGGAACCATCCATAATAACCGGATAATCATCGGAGAAATCCCCATCCTGGTTCCAGTCAATCCAGATACCACAGATATCAAAGGGACTTCCGGCTCCGTTGGTAACAGTTATTTCATAAGCATCAGCCACTACCATATCTGTTGATTGATCGGTATAATCAGCATACATTTCGCAACCGGATGTATTCATGATATCACCAAGCTCAACATCGCTTATATATGATCCACACCCACCTGAAGCTACACAATAGTCAAGAATTTCCCGGTTGTTTTTGTAAAGGCCTATACGGTAAATCAGGGGTAGTTGTCCGGTGTTTCCGATTTCCATGTATTCTGTTGAAGACTCATTCAACAGTACAGTATCATAAATTGCCCCGGGAATAACAGTCATTTGAGGAGAGCCCCACTGTACTGTCTTAAAGACAGAATTGGATAGCAGGTTCCCTGTATATGCTGCTGTTACTGAATAGGTATAGATTCCATAGTCAGGAAGCTGATTGGTAAATGTTGTATTCTGGGTTGTTCCCATTATAAATCCATCACGTCTGATCTTGAAGTGATCAAATCCGGGATTGAAATTAAAATTCCAGTTCAATTCAACTTCACCTGTTTCTTCATTTACCTGTGCAGTTAGTCCAAAGGGGTCGTTAACACTGATAAGCTGGTAGGGTGAAACATAACAAAGTGCATGACCTGAACGATTATCTGTCCAGCAGGGGTAAACATAGCCACCATAAGCATCTATGCCAAGATAATCGCCA
Organism: uncultured Bacteroidales bacterium; assembly: GCA_964468645.1. GTDB lineage: Bacteria > Bacteroidota > Bacteroidia > Bacteroidales > JAIOZK01 > JAIOZK01. The sequence goes on from CAYXUU010000070.1 coordinate 15,637, forward strand.
AAATATCCAAATGCTAATCCCGGAATCCAGGCCGGGGTAAATGATACGTCACTAACTTTGATATCTTCCCATGTCGCTCCCTGGTCCATTGAGTTTGAGCAATAAACCTCACATTCAGTTGACCCCACATTCCTGTCATCATAATATACAACACTCAGAAAGCCGGTAACCGGATCGCAACAGATCCATGAAAAATAGTGTTCTTTTCCCTGCCCAGCCATATCCTGGTTTACACGGATGGGATCAGACCATGTAACACCCTCGTCTTCCGATTTGATCATATAGACATCAATATCCGGGCCCTGGTTTACACCTGGCTCTCCTATATTTGGCCAAACAACATAAATATTTCCGCTACCGGGTCCATCACTGATATCCACATCCATGGAGGGAAATGAATTAACACGATGATTCTTTGAAGTTTCAGAGTTACGGATGCCTCTTATATTTGTAATAATTCTTATTGCTGGCTCCCAGGTTACACCGCCATCATATGATTTTGCAAAACCTATTGCATCTTCATCCCCGGGCCAGTTATCATAAATGGTCCAAACTGCATAGGCCTCACCTTCAGGGCCGGTGCCGAGGTTAACACCCTGGTTATGACTGCCGGCATTAACCGCACTGCTGATGTTAATGCCTGCTGACCATGATTCACCGTTATCATGAGAATAACACAACTCGATCTCATTGTTGTTTGTATGACTGAAACCCATTGGGGTCCAGGCATTATACATATAGCCTTCAAAGGGGCTTGAAGGGCTGTTGTCTATCCACATATGATTTTTATCGAGTGTGGCACCGCTGCCCGAGTTAACAACAACTTTTGTCCATGTATCCCCCTCGTCATCAGAATAAGATATTCCCTGTCCCAGGCCTGAAGTAATATAACCAACAAACCACCGGCCATCTCTGCCAATAGCGGTTGTTGGGTCACCGGAATTTGTACCTCCTGTTCCGGTTACCTGTCCATCCCAGGTTTCTCCCCCATCAAATGTAAACAGATCATTTGCTCCATAAAATCCTCCCGAAACCGGATTTTTCCCCGAGTTGTTCGAATTCAGTGCATTGTCTTCATCCAGTGGATTAACAAATATTGAATTCTCACTTTCATTTGCATTTTGTGAACCGGTAACGCAAACATCGGGTGAATCAAGTGTTAATACCATTGCACCACCCCTGATTTCGCTACCGGTATATACTGCTTTTTCAACAGGCACAACAGGGTTAAGTTCTGCAAGGCCGAGTTCTGCCATTTTTTTCCAGTACCCGTTGTTGTCAACACGTGTATCTGCAAGGTCGGGTACAGTTTGGGTAACAGGGGTGTCATCGCTTACTGCCAGAATGTTTAAGGCAGTTATAATAATAAATGCTGCAATGATTTTTGTGATTTTAACTAAGTGTTTCATGATATTAAATGTTTTTATGTCTTTCAGAATTCATCCGGATGGTAATACTTCCAGTCAATATTATAGTCCACATTCTTTTGAAAGCCACTGTATTTGACACCGTTAAAGATACAAAAATAAAAACCATATTAAAAGATGGTGAAATAAAATAGTAAAAGGAAATGTTTATTGATTATAATTCCTGATACATAGAAATAAAGGGATAATTGGCTATTTGTAACTTCGAAGAAGTCACATGATTGTAGAAAAATGCAATCCGCCTGGCAATAAGACTCAGGAGAAATCGCGTTGACGCGATTTCTCCTGAGTCGGTATCAACCATTCGTTAACATTGGTGTTACAATAATGTGATCCCTCCGGGATCAGTTCTCGGTTGGATTACAGGAATGTAAAAAGAGCCCATCCATCACCCTGAAAATTTATGCCATTACGTTGAAATAATTGTTGATTAC
>CAYXUU010000071.1:0-15854 GCA_964468645.1 uncultured Bacteroidales bacterium
ATTATGTTGTTGTATTAACCAGTTCTGATGAGGAGAATATCGGAATATCGGAATTGCTAAGAAGGGAACTTAATCATGAGAACATAATTACAAAAGCCAATAAGCAGGGGATACAACGTATTTTAAAGCGACTGGAGGTTGAGTTTTTTGATGCTACCCATGTTATTGCTACAACCATTGAAAGTCTTATTCTAAAGCCTGAAACTTATCATACGCTGGTTGAGTCTTTCGAAAATTTTAGTGTTGAGGAGATTAAGGTAACCAATAAAAAAATCGATGGTCAGCATATTTTTGAGATTCCTTTTCATCGTGATGGAACAGTTATGATGGTTCGCCGTGGATATAACATGTTTATCCCGCATGGTGAAACCTATTTACGGCTGGGGGATATCTTGAATGTGTTTGGGACGCCGACGGCGCTGGAAGAGATAAGGAGGATATTAACTTAGGATTAAGGCAAAAGGATAAAGTACAAAGGCAAAAGTGATTTCACGATTTCCTGATTAGCCGATTTCGCGATTTCGCGAGTTTCAGAATTCATGGTTTACAAAGTTTAAATGGATTACATATGTAATCACAAATTGATTTAGCCTCACAGCTGCTCAAGGAACTATTATAGGATATCTCCAATTCAGTGATTAGGTTCGGATCAATATTTCCTATACCCCTGATGCTTGTTAGTGAATGATTGTTAATGATAAGTAACCTTCCTGCAACATAAGTTAAATTATTAAGTTCATCTAGGTTGATTAATGAATCATTTCCATAAAAGAATAACTATCCTTCGATAGAATTTAAATTGCTAAGCCCTGTAAACTACTATTGTATCCAATAAAATAACCTTTTTCAACAATTATGTTGGGATTCAAACCTGATAGGTTTTCAAGGTTACTGTTGGATTCAACATTTATTCCTCCACCAACTTAAATAATTCCTCCCAGTCCAGAAAGATTTATTAGGCTGCTATTATAGATTATCTGGATATAATTATATAATGCGAGACAAGGGTTCATTTCCTGCCCCTTGGGGCATTTTTTATGTTCCTTTTAATACGCAGCTGCTCTGCAGCGGAGTAATTTATTCCAAATATACAATATTTGACAATATGGATTTTACTAAATACTAATAAATATTGATGGTTTATCGAATTTGTGAAATCATGAATTCTATTGCTCTTACGCCCCAATTACTTCTTTCATGTTCTTGATCTGCTCTGGAGTGCCCAGAACAAAAAGCTTCGATCCGGGCACGATCCTGGTGTCGGGAAGTGGATTAACAATGATATCGCCTGAAGGTGTTTTGAATCCGACAATGTTAGCGCCTGTATGTTCCCTGATCTTGAACTTGGTAATGGGTTTGTTTATAAAATCTTCAGGCAGGTTATTGCAAAGGATCTCTTCCAGATTGGTTGGATCATCTCCACGAACAGAAAGATGTTCAAGGAATTCAATAACATCAGGTCGGGCAATGAGCTGTGCCATATGAGCGCCGCCTACTTTTTCGGGCATTACAACATTATCTACCCCGGCCATCCTGAGTTTTTTCTGTGAGCTTTCATCAGATGCCCTGCTGATAATGGTAAGATTGTGATTAAGCGCCCTGGCAGTGATAACCACATAAAGGTTGTTAGCATCATTGGGTAGTGTGGTTATCAGGGATTTTGCATTTTCAATATCTGCCTTGAGCAATATGTCATCCTGTGTGGAATCCCCCTCAATAAATCGAAACGGTTTTTCAAGATTGCCTTCAACAAGATCATGGTTATTGTCAATCACAACAAATGGTTGGTTGTGCGCTGTCAATTCCTTTGCAGCTTGCTGTCCGTTACGGCCAAAACCGCATATAACTATATGATTCTTCATCTTCCTTTCAGTTTTAAAACGGGGGCGTTTAAGAATTTTAGATACTTTCAACTCCACAAAATAGGTGGTGATCATTGAGATGGCATAGGCATAAAAACCAAAGCTGGTAATAATCAATAAAATCGTAAAAAGCCTTCCACCATCAGACAATTCATCAACTTCACCAAAGCCAACTGTTGAAATAGTAATTACCGTCATGTAAAGTGCATCAAGTAAGGGTATGTCTTCAATGTAAACATACCCGATTACCCCGATGATGAAAATGGTCACCAGGATTATTATTGCACCTCTGATTCTTTGTAGACTGGTTGAGGCCATTAATGGCAAATTACCTTTTAGCAAATATATAAAATTGGGTGGTACAGAATACGATTAATTAATTCGTGGTAAAACCGCTTAACAGTTTAAAGGGATGTAGTAGTTAACCTCCAATTAAAATAGCCACGGATGCACGGAAAATTGTTTGTTAAAGACGATTATATTTTATTTGAATTGTCTGAAAAATCTTTTTTGTGTTTTACAGCGGATTTTGCGGTTTGTTTTCCTAATCACTTACCGGTTAATAAGCTGATGCCCAATTCCACAATGAAGGCAGGATTTATTCATACAGTATTGTTCGTATAACTCGATCAGGGCCTGGCTTTGAAAAGCGTTCATTGCTTTAATACCTGCCTCTTTCCATTTCCTGGTAATGATATTATTCTCTGCCTTAATTATAGTTAGGATATCTATGCAACGTTCAATATATCGATGTTCATTTTTAGTTTTACCATACAAGAAAACAAATGGAATTACAGTGTTAATTAATATAAGATCAACAGACTTATGACCCAGTTTCTTTTCTTTCCGGACCGATTTCCTGTCGAATTGATAGTGCGATTCCCAGTATTCGGAAACCTTAATATCGAAGATATTATAAAGTTCTTCAATATTATCGGCTTCAAGAATTCTTGAAAAAACCGGGATATTATTATTTAATATACCAGCTAATTGTGATATCCGGATGGTTGGGAAATTTAATGGACGTAAACGCATAAATTTCCACAGGTAAAGATCAACAGGTGTTAGTGAAAATTTGGATTTGAGGTGTAAATATTCAGTTTTAAGTTTTTGAGGATAATCATCAGTAAATCTGCGGTTAAGCATTCCTGCCTGGCCATAAAACAGAGACTCTAATTGAAGAAGATTATCCTTGTGTTTTGCCACAATCCTGACCGGTGTTGCCCGTGCAAGGGATTCAAATATTTCGCTGTTTTTCCTGAAACCAAAATTTCTTGACAGTTGTTCATAAAATATTTGCTCCCAGTCATTTTTGCTTTTTTTTAGTTTATTCCTGATGAATATTGTCTTTCGTTCAAGCCTGCTGATAACAAGCCTGTCAAAGAATTGTTTGATATAAACAGGGTTCACTGTTGTAATTAAGTTTTCGCAGGCCACCCATCTTGTTGAGCTCATAAAGTCCATATATTTTTCATATAAACCAGAATTAAAAAATTCTCTGATTTCCAGAACAGGAATTACTTCCTGATTGCTTCTGAAGATATCACGGTCGTGCCTGTAAACTACATGAAGGATAATACTGTCATAGGCCCTGTCGAGATGATGCTGATGCTTATACCAATCAGAGGAGTTGATGTGTATTTCCACGTTGCCGGCCCATTTTGTATCTCCAATGATTATCCTGGCATCCAGAAAGTCAGGGCCTGCATCATGGTTATGCTGTCCTGTTTTCTGAATAACAAGGGATTCATTGTCCAGGGTTTTTAAATTAAAGGACAGTAATTTGTGTTTCCAGATATAGTGCAGAAATTCTTCAGTCATGGGTGGAAGGATTTTGAATCAGATCCGTAAGCAATTCGTTTTTAATTAATTATCAGACAATTTAGATTCAGTATAATGTTGTTGGTTAATTATTTGATACTCTTTTAGTTAGAAGCCAAGACCTCCATTGATTTGCATTTAAGCACTTCCTTTCGTACTTTTGCTTGGTTGATCTTTAAGTATCGGTAATGAATGAAGAAGAAAGAATATTAACGGGTATAGAACACAAAGTTAGAAAACTTGCCGGTCAACGTCAAGCTTTAAAATTAGAAAATGAAAATAAACTTGATGAGAATCGTATTTTAAACAATAAAATAATTGAACAACAAAAAATAATTGAAGAATTAGAAGGAAAAATTAAGAATTTAACAATCGCAAATTTGCTTGAATCAGATAAAGGAACAACTGAGGCAAGAGCGAGAATAAATGAACTGGTGCGGGAGATAGATAAGTGTATTGGACTTTTAAATAATTAAGAATAAATAATTTCGACAATAATCTAAATGGATGAGTTAACAATATCGGTAAGAATTGCCGACAGGCCTTACCGGTTAACGATAAAAAAGGAAGAAGAAGAAAGGGTAAGGAAGGCTGCCAGGCTAATAAATGACAAGTTACAGGAATATGCTGAAAATTATGCATACAATGATAAACAGGATTTGATTTCGATGGTTGCCTTGTTATATGCAACCAAAGCGATCAACATTGAGGAAGACTTGCACGATAAAGACAATAAATTGCTTGACAGGTTAAAAGATGTCGAAAAAGTTTTATCAGAAAATATTACTTAAATAACAAAACGTTCTTTGTATAAGTAAAAAGCATAGCCCGCACTAATTCAAACCGGTTATTAAACTCAACATTATTAATTTAGGGTTTAAAGCTCATAAATTCGTAGGACAGGCCTTACTCCCGATTCATCGGGATTTCCCTCCGGGGGACGTTGGACGTTCGAAAGATTTGGCAACCCTATACGTGTCATAAAAGGGGTTTATTTAGCTCCTGAATTACTGCGGGTTTTTTTATTCTCGACTGAAAGGTATTCGGGCAATTTGCTTTAAAATATATAGCTATGGATGGATGGTTAATTAGTATTATTACGGGACTGGTAGGAATAGGTCTGGGTTATCTGATAACAAGTTATTTAATTAGAAAAAGTATTGAGAAGAATAGCGCTGCCCTGGTTGAAGAAGCTGAAGAAAAGGCGGAGGTCATTAAAAAAGAAAAGATCCTGCAGGCCAAGGAAAAATTTCTTCAGTTACGTGCTGAACATGAGAGATATCAAAATGAAAAAAATGCCGGCCTTAACAGGCTGGAAAACAAACTTAAGCAAAGAGAGCACACAACAAATCAGAAATACGAGGATATCCAGCGGAAACAATCAGAGATTGACTCCATAAGGCAACATCTGGGAAATCAGTTGGACATCCTGAGCAAGAAGCAGGATGAGCTCGACAAAGCCCACTTAAAACATGTTGAACAACTGGAAGCAATTTCCGGTCTCTCAGCCGAGGAAGCGAAAAAGCAATTGATGGAATCCCTGGTTGAAGAAGCCAGGGCTGAAGCTGCCGTGCAAATGAACGAAATTGTTGAAGATGCTAAAATGACCGCAAATACAGAGGCCAAGAAAATTGTTATTGAAACACTTCAACGTACAGCGGCAGAACATGCAATCGAAAATACAGTATCGGTTTTCAATATTGAAAATGACGAGATCAAGGGTAGGATCATAGGCCGGGAAGGAAGAAATATCAGGGCGCTTGAAGCACTTACAGGTGTTGATATCATCATTGATGACTCACCTGATGCAATTCTCCTTTCAGGGTTTGATCCGGTAAGGAGGGAAATTGCCAGGTTATCGCTTCATAAACTTGTCACCGATGGCAGGATACACCCTGCAAGAATAGAAGAAGTTGTTGCTAAAACCCAGAAACAGATTGAGCAGGAAATACTTGATACAGGGAAACGTACCTGTATTGACCTTGGTATCCATAATATGCATCCGGAATTGATCAGGTCTATTGGTAAAATGAAGTATCGGTCATCTTACGGACAAAACCTTTTGAATCACTCGAAAGAAGTAGCAGGATTATGTGCTACTATGGCTGCCGAGCTGGGATTAAGCCCCAAGAAGGCTAAGCGTGCTGGCCTTTTACATGATATTGGAAAAGTTCCTGATAATGAACCTGACCTGCCACATGCCGTGCTTGGTATGAAACTCGCCGAAAAGTTTAAGGAGAAACCTGATATCTGTAATGCCGTCGGTGCCCACCATGATGAAGTGGAGATGGAAAGCCTGATCGCGCCTATCGTTCAGGTATGTGATGCCATTTCAGGTGCCAGACCAGGTGCACGACGCGAAGTTGTAGAGGCATATATTCAGCGCCTCAATAAACTGGAAGAACTGGCCTTAACCTATCCGGGGGTCGTGAAAACCTATGCTATCCAGGCAGGCAGGGAACTGCGTGTTATTGTGGGAGCTGAAAAAATTACCGATACAGATGCCAATAAACTCTCTTACGATCTTTCTAAAAAAATACAGGATGAGATGACCTATCCCGGGCAGATCAAGATTACAGTTATAAGAGAGACAAGGGCGGTTGCCTATGCGAAGTAATGAGGTAATTACTCCTTTGTCGTTTCCGCTTCTGTCTCCTTCATTTTCTCCTCAAACTCCTTGATCAGTTCTTCCGGGGTTTTTCCCAGGTTTTCCAGAGAGATCTGGGCATCATCTGCGAAATCATCATCGGGATATTTTTCGAGGAATTCCAGATAGTAACGTTTGGCATTGACCAGATCGTTGAGGTTGTTCTCATAAACAAATGCTTTCAGGAAGATACACTGGGGCGCCTTCCTGAAATTCGGATAACTGCTGAGAATTTTGTCATAAAGATCAATCGCACGACCCGATTCATACATATTCATTGAAATATCCGCCCCCCTGAAAAGATACTCCGGGGCCAGTGAATCATCAGGGAACGAACCTGCATATTCAATGTAGGCATCAACAAGTTGTGTGGCTCTTGTTTTGTTGATCCCCTGAGATTGATCTGAGAATTCATTCTCAAGAACCGTCACATTATCAATCATTTCCTTCCTGGATGGACCGCAAGATGCGATCATTAAAACAATAAACGTTAGTAATGCTAAAGATTTTAATGATTTCATAGTTTCAAGATTATTTTTTTTTGGTTTTCTTTCGAGGTGCAAATATCATTTTATAGGCAGGGTCAATTTTCCCTGTTTTAATATCGTTGAGTTTACGTCGGAGTAAGGTTCTGCTTAAGGGATTGATCCTGTCAACAAAGAGTATCCCTTCAAGGTGATCGTATTCATGTTGTATAATCCTGCCGAGTACACCGGTATATTTTTCATCATGATATTCAAAGTTCTCATCATAATACTGAATCCTGATATCAGGTTTCCTGGCAACATATTCTGCAAGATTAGGTAAGCTCAGGCAGGCTTCCTTATATTCCCATTCTTCACCGGTTTCTTCTATGATCTGAGGATTGATAAAGATTTGTTTAAATTCCTTTGCCTCCGGATATTCTTCGTGATATGGGGTGGCATCTATTATAAATAACCTGATCGAAATATTTACCTGCGGGGCAGCCAGACCCACACCTACAGATTCATACATGGTTTCATGCATGTTCTTCAAAATCTCCTGCAACTGAGGATAATCCCTGTCGATCTCCTTAGCTTTTTTCCTTAATGTAGGATGTCCGTATGCTACTACCGGATATATCATGATCAAAAATCTGAATTTATACCTGATTTCCACTCCATATAAGATTGAAGAATTAATGTTGCACTGATGGCATCAACAAGTTCTTTGTTCTGCCTGTCCTTTTTCTTCAATCCAGCATCTATCATTGTTTGCGCTGCCATTTTTGATGTGAACCTTTCATCGTACCGGTCTATCTTTAAATCAGGGTATTCTTTTTTCAGTTTCCTGATAAATGGTTCAATAAACTGTGATGCCTCCGAATTTTCATTACGCAGGGTTTTTGGTTCACCAATAACAACACAATCAACGTTCTCTTTTCTAAAATAGTCTTTGAGAAAATTAAAAATATCTTTAGAATGTACTGTAGTTAAAGCACTCGCGATCATTTGCAACTCATCAGTAGCCGCCAGGCCAACTCTTTTCCTTCCATAATCGATTGCAATAATTCTACCCATGTTCATTCATACAATACTAATACAACTAAAAACAAGATGCAAAATTATGAATTTGTTCTGTAAGCCTGAAATTTAATAAATTTGGGAAAAATCAATAATCATGGAAGAATTAAAACAATTGGTTGAAAAAGCATGGGAAGAGCGATCATTACTGGAATCACAGAAATACAAGGATGCTATTGGTGAGGTTATCAGGCTGCTGGATAGTGGCAAGGCACGTGTTTCAGAACCGGTAATGAATGAAACAGGGGAAACAAAATGGTGGCTGAATGAATGGATTAAAAAAGCCGTAATACTTTATTTCCCGATACAATCGATGAATACCATCGAATTGGGGCCATTTGAGTTTCATGATAAAATCAAACTGAAAAAAGATTACAAAGAGCTTGGTGTTCGCGTCGTGCCCCATGCAGTTGCGAGATATGGTGCTTACCTGGCAAGAGGAGTGATTATGATGCCTTCCTATGTAAATATTGGAGCATATGTTGATAGGGGTACGATGGTGGATACCTGGGCTACCGTAGGATCCTGCGCACAGATAGGAAAGAATGTCCACCTCAGTGGTGGGGTTGGAATTGGCGGTGTCCTTGAACCTGTCCAGGCATCGCCTGTTATCATAGAAGATGATTGTTTTATAGGATCGAGGAGTATTGTTGTTGAAGGCGTGAAAATAGGGAAGCAAGCTGTATTGGGTGCCAATGTAGTTATCACAAATTCAACCAGGATCATCGATGTTACAGGTGAACAAGCTGCTGAGCTAAAAGGTTATGTGCCTGCAAGGTCTGTTGTTATACCTGGTTCCTATGCCAAAAAATTTAAGGCCGGAGAGTATAATGTAACCTGCGCTCTGATTATTGGAAAAAGAAAAAAATCAACCGATCTTAAAACCTCCCTTAATGATGCCCTGAGGGACTTTGACGTTGCGGTTTAGCCCTGGGCTGAGGTTCCGAGGCTAACGTATTTCGAATATCGTCCAATCGTGAAATCATAGCAATCATAATAATCAGCGTTCTATTCTCTTTATGTCAATTTTGATATTAACTTTGACATTCATTTTCAATTAAACATTGAAAAAAATCCTGATCATACAAACTGCATCTATTGGTGATGTCATTCTTTCTACACCGGTAATAGAGAGATTGCATGCAGTCTATCCTGATGCCAATATAGATTTCTTATTGAAAAAAGGAAATGAGCAACTTTTTATTAACCACCCTTTTCTTCATCAATTATATATTTGGAATAAAAAAGAAAGAAAGCTCAGGAATTTATTCAGCATCCTCAAACAGATCAGAAAAAAACGTTACGACCTTCTTATAAACATTCAACGTTTTGCATCAAGCGGAGTTATTACTGTATTTTCAGGTGCGAAAAAGACAATCGGGTTCAATAAGAATCCCTTTTCAATATTTTTCTCTCTACGTAAAAAGCATCAAATCTCCGATGGGGGAAATGGAGTTCATGAAGTAATCAGAAACCTGAAACTTGTTGAAGATTTTCCTGGAGATAAAAGTTTTAAGGTCAGGTTATATCCATCTCAAAATGACTTTGCCCTGATGTCGCAATACAAGACCCACCAGTATATTTGTGTTGCACCGGCATCGCTATGGTTTACCAAACAATATCCTGAGGGGCGATGGATCGAATTCTTGCAGCAACTGGGTAATGAGATTTATGTTTATTTTATTGGAGGAGGTGCAGATAAGGAATTATGCGACCGCATCATCAAATCATCAAAACATACAAATTGTATCAATTTTGCAGGAAAATTAAGTTTTCTCCAAACCACTGCACTGATGAAGGATGCAAAAATGAATTACACCAATGATTCGGCTCCCATGCATCTTGCTTCTTCTGTTGATGCATCGGTTGCTGCAATCTTTTGTTCAACTGTTCCGGCATTTGGATTTGGGCCTCTATCTGATGATTCAACAATTGTTGAAATTGATGACAAGCTTGATTGCCGGCCATGTGGTTTACATGGACATAAAGCATGCCCTGAGAGTCACTTTCGGTGTGCATTAGATATTAATACGAAACAATTATTGGATTGCATTGAGTAAATGGACGAAGAAATTAAAGAAACAGTTAAGAATCTGAAGTCGGGTAAGACCATTCTTTACCCAACAGATACAGTATGGGGATTGGGTTGCGATGCTACAAATCCGCGTGCAGTTGAAAAGATCTACAAAATTAAAAGACGGGTTGAAAGTAAGAGTATGATCGTTTTACTTGATAATGCCGATAAACTTGAGCATTATATCAACAAGGTTCCTGAAATCACATGGGATCTGCTGGAAAGTATCGATACGCCATTAACGATTGTGTATCCGGAAGCTAAAAACCTTGCCAGGAATGTAGTAGCCAGGGATAACACCATCGCGATAAGAATTACCAATGATGAGTTCTGTAAAACACTGATAAGGGAATTTGGCAAACCTATCGTGTCCTCTTCTGCGAATTTATCAGGTGAACCAGCACCAATTATTTTCAGCCAGGTTTCAAATGTCGTAAGAAAGGAAGTGGATTATATAGTAAAACTTCATCATCAGAGAATCTCAAAAACCAAACCATCCACAATTATCAAGATACAGAGTGATGGGCACTTCAAGGTGATCAGGAATTAAAAGTGCATGGCCATGATAAAAATATCGGTAATACAATTCCAACCAGTATTTGCTTCACCAGAAATGACACAGCGTAAGCTTGAAACTTTGTTGACCAGGACATCGGATTCAGATATTGTTGTATTACCGGAACTTGCAAATACAGGTTATAACTTTAAAGATCGACACCAGGCATTGGAATTGTCTGAAGAATTAAGCAGTAGCAATTTTCTTGGTTTCCTTAATCAATATGCTTATCAGAATAAACAAAATATCATCAGTGGAATAAATGAGCGGGATGGCGACAAACTTTATAACTCAGCCGTACTGATCGGGCCGGAAGGCATCCGGGGTATCTACCGGAAGATGCATCTGTTTATGAATGAAAAAAACATCTTCGTACCCGGTAATTCAGGGCTTCCTGTTTTTGAGATCGATGATTTTAAGATCGGAATATTGATCTGCTTCGATTACCTTTTTCCTGAAATCTGGCGAATCCTCGCATTAAAGGGTGCCGATATTATTTTCCATCCTTCCAACCTCATAACCCCCTATGGGGAGAAAGTTGTTCCGCTTCATGCTATTGTTAACAGGGTATTTGCTGTAACTGCCAACAGGATTGGCACCGAAAGGGGTATAACATTCAGGGGTAATTCCATCATCGTAAATCCATCAGGCGAAATGATTGTTAAAGCAGGTAAGGATAAAGAAGAAATCCTGACCGCTGAGATTGATCCTCTTCAGTCACGGGATAAATGGATAACCCCGGGGAATCATGCCCTGGATGACAGGAGGCCGGGGGAGTATGGTGAGTTGTTGAAAGCTTGAATGGTATATTCACGGGGTGTCTCCAAGTCACCCCGTGAACTGCACATTCTGAGTAAGGAAATCCCGTGAAATAAGGGCTCACAAAGGGAAATGACAATTACATATTTGGTATCAAAGTTAACGATAAATAAGAAAAGTACTTCGAATATCGTTATTCGTGAAATCGTGAAATCGAGAATTCAATAAGCCTAGATTGCCCACCACCCCCGGCGGGATTCCCAGATTTAATGATTTCACGAATTCACGATCGACAAAGGTTGTGTTGGTATTCAGGAATACGGATAAATAAAGCTCACATACACTGTATATTACAAGTAGTTATCATTGGTAGTAGCCGAAGAATCCCTGTGATGTTAATGTATTACCCGGACAATGGTAACTTCGAACCTTATAGATCCACCGGAATATAAGAACATAAGGATTAAACATATAAACAATTCAACCTTTCAACTCTTCAACCTGTCAGGAGGCAGGTAGTTTAACCAACCATTAAGTAGTTAAGTGGTTGATATGCAGAATAGTAGTTATAGCTTCGTGCGGAATAACTACCTTACCTTAGCTACCTCACTTAACCATTTTATTTAGATCAAATACAAATAAACTATTTTATGTATCTTTGCATTTTATTTATGTGGATTTACAGGAGGGAAAATTACCATGAAACAAAGAAAAACCCATAAGCTAATACGGGAAGACAAGAAGCTTACTATCAAGACGGTAGATAAAGAAACCCTGAAAAGATGGTATTATTTGGCGACCCTTGGAAGGAAACTGGATGAAAAGGCCCCGAACTATTTAAAGCAGGCCCTGGGATGGTCTTATCATGCTCCATATGCTGGACATGATGGAATTCAGCTTGCTATAGGACAGGTTTTTGATAAGAATACCGATCACTTGTTTCCCTATTATCGTGATATGCTCACCAGTATTTCTGCAGGACTTACCGCAGAAGAAATTATCCTGAACGGACTTTCAAAAGCTGATGATGTTGCAGGTGGCGGGAGGCATATGTCGAATCATTTTGCCAAACCTGAATGGAATATTCATAATGTGTCGTCAGCAACAGGAAATCATTCCCTGCATGCAGTTGGTGTTGCAAGGGGAATTAAATATTATGGTGCTGATGGTGTGGCTATTTGCTCACTGGGCGAATCTTCCACATCGGAAGGTTATGTTTATGAGGCAATTAATGGTGCCAGCCGTGAAAAGCTACCCGTGATATTTGTTATCCAGGATAATGGATTTGGAATTTCTGTACCCAAGGGGGATCAAACAGCCAATCCCAGGGCAGCTGATAATTTCCTTGGTTTTAAGAACCTTGAGGTGATTTATTGCAATGGCAAGGATTTTTTCAACTCCATGAATGCCATGCTTAAAGCAAAGAAAATTGTAAAGGAAATCGGGATTCCTGTTATTGTTCATGCCAATTGTATAAGAATAGGTTCTCATTCAAACTCCGACAGGCACGAACTTTACAGGGATCAGTACGAGCTTGATGAAGCCCACGGACAGGATCCTTTGAAAAGGTTCAGACAGCGGTTGATTTATTCAAAAGTGGTTACAGAACCTGAGCTTGAAAAGATCGATAATGAAGCTAAAATTGAAATTAAGAAGGCACACAAAAAAGTTCTTGCAGCCCCTGATCCTTCCCCTGATTCAATTTTTGATTATGTATTACCCGAACCCTATGTTTCTGTCAAATACCCGGAGGGTATCAATGATGGTAAGGGAGAGAAAAAGAAATTGATCACAGCTATCAATGAGACCCTGAAAGCTGAATTCCGGCATAATCCCGATACTTTTATCTGGGGGCAGGATATTGCAAATAAGGACAAAGGGGGTATTTTTAATGTAACCAAGGGTATGCAGCATGAATTTGGTAAGGACCGGGTTTTCAATGCTCCTATCGCTGAGGATTATATTGTTGGTACCGCCAACGGGATGAGCAGGTATAGCGATAAAATAAGAGTGGTTGTTGAAGGTGCAGAGTTTGCTGATTATTTCTGGCCGGCAATGGAGCAATTTGTTGAAACTACCCATGACTACTGGCGAAGTAATGGACAATTTTCACCCAACATAACTATACGACTTGCCTCCGGAGGTTACATCGGGGGAGGCTTATACCATTCCCAGACCAACGAAGGAGCATATTCCACGATGCCAGGAATCCGGATTGTTTATCCATCTTTTGCTGATGATGCTGCCGGTTTATTGAGAACATCTCTCCGGTCGAAGGGCCCAACACTGTATCTGGAACCCAAAGCCCTTTATAATGATCCCGGTGCAGAAACCACGGTCCCTGATGATTTTGAGGTTCCTTTCGGAAAAGCCAGGATTAGAAGGGAAGGTAATGATCTTACCCTGATCACTTATGGGAATACCACACATATGTGTCTTGAAGCTGCGGACATAATCTCTTCTGAGGATGGATCTGAAACAGAAGTAATCGATTTACGGTCACTTGTACCCCTTGACAGGGATGCTATACTGCAATCGGTTAAAAAGACAGGGAAAGTTATCGTAGTCCATGAAGATAAGAAATTTGCAGGTTTCGGCGGCGAACTGGTTTCAATCATTGCCTCAGAAGCCTTCGAATTTCTTGATGCACCGGTAAAGAGATGTGGTTCAACTTTCACCCCGGTTGGCTTTAACAGGATACTTGAAAAAGCCATACTGCCAGATACCGAAAAAATTCTCAGAACAGCCAGGGAATTATTATCATATTAATTCAAAAAATTTCTGTGATTATTAAAATTATAGATTTTTTTGAATTAACAATTTTTAACAATGGGTTTGCAATATGCTAGCCCTGTTAGCCCGTTTTATATTACTTTTGAGACAGTATGAAAAACAAAAATTTCATGATAATGAAAAGAATAAAAATCAATAATCCTATTATTTACCTCCTTCCTGCTCTATTCCTGGTATTGAGTTTCCAGGCTAGCATCAAGGCGCAGAATGTTGATCCTAATACAACAATTAAAAAACTTGTTTCTGCACTTCAGTATATCAAGTATGCCTATGTAGATACTGTTGATGAGGCCGGACTTGTTGAGAATGCCATCATAGAAACCCTGAAAGAACTTGATCCGCATTCTTCATACATACCGGCAAAAGATCTGCAGAAAGCCAATGAACCACTGGAAGGTAGCTTTGAAGGTATTGGAATAACTTTCCAGATCTATAATGATACGATACTTGTTATAGCCCCTATTACCGGAGGTCCTTCCGAAGCGGTTGGTATCATGGCCGGAGATAAAATTGTTAAAATCAATGGTGAACAATCAACAGGGGATAAGGTAAATAACAAATTTGTGTTCGACAGGTTACGTGGTAAAAAGGGTACTGAAGTAGAGGTTACAATATATCGGAATCATAGTTCTGACCTTATTGATTTTGCGATAATCCGTGACAAGATCCCTATCAACAGTATTGATGCATCTTTTATGGCGGCTCCTGGGATTGGATATGTGAAACTGACCAGGTTTTCGAAAACAACAGTTGAGGAATTTACGGAATCAGTTGCATCCCTGAAAAAACTTGGGATGAAAAAACTAATCCTTGACCTACGTGGCAATCCAGGGGGGTATATGTTGCCGGCGATAGAACTTTCTGATGAGTTCCTTCCTGACAGAAAATTGATTGTTTATACTGAAGGACTGAGAAGCCCGGTACAGAAGTTTTATGCAAATCCAAGTGGATCTTTTGAAACGGGTGATCTTGTGGTTCTCGTAAATGAAGGCTCTGCTTCATCATCTGAAATTGTTGCGGGTGCTGTTCAGGACTGGGACCGGGGGATAATCCTGGGCCGCAGATCATTTGGCAAAGGACTGGTGCAAAAACCCTTTCAGTTACCAGATGGCTCTGTTATGCGATTAACCACTGCACGGTATCACACACCAACCGGAAGGTGTATTCAGCGTCCTTATGAGAATGGTATCGAAGACTATTATAGCGATCTCTACGACAGGCTAAGGAATGGCGAACTCGTTAGCGCAGATAGTATTGATTTTCCTGATTCATTGAAATATCAAACACCCCGGAACCGTATTGTGTACGGAGGGGGAGGAATTATGCCTGATATATTTATGCCCTGGGATTCTACAGGCATTACCGATTATTTTGTTGACCTTGTAAGAAAAGGGATTACCAATAGTTTCGTGCTTGATTATCTCGACAAAAATAGAAAAGATATACTGGCCGATTACCCTGATATTAAATCTTTCAAAGAGAATTATCAAATAAGTGATGCCCTTTTCGATGAGCTACTTGAGAAAGCTGAAAGTGAGGGCGTAGAGCCTGAAGAAGGTGAACTGGATAAATCAGAAAGAACGCTCAAATACAGGATCAAAGCTTTGATGGCCAGAAATCTCTGGGATATCAGTGCATTTTACGAGATAATCTCAGAGATTGATGATGAGTATTATAAAGCGATTGAGATCCTTCAGAACCCTGCAATGTATCATAAGATATGCATGAATGCGGAATAATGGCATTGACAATTGACGTTGCGCCAAGCAAGTCCCGGAAGAGGGAATAAGCAATAAGT
>CAYXUU010000072.1:0-15263 GCA_964468645.1 uncultured Bacteroidales bacterium
TAAACAATATTGCCTGAATTATTTCGCCAAATTTTTGCGCTCTCTTATCATGAATCCCAACTACTTTGTATCATCCAGTCTATTCCTTTTACACCAACTATATCCCCTGTCAACTCTTCTTCTGTGTCGCTTGCAATAAGTCCTGTATTGATTTACTGCCATTTGATGTTCTATTTTCCTGTATTGCTGATACATCATTCAAATATATTAAATAAAACTAAATATCCGTAGAATCTGCATAACTTTATTAAGGCCGGACATTGTTATTTGCGCAGCAATAATTGTTTAGAGGCAGTATCGTTTTTAAGATTGAAAACACTGCCTAAGATGAAACCTGTTTAAACACCATCATATCATAAATGTGTTATCTTTGAGGTCTTTCTGAAATCATTCAAAATGCGTTTTGACAGAAGAAATACACCCCGATGGTTTATCCTGATCATTGATCTGCTGATCATTGCCTTCTCAGTTATCCTGGCTTACCTGTTAAGGTTTAACTTTGAAATACCTGACTGGGAATTAAAACCACTGCCCCTGATACTTGGAATCATCGTTGTTGTCAGGTTTGCCGGTTTCCTAGTAGGCAAAACATATGCCGGATTTCTCAGGTTTTCAAGCATTCAGGATTTTGTACGATTAATTATCGTTATGGTCTCCGGCAGTATTGTATTTAGCATAATTAATATTTATACATGGGTTACAAAAGATATTTTTCTTATTCCTTTCTCTATTATTATCATTGAGTTTCTCACAAGCACATTTGGAATTGCAGCCGTTAGGGTTATTGTTAAGATCACCTATCTTGAACTTACAAATCCATCCAGCCAGCGAAATAACGTAATTATTTTTGGGGCCGGGGAAGCAGGTGTTCTGACAAAGAGGGTTATGGAGAGGGATGCAGGCTCTAAATTGAAAGTTGCAGCTTTTATTGATGATGACCCGTTAAAGGTTGGTAAGAAAATTGAAGGTATAGAGATCTATAAAACTGCCAGCCTGGAATCATTATTGAAAGAAAAGAAAGTTGAACAGGTCATCATCTCCATACAAAACCTGCAACCTGAAAAGAAACAGGAGATCATCGGCATATGCCTCACACAAAATGTCCGTGTGCTTAATGTACCGCCAATAATTAAGTGGATCAACGGGGAATTGAGTTTTAATCAGATCAGAAATATCAATATTGAAGATCTGCTTGAACGCGAGGTCATCAAGCTTGATGAAAGCAGGATCAGCAGTGAGATTACTGGCAAGACAATATTAATTACAGGGGCATCTGGTTCGATAGGCAGTGAGATCGTAAGGCAGGTTTCTTTTTTCAATCCAAGAAAAATCATCCTCTTAGACCAGGCTGAATCATCCTTATTTCACCTGGAACTTGAAAGCCTGGAAAAAATGCCAGCAAGCAATTATGAGTTCATCCTTGTGGATATTTGTAATTCCATGAGGATGGATAAAATCTTCAAACATTTCAAACCCGATATTGTTTTTCATGCTGCTGCTTACAAACATGTACCAATGATGGAGAGTAACCCGTTTGAGGCCGTTTATACCAATGTAAGAGGCACAATGATCGTAGCCGATCTATCATGTACTTATGATGTAGGGAAGTTCATCATGATATCAACCGATAAGGCTGTCAACCCTACCAATGTCATGGGAGCTTCCAAACGTATTGCAGAGATCTATACCCAGGCCCTGAACCAGCATAACAAAACCCGGTTTATCACAACAAGGTTTGGTAACGTACTGGGTTCCAACGGATCGGTGGTGCCCTTATTCCGTCAACAAATTGAAAATGGTGGTCCATTGACCATCACCCATCCTAAGATCACCCGCTTTTTTATGACAATACGTGAGGCCTGCCAGCTCGTTCTCGAAGCAGGAGCTATGGGTGAAGGGGGCGAAATCTACATTTTCGATATGGGTAAATCGATTAAGATCGCTGATATGGCCAGGAAAATGATATTGCTCTCAGGATTGGAACTTGGTAAAGATATCCAGATTAAATTTATAGGCCTGAGACCGGGTGAGAAACTCTACGAAGAACTACTAAATGACGCAGAAAATACCATACCCACACATCACCCGAGAATACTCATTGCCAGGGTAAGGCCATACGATCTTGAAACAATAAGAACGGAAATAGATGAACTCCTCAAAATCCTTGATGAACAGGATAACCTTGCCATTGTAAAAAAGATGAAACAGATCGTACCCGAATTCATCAGTAAAAACTCAATATACGAACAATTAGACACTGCATCCACCGTTGAATAGGTATGAAAGCTTCATTATTTAAAAAAGGGTTATTGATAACCGGATTGATCATATACTCCCTGAACCTTTCTGCGGCTTACCTTTTAATCCCGATGGATGATACACAGAAAAATCATTTAAAGGCCTATGGTATTGCTTACTGGGTTTTACAACAGGGGGAAGAGGTAAGCTGGCTTCTGAATTACAGGGGTGGCAGTTATATGTTTCATTACGATAAAGTTGTTGAAGAGGAATGCATCATCCGTGGGGTGGGTTATGAGATTATTGCAGACGTACAGGCTGCTGCTATTCGCCATGACATTGCCCAGGCTGAGGTAAATATGGATGATATCAAACTTCATAAAGCACCCCGTATAGCTGTTTATTCCCCTAAGAACAAGCAACCCTGGGATGATGCCGTTACCCTGGCGCTTACTTATGCCGAGATTCCTTATGATGTGGTTTATGATGAAGAAGTACTTGATGGTGCTTTACCGCTTTACGACTGGTTGCACCTGCACCATGAAGATTTCACGGGCCAGTACGGCAAATTCTGGTTCAGATACCGCGATTTCCCATGGTACCAGGAAGATGTACGTGTAAATGAGGAGATCGCTGCCCGCAGGGGATTTGAGAAAGTTTCATTAATGAAACTTGCCGTAAGCAAAAAGATTCAGGAATTCACGGCAGGTGGTGGTTACCTGTTTGCCATGTGCTCAGCACCCGACAGCTACGATGTTGCCCTGGCAGCTGAAGGTGTGGATATCTGTGATGTAATGTTCGATGGTGATCCCATTGAGCAGAATGCACATTTACATCTCGATTATTCCAAATGTTTCGCTTTCCAGGATTTTGCCATTAGCATGAATCCCCGGGAATACGAGATATCAAGTATTGATGCCACACAAACCCGGCCTAAATCATTGCAGGACGGAAATGATTATTTTACCCTGTTTGAATTCTCAGCCAAATGGGATCCTGTTCCTACCATGTTATGCCAGAATCATACTTCAGTGCTCAAAGCATTTATGGGTCAAACAACGGCATTCCTCTCTAAATACCTGAAACCGGATGTACTGATAATGGGTGAAAATAAGCCCGCCGGTGAGGCACGATATATTCATGGTGATTATGGTAAAGGCACCTGGACATTTCTTGGAGGGCATGACCCTGAAGATTATCATCATTATATCGGGGATCCGCCAACAGAACTTGATTTATTCCCCAATTCACCAGGATACCGGTTGATATTGAACAATGTCCTCTTTCCCGCAGCAAAAAAGAAAAAACAGAAAACCTGAGATTATTCCATTAAAGGCAAGTAGATAAGTAGAATATCCTGATAGAATGGGATCCCGTCAAAAACCATATCGAACATCGTGTTACAGGCATCAGGATCAAAAACTACTGAACCGGCAGCAGTTCCTAAACCAGGAGTATAAATATGGTAAGAACCTCCATCAAACCAGTGACACGACATCGTTTTAACAATCTCATCAATTATAGAAGTTGTATATGCTGATCCTGCATAAGAAATACCTTCGGTGGTACCGGAGATCAGAAAAACATCATCTGTAAAATTCTGTGGTGATGCTTCACCCTCCTCCCATAAATATGACAGGTCTCCCTGCCAGCTAATCGTTCCGGAAGTATCATATAATTCTATCCGGATCATTTCGGTTCTTACCGAAAAGCTTGTTTTTTGATTTTCAGGATTGATGGCCGCAGTAATCTGAACCTCTCCCGACAACCAGTGGTTCTCAACGGCGTAACCTTCAAAACCTATACTTGCAATTCCTGATGTATCAGTAAAAGGATTTGTCACTATTGCTATATAATCATTCTTTCTGAAAAGACTATCAGGACACTTTTGATTCCATGCAGGATAATCCACATGGATAATGGTTGTATCCGGATTAATAACCGAATAATGAACATCAGCCCCAAAAATATTCTTTTCCCCCTGGTTGTGAAGACTGGTATCATAAAATGCCTGGAATAAAACGCCAAATACATCATTGAACATATCCTGCGCCAGTGTATTGCTGTATGCCGCATAAAGGTTCTTTCTGTAATCCCTCGATTCGTTCTTTTTCTCACATCCTGAAAACAGGGACAGAATAAGAATCACAACAATCAATATTTTAAGTCGGTTCATTCGGATATTAAATATGGCTTAGAATATGAAACAATAAAAAGGGGAAATTATTTTCTGGCATATGTTAAAAATGAATAATTAAAAGGATTTTGAGGATCATCATCCACATCAATACTTTCGATCAATTCCCATTCATCTTCATTAATTTCAGGAAAGAAAGTATCAGCTTCAAAATCCTGATGCACTTTTGTAAGATATAACTTGCTGGCAAAGGGAAGAAACTGTTTGTAAATGGACCCACCACCAATAATAAAGCTTTCACTCACTTCATTACAATGTTCAAGGGCATCCTCAATAGAGAACACCGTAACACATCCTTCAAAATGGTCATTTTTATCATCCGTAATAACGATGTTGGTCCGGTTTGGCAAAGGCGCCTTTGGCAACGACTCAAAAGTTTTCTTTCCCATGAACACCGGATGTCCCTCTGTAATCTTTTTAAATCTTTTCAGGTCTTTCGAAATATGCCAGAGCAAATCGTTATCTTTTCCAATTGCCCAATTTTGAGCTACAGCGACGATGATGGATATTTTTTTCATTTTGATACATCCCCTATATCCCCCCGAAGGGGGCACTTTTGAGTTGATTATATTTTAAAGATCATGTATTTAGTCTACAGCTATTTGAACCTTTAACGTTTCCCTCCCCTTGCTCCCCCTCCAAAGCGAGAAACACACCAGTCATCACCAGCATTAATTTCTCGCTTTCAACCTCGTATCCAGTATCTATCTTCGGTCTTCGGTCTTCGGTCTTCTATCTTCGGTCTTCGGTCTTCTATCTTCGGTCTTCGGTCTTCTGTCTTCGGTCTTCTGTCTTCTGTCTTCTAACCTCAAACCGATATCTCCCCCTTTATGTGCGGATGAGAGCGGTAGTTCACCAGCTGGAAATCCTCATATTTAAAGTCAAAGATACTTTTTACATCCGGATTGATTTTCATTTCCGGCAGGGGATAGGGTTTTCTTGTTAACTGAAGTTTTGACTGATCAACATGGTTCAGGTAAATGTGTACATCACCGAAGGTATGGACAAACGCTCCCGGTTTAAGTCCGGTTACCTGTGCCATCATCATGGTTAGCAAAGCATAAGAGGCAATATTAAAGGGTACACCAAGGAACGTATCTGCGCTACGCTGGTAGAGATGACATGATAGCCTTCCATTTCCAACATAAAACTGGAACAGTACATGACATGGCGGAAGTGCCATCTTATCCAGTTCTCCGACATTCCAGGCACAAACCAAATGTCTCCTTGAATCCGGGTTTTCTTTTATGGACTTGATAACACCTGTTATCTGGTCAACAGGATTACCTTCGGGTGTGGGCCACAAACGCCATTGATATCCGTAAATATGGCCCAGGTCACCATTTTCATCGGCCCATTCATCCCATATCGATACCCTGTTATCATTAAGATATTTAATATTGGTATCACCCTTTAGAAACCAGAGAAGTTCATAAATTATTGACCTTAAATGCAATTTCTTGGTGGTCATCACCGGAAATCCTTTTTCCAGGTCAAACCGCATCTGATAGCCAAATGTACTGATCGTTCCTGTGCCTGTTCTGTCCCTCTTTTCAACACCGGTAGTAAGTATATGATTAAGTAAATCGAGATATTGTCTCATAACACCCTAATGTTCAATTGATCAATTGTTCGATTGTTTTTCATCAGACAATCATTCTTTGCAAATCAAAAGTGATAATAAAAAGGCAGAACACATTTAACAATCAGGATATTTTTTAAACAATTCATCAACATCAAAATAAAAAAACCAGGGTATTTGCCCTGGTTTTGTATTTCAAAATATAATATGATTTTTATCAATTATTTCCATTAAGGTGTATAAATGTATGTATCATTTCGATATCCGGGAAGGTCTTCATACCAGTCGAAATAACTTGCACCATCGCTTTCTGCCCATTCAACAAAATGAAGATACGCCTGGCCTATATTCACCTTTTCTATGGGCCAGTCAAATTCATAAACTATATTAATTGCCCAAGGTAAATTGTTTACGGTTTTATAATACCTGTCAGTTGCCGGATCACTATCATCCTCAAACGTTCCAAAAATAGAAGGATCGACAAGATCGGTTGGCAAATGATCAGGAAGATGTACCTCAACACCACGATCATGATCAACAATAATGAAAGGGTTCCATGTTATCAATGAGAAATCATTTACTGTATAAGTATCGGCTACCGGTGTCATCGTAATCACCACCGTATCGTAAGGAACAAATGGCGCCGATTCTTCGGTATTAACGCCCAGGCCAATCCCTGGATGAGGCAGTATATTGAAAACATCGTCGAATACTATAATCGTTGGATGTGCCTGGCCTGATTCAAGACCGTTACCGTTTACAGCAATGTATCCCTCCTGCAAATCAGAACCTGAAATCGTCAGGTCAGTATTTAATCCGGTATTAGCATCAGGCAAATTAAATCCAAATCCATTCTTCAGATAAGCGCCACTGGCTTTGACAGGAAAGGTACCGGCAATATAATAAACTTTATTATCGGCATTTGTAACAATGGCAAACCGGTAATCCACCACAATATCATTAAAATCATAATCCCCTGTACCCGGCCAGAGGTCCTCATAGGCAAGGCTTCCAAAACCCGATACCGGGAAATAATTCAGGAAAGCAGCATTGGGATCATCAGGGAAGTCATCAAGGGCATCAGGAATACCATCACCATCACTGTCAGGTGGCGCCGAAGTTGGCAGCTCATAGCAACCTATGTCAACCGTAACATCTATGATCCTGTTGTTACCATCCAGGTCAGTTCCTGTAGTCATCCATCCCATGTTATAGCCAACATCCTTGCACGGAGATAAGCTCTGCAGATGATAATCATCTATTGATGCATTCACAAATAAGGGATCATCTGCAATGCAGTCAGTGCTAAACCCTCCGCCTTCCAGCGAAGGAGTTGTGCAACAATTGTAATAATGATACCCTGAACCTGATACTTCCCAGTTGTTTCCATTATTGAAATAGAGAATGGTATTTTTTATTAAACTGTTATTTCGTGTCCTTATTCCTGCTCCATAAGGGGCTGTGTTATCAGTTACCGTACAATTGTAAACCTTACCACCATTCCAAATATTAATACCACCACCATATTTTACAGAGGTGTTGCCATAAATCAGGCAGTTTCTTATTTCTCCATTATTCAATAATCTTACCCCGCCGCCATAACCTGCGCCTGAATTATTATTGGCCTCATTATTTCTGATGATACAATTTAGTACATAGCCCTTGTTATCAACAGCAACCCCGCCGCCATCCCTGGCCTGATTGTTTTCAATCAGGCAGTTTTGCACCGTTCCGCCATTAGAGATGTCAACGCCACCACCAAAACTTCCCGGGTTGTAACCATTGATTATATTAAACCCATCTACCACAGCATCTTCTTTACTTAAATAAATACAACGTACAGCATTATTCCCATCAATTATAGCTGCTGTGTAACCATTGATACTTCGAACGGTCACTGCTTTGGTAATACTTATATTTGCCGACAGGATATAAGTTCCATCGTCAACAAGAATCAAATCACCATTAACAGAAACATTAACTGCACTCTGTATATCATTGGCTGCAGTTGCCAGGCTGGTAAAAGGTGGAGTATGGGTTCCACCCGGTGAAACATAGCGCGTTGTTTGCGCATATGATGAAACTGTAAACGCTACGATCGTTAGTATTAGAATCAGTTTTGTTTTCATAACTTCATGATTTTGGGACAAACAGATTAATCATTTAAATTGATAGTGACCGGATTCGATGCAATTGACATATTCCTGTTGTTCAGTATCAATTCATCTATACCAACCGGAACATTGAGACATACTTTAAAAGTTTCATTTTGTCCGGGATGTTTAGCACGATAATACCTGATATTACCATCTTCCGAGGTGATCGTTATGATCTGGGAGTCGGCGGATGTTACATTTATCGTGATATTTTTAGCAGTTTCCCAATCAAATGTTGGGCTAAAATTACCTTCATTAAGGTTGGTTGATTCTACAGTATTCTCATCTTCTATTTTATCCCACTTTTTACAGTTCGTAAAGACAACCAGAAGACTGAGCACAAATACCGTCAAAATAATTTTTTTCATGACAAATGGGATTTTTAGATAATATATACCTATCAAACATTAAACCATTTGATAGCATTCAGGGTTATACGCCTGACTATTAAGACACTACAAAATCGACCCAACAAACCAATATGTCCTGAATTGGGAAATTTTTCTCGATTATAAAATGATTTTACAAAAAAGCTGCGGTATGGTCAACCAATAATCATCCCCACAATGGTGGCTGATAGCAGTGAGGCCAGAGCCCCGCCAACCAGTGCCCGGAAACCCAGCTTGGAAAGCAGCACCCGTTTACCGGGAGCGAGTGCACCGATACCACCAATCTGAATCCCGATGGATGAGAAGTTGGCAAAACCGCACAGGATATAAGTTGCAATGATAACTGATTTCTGATAGGTAAATCCGGCAGTATCAATTAAATCCCTGAGGCTCACATAGGCAATCATCTCGTTAAGGATTATTTTCTCTCCGAATAACTGGGCAACAAGTGTCATATCTTTAGCCGGAACACCAATGGCCCAGGCTACCGGGGTAAAAACATATCCCAGGACAAACTGCAGGCTAAATTTCTCATACTGACCACTTGTAATTGAGGCGATCCACTCATTCAGGCCAGACCAGCCTCCTATCCACTGCAGGATAAAATTGACCATGGCGATCAGCGCAAGAAAGACGATGAGCATGGCGCCTACATTGACGGCCAGCCTGATACCCTGTCCGGTTCCATTTGAAATGGCATCAAGAATATTACTGCCTATTTTTTCTTTGGTGATCTGGATCTTGCTTTCAATGGGCTCCGACTGTGGCACCAGCATTTTAGCTGCGATTACAGCCCCCGGGGCTGCCATTACCGATGCAGTAATAAGATGTTTGGCGAATAGGAGGCGGTCAACAGGATCATCCCCCCCAAGTAACCCGATATATATAGCCAGCACACCTCCTGCAATAGTAGCCATCCCGCCTACCATCACCAGCATAATTTCCGATCTGTTCATCTTTTGCAGGTACTCTTTGATCAGAAGTGGTGATTCGGTTTGCCCGAGAAAAATATTTCCTGCCGCCGATAAACTTTCAGCCCCTGATATTTTCAAGGCTTTGGTCATCACCCATGCCAGTGCATATACGATTTTCTGAATGATCCCATAATAAAAGAGAATACTCGTGAGGGCCGAAAAGAACAATATGGTCGGAAGTATCTGGAAGGCAAAGATCACTCCAAAGGAACTGGTATCAAGCAATCCGCCAAAAAGGAATTCACTTCCTACTTTGGTGAAATCAAGTATCTTGATAAAAATCTTTCCGATAAAAGTGATAAAAGCCTGCACAATGGGTACCTTAAGTACAAGAATGGCTATCGATATCTGAACCATCAATCCAACACCGACAAGTCTCCAGGAAATGGCTCTCCTGTTAGCACTGAAAATAAATGCCAGGAGTAAAATAGTAAGTAATCCTAACACCCCCCTGTATAATGATTTAAAGGTGAATCCGCCATCTGCGGCACCCAGAAACTCAGGTTCTCCGCTTACATAGGTGTAAACCGTATTTCCTGAGATCAATACGAGTGAATCGGTATTACAAGTTTCAATCTTAAATTTACTGGTCCTGTGCTCCGATTGCAGCCTATCCTCCTGTATCCTGGTAACTTCCTTTCCATCTTTGAAATAAACAATTACCGGCAGGTCATCAACAACAACATAAACCGTTGAATCAATATCTGTTTCAAATGGTACAAGATCATACGTCATTGTAAGAACACTATCCTTAAGGGCCCAGATACCTGAGATATCGAGATTTGAAATCGAATCACACTGTTTGAAAATAAAATCGGTAAGGATAAAACTCAGATGGTCTTTAGCTGCAAAATTGTCTTGTGTATTTCCAGAGGAGTCAACAATACTTGCCGGTTTCCATTTATTGATAAGAAACGACTGGATGTTTTTTTCCTTCTTTCCGGATGCAACATTAAAAATAAACAGTAATGAAATAATCAGAAATAATAACTTTCTCATTGAAATCTGGTTGTGATTAAGGTTTATATTTTAGCCATGGTGAGGTGTTGACCCATTTTGCAAATGATTTATATTAACCACTCTGGCCTTTCCTTCTGTTAATTTCATCCCTGATTTTGGATGCTTTTTCATATTCCTCCTTATCAACGGTTTTTTTGAGAATATCATAAAGTTCATTCAGGGTGAATTCGCTAAAATCACTCTCTTTAGGAATAACTTTCTCTTTCTTTGTGCTTTTCTTTTTAGGCAGATCATCTGCTTTCTCGTCCATTATAATTCCGGCTTCGGCCAATATCTTTTCATACGTATAAATGGGACATTTAAAGCGAATAGCAAGGGCAACAGCATCAGAGGTCCTGCTATCGATCTCACTCACAATATTATCATGTGAACATAAAAGTTTGGCATAAAAAACACCTTCGTGGAACTTGTCAACGATAACTTCATTGATTGTAATCTTGTAATTTTCGGCGAAATTCTTGAAAAGATCATGAGTCAGCGGACGGGAAGGTTTCATCTTTTCAAGTTCAATGGCAATGGCCTGTGCTTCAAAACCACCAATAATTATCGGCAACCTTCGCTTACCACCAACCTCTCCCATAATAAGTGCATAAGCACCACTCTGCGACTGACTGTACGACATTCCTATGATTTCCAGACGTATTCTGTTCATTGAAGACCAGGATCCATTAACAACGAATAAAGATAATTTTCTTCACACAAATATATAAAGTTTTGCGGATTAAGCTAAGCCCAATCCAATAATATTACAAATTCAATATTGATATTAACTCAACCATTAACTGAACAATATTCATCGAATGACCTGATTGTTTGCAAACCGGGTAAAATCCAAATTAGTTACATTTTGCTATTAATAGTCATACGATGAAATGCAATACTACCCGACACTAATGTGTTGACATGGCACTATATTAAACTATGCCATGTTAATAACTTAATGAATTGTTAATGCTTACATCTTTGAACTTTAATTATTTTTTATAATTTAGCCAGCTTTTAGATTTCAACCTAAATCTGTATAATTATGAAACGAGTATTAAGCTTATTATTATTGTTTGTATTACCTGTATTCACCTTTGCAAGTGAGGCAGACCTTGTGATTCCTGATGACATGAAAGACCAGGGTATCCTTTACTGGGGATTCCTTATCACGATCCTGGGATTTATTTTTGGTCTTTACCAGTTTGTAAAGGTTAAGAAGATCAAAGCCCATAAATCGATGCTTGATGTGGCTGCAGTGATTTATCAAACCTGTAGCACCTACCTGAAACAGCAGGGGCGTTTTCTTGTTATCCTGTTCCTTTTCATTGGTGCTGCTGTTGCATTTTATTTTGGATACTTATCACACGATCCCAATGATGCAGAAAGCGGATTTGGAATCGGTGGTGTATTAATGATCCTGGGATGGACCATTGTCGGTATCCTTGGTTCATATACTGTTGCATGGTTTGGTATCAGGATGAATACCCTGGCCAATTCAAGAATGGCCTTTGCATCCCTGGAAAGGAAGCCCATCAAACTTCTTAATATCCCCTTGAATGCCGGTATGAGTATCGGTGTTGTATTAATCAGTATGGAATTGATCATGATGCTTATCATCCTGATGTTTGTTCCGGGAAAATATGCCGGGGCCAGTTTCATCGGATTTGCGATTGGTGAATCACTGGGGGCTTCTGCACTCAGGATTGCAGGTGGTATTTTTACCAAGATTGCCGATATCGGATCTGACCTTATGAAGGTGGTTTTCAAGATCGGTGAGGATGACCCGCGAAATCCAGGGGTTATTGCAGACTGTACAGGTGATAATGCAGGCGACTCTGTAGGGCCTACAGCAGATGGTTTTGAAACTTATGGTGTAACAGGTGTTGCCCTGATCACATTTATTATCCTTTCAGTTGCCGGTGATAAAGTTGGTATTCCAACCGCAACCCTGCAGACTCAATTTCTGGTTTGGATCTTCGTTATGAGAATTCTGATGATCATCACTTCCATCGTTGCATTCTGGATCAATGGATTCATCAGTAAAGCGAGATATGGCAAAGTAGATGACCTTGACTTTGAACAACCACTGACGGCGCTGGTTTGGATAACCTCCATTTTATCTATCGTTGTTACTTTCATTGCCAGTTATTTATTAATAGGTGATCTGCCTTATCAGTTATGGTTAACCATGTCGATTATAATCAGCTGTGGCACCCTTGGGGCTGCGTTGATTCCTGAATTCACAAAGATTTTTACCAGTCCGAAATCGCGACATGTCAACGAAGTTGTTGAATCGTCAAAAAGGGGCGGTGCCTCCTTAAATATCCTTTCAGGATTTGTAGCTGGTAATTTCAGTGCCTTCTGGCAGGGACTTGTATTCTTTTTCCTCATGTTTGTGGCATATTATGTGAGCACCTATAACCTGAGCCAGTTTATGGATTATGAATCCATTTTCGCATTTGGACTTGTGGCCTTCGGAATGCTGGGTATGGGCCCTGTTACTATTGCGGTTGACAGCTATGGTCCGGTTACCGATAATGCCCAGTCCATTTATGAATTATCACTTATTGAAGACGAGAAAGACATCGACACGGAAATAGAGAAGGATTTTGGTTTCAAACCAGACTTTGAAAAAGCCAAATATTACCTTGAAGCCAATGATGGCGCCGGGAATACTTTTAAGGCTACAGCAAAACCTGTACTTATTGGTACTGCCGTAGTTGGTGCAACCACAATGATCTTCTCTCTTATCCTGGTGATCAAGAAAACCCTTAATATCGATCCTGTTGAAATTCTGAACCTTCTGAATCCATATACAATTCTCGGATTCCTGCTTGGTGGTGCTGTGATCTACTGGTTCACCGGGGCATCAACCCAGGCAGTAACAACAGGTGCCAGCAGGGCTGTTGAGTATATCAAGAAAAACATTAATCTCGATCCCAATGCTCCCAAGAAAGCGGATGCGAAGAAATCGATTGAAGTGGTGAGGATATGTACACTTTATGCCCAGAAAGGAATGTTTAACATCTTTATAGCCATATTCTTTTTCGCCCTTGCATTTGCCTGTTTTTCGGCTCCCGTAGGTGGTGCTGTTGCTCCCGTTTCATTGTTCGTCAGTTACCTGATCTCTATTGCAGTATTTGGATTGTTCCAGGCAATATTTATGGCAAATGCCGGTGGTGCCTGGGATAACGCTAAAAAAGTAGTTGAAGTGGATATGCAGGAAAAAGGTACTCCATTGCATGAAGCAACAGTGATAGGCGATACCGTTGGTGATCCGTTTAAAGACACCTCCTCGGTAGCATTGAACCCTATTATCAAGTTTACAACATTGTTCGGATTACTGGCCATGGAGATCGCCCTGGCAGCACAGTTCAGGGATATAGCACCTTACTTTGGAATAGGATTTTTCGTGATCTCCCTTATCTTTGTTTACAGAACATTTTATAAGATGCGGGTTAAAAAGGGGGAATAAAATATTTATCCATCCTCGTAGAATTACATAAGCCTTCTCAGCGATGAGGAGGCTTTTTTTGTTTATTGGTAGGCCATTTAAGGGTTGATCCGGAGTCACCTGGTGGTCATTGACAAGCAATTCACGGGGTGACTTTAAGTCACCCCGTGAATAATAAATGGCTGATCGGGGTATATCTTATATAGTAATTTTATTCTATTTTCGTATCTGAATAAAACTATTACTATGAAGAATAAAAGCATCTTATTAGCCCTGGTATTCTTATTAGGATCTACTCTTTTTCTTGTTGCACAATCAGATAACTCGGGGAAATTCTCCCGTGAAGAAGACAGCCTGTTTATCCTAAAAATCAAACAACTCCCTGATGTTATTGATGTTACCAGTGAATTTGTTACCGACTATTATAAAGGCAAATACATCGTTACTTTCAGCCAGCCTCTTGACCATGACCAGCCAGAGAATGGCACCTTTGAGCAAAGAGTGTTTCTTTTGCATAAAGATTTTGACAAACCTGTGGTGGTAACAACCGAAGGCTATGCTGCAGATTACGGCCAGATCCCCTTTTACCAGAATGAACTTAACGATATTGTTGATGGAAATGAGGTGCTTATAGAACACCGTTATTTCAGCAAATCAACCCCTGAAAACATTAACTGGGACTATCTTACAGTAGAGGATGCAGCTGCCGATCATCACAAAATCATCCAAACCTTTAAAACTTTATATGATGACAAATGGATCAGTACAGGAATAAGCAAGGGCGGACAAACAGTTTTATACCTTCAGGCCCTGTATCCTGATGATGTTGATTTTGCTGTTCCTTATGTAGCCCCTCTTAACTATTCAGTTGAAGATGGCAGGCATGAGCCATTTATCGAAAATAACGGCACTAAAAAGGACCAGAAAGCGATACGTGATTTTCAGTTGGAAGTGCTGAAAAGAAGAGATCAATTGTTTCCTTTATTTCAGGAATATATAAAAGAAAAGGAATACACATTCCGGATTGACGAAGACCTGGTTTATGACTTCTGCGTCCTGGAGTATTCATTTGCATTCTGGCAATGGGTTGCCGATACGGAAACCATTCCGTCAAATGATGCAGGCGACGAAGAAATCTTCAATCATTTTATCAGTGTTGCAGGGCCTTCATATTTTTCATTGGAGGATGGGGCCGGTATATTCACATTCTTTGTTCAGGCTGCAAAAGAACTTGGATATTACGGTTATGATATCAGCCCATTTAAGGA
>CAYXUU010000073.1:0-13118 GCA_964468645.1 uncultured Bacteroidales bacterium
AATTGGAATAGAAAATACTACACAAAACCAATGAGATAACTTATTATTTTGTGAATCTCAAAAATATATTAGTAAAAAAGAGACCTGCCTGATTAACAGGCCTCTTTACTCCTAAAAAATACTCATCTTTTTAGTATCCACTATTTGATTGTTGATCTTTAATGAGTAAAGATATATGCCAGGTTTTAATCGGGACACGGAGAAATTATAAGTATGTAATCCTTTGTCGAGATAACCCAATTCCTGGTTACGTATCTTTTTCCCAGAAAAATCAAAAAATTCCAATGAGATCTGACCTTCTTTATTCAACAAATAGTCAATACGAGTTGTCAGATTAAAGGGATTGGGAGTGTTTTGTAGCAAAACTCCCGCTTGTCCCGCTTCAATATATACATAGTTTTCATTTTCATTGCTACTGCCGGGCAGGAGGGATAACAGGTCGTAATATTTCTGTTCGAATTCTTTCAAAGAATTAGGTTTGAATTCCGACATGGTTCCCAGTATGCTTTTTAATTCGGAGGTATCAATCTGAAGATATATATAACCAAGATCGATAACGGCAAAAATACTGTCTTCAAATGTCGGTGGATCTTGTATGATGTTCTCGTACCAATTAATTGCAGTTTGCCAGTTTTCAAGTTTGACGTCACATCGGTTGGCCATAAAATCAGCCAGTATTAATAAGGTGGAATCGGCAATTATGCTATCGTTGGTTCTGTAATAATCTCTCAGGTTGTTGTAAGCATTATTTGTAAAATATTCCAGTGAGAAAAGATCTTTAACGGCAGCATGTGCAAACACAGATTCATTATAATCATTGATTAGTGATAGATAAATTGAGTCTGCAATGCTGTAATTTCCTGCTTCGAACTCGTCATAAGCATTATTATACATGATCTCATCGGGTCCCGGAACCGGCGCTTCCTTTTTTCCAGCACAATATAACGGCAGGTACGTATAATTGCCTGCCGGGTAAAAATCTTCACTGGGAGAAAAACCGGCGTCCCCCCAGCAATTGTACCGGATATCGGTTATTCCCTGTTGCTGGATATAGGTATTGTGATATACCAGGGGGTCATAAGGATTTCCCTGGTTATCCTCATCCACAATTTCATTATACCTGAAATACCAGGGAAAACTTTCTTCGGATGCATACACTTCATACGAATCATTGTCTAAGATGTATTGGATGTCAGAAGGATATCCAAACAGGGATACATTGCTCGCGTTTTGGAATTCCACTCCTGTACCGTTATTGTAAACATTATTGGCTGCCACAGATGCATTTGAGCTGTATAGCAAAATACCGGTTGTATTATTGTATATGGTGTTATTATTGACATTTCGATTAATAGGAATGCCGTCACCCGAAAACCTGAGGTCGATTCCGGCATTGTAACCAGAAATTTCATTGTATTGAATGTTAAATTCATCATAATTTCTTAACAATATTGCAGAATTTTGTTCGGCCGGATAACTGTCAAACTGGCAATGACTTATAGAAGCGGTTTTATTTGTTGCCCCGGGAGATAAATACAAATATAACCAGGTATTGTTAAAATCGGTATAGCTGATAGTTACATTGGCATTATTGGAGCAGGCCATATCGCAGTCGTTGAAACTTGAGTAACCAATTATAAGATTCGTGCCGTAATTAACCAGGATTGAATTATCATTGAATGTTGTATAACTAAATGTGTTGGTCAGACCATGCACTTCAATTTCCTCGATGCTGTTAAAAACTACTCCTGTTCCAATATTCAGGTTTCCATTAATAATAATTTTGTTATATCCTTCGTCTCCGGTAAACGTAACATTGTCCCCAATTACTAAAGTACCTCCCTGATCAACAGTGAACTGTTTGTTGTTAAGTAAATATACATCCGCGTTGTCAATAAATGTTAAGGTATTTCCGGTAAGCACATTAAAATCCAGGGTTACTCCTATTAACCCACGTACAGTTTTATCAGCGTCCACATCTTCAAAAATGATTGTAGGGTATTTAATTGAAGTTGTCGAGCTAATATCACTTGAATCGCTTAACTGAGGATCATCCCAAAATATATCATCCTCCCAGGTTTGAAGCCGCATATTACTGTTTAAGTATTTAATCCAGTCAAAAGCTTCTGAAAAAGATGTAATCAAATCATTATTTGTATCTGCATTTTCTAAAGGAAAGTTTACATAAGCTGTTTCGTAAGTTACCGAAACATCATCAGGGCATACTCTTTTTATTGCATTAAATAAATGTAAATTAAATTCTCCATGTCGATACATCGTTGTATCACCTTCATATTGCTCCAACTCATACGCAAAAAATTTATCACCCGGATCAGGGTCACCCGGACCGTCAATGTCATCATAATACGACGTGTCTGCGGCACCTGCCCCCATTGTATCATTTGCAGCAGTCATTATTATAGTATTATCACTTTTTAATGCAGGAATTCAAGCGCCTGAAAAACATTGTTGCATAATAACAACTTTCTTATGACAAGCTATAGCATCCAAATAATCTGCAATCTCCTGCCAGTAAAGAAAATCCATCTCACCTATTCGAATCCCGTGTGTACTTCCATGCCCAAATGTATATACAACAAGAAAATCATCCTCTGTAGTCTGGGGAAATCCATTTGATCCATCTGCAAGACCTGTAAAAACCATGTCAATAATATCCTCTTCATCACCTGGATAGTCAGTAATGTGCAATAATCCACCATTATAAGCAGCAGTGTACCTTTCATTATAACCATATTTTGTAAAATCCTCGCCATCATAATAACAGACAAAAATATTTTCATCTTCAAAACCTCTATCATATAACATCTCCCACATTAAATATATGTCATTCCAGAATTCATACTTTGCAATGCCAGGCTGGTTCATGGCATAACTACCCTCGTCGGCATTTTCTGGATTAAATGGTTCAATAATAACAGCATACTTTTCCTGGCCAATTACATTTATTGTAATAAGAATTAAAATCAATACCTTAAAAACTTTCATAGCTGTTTGTTTTAGTTAGTTAGTTAAACTTATTATTTGAGTTTTATATTGATTATCGAATTGAATAACTAATAGATATGGGCCGGCAGGAAGCGCTTGAGAATTATAATTTACGCAATCCCAGATTATCTCATAATTGCCTTTATTGTAATATTTCTCTGTCAAAGTTGTTACTTTTCCCCCTTCCATATTAAATATATCAAGCCTGACTAACCCTGGCTTATTTAGAACGAAAGCTATATTCGTCTTATCACTGAATGGATTCGGGTAATTTTTTAAAGAAATATAATTACTATCAGGCGATATATTATCTTCCCATATTGTTGTCAGCAGCTCAAGTTTGCTAATAAAAATATTCCCTTCATAGGGAACATTACTCTTATCATAAACCGTGTATAATTTATCATTTTTAAAATGGAGTTCCGGCGTAAATATTGCGTTATTGCATTGGTCAACCAGCATACTTTCCCAGTTGGATCCATTTGGCTGATGAAAATAAATAAGCTTGCAACCCCAATCTACAACTTCAACCACTGTTATATGTTTCCTGTTCAGGCTGTCAATTAAAATTCTTTGGCTTTGAGACCATTCTTCTGTAATGATCAATTTTTCTGACCAGGTATTGCCATCATACCCTGAGTAGTAGGTGACCAGGCTGACATCTTTAGTATTTATTTTTTCACCCCAGCAAATTTGGGGATGTTGATTGGTATCCAATGAGATATCATTATAGGTTGAATGGCCAAATGAAAAGTCAACAAATTCATCGCTCCATTGATCATTTGCAAGGTCATACCAGAAATAAACGGTATGATCATCATAGAGGCCAGAATCTGCATATGCATAAAACCCTGTACAATGCAGATTATTATCTAGGTCAGGAACCATACTGTTTATCCCTAATTTCCAATTGGCAAAATAGGGGCAGATTATTTCACTCCATGTCCCTTCTTCAAAATATTTATAATAGAATTCGCCATAGGCCGGCGACCTCATATACCAGAATACATATACCCTGTCATTATGGTCAACCACAACCCTGTTTTCAAGGCCTTCAGAGAAAAAGATTGGATCGCTCCACCCCGCACTGTCTTTTTTCGTAAAGTAAATGTTGCTTCCCCAGCGGTCTTTGGAGTAATCATTCAAATCATAGGTAACGTATATGTTATTTTCGGAGTCATGGGCGATGTGTGGCCCGGTGCAATAGTACTCTTCATTTTTTGACACATGAACAGCTTCACTCCAGTTTTCACCATCATCTTCTGATTTTGAGTAAAAAACCTTCCCAAGGTTATGCTCATACTTTACATTCCAAACACAATGAATTACTCCGGAATTGTCAATAGTAAAATCTGACTTCAACGTAAAATACTCCTCTAAATTGGAAATGTTTACAGGAGGGGTCCATTGTTGGGCTGTTAAAATTATCGGAGTCCAGATAAGAAAAAATGTAAAAGTCTTTTGAAAGATATGGTTTGGTTTTAGACTTTTATTTCGTTTTAGTGACATAGTGGCATATTAAATATTAATAAAGATAATTATTTCTATTCCTTAAAACAAATAAATTTGATCATCCCTTTTAATGACATGTTTACTGGATTTTAATTTTAATTGATTAGCATACTCATTAAAGGATTAAATCATTGGTAAGCTGTTGAATATTAATAAATGAATATCAATTAGATTCTGTAATTGATGTTATAAGCTGGATAAAAGGTGTTTATATACTTAGAATATCAGATGATATTGGTAGTAAGGCAGTTACAAAAGTTATTATTATTTAGAGATAATCCATAAAACAATTTCTTAAAAATAACATTATGATATATACTCACTGAACTAAAATAGCACGATCAAAAAATGCCGGGCATTTATGGAGCGGATGCGGAATAAATCGCAGGGCTGGCCTGTGGGGATTTTTGAACGAGTGCGAAACTTGTGCTTCTAAATCTACTTGACTAAAATAGCCAACATAACTGTGGCTTCTCTTCAAGGAAAATTAATACCACTAAAATTGGCAGAGATGAGATGGAGGTGTCGAAGTGAGGATGCAGTTGGCTGGCGGCGACCGGCTGCCGACGACGGCGCCTGCGCGATACCCAACGCTGGGATTTTAAAAGAGCGCAGACGGAGGTGCGCAGCCGGACAGAAAATAAAGGGAAGCCGCCCATGCTATGAAAAATGAATTTTGTTGCGAAGGAGCGGCCGGAAGTGAGCGAGCTTGTGGCGGGAGGGGAATGGCCTGTGGGTGAGCCGCGCCAGGCACAAAAAACATGACAGGCATTATGGGTTGGGGGAAAACAGGGAAGATGAAGGGCCAACAAGGCAAAAGTATAAAGGCAAAAGGCAAAAGTTGCGTTTACCAATTACATAAGCAGGGATGGATGAAGTTTGCAGGTGGGGAGGGAAAGATTGTGTTTGGAGTGGAGGGAATGAGTGAGTGGCCGGGCGCAATTGAAGGGATTGTGGGGTGGATATTGCGACAGGTTACGAAGGAATAAACGGAACGACAACGACAATGTGGGGCATGTTATACCGATAAAATAGATATTTGTAAAATAGTTGACTTTTCTATGCACATCGGTATAACTGCATCTAAAAGAAAATTGCTTCGCATTTTCATTAAGGTGCAGTAAACCTGTTTTTGTAGTGTGTGGTGGGAATGCCTGGCGGGTTTTTTGTTGACTGGCAGCCCCGCCGGAAGGGAGACGAACACCTTATCAACTGCGCTTGCCGTGAGGCATGGGCGTAGGCTACGAAAAATAAAGACCAGATCAAGATATTTCAATTTATTTTAATACATGTACCAATGTTTGTTCAGAAGAAGGTTAATCAAAGATTAACGATCAATACAGGCGTTCTTCAAGTTGGTCTTTCCAAATAACAAACCCTTTTCTATCATCTGAATAATCGTGAATCAATCTGCTAAAGTCTTCAGGTTGGTTCTCCAAGAATGCCTGCCGGCCTTTATTTCTGATTATGTTTAAATCTTCATTGATTTCCTGTAATCTCTTTGACAATAGATATTTATTTACCTGGCTAATTGATAATTGAGTATGCCAGATATATGTTGCTTCTTCCGTATCAAGGGTTTCCATAATAATATGAAAATGTTTATCACCAGATAGAAGGAATACAAATGAGAATGGATTTAGAACAAATCGAAGTTTTAGGATGTCGCTTTTATGCCGGGAAGCCAGATGTCTCAATTGCCGGTAATGCTTGACCTGCCTGTTTTTTAGAATATCGTTAAGCAGTTCCTCTTCTGAATCATAAAATGGGGCTTTGGATTGTCCTTCCTGCAATTTGTTTAAATCCATGAGTGTATCCTCAGTTCCTGACACATATTGTTTACCTAATATTCCTCTTTCAATAAACCGAAATTTCACACTATCAATGATCTCACGATTGATTCTTTCAAGGTCAGGTGAATCAGCATTTTGGGAAACAAGGATATTACTTTCGAACTCGGCGAAAATATCAATCTTTACCTGACCTGCTTTCAATACTTTGGAGAAATAAGGTTTTAACACATCAAATTCCGGTCTTGCATGATCATTTTCAACTTCAAATTCAAGTTCAGAGTTTATTTCGTCATACTGGTATTTAAATGCAATCGCACCATATCGGAAGTCTAATTGATTGATAGGGATCCTGATACTCTTTTCAATAATACGTAGGTTAGCACTGTCTTTTTCAACAATCCCGGCATCATCAAAAAGTGTCGCTTGTCGTTTAAGGATCCTGTAATACCTGTTTCTCTTCAGGAACAGCTTATCAAGATATTCGATTTTCTGATCCCGATAATCATATATGAGTGGTGTAACTTCAGATCGTTGAACGCGGCCAATGTATTGTATCAGTTTACCTTTAAATGAGAAAGGATAAACCAGAAACAGACATGAGACATTCTGAAGATCTGTGCCCTCTCCAAAATACTGTCCCGTAGTAATCAGAACCTGATAACTTCCACTTGATAATACTTTCCACTTTGACTTGCGACTGTTCCCTGAATCTTCACCACTTAATTTCACTACTTCGTACGATTGTTTAAGGTGTTGATAAAGAACCTCAATATGCTCTTTACGTTCTGTTATTACAACCACCTTTAAACCTTTACTGAGTTCATGTTCAATATCACTAAGAATCAGCTTATTTCTGGCAGTGTCATGTACAAGTATTCTCGATAGTATTTCAAAAGGATCAGTCTTATGATTAAAAGGGACATCCAGGGAGGTATCTCTAACAATAACCCTGGCTTGCTTAAATTCTTCAATATCATGTGGTTTAATCTCAGCTATAATTTCTCCAAGATGGATAAAAATTAGCTTCCCATCATTTCCCTTTCTGAATGGTGTCGCGGTTAAACCGTACAGGTAAAAACATGAAAGCCTGGAAATTGTGTTACGATAAGATTCAGCAGGTATATGGTGACATTCATCGATAATGATTGTTCCAAAAGATAATACAAAATCATCTTTTTCCTGTTTTTCAAGATACTTTCCCAGGCTTTGGATCATGGCCAGTGTAATTGCTTTTCCTATTTTGACTTTCCCCTGCCCTATCCTGCCGATTTCATTACCTGGTATCCCGAGGAATGCCTGGATACGTTCAATCCATTGTTCTAGCAACTGCTTGCGATGGACAATGATCAATGCAGGTTGTTGCTTTTCTGCAATGATTTTCAACCCTATAATGGTTTTCCCTGAACCAGGTGGTGAAGAGATGACACCAAAATCTTTCCGGGAAGCAACTTCAATAGATAATTGTTGATGAGACCTTAGTCTAAAATCTGATACAAACACAACAGGATCTTTCAGTTTCCTTTCATCAAGAAAATCATAATCAATATTTTGTTGTTTGCAAAACCTGATCAATCGGCCTATAAATCCCCTTGGTATCGTCACTCCATCCTCTGTTTCTTCAATCAACCTGAAATACCGCTCTACACCCCATGTATTTCTACCGGATTTCTTCTTCACAAAATATTCTGAATTCGCAAAATTCAATTCATCCTTAAGGAAATTGACCAGTTCAGGCCTTAGAGCTGATCTGTTAAGATGAATCGACTTTCCCAATACTATCTTTAATCTCTCAGAATTCAACTCTCCAGGAATTTTAGAAGTCAATGTATGTGATGTTTGGGATTTGCAAACTGATTCTATTAATTTGATGTTTGCCCTTTGAATAGTCTTAAGAAACTCCCATTGATCCTGATATGGATTCATTTGTTTATCAACAAAGCAACTATTGCCTTTACTAAGTGATGTTTTATGAAGTGGTAATGCGATAAGGTTCCCCAATCCCTTTCCTGAAAGATAATCCTGATTAGGAAAAAGCCGGTCAAAGCTTGAACTCTTATCGAATATTGAAAAAACTCCAGCCTGTTCAAGTAAAGCAATCATGGCTTTACGGCTACTGGAAGCATGAATGGGTTGCTCAAAAAAAATCCATACATGACCACCTTTACCCGACCTGGATCGTTCAAGATATGCAGGAATACCCCAATTATCACAAACAGTTATGAACTTCAAACACTCCTCCATCCAGTTTTGTTTATCAAAATCTGCAGCAATAAACCATGATGTATTGTCGTGTAATAATGGATAAATACCTACGAGTTGCTCCCCATTAAAATGTTTAAGCAACTGATGGTCAGAAAGCGGAAGATATGTCTTATCCTGATAATCTTTAAATGTACCTCCTTTCATTTTATGTAATCGGTACATGTATGGATCAAATTGATATGCAGGCATGTATCCACTCTTGTTTCCCTTCTCCCAGTGCAAAGCAAAAACATCTACCCTCCCTCTGAACAAGGTATTAAACAGATAGATTTTATCATTAGTTGAGATTTGATCCATATTCAATAATTCTTACTATGAATGATTGGTAATTATTGACAAAGTATTTTCACTATTTAAAACTGCATTTCTGGTATTTTTTTTCAATTGGCTCATGAATTTAAGTTAAAATTACAGAATTTAAAACTGAATTAATCATATTCAATTATATTCAGGGAGATAAAATATAAGTTAATGTGCAACGATATTACAAATATTTTTGTCTTAGATATGATGAGAAATCAGATGAATATATTGTAAATTAGCAGAACACTGTTCTAGGTAATTTAAAAACTATTTCTGGAAATAACAGTTTTTTAAATACATAAGTTCGTTTTAATAAGATTGAATTATGCGACTACAATCAATACCAGTAATAGGTTTTGATTATTACCTGAATAGGTATTGGGGATTCGTGAGAATGGGAACTAAAGTTATTCCACAGAGGATCACGGAGAAGCACAAAGTTGCACAGAGAAAGATTGAAAAATATTTTTTCAACAATGATTTATTATAATACTGGCCTTTTAGTTGGCTACCCATTTTCCTGTTATTATTCTGAGATTTGCAATTCCAATATGCAAAATAACAAAAACGATACAACATCATGAGACATTTAATTCTCTCTCTGTCATTATTATTTCCTTTATTAACCAATTCCCAGATAATGTTTGAAAAAGCATATGGGACAATTGACAATGACATGGCTTTCGCTTTAGATATTTGTTCTGATGAAGGATATGTAATGTGTGGGACAACTGAAAATTTCTTCAGCGGCAGAAATGATATTTATGTCGTCAGGACCGATGAATATGGGGATATGGTCTGGACTTACCAGTATGAAAATCCAGACTGCTATGATTATGCTTACGATGTAATCCAAACATTTGATGGAGGATTTGCCATAACAGGCCATACTGATTCTTCTTCAACGAGTTTCGGTTTAATATTAAAACTGGATCAAAACGGGGACTTTTCCTGGATCAGGATCTTTGAGAATGAGGTCAGAAATCATAATATACGCAGCATTATTCAATCATCAGACCAGGGGTATTATTTATGCGGTACTACATCTCCCATGGATAACTACCACGACGACAAGGTCATTGTGATGAAGACCGATATTTCAGGGGATCTTTTATGGGAAAAGGTATATCATCAGGGCAGCAATAATGATTACAGTGCATCGGAAATGATAGAAGATTTCAACAACGGATATACCATTTGTGGTATTGCAGAAATTTTCGGGATGAATCCCTGCGATGATATCTCCCTGGCCAACGTATCTGATAACGGCAGTATTAAATGGGACAAAAACCTCGGTGATGAAAACAACATTGAGCATGCATTTTCAATATGCAAATCGCATGATTACGGATATGTTATGTGTGGCAGTAAGTACCCGGGTTGCATCGCCCTATTTTCAGACATTCTCATATATAAAACCGATACCCTGGGTAATTTTCTCTGGGAAAAACTTATTGACCTTGGACAGGATGCCAGTTCCAATGCAATTGCAAAAACAGATGAAGATGGATTTATCATCCTTGGTTACTACAGTTTAACAGGATTTGGAGATAGGAAAATGATCCTGATCAAAACAGATCAACTTGGTGATACCCTATGGACAAGAACCTATGACAACATTTTCGGTAAGGAGGGTTTTGATATAAAAACAACTTCGGACGGTGGATATGTAGCCTGCGGGTTTACCAACGATTTCGGCTCGGGTGGAAAAGATTTCTATTTGCTGAAGACCAATGAAAATGGTATGATCACTAACAAGGATAAACATCCGATATCAGAGAATACTGTATCCGTATTTCCGAACCCGGCAAAATCCATTGTAACGGTTATATCATCAAGGCAAGCTGTTAATGCTGTAACACTTTACAATATTAATGGTGTTCAGATGAAAGAGTTTTCAGTTGATAAAGGGAATAAATCATTGACACTGGAACTTTGGCAATATCCTGATGGATTATATTTACTTCAGGTTATTACAAATGATAAAACATACATTAAAAGAATTATAAAGCACTGAATATAAACCACATAAAAACAATAAAAGGATGATAACACGATTAGATTGGATCGTTATATTTTTGATGATTTCTTTTCAACCCGGTTGGGTTTCAGGGCAAAATACCGATTGGGCAATAAAATCCCCTATTGAAGGCGAATTTATTATCAGGGATATTCACCAGGATTTCTACCGGAATTACTATTGTATTTATACCTATAAGGACAGTATATTCTTTGAGGATACTGTTTTTGGACATCCCGATAGTTATTATACATATAAGAACTATGCAATTGCAAAATATGATTACCATGGCAATTTTATTAATGCAGTTGACCTCTATACAAACTCACAATCATATATTTTTGATGCAATGATTACTACTGATAAAGATTTAAACTTATATATCGCCGGGGATTTCAGCAGAAGGATCTTTGTCCAGGATACTTTTATAAACCATGGTGGAGGGCCTTACCCGGATTCCCCTGAGGTTTTTGTTATGAAACTAAATTCCGATCTTGATTTCCAATGGTCGAATCTTGTATCAGGAACTGTACAGGACGGATGTGCAGGATTACTAACATATGATGACACTTCAATGATCATGCTTGTTGATTATCATTGTAATTATTCTTACGGTTATGCAGTTATACTTCAGGAAGATACCATATACTATAGCACTCCAACAAATTCCCTTATCCGTCTTACCAATGATGGTGAATTAATCTGGCATCGTGAAATTGGCGGAATTAACACCCAGGCATCCAGGCTTCAGATCAATAAATTTAAGGACAGGTTGTATATAAACGGTACAGCTTATGATAATCTGACAATCGGTGATGACACTATTTATCATCCCTATCCTTCAGATCATATCAGATTGCCATTTTTAATTGAGTACGATCCCTCCGGAAATCTGATTGATGCCCGGTATTTTGATTTTTATATGGGTATCACTGATTTCATTGTTGATAACAACCATGATATATACTTTTCCGGTTATGTTTGGGACAGCCTGATTATTG
Organism: uncultured Bacteroidales bacterium; assembly: GCA_964468645.1. Taxonomy (GTDB): domain Bacteria; phylum Bacteroidota; class Bacteroidia; order Bacteroidales; family JAIOZK01; genus JAIOZK01. The sequence continues at coordinate 11,898 of CAYXUU010000073.1, forward strand.
GGAATGATACTGTTTGGGATCCGGTGGATACCACTACCTTTATTGTAGCAAAGGTTAATAAGGCTCTTGATCCTTACTGGTATGAAGCCGTATATATACGAAGCACATATTCAGGATCATCAATTTATTTGAACCTGGTAGATAATGACAGTCTTTTCTTTTCAATGGTCCGTAGGCATGATTTTAATTTCTTCGGGATCGATTTCTCGGTTGGTGGATTTGAGGAAACAATTCAAGGTATAATTAATACTGAAGGTGAATTATTATCATATTCAATAACCGAATCAACAAGAGGATTAAAAGCCTATCATCAACTCATTGATCACTGTAATAATAATGTTCTGGCCGGATATTTCAAAGGTGAAGCATATTTTAAGAATGATACCCTGATAAGAGATGGAACGACTGAGTGGGATGGCTTCATCTCCTATCATAAAAGGATTAACGAAACATATGTTTCGTTAGGAAATGATACCATCGTTTGCGAAAACATAGTCCTATACGCCCCTCCGGATTATCACTACTTTATGTGGAATGATTCGCTTACAACCAGCAATCAATTAATTGTTGATCAAACCGGACTGGTAATCCTATCCTGTGCTACCGAAAATGCCTGCTGGACATTGACAGATTCAATTTATATCATTGTGGAAGAAAAACCCGAGTTGCATTTAAACGATACGACGATTAATTTAAGCGATACCATTTCTTATAGTATACAAAGTGGTTTTGATCATTATTTATGGTCCACAGGTGATACAACAAGCTCAATTCTATTAATTGGAAAAGTATTGGGAACAGGGATGTCAGAAATTTGGGTTCAGGTTGAATCAGGTGTTTGCAGTTCATCTGATACAATAAATATTGAGGTTATAGATGACACAGATATTGAAGAACAAATTGAACAGGACATCCAGATATATCCCAATCCTGCATTTGATAAAGTATATATGCAAATTACACAAGGGAAATTCTATTCGCTTGAGATCACAAATATTAATGGAGTAGTAGTAAATCAGCGTAAAATAGATCCCTTGCTTAAAATAATAGAAATAAAATTGGAAAATTACGAACCAGGCGTTTATTATATCATTGTGAAATCGGATGAGAAAGCTTATGTTGAAAAACTGATCTTATTTTGATTCTTATTGTAAACGGAAAATAACAATGGATAAAGTTTGGGGAAACTTAACTTATAATCTGGTAATCTTACTTAATGAA
>CAYXUU010000074.1:0-12944 GCA_964468645.1 uncultured Bacteroidales bacterium
AAGCGCAATGCTGTATCTTCTTTTTTTTTAAATACCTCTTTGTGCCCAAACTTTATGACAACAGAATTTATTTCGGCTATCAGTTCATCGCTGAGCATGGATACATTGTCGTAAATATTTTGATACTCAAACCCGATCCGCTGATAACCAAATTCATATTCCACTCCCATTAACTGACGCAATGTGCGGTGGTTGTTAGCCAGATCGTGAAGCACACCATAACTGATGTTCAGACATAAACGAACCTGGGAAAGGACAAAAATGCACCAAAGATCCATTCCGTTCCTACCTGTTTTTTTCTTGCCCGAACTAATGTGTTTCTCTAATAAGCTAAACACCTCTTCATTATATTTTTTGTTGCAATATATTGAATGAAGGGCTGCCAATAACTCATTAAGGGCATTCTTGGCCTTCGGGCTTATTTGTGTTTCCTCAATAGGTAATTGCCCAATGGATAATTGTTGTTCGAATCTTTTTCTCATTTTTGATCACCTATTAAGGGCTTCCCTTTTCGGTATGACTGGCTTTTTTCTCCAAAGGGAGCGGGTACGGGGAAGAATTTAAGAGTTTACCCCCTGACAAAAAGATTATACTTCAAAATACACCACAGCGCCCTGAATCCATCGGCCGCTTTTATCTTTTTACCCTGTCCATAGGTTCTGCCGTAATAAGATATCCCAACCTCATATATCCGTATCCCGGGAATACGGGCAATCTTAGCGGTTACTTCCGGCTCAAATCCAAACCTGTTTTCCCTCAGCCTGACATTTTTAATGATCTCCGACCTGAATAATTTATAACAGGTTTCCATGTCGGTTAGGTTCAGGTTGGTGAACATATTGCTGGAAAGGGTCAGGAATTTATTTCCGATCGAATGCCAGAAAAACAGTATCCTGTGTGGGTCTCCACCCATAAAACGGCTGCCGTAAACAACATCGGCATTACCTTCCAGCATTGGCTTTAGCAAATGCATGTAATCTCTGGGATCATATTCAAGGTCAGCATCCTGAATAATAATAAATTCACCATCAGACAGTTCTATCCCTTTTCTAATGGCAGCGCCTTTACCTGTATTTTTATACTGGTTGAAAAGTTTAATCTGCTGACTTTTATTATTCTCTATAAATGCTTCAACTTTTTCCTTTGAAGAATCCGTGGAACAATCATTAACTATAACTATTTCCTTTTGAATACCATTTTGAAGTTCACAATTAATGATCTTTGAAAGAATTGAACTTATTGTATCGTCTTCGTTATACAGGGGAATGATAATAGATAAAAGATCCTTTTGCATAGAACTACTTATTTCTGCCTTTTAAAACAGATATTACCTGAGACTAATTGATTATGTAAACCGCAAAAATAAACAGATTAATTTGATATTTAAAAACCATTGAACAAAGTTCAATTTTGCCGATTGGCAGGTAAAGTGTTATGATGATTTCAGGGTTGGCTAACATGGGATACAACATATGGCTGCAAATCATAAATGTCTATGCTATTATAGTTGCCCACCGGGTATTTCAGAAAGGGTTGAATATATGTCTCCTCATAAATGGCAGTATCTCCAATGATAAGGTATTTGGCTCCACGTTCAATAGTATTCGCGATTACCAGGCTGTCTTTATTCCTGGCATAAGATAATGTCCAGCCCTTTTGGTCCATCAGGTATAAAGTTCTTGTAAAACTTGGATCGGGAAGGCTGATCACCTTATCATTCCTTGTTATCCCCAGTGAACGCAAATAAGGAGTTATGTATGCATGATCTTCATACGGGAATTTAGTGCTTTTTCCCCAGTTTGTATTCCAATTGCTGTGATACCTTTGATACATATTGTCAGCGCAATAATATACATTATAAACCAGAAAAATTGCAAATGCTATCTTGATTGGTAAGAACCGGGATAATCGGGGGAATTCCAGTCTTAGATAATTCAGAAAACATGTATAGATAAAAACAATGAAGATTAACAGGTTCGTTATATAATAGTCGTGCCCGTTTAATGCCTTAAACCATCCAAGGATAAATAAAACAACCCCCGTGAAAATGACCGGCAGTGATAACCATAGAAGTTTATTGTTCTTCTTAAAGGTAAACAATCCAACGATAAAGAACACACCTGTCAGGATTAAAACAGACATGCTGAAATACTGATATATCCACAAATCCCCTATTCCTTTTAAAGCATTCAGTATTTCCTGATGCGACATACTCCAGACAGGAAAGAAACTCAGCAAACAATAGTCCCCCCCATGAGTCCGATTATAATACCTTGCGTAAAGGAACCAGGCAGCAACAACAGCAAAAACAAGTGCAAATCCCAATAAACTTAAGACCGGTTTATTAAAAATTCTTTCATTCTTCTTAACACGCAGTATTTTCAATATCTCCAAGACGAATACCGAAAAAAGGAAAATAAAACTAATTGCCGAGCTTATCTTTAAAAGCATTGCAAACATAAATAAAAGAAATGTGAACATTAAATATCTATTCAATCCTGAAGAATAGAACCTGTGAAAGAAGTACCACGCAATCAAAACAATATTAAGGGCTGTGATATTAGTCAGGAAATTATTTGAATAATAAACGTAAACCGGCGATGTAAAAAGAAGCAGGGGAATAAACATAGCCCAGAATTTATCTTTTAATATACCGATAAGGGTTTTATACAGGGCAAATAATCCGGTAAAAGCAATCAGTACATTAACTAATCGATAGATAAACTCATGCGGGCCAAATATTTTCCAGAGAACAGCTACAAAATAGTACAAAACAGGAAACTCACCCATAGAAATCCCTGTGGTTCTTTTATCGCTGATCAGGTTGTGTATAGCAGGTTTGGTGAAGTTCATGCCGTCTTCATAATAGTTTTTTGTAACTGACAGGCAGTCTGTTTGCCGCCATTGATGCACAGATTGCGGCCTTAGCGTTAATATCTCATGATAGTCATAAAAATACGAACATGCGATTAAAAGAATGAAAAATATCAATGAACTTCTCCTGTTCAGAAATTTTGTAATACCATGGGATACAATACTAATATTCATCTTTTTGACTTTTGAATCTGGGAATTATAATATTAAGCATCATTAATTCAGAATCTTGTTAATCGGGAATCATAGAAACTTTTTATTCCTGAAAATATACCCTTTTCACCCTTCGTGAAATATTGGTCAACACCTCATAAGGTATCGTATCGAGATCCTTTGCCAGTTTCGTTATCGGGTACTCTTTTCCAAAAACAATCACCTCATTCCCTTCTTCGGCCTGTATTTCTGTTACATCAATCATACACATGTCCATACAGATATCGCCAACTATTTTTGCAGGCTTCCCGTTTACAAATAGTTTTCCTTTGCCATTACTCAGGCTTCTTTTCAAACCGTCAGCGTAACCAATCGGGACAATTGCCAGCCGGAGGTCTTTGTCAGCTTTCCAGCTTCTGTTATATCCGATAGTTTCACCGCTTTTAATCTCCTTGATCTGGGAAATGGTAGTTTTTAGTGTGCTGACATGCTCAAGTGATTCCTGTTCCTCTTTGCTTGATGAGATACCATATAGGCTTATACCCAGGCGAACCATATCAAACTGTGCATCAGGAAAGCGTAAAATACCTCCGGAGTTAAGAATATGTGATATGATAGGATGATCAGCTTTCTCTTTTAGTTTCTCATTCATCCTGCTGAACAGTTCAATCTGTGCAAGGGAAAATTCATCATGCCCGGGGTCATCGCTGGCAGCAAGGTGCGAAAATACCGACTGCACATAAATCATCTTATTCTCTGTCAATCTTTCAATCAGTTCATCCAGGTCGCTCTCTTCGAATCCGAGGCGATGCATTCCGGTATCCAGCTTGATGTGTATTTTAACCGGTTTATTGGCCGGGATAATATTTTTTTCTATCGCTTTTTCAAGAAGTTCCAGTACCCTGAAATTATAAACCTCCGGTTCGAGGGAGTGCAAAATAATACCATCAAAGCTCTCTTCATCAGGATTCATCACCATGATAGGAACATTTATTCCCGCTTTCCTCAATTCAATTCCTTCATCGGCAAATGCTACTGCAAGGTAATCAACATGATAGAACTGCAAAACATTGGCGATCTCAAAACTGCCACTCCCGTATGAGAATGCCTTGACCATGGCCATAATCCTGGTACCGGCTTTCAGTTTGGATTTATAGTAATTATAATTCTGGACCAGGGCATTGAGGTTAACTTCCAGAACAGTTTCATGGGCTTTCTGTTGTAAGGCTTTGCTGATCTGCTCGAACTCAAAGATCCTTGCCCCCTTCAGCAGGATACTTTCATTATGGAAAGTTGAAAATGAATATTTTTTTAAAAACTCGGCTGTAGAAGGAAAAAAGGATTTTTCACCATCGAAACTATCTGCCTGTCTTGATACCGCCGGGCCAATCCCAACGAATTTGTTAATCCCTTTACTCCTGATCAACTGACCGATCTCAGCATACAGATCAATCTCATTACGTCCACTCTGGAGTATATCAGAAAGTATAAGTGTTTTTTGGGTGTGTTGCTTTTGCTGGTTGAGAAAATCAAGGGCAATGCTCAGTGAATTGATATCGGAATTATAACTATCGTTGATGATAGAACAGTTGTTAATACCCTCCTTCAACTCAAGACGCATGGCGATTGGCTGTAACTTTAGCATGCGCCTCGCAATAATGTCATTATTGTATCCCAACAACAGCATGGTTGCCCAGCAATGTATCGCATTTTCAATTGAGGCATGATCGGTAAAAGGGATGCTGATTTCGATCTTTTCATCGCCAAAAGTTCCAATGATACGGGTTTTCCCCTGTTCCCTGATGGTGCCTGAGATACTCAAATCTGCCTTTTGACTGGTGCTCCAGGTAAAGGTCCTGATGTTATTGAGTATTTCAGACTTGATGATGGTTTCCTGAACTTCATGATGATCGAGGCAATAGATCAGGGTATCTACTTTGGTAAACAATTTTAGTTTTTCGCCAATCTTCTGGACATTATGAATAAAGTTTTCATTATGCGCCTGACCAATATTTGTAAAGATGCCTATGGTGGGGAGTATAATTCTTTGAAGTTTATCCATCTCATCAGGCTCTGACACACCTGCTTCAAAAATGGCCATCTCATGGATACCGGAGGTTTGCCATACCGAGAGCGGTACTCCAATCTGAGAGTTATAACTTTTAGGGCTGCGTATTACAGCCAGGTCTTCGTTCAATAATTGAAATAGCCACTCTTTTACAATCGTCTTTCCATTGCTGCCTGTAACACCGATAACCGGGATCTCAAAGCTTTTTCTGTGTGTTGCTGCCAGCTGTTGCAGTGCCAGATGTGTGTTTGAAACCAGTATAAAGTTGGCTTCATCATATAATTGAAGATCGGGTTGGATGGATACAACAAAACTCCTGACCCCTTTTTTATAAAGTTCATCTATGTATTTGTGCCCATCATTTTTCCTGGATGTCAGTGCGAAAAACAGGCATCCTTCCGGATCAATCAGCCTGCGGCTGTCAATCAGAATGTCCCTGATCAATACTGACTTTTCAGTGTTCCCATATACAGCTCCCCGAACAATCCTTGCTATATCTTCGATGGTATATTCTTTACGGGACATATAAATTCCTTCAGGGAAGTTTACTGTTCAGGTTTAGATCCGATATCCTCAATAGCTTCTATTTTCAGCGGATTCTGACTAATCTCCTGATGCATCCTGTTGTTTCTGATTATATCCAGGGCAAGATAAATGGCACTTCTGAATGAATCTGGAGAAGCACTGTTCTTTCCGGCAATATCAAATGCGGTTCCATGTGCAGGGGATGTTCTGATAACCGGAAGTCCGGCGGTAAAATTCACCCCTTTTTCAAAGGATAGTATTTTAAAGGGCATCATCGCCTGATCATGATACATGGCCAGCACCGCATCAAAATCTTTATATCCGCCGGATCCAAAAAAGCCATCAGCAGGAAATGGGCCATAGGCCAGCATATCTTTTTCAAATGCCTTCTTTATAGACGGTATGATGATTGAATTTTCCTCTTCTCCCAGTAAACCATCATCACCGGAATGTGGATTCAGGCCAAGTAGCGCTATTCTTGGTTTCAAAACTGCAAAATCTTTGATCAATGACTCGTGAAGTATCCTGATCTTTTGAAGGATCAGGTCTTCAGTAAGCAAGCCGGATACTTCCTTAATAGGAACATGACCTGTTATGGCACCGATTTTAATCTGGTCACTAATCATAAGCATCAGATAATCGGATGTTTCAAACCTTTTTGATAAATATTCAGTATGGCCTGGAAAATCAAATGCTGCAGATTGAATGCTTTTTTTGTTTATTGGTGCTGTTACAAGCGCATCTATCCGGTTACGCTTTAAATCCTGAACTGCAGCTTCAAGGGAAAGGAAGGCCATTTCCCCTGCCTTTTCAGTTGACATGCCCAGGTCTATTTTCACTTCCAGACTATGTATATTAACAATATTGGGTTTATGATGCCTGAGATACTCAACACCCTTAATAATGTTAAAATTGAAGTCTGTCATATTTAAAGTCTTCCTGTGATAAGAAACGGCCTTTGAAAGTCCGTAAACCACAGGTGTAAACATTTCAAGTATCCTCTGGTCATTCAGTGATTTCATAATCACCTCGTAACCAATGCCATTAATATCCCCATGAGTTATTCCAACAACGATATTATGATCACCCTCTGCTCGTATCATATTTTTTTAATTTTTGCAAAGATATTAATAAGTGTGCTGGTTTTGAGAATAGAACGTTGTTTATTCTGGAAGATATATGTGTGAAAAAAGTTGCCACGGATTCACGGATATTAATTCTGGATAGTATAATTGGCAGTTAGTAGTTGGAAAGCCAGGATTGACAATGGTAAATCAAATGATTTGCTTGTGTTTAATAATATTATTCGAGTAGGCCCGTGGGATGGCAATCCGTGCATCTGTGGCTAAAATTAATACCAGGTTGACAAATCATCCTGATCATAATAATCAGCATTCTATCTATTCTGATTGCGATTTGGAAAATTCAGTGATGAAATCAACAAAAAGCCTTACACCAACACCCGAACCTCCAGTGCCCCTGTATGAATCACGTTTGGTATTAAAGCAGGGTCCTGCAATATCGAGATGGATGTAAGGATAATCAGTAAAATGTTCGAGAAACTTTCCGGCGGTTATAGTTCCTGCATTAACCCCTCCGAGATTTTTAATATCAGCAATATCTGATTTGAGATTTTCAGCATAATCATCCCAGAACGGAAATTCGGCTATGCGCTCAAATACTTTGTTTCCACTTTCTTTGAGCCTTGCAAATTGCTCATCAGCTTTTGTCTGCATCCCCACCATACCATTTTTCCCGATGGCGCGCAAAGCTGATCCGGTAAGGGTAGCAATATCAATTACCAGCCCGGGATTATATTTTTTAGCATAACTCAGCGCATCGGCGAGTATTAACCTGCCCTCAGCATCTGTATTGATAACTTCCACTGTGGTGCCATCATGCATGGTGATCACATCACCGGAAACCATGGCGTTACCATCGGTTCGATTATCTGTTGCCGGAACAAGCCCGATAATATGAACTGGCAATTCCAGTTTTGCGATGGCATAAATAGCCGATGCCACCGCTGCTGCTCCTGCCATATCCGATTTCATGTCATTCATATAATCATGAATCTTGATGTTCATCCCCCCTGTATCATAAACCACACCTTTCCCAACCAGGACAACAGGTTTCTTATTGACGGCAGTTTCCGGTTTCCATTCGACAATATTGAATGTTGGCGGATCAACACTTCCCTGGTTAACAGCCAGCAAACCGTTCATCTTTAATGCCTCGATTTTTTTCTTGCTTAGCACTTCAATCTTTACACCCGTGTCGGCATACATGCTTTTAAATTCCTTCGACAATTTCAAGGCAGTAAGATAACAAACCGGATAATTCACCAGGTCGCGGCATTTAGTTACAGCATCTAAAACAACTGAAAAGATATTAAGCTCTTTTTCCTTTAGTTTGGTTGAAAGAACACTTATTTTTTGCAGGCTATTCTTCTGCTTGTCAAGATCCTTGATTTTATACTTTAGAAACTGGTAATTACCAAGTGCAATACCTTCTGCCAGAGCCAGGGTTTCTGCTGTTTTTCGTTCTGTATCGCTGATAGTGATTTTATTAATCCTTGCATCGTTGATTAAAGATGCAATCTTATCGCCAGATTTTCTTAAAGCTTCCAGGCGCTCGGCAATTTCTTTATCCTTTTTAATAAATTGAATGAAAATCATCTTATTGGCCCTGTTGAACCAGATAAGATCTTTTTCATAAGTATTTTTTTGCTTTTCAATGTATTTTAGTTCTGATCCGGAGAGTGAACTGGTGCTTATATATTTTATATCGGATACCAGGTAGATAATGCTATCGTTGCCTGGTACAGAGTCTATTTTATTAATTATTGTTGTCATTTCATTAAGAATTTACAGGTTGTGGGAAATTGTTGCCCAAATTTATAAAACTAAATGGATCTGAGGGAAATCGCTGTGTGAAATTAACTGAACAATAAACTTACACTGTAAGAAATGTTTTGATCTTATTAAGGACGATCGAGGTAGCACCTGTATTGCTTTTCACATAGTGCTTGTTTTCATTCGCCACACCTTCGTAATAATCGGGGTTGCGTTCAAACTCCATGACCTTCTGTATCAATTGATCGCTTGTAATTATTTCAAATGCTGACTTCAGGTTGATGAGTTCAACTGCTTCCCTGAATCGTTTATAATTGGGTCCGAAAAATACAGGCATACCAAAGGCAGCAGCTTCGAGTATATTATGTATTCCCGGGCCAAAACCTCCTCCTATCATGGCATATCCTGCATATTTGTACAATTGATTAAGAATGCCAATACTATCAATGATCAATACCTTGAATTCGCTGATATTTTTTTCCTGTGCTCCAGAATACCTTATGGTCGGGATTTTTATCAACTCCTCAATTTGCTCAATATGGCTTTTAGATATGTCATGAGGTGCAATTATAAACTTCATCCCCGGCAGGCCTTTTTTTATAAGGCCATTTACTATTTGCTCTTCAGGAGGCCATGAGCTACCTGCCATAAAAATAGCGGAATCCCCGGCAAATTCTTCTATTAAAGGAAACCTGCCGGCATCCTCAGTAACTTTCATTACCCTGTCGAAACGTGTATCGCCGCTTACTGAAACACTGGTAATACCAATTTTTTGAAGCAGGTTTTTCGATTCATTGTTCTGAACAAAGAACCAGGGGATTTTCTTAAGCTGACTTCTGAACCATCCACCGTACCATTTAAAGAAATGCTGTCCGGGCCTGAAAAATGCGGATACAATGACAATAGGAATATCCCTTCGGTTTAGTGTTTTTATATAATTAAACCAGAATTCATATTTGATGAATACAACCAATTCTGGATTAACCATGTTAACGAACCTATTTGCATTTCCCGGAGTATCGATCGGAAGATAAAAGATATAATCAGCATCTTCATAATTCTTCCTTACTTCATAGCCTGAGGGAGAAAAAAACGTCAATAGGATTTTATACCGGGGATATTGTTTTCTCAACTGTTCTATGATAGGCCTGCCCTGTTCAAATTCACCCAGCGAAGCGCTATGTATCCAGACGACTTTTTCATCACCTGGTATTTTTTTGCCGATAATATCGAATATATTTCTTCTACCAGTCAACCATTTCTTTGCTTTGGTATTTTTTAACGATGCAATACGAACAGCACCATAATATAGTTGGATGAAAAAGTTGTAGAGAAAAGACATCACCGGCCAATTTTAATAATAGTAATATTTCTTTGGAGTCCGTTTATGAAGTGGTATGAACCAGCCTATCTTAATACCGTAAAATATATCAAAATAACTGCCATCAGTGTATTGCATGTCATTGAAATTATACTTTCTTCTGTCTTTGGTCCATGCCTGTGTAAATTCAAAACCGGCATAAAGGTTTACAATTTTACCGGATCCCATATACAGGTATCCAATGAACTCAGATGTGGAGAAACCGCTTCTTAATTTATCATAACCCTTATTATAATCATCACGTAACTGAGGTGCTGTTTTATCCTCAACTTCGAACTTGCTTTTATGCTGAAGGTATCCGGCCCCTCCAAGCAACAGAATACCAGAGTTGGGATTTGAACTAAAAACAGGGATTAACTTACCAAATTTTAAATTGATACTATATCCACGTTCAAAAACATCCCAAACAGCATATGTGCCGTTTCCATCGATGATCTCGCCTTTGCTGGTTAGCATATTTGAAATCAGTGAATCACCATTCTTAACGTTACTCCCGAAAATATAGTTATAATCAATGCCGATAACCCAGTTGCCGGTTGTTTTAAGTTTAAAATCGCCACCTATTACGGAGTTAACCCCATACTGATCTGCCATATCGGCACCCGGTATCTGAAAACTATAAAAGACTGAAAACATTGGAACAAGCACACTGGAATCTGAAAGATCGATCTGGGCCTTTGAGTTATAACCCATTGAAAATAAAACGAGCAGTAAAACTAATTTAAGACATTTTTGTATGAGCATTCTGATTGTATAATTATTACACTGTAAATTCGTTAGTTCTCTGTGTTGTTCCAGTGTTTATAATATTACCACTGGATAATCATTTAACAAATCCCGAACCATTTAAATTATCAGGATTGGTTTTACCCGAGAGTATTAATTCTTCGCCGTGGGCGGATTATAAAACTCCCGTCTCACTAAAACGCAAAGATAGATATTCAAGTATTCAAATGATAAAATACCAGGAATTCATTTCGCAGATCAATTAAATATTAAATTTGCACCCACAAAAATTATGTATATGAAAGAAATAAGGATGGTTGACCTGAAAGGTCAGTATGAAAAGATCAAACCGGAAGTTGACAGGGCAATACAGGGCGTAATCGATAGTACGGCTTTCATCAACGGGCCTGCAGTTAAGGAGTTTCAGGAGAACATGGGGAATTATCTTGATGTGAAACACGTAATCCCCTGTGGTAATGGAACCGATGCATTACAGGTATCGATGATGGCACTTGGCCTCCAGCCAGGAGATGAAGTAATAACAGTTTCTTTTACCTTCGTTGCAACAGTAGAAGTAATTGCATTGCTTAAACTTGTTCCTGTTCTGGTCGATGTTGAACCCGGAACATTCAACATGGATATGGAAGCTCTGGAGAAAGCCATTACCCCGAAAACAAAGGCCATTGTTCCCGTGCATCTTTTTGGCCAGTGTGTGGATATGGAAAGGTTGATGGAGATTGCCAGGAAACATAAGCTTTATGTAATTGAAGACACATGTCAGGCTGTTGGGGCAGATTATACATTCCGCGACGGAACAGTTCAAAAAGCCGGTACTATCGGACAGATTGGTTGCACATCCTTTTTCCCTTCAAAGAACCTGGGTGCTTACGGTGATGGAGGCGCTATTTTTACAAACGATGATGAAATTGCTAGGATGTGCCGGTCGGTGGTAAACCACGGTATGACTGTCAGATATTACCATGATGATATTGGGGTAAACTCAAGGTTAGATACATTGCAGGCAGCCATACTTGATATCAAGCTTCAGCATCTTGATGAATATGCAAAAGCCAGGCAAAAAGCAGCAGATTATTATAACAAAGCTTTTGCCGGTAATCCACAAATCCAAACACCTGTTACATCGGATTTCACCACCCATGTCTTCCATCAATATACACTGGTAACAAAAGACATTGACAGGGACGCCCTTCTGCAATACCTGTTATCAAAGAATATCCCATGTGCTGTCTATTATCCTGTTCCCATGCATCTTCAGAAGGCATATATCAATCCGGAAAAATATAAGGAAGGTGATCTGCCGGTAACTGAAGATTTGAGTCACAGGGTAATCTCTTTACCAATTCACACGGAGTTGGATGAAGAACAGATAAGGTATATCACAGATTCCGTTCTGGAATTTATCAATAAATAAATCTTCGCGTCTTTTGCATTAATTTTCGCGAACTTTGTGAGAAGTCTTATTGCAATATTTTGTTTCACGCAAAAAAACGCAAAATATAAAACAAATAAAATAACAAAGAAATATGGAAAAGGAATACTTCGCCCACGAAACAGCAGTAATTGACGAGCCCTGTATAATTGGTAAAGGAACTAAAATATGGCATTTCTCACACGTCATGAAAAATAGTGAAATCGGTGAGAACTGCAACCTTGGACAGAATGTCGTAGTTTCTCCCGATGTGAAACTTGGGAAGAATGTTAAGGTCCAAAATAATGTTTCAATCTATACAGGTGTGGTATGTGAGGATGATGTTTTTTTAGGACCCTCCATGGTCTTCACCAACATATTTAACCCAAGAAGCGCAGTTGTAAGAAAAGACCAATATTTAAAAACTATTGTCAGAAGGGGAGCTTCTATTGGCGCCAATGCAACCATTATTTGCGGACATGAAATTGGTGAATTTGCTTTTATAGGTGCCGGGGCAGTAGTGACAAAAGATGTAGCCCCTTACGCCCTCGTTGCCGGCCATCCTGCCAGGAAGGTGGGTTGGATGAGCGAATATGGCCATAGGTTGGTATTCAATGCGGAAGGTTTTGCGGTTTGTCCTGAGAGTGGAGAGAAGTATAAGAAGGAGGATGGAGTTGTAAGTAAGATTTAGGATCTTATTTCGTAATACTTTTATTCTTTACCGCAAAGTCCTCAGGACTTGAGAAATCTAACCTCAGCATAGATAACTCTTTATGCAGGTGCAAATTTTTCAATATTCTGAATATCCAATATCGAATGACCAACACCCAATATTCAATCGGAAATATGCAATCCCCTGTTGGATTATAGAAATTCAGTCACTATTATCCGACTAATTTTTAAATCTATAATATTTAGCACATAACTTATTGA
>CAYXUU010000075.1:0-12929 GCA_964468645.1 uncultured Bacteroidales bacterium
TTGTAAATGCTGGTTGACCGGGTTGTGGTTCCGGCTCGTCTTCTTTACAACCTGTCATAATAAAAAGCGATATAAATAAGGCAATCGCAAATAGACTAAATAATTTTTTCATGATTTTTGGTTTAAGTTTGTTATGGTTTTTATGATTTATATGTATGTACTTTAACACCCGCCATCATCAACAGGATGATCATCGGTATGTGCATCCAGATTTTTCTCATAAATAAGAGGATACTTTAACTCCCAACCTTTCCAGCCACTATCAAGGTATTTGATATTTTCATATCCGAGTTTCTGGAGGGATTCCGCAGCAAGAATGCTTCTCTTGCCTTTTTTGCAATACACAATGATTTCCTCTGTCTTTTCAGGCATATACATAAATTGATCATCCCAGAATTTTTCCTTTCCGATATTAAATTCCAGGATACCCCTGGGTATATTTACTGATCCCGGAATATAACCTGCATTATATTCATTGGGTTCCCTGACATCGATCAGTGTAAAATACTCCATACTGTCGATCTTGGTTTTGAGCTCATCCGGAGTAATGGCAGCAGTAACTTTTTCTGCACAGAGCACCATATGGTCAGCATCGGTATAGACATCCTTCTTAGTACATGAAGTAAACCATACTAATAAGATCAATACTATTAATACGCTGGTAAATTGTTTCTTATTCATTTTTTTTCTTTTTTGTTTGTCCTCTCAATTTATTTTCTTTAACCTTTTTTGAAGTTTCTTCAAGTGCTTCAATAACCAGATCCCTCACTTCATTATCCTCTTTGTTTTTCCCGACAGATTTAATCTTCAAACCTGTTTCTTCAATGGCCTCTTCAACAATTTCCTTAACCTCTTCATCATCCATTTCATCCCAGCCGGTGATCATGGCCCTCAGATTGGATGTTAATGTTCTGCCTGTTGTAATGAGGTATATATGGATTACAAGGAATGTTACAAGCAAAAATGCGCCGAGGGTATGAACCAGTGCAATAGGTTCAAGGCTTTCCATTTCAATACCAGGAAGGGGATAATTGAAATAGAGGTAAAGAAACCCGGAAATAACCATTACCGGAATAAGTATGATTTTTAAGGCGAAATATACCAGTCTTTGTAAGGGATTTAGTTTCGACAGTGTCCGTTTCCTTGTGGGATGGGGTGCATTCCTGAAGATTCCAACTATATAATAATCGATCTGAGCGCGTAAATTCTTAACTGTTGGCATGTATTGCTTCCAGTTTTCGGTGGTTAAGTGCCAGAAAATTGCAAAAACAATAAGCCCGAGTAAGATCCAGGCAGTATTATTATGCCAGCGTACAGCAAATTCATATCCGAATAATTCATATGATCCATGAATTTCGAAACCTGTGAGCATTAGAAATAAAATCAACACCGTTTGAATCCAATGCCAGAATCTTTCAAAACCTTTATATAAATAAACCTTTTTCATATTAATTGTCTCCTGATTTTTCAAACCACATCCTAAACCATATTCTATTATATATTACCCGAAGGAGTGCATGAATGATCACACCAAACAGGGCAAGTGCAACCAGAGCTGCACCCAAGGAATCTATGGCTTCCTGATGGTCTCTTCCCGGCAGATAAAAATCCTGAAGATTTGCCAGCCTGCTGTTCGTACGCGAATGACAATCGATGCACTGCAGAGAGGCACTGGCAGGAGAAACCATATGATTTAAGGGCCAGTACATTTCTGTTTCTACAAAGTCATAATTCCCGCTATATGGAAGTCCTAAATAGTCCATCCCTTTTTGTGATGCAACGCCCCAGTCAAATTCCTTCCAGTACGCACCTTCTCCCATTTCCTTGTCCCATAACTTTGGTTGGATCAGGGTTTTGTTCACCGGAT
This sequence comes from uncultured Bacteroidales bacterium, assembly GCA_964468645.1. GTDB lineage: Bacteria > Bacteroidota > Bacteroidia > Bacteroidales > JAIOZK01 > JAIOZK01. The sequence continues at coordinate 1,868 of CAYXUU010000075.1, forward strand.
CATAGATCTGTTTTCCTCGATGAACCTTCATCGGCCAGATTTTTGAAGGCTGTTTTGTTTTCTGATACCGGCCTTTGTCACGATAGGCCCCATCAAGGGTGTTCATCTGAACCGGTATGGTATCGATTATATCTGTAATCAGATGATGGTCTGCAATTCCGTTAAACCAGTAATATTCAGGAATAACATGATCATCGTAAACAAAATTTCCCTTGATTGACAGATAATTGTGATTTCCATCCGCGTCAAATTCATGAATTTCCGAACCATCCTCATTCATCCTCCCGGATGTTGACCAGTCCCAGATCATCTTGGTCCCATTCACCTTGGCGTAATATGGGATATGACATGTCTGGCATGCAACCCGGAGGATATGCTCATTTAAAATATTGTCAGTATGGGGAGCCTCACCATGACAATATTCGCAGGTGGCACGGTTGATGTTTTCTGAAGAAAGTGCATATAATTTTCCAGCCATCTGATGGTTTTCTGTAACATGGCAATTTGTACATGTCATATCTTCCCGATCACTTGCCATGTGTACATCAACCTCGAACGAACAATCCAATAATGCTTTTTCAAGATCACCATGCTTTACATTATTGCCTCCCCCTCCCCAGAAATGGCAAATCCCACAGTTCTCCTTTTTAGGTAAACCAACATTCCTGGCAACAAAACCCAGATTAACTTCATCCTTTGGATATCCGGCTGCCCCTTTCTCTTTGGCATAAGTGTCGGAATTATCATGACAAACCAGGCAATCGATATTCAGCGGATCACCGAAATCGAAAGTCTTGTCACTCCATCCATAACCGATGTGGCACCTTGTACATGTACCTTCACTCCCAGAAACACCAATGCAAAAATTGTTCAGGATATTCTTTTTACCCAATGGTATCTCCCCCCTGTTTTCAATATTTTCCTGCCGTTGCCATTTCCAGTGGGAAGTACTCATTACCTCCCCGGCCCTGGTATTATGACATTCCAGGCATGCGGCAGTTACCTCATGAGCATTGGTGAATTCGAGGTTCAGTTTATCAAATTTATTGTGGTCAACTGAAGGGTAATTGCTTTTTTCCTCTTTCATGGTATAATGCATGATCTGGCAGGGTTTCCTTTCCCTTTCGGTAAATGCACCGGTAAACACATAGAAAACAATTGCTCCACCAACAATTAAAATGAAAATAATTATTCTGTTCATGTATCAGATCTTTTATTGTGAATTAATTAACAGGACAAAGGTATTGACAGCATTTTTTAACTAAAAACTTTTGTACCTATCATTTAACAGGGGGTTGTATGTATTTTTTCATTTAATGAACAGATGAGATTAAACTTTAAACCGTTTAATGTCATATTAACAACTGATATAGGTCATATTATAAAGTGATAAATTATGATTAATTTTGTACCTCTTGACAACTAAAGACATGACTACATCAAGCTATATTAATACCTGTACGGTATTTGAGAACAGATTCTCCTGCTTTGATAAGCTTACTCCAAAACAGAAAGAACTAATCAACGAACATCAGGTTGAGGTAACCTATAAAAAGGGAGAAATAATTTGTAAGCAGGGATCGCTTGCTACCAATATTATGTGCCTTAAAGAAGGTCTCGTAAAGGTTTACCTCGAAGGCTCGCATAAAAACCTCATCCTTAAGATCATCCCTGCAAACAACCTTATAGGGCTTCCTTCATTAATCGATGGGAATAATATTTTCTCCTATTCCGTGTCCACTTATACTGAATCTAAACTGTGCCAGATCGATATTAATATTTTCAAACAACTCCTTCATAAGAATGCTTCGTTTGCAAGCAAGATCATTAATATCATCAACGAGAACACACTTCAAATCTATGGCAGGTTTTATTGCCTGACAAGTAAACAAATGCACGGTAAACTTGCAGATATTCTTCTCTGTTTATCACAAAGAGTATTTCAAAGCAATTCTTTCACATTAGACCTGACCAGACTGGAACTGGCTGAATTAACCGGAATGTCAACAGAAAGTGTTATCAGGATTTTAAAGGAATTTAAAGATGAAGGCCTTATTAAGGAGCATGGAAGAACCTTTGAAATCATTGATTTAAAAACGCTGAGCAAGATCAGTGAAGTTGGTTAATTATCGCAAAACAAGTTAACTTTGTAAGAGAAGGATAAAGTGGAATTATGTTTAAAAAGAATATCCCAAATTTTGTAACCCTGTTAAATTTACTTTTTGGTTGTTTTTCTATACTTTCTATTTTACGTGGTGATATATTTGAGGCTTCAATCTTTATACTGCTGGCTGCAGTTTTAGATTTTCTTGATGGTAGCCTTGCCAGGTTGCTAAATGCCAGGTCGCCTTTAGGTAAGCAACTCGACTCTCTTGCTGATATAGTTTCTTTTGGTGTTGCCCCCGGTTTCATCATCTATTCATTGCTTTCACACTCATCTAACCTGCCCGAAACTTATCAAGCAATTGCCCTTATCGGTTTCCTTATCCCTGTGTTTTCTGCGATAAGGCTGGCAAAATTTAACATTGATGAAAGACAAACCAATTTCTTTCTTGGATTACCCGTACCGGCCAACGCTATACTGATAGCTTCTTTTCCACTAATTTTTAATCAGGAGAGTCCTGATTTTACCTGGATTTCCGAAACAATTTTCAATGCCTGGTTTCTGGTCGGATTTACCCTCCTGTCTTCCTTTCTCCTGGTTTCAGAATTGAAACTGATCTCACTTAAATTCACCGGAAACAAATGGGACACTAATAAAACAAAATATCTGTTTGTGTTGCTGAGCCTGGTCTTGATTATTGTTTTCAGGTTTATTGGTATTCCGCTGGTTATCTTACTCTATTTTATATTTTCAATTATTGATAACAGAATTAAAAAAAATTAACTCTTACCTTTAAATTTTGTTTTACTTTGTTTATAATAATCTCAATTTTACATGAGATATTAATTAATTGTGTAATTTGGTATTTTAATACCTATATACGTTAATCATTGATAAACTGAATAAATAAAATAATTATGAAGAACATCAAACAAATACTTCAACGTTTATCAGGGGTATTAATACTTCTGGTATTATCTGTTACAGGCTTTGGACAGGATTATCCTGATGATCCCAATCTGGATCAGGTACCCCAATGGTATATTGATCAGACCCAGTCAACAACGCCCAGGGCGTCACAAGTGATAACCACAGATTATTATGATGAGTTTTATCTTGGTGTTGACCTGGCGGAATGCCACATCAGTGTTAACCCACAGGAGCCTGAACAATTCTTTACTGCATTTAACATAAGTCATGCCCATCATACGATGGATGGATATAATTGGGTTGAGAATAATCCTGTATGGGGGACAACCATAAGAGGTGATGTTTTAACAGCCTACGACAGTCTGGGGAATCTTTACTACGAAAACATGTATGGCGGTGGATCAATTATGGGATGTAAGGTTGTCACCTCAACAGATAACGGACAGACCTGGAGCGCAGCTGTAAATGCCATCAGTGGCAACGATAAAAACTGGCTGGCTGCCGATCAAACTGCTGGCCCATATGCAAACTCGGTTTACAGCGTTATGACCAATAGTGGTTCAGGGAATTTTTCCCGAAGTACCGATTATGGGGTTACCTGGAACAACACAGCAACATTCTCAACACAATCATTACCCGGTATGATGGTGTGTGTAGGAGCCCAGGATAATGTTCAGGGAGGCGCTGTGTATGTGGTTACAAATTCAGGCAGTGCTTTTGCTTCCACCTATACCTTTTACAGATCCACAAATGGTGGCACAAACTTCAGCTTAATGTCGGCACAATACTTTTCAGGCTATGTTGGTGTTAATTCAAATGGAAGAAATTCGGTTGAGAATATGAGAACAAGGCCATATCCCTTTATCGCTGCCGACAACAGCTATGGCCCTTTCAGGGGAAGACTCTATTGTGTTTATGCCTCAAATGATCCTCCCGGAAACGGAAACAAACCCGATATCTGGTGCAGGTATTCTGATGATGGGGGTGCAAACTGGTCAACAGCAAAAAGGGTGAATGATGATCTTAATCCGGAGACTAACCATCAATGGGCACCAGCGCCATGGTGTGATAAAGAAACAGGACGTTTATATATTCAATGGATGGATACCCGGGATTGCCCTACAAGCGACAGTGCCCTGATGTATGCTACCTATTCTGATAATGGTGGCGCCCTTTTTGCAGCCAATCAGAAAGTATCCAATCAGAAAATGAAGATCAATTGTAACACCTGCGGTGGTGGCGGTACCCCCAGGTACCAGGGGGATTATAATTCCATCGTATCCAATTCCAAAGTTTCTATGTTAAGCTGGGCTGATTTCCGCTGGGGATCATTTGCCAGTTTTACAGCATACTTCCCTGATTTTGCATTGAAAATTTATCCTGCGGTGAAACAAATAGCCGGTCAGGATACAGTTTGGGCTGTTGTCCCCGGTGTTAAACTCTATGATGATGCAGCAATTATGTCAGCAAGCATGGAAACACCTCCTTCAGGCTCATTTAACGTATCCATGCCCGCCGGTAATGCCGTCGTTAATTTCCCTGACAGCATCCCGATCCTTATCAGTATTAATAATGTCCCGGAGGGATCTTATACACTTACGTTAAAAGGCAGGGGCCCCAATGGCACACCTATACATTTCAGGGAATCAACGATAGAAGTGGTTCCGCTTGCCCCTCCGATTGCTGAATTTACGGCAAGTGCCACCAATGTCTGTGCCGGTTCAACCATAAATTTTACGGATGAATCACAAAATGCCCCTACAAGCTGGTCATGGTCGTTCGAAGGAGGTGATCCTGCTACTTCAACCATACAAAATCCGGTTGATATATTGTATGATACACCCGGGCTTTATGATGTCAGCCTGTTTGTTGAGAATCAGTCAGGTTCAGATGAGATCATCAAAACAGATTATATTACCATTAAAGTTTTGCCCGATCCCCCAATGGGTGAAGATGTTTCGGTATGTGAAGAAGGATTAATACCATCCCTCATCGTTACAGGTGATGATATTATCTGGTACGATGATCCGGAATTAAGCAATATTGTCCATGAAGGAAATGAGTTTAATACCGGACAAACAGAGCCGGGCACCTATACTTATTATGCCACCCAGACAGTTGAGGGGTGTACAAGTATGTCAACAGAAGTTTCTCTGACCATCAATGCACTGCCTGACGTTAGCTTCGATCCGCTTGACGATGTTTGTGAGAATGCAGGTGACTTTGAACTGGCCGGTGGATTTCCGATCGGAGGTGAATACTTCGGTACAGGTGTTGAGGACGATTTCTTCTATCCCTCTGTAGCTGGTACAGGAACCCATACATTGGGTTATGCCTATACCAATGAAAATTCATGTACCGATACCGCTTACCAGGAAATCACGGTGAATGCACTTCCAGTTGTAACTTGTGAGCCATTTGATCCGGTCTGTATTAATACACCTCCATTTGATTTGAGTGGCGGCATGCCTGCAGGTGGTGAATATTCAGGCAATGGGGTTATTGATAATATGTTCTATCCGGAGGTTGCGGGTGTAGGTAACCACCCCATCATTTACACCTATACGGATGACGAAACGGGATGTTCTGATTATGCTGAACAGGCCCTTGCCGTCAATCTGGCCCCTGATGTAAGTATTGGAAATGATACCAGCCTGTGTGGTGATTATACCATCACCCTTGATGCAACAACCCCATTTGCAACTTCATATTTATGGATTCCAGGTGATTATACCACACCAACCATTACTGTCGATTCTAATGGTATTGGACTGAACACTCAGATGTTCAAGGTATTTGTAACAGATCAGAATGGATGTTCATCAGCTGACTCTGTGGATATTACCTTTATCGATTGTACCGGAGTTGATGAAATTAACGCATTAACTGCTGTTCAAATATACCCCAATCCAAACAAGGGGACATTTACTTTAAGAATTTCTTCGATGGTACCAGTTGTGGTTGATATTAAACTGCTTGGAATATCAGGCAACAAATATTATGAAAAAAACCAGTTGATGATAGATGGAGATCATGAGGAATTGATCACACTTCAACAGATCAAAGCGGGTTTATATTTCCTTATAATTCAGAATGAGGATGGAAAAATGCTGAGGAAGATACTGATACAATAACTAAATAATCTCTAAAATCTTCAATCGTTTATCGATATTCGACATTTCTTCACAATATTTTTATGATATTGTGTGTTCTCCAAAGAAAAGCTTACATATTCAGTTGCAGGATTTGGATATGCAATTATTGGTATTTTTTTTATGCTTCGATAATATTTTACTGGTGAGGGTAGTTCGCTAATATCTGTCCATATAAGGCAATCTGATAAATCAATAGTGCCGGAAGTTATTTGGTGAGGACAAAGACTGTCGTAATTATATTGATTTGTGTCAAATGGTACTGACTCCAGGTTTTCGTTTATCTTGTATAGCAGGATATCCCAATCATCCGATGATATTCTAATATCTACAGATATTACAAAATTACTGTCAATTGTTTTTATCAGATATGGATTACTTGCTAAATTATTTGTTCTCTCCTGTAGATTATAGATCGTCCCATTTGTATCTAAGATCAATTGCAGTAATCTATGCAGCTGAAGGTGGATCCTCTACATGGGCTGCATTAACTGCAATGTCAGGCGTATATTCCTCGATAGTTAGTTACGGTAATTTGACAAATTCTGAACCAGATCTATCTGGTAACATATTAGCTGATATTGCAGATATAGCTGAACAAGAAGAATTATCCACTGCTTTCAAAGTTTTTAACGTGGCAAGAATTGATAACTATGATCTACCTAACGATTTTCTAACCTTAACAGAAGATATCTCTAAAAAGTATTTGTCAATAGAAAATGATCCTAACAATACTCAGCATGAACAACATAATAATGCTGGAAATCCTTCAGAATTTGAAAAAAACGCTGCATCAGTGAAAGTACATCGGTTAAAGAAAGTAATGAGAAAAATTATATTGTACTCCTTTATCCTATCTGTTGTTTTTATTGGATCTATCATAACTATTAATAGGGGCCATGTGTTAGATAACCAAAAAAACAAAGAGTCTTCATTGGTTAAATCAACAAATCTTAATAACTATTTAGAGATTGTTTCAGACACTACTTTTAGTATATAGGATATAATTGTTCGGCTACCAGAAGATGGCTTATTTTTTTATGGGAATGACATTCTAAGCTATTTAAGAAATAATGGTAATGGTCACTCTTTCAATTTTTCTTTAACCTATCTGAAAGGACTAATGTATTCAGATTTAGATTCAGTAATGAATGAGTATATTTTAGGATTGTCACAAAACAAAGATGATGGATTTACATACAAAGTATTAACAAATAGCCAGATACCAAGATTGAAAAACTTCAATGATATAGTTAGCAGGAATTTGAAAATCAATCTTTCTGAACAAGGAAGCTTTAACAGGATATTATATATCCTAAAGTATAAGGATTATATCTATTTTCTAAAATTTGACATCAGCAATCTTGATAGTAACATTGATGTCTTATCAGAGATTATACGGTCAATTCGAACATCATAAGCTAATCCGATTCTAACAATCAAGTTTTTTAAACAAAAAACCCTCAAAACATAAATACATCCAATAATGTAACAGGATAACGCTGTTTTTACAACAGTTTATGTGATTAAGCACAAGTCTCCTAATTATTTATGTTTACCACGATGTTAAAGACGACTGGCAATTTTTAGGTCCTATAGCCAGCTTTTTCCCAAGAAAGGCCAGTTAAAACTTTTCGAAAATGTACATCCTTATTTTCTGAAAAGTGTACATTCTTACCTGCCTTGTCGGCAGACAGGTTTTCTAAATAACGTACATTGTTATTTTCCGTTTACATGCTTCAAACTACTTCAATTTATTCACCTTTTTTAACATATGTATAGCAAAACATTTTATGAATTTGATTATCTTTGATAAATGCCTGGAAAGGAAAATACTGGTCTGTATTTTGAGATTGACGAATTGTGTAATTCAATCCGGAATGTCATATCAAATGACATCTTCCAAACAATTGTTATACGTTTAGTAAAATCAGATCTTAAATATGTAACAAAGAAAAATGGTTGGCTTTTTAATTGGCGAAAAGAACTTGAATATCCTGAAAGAGATGTATTCAAACTCACAATATATAATAATCCAAATGTTGCTCAGGGGTTAATTAGCTTAGAAGTTAAAACCGATCATGTTTATATGCATTTAGTTGAAAGTGCACCTTTTAACAAAGGAAAAGAGAAAATATACTCTGGTGTACCCGGTAATTTGGTCGCCTTTGCTTGTAAACTTTCTTTTCAAAGAGGTCACCAGGGTAATGTAGCATTCATTTCAAAAACTCAATTAATCAATCATTATATAGAAACCCTTGGTGCTGTTCATATCGTAGGCAGATTAATGATAATAAATACAAGAGCAGCATTAAAACTTGTTCAAAGCTATTATTCAAACTTGTGATCATGAAAACCAGAAAAAGAAAAAAAGAACTTGATGTTGATTTCATCGGAAGTCAGGATCCTTTAACGAAAGAAGAAGAGAAGAAATTAAAAGAGTATTTTGTAAAGAATAAAAGGTCTGAAGCAAAAATCAGAAAAAAAGAAACCGCTTAATAAAATTAATCATTTCAGATTATAACAAGCACATTTCAACACTTTACAAAATTGCTTCAGTCCAGTTCTAATAATATTTGCTTTTCAGATATAACAGAATGTAGTTACAACCCCGGTTATTACCGCTACGGCTTCCAGGGTCTATTATTCAAAATGTAATCAAGACCACAGAAACCGCTCGTTAAAAAGATTAATATGTTTTATCTTTGTAATAAAACTAAGGCAAATGAAAACTTATAAGTTCACCGCACAGGTGATAAAGGATGATGAAGTGGGCCAATATATTGGTTTGGTCCCCGGATTGCCAGGTGCCCATACTCAAGGATCAACATTAGATGAGTTAAATGCAAACTTAAAGGAAGTTGTAGAATTGTGTTTGGAGGAGCTAACTGATGATGAAATTAAAAATTTACCTGATTTTGTAGGTATCCAGCAAATATCAGTCGCTGTATGAGCCGTTTGCCGATAACGGATGCAAAAACCCTGGAAAAACTGCTATTTAAGTTTGGATTTAAAGTAGTAAGACAAAAAGGAAGTCATGTTTTTTATCGCCATATTGATGGAAGGTATACTACTTTATCACATCATCCTGGAAAAAACCTGGGCCGTTCTCTGATCAGACAGATATTAAGAGAGATCGATCTATCCCAGCAAGAATATATTCATTTTATAACAAGCAAAAAGAAATAACTTTAACACTTTGCAAAGTTTTCCTGTAAGTTTACAATTTAAGTGAATTCATGTATATTTTAAACCCTGGTATATCAAAAGTAGATCATTATGAAACTATTATTAGCAATGTAAACGGTTACTACCGCTACGGCTTCCAGGGACAGGAAAACGACAACGAGCTTAAAGGAACAGGCAACTCCGTCAACTTCAAGTACCGTGTACATGACCCAAGGATAGGCAGGTTCCTTAGCATTGATCCGCTCACTAAAGAATATCCATGGAACTCGCCTTATGCGTTCTCTGAAAATAGGGTGATTGATGGGATAGATTTAGAAGGCTTGGAATATATCTCTGTACATCATTACCCTAATGTAGCTATTGCAAAAACTGAATTTTATAAAATGTCTGACAAGGACATTAAACGATTGGGTGGTACAACGGCAGGAATTCATAATTCTGTGCCTTATGGCCCAGGTGGAAAGGGAATAGTACATTACTATTACAATGACAAAGGTGAAAGAATCAGAGCCCTTTGGGAGCAACGTCAATCTGGTGGGAAATCTGATTTTGAGTTTCATGGTTTGTATTCAGGGCCGGGATGTATAACATATGATGGCAAATTCAATAGCACAAATTATAATTTCAACGCACAACCTATAGATTGGGCAGATGCCATTGCCAAGCGACACGATATGGATTATGAAAAAGCAACAGCAAATGGAGAAGAATATGCAGGATATCTTGAAGATATAAGGACACTGCAAGCTGACAGGGATATGGTTGATAGAATCGATAAGCTTTCAAATGCATTTGTGAATCCATTTAAATCCAATACAGTAGAAGGTGTAGAAACTCCCGTTAGAACTTCCTACTCAACTGAAATGGATGGCACATTACTTGGGCAAAGGATAGTAATAAATGCTCTTGCTACATACAAACAATGGAAAATTGATAATAACCTAGGAAACGATGATCTTTATAAAGACAATAGAAAATCTTTTCAAAAGGCACATCCTGGAATAACAATAATACTTGACCAAATACAATAAAATGATTATGAAGAATAAAAAAACATATTTTTTTGTAGGTGTAATGTCTCTTTTGATTACATTAGGTTGTATACATTGGAAAGAAAAAGAAGTTACAATAACAAAAGCTTATGTGATTAATCCTAATTGGGATGAAATAGACAATTCATTTCAAGTTATTGAAATGAATTTAAAAGACATAAATAATTCTATAAACTTCCAAAAGGCTACTCCACCCGAACTTATAAAAGGATTAGTAGATGATACAAGTTTCTCATATACTGCAAATGTCAAGTACAATGGAATAGAATACTCTAAGCGGAAAGTGTATTTTAACAAAGATAATGGCTTCCTTTGGTGGGCTAACGACAATAAATTAAGTAAAAGAGTTTTGGGTAAATTAAAACAGGATACTTGGTATTTACTCGGTGGCTTATCAACTTCTAAAACATTGTACTATATATATATAGACTCTTTGGATGGTATTCATTCTTATAAGGTACCTGCTTCATATTGGACAAATTATTAAGGGTATACTGACTGCTTCTCACCCTTCGAAGTCGCTTGTCTAATAAGCAATGTATAGATATTACTATTATCTTATCCAAATTATATTAGTTTGCACTATTATCCGACTAATTTTTAAATCTATAATATTTAGCACATAACTTATTGAT
>CAYXUU010000076.1:0-12609 GCA_964468645.1 uncultured Bacteroidales bacterium
TAATTCCAATAGCCATGCTTTAATAATATAACATTTAAATATATGAATAAAAAATCATGTTTCTACCAGGTATGATCTTAACCTAAAACAATATTAAGGTATTAATGCACTATATTTATTATTGTTGTATTTCATCATTCAGGTGAATATTAAGTTATGATGAAATGCTTACAACTTCTTGATTGTAATGCATTAGTCCTTTTCTAATGCATTATTTGGGATAATTTAAACTGTCGGGCTAAAACGACCACTTCAACCGCATATAGAACATGGTACCATAATCCCCGAATTCGGTCCCTTTGTCACCGATAAATACCTGTCCGATAATCAGGAAAGATAGGTTGTCTTTAATTGAGAATTCGACAGACGGGCCGATGAAAGCAGATTTATCATTGGGATTGAACATGCCTGCCAGAGTTGAGTTAATGAGTGGCGTAAAAGGGTAGGAGGCCTGAAAGAAGGTAGAGAATCTTGCCAGGGTCAGATTTTTGGCCGAGATATCAATCGTTGTAACAAACATATTCCCCATACCCGCCGGCCCTGTTGTACCGTTGCTATTGTACAAAAAAGATGCCTGCAAGTAAAGGTTGTTTTTAAATGAATAATTTATTCCTATTGATGTAACCAATATAGCTGAAGTATCACTGAAATTATCTATATCATGAAAATAGGATGCTTCACCATTAAATCCTGCTCCTTCTATCTGGCCTGACCATCCCAGCCCTGCTACAAAATCATCTTCCATGACACCACCAAGGAATTGAAAATCATAATTCCATAGATTGAACTTATACATTCCTGCCAGGGTGATCTTATTCTCATGATCAATTTTAAAGCCCAGTTCAGCAGTTGAGGTCATACCGGTATAATAGTGTAATCTGACGGCATCACAACCAGGCCGCTCAACATAATCGAAATTGAAATAGTTAAAAACATTGAAAATATCGTTAGGGTTCCAGACAAGGTTTATACCCCAGTTTATTCTCTGCCTTCCGATAGTGGCCTCGAAACTACCTTTTGTGAAGTTGAGGTTTAACCTGTCGATGTTTGAATACAAGGTATAGGAATTGCCACTTGCCCAGGCTTTCGTCAGGTCGAAAAATCCGTCATCAGTTACAACAAGATTTTTATAACCGGGCTGGTTGGGTAGTATTTTTGCCAGGGTATTAACGTTGCTGACGATCTGTCCATAATCCAGAATATTCCTCATCCCTGCCCTAAAGGTAAAGGTATTGCTGGGGTACCAGCTAAAATTAAGCCGGTTATAAAGCGTACCCATTGTTTGCCAGGTGGTGTCGAAATCTTCTATCCATACCAGCTCAAGCGTTTCCAGGTGGCCGGAGAACGCGATCCTGGAGGGCTTGTTCTGGCTGAAAGCAGTGTGTGTTGGCAGAACCATGAGGCTTATTGTTATGATCTTTATGATTCGCATAATGTTGCGTGACTATTTAATAGTTGCTGGTTACATGTTACGGGTTGCTGGTTGGATGTTCTAATTTACATCAATCGTCAACCGTCAATCGTCAATTTCTAGCTTCGTCACTAACAATCTTCCCATCATCTATCGTCACTATCCTCCGTGCTTTATCCATAACCCGCTGATCATGGGTTGAGAAAATGAAGGTGATCTTCGAGTCTTTATTCATTTTCAACATCATGTCGAGCAGATCAGCTGTAGATTTTGAGTCAAGATTGGCTGTTGGTTCATCAGCCAGGATGAACTTGGGCCGTGATGCCAGCGCCCTGGCAACAGAAACTCTTTGTTGCTGGCCCCCTGAGATATCCCCGGGACGGTTGTTGGCTTTGTCGGCAATGCCAACTTCTTCCAAAAGGTCCATGGCAATCTTGTTGCGTTCTTTCCTGCTTCTTTTCTGCAATTCCATAATAAAGGCAACATTTTCCTTTGCGGTTAGAACCGGGATCAGGTTATATGCCTGAAAAACGAAACCAATATTATGAAGCCTGAAATCGATCAATTCCCGCGATTTTAACTCATGTATCTTTGTGCCATTAATGATCACTTCGCCCTTTGTTGGTTGATCAAGACCGCCAAGCATATTGAGGAATGTCGTTTTACCTGATCCTGAGGGGCCAACCACTGCTGTAAATTCGCCTTCTTTGAATTCAACATCTATACCATTAACAGCCTTTACCGGAACTTTGGTCTCGGTGTAAATCTTATGAAGATCCTTTACTTCTATTATAGCCATTTTATATTATTTTAATGTTATATAATCTTTCTTCTTTAGTCTTTTAAGTTTCGTTTTTCGCTATTTGCTTATCGCTAATTGCCTTTCCCTTTTTTCTCCCGATACGTTATACTTTAGGAAATTCGCCCCGAAATACCGGGACTCAACTTTTAACTTTGTCCTCTTTCCTTTTTACTTTTACCTTGATCATGCATCCTCCCGTATCGCCTCAGCCGGCCTTAGTTTAAGCGCCTTTCTTGCAGGGTATATCGATGATAAAACTGCAGTGACGATCACCATGATGCCAATAATTAAATAATATTCATTTCCAACACTGGGATATGCAATACTTGAATATCCAATTGCCGACATACCTTCACTAACAATTGACAGGTCGATTCCAGCATTTGCAAAATATTGAATCAGTATAAAGCTGATAATGATACCAATAAACCCACCGGTAATGGAAAGGAATATTGTCTCAAGCATGATCATTTTGAATACCCTACGTTTATTCATACCTACTGCCATCAGCATTCCTAACTCACGAACCCTTTCCATGACAGCCATAAGCATGGCATTGACAATTCCAAATGCCAGTGCAAGTAATATGATCAACAGGAATATATACAGCAATTGCCGCACCCAGCTATTGAATAATTCATATTCGGGACGTATTTGCATCCATGATTGGACCATTAGTTTTGGAAATTCTTTAGCCAGGGATTCTGCTACTATAGCCGTTTTGAAATTATCGTTCAGTTTCACAGCAATCTCTGTTGTATTGGCCAGATCGAAACCTATTAATTTGCACAGGTCCTCATTTTTTACGAAAATCATCGACTCATCAAACATACTGTTCTGTGTTTCGAAGATTCCAACCACCCTGAAGGCCCCGTAGGTTATGGTATCTCTCAACGACTGAATGGTAATGATTATTTTGTTACCGATTTTAGCATTCAGTTTATGAGCCAGTTTTTTTCCGACTACTATAGGGGCGCTCCTGGTTTCCTTCTTAAAATAGCTTCCTTCAATTATCTTCGTCCATACATCTGTTACTTTTTCTTCTTCATCGGGATTAATTCCATTAATCGTTACACCGGTACCTGTTGTGGCGGTACTTGCCATAGCAGGTGCTGCAGTACGCCTGCAAATGGCTTTTACTTCAGGATTCTGTTTAATAATATCACAAACCGAATCAGCATTGCTGATAAAGTATTTTATTTCATCGTTATCTTCATATTTTGGATTATGTAACTGGATATTCGACAACTGAGTCTCAATAGAGGCGGTGACCATCTGCTGCATCATGCCATTCATCAGGGCTAACGAAAAGATGCCTCCGACCAGACCCAGGATAACAGCAATTATCACAATAAGACTTCTGACTTTGTTTCTCCAGATATTTCTCCATGCAATTGACCAGATCATACTTATATATTTTAAATCGATTAATTCTTATTGTCTCATTCCTTTAATTACATTAAACCTGCCGATAGCGAATAACGGAAACAGAAAGGCCAGCAAGGTCATAATAATGACCACATAGCTCTGGTTAAGGAAATATCCGGGGTCCAGTGCAAAAGGTATTATCGGTTCCGTATTGAATTGTGCCATGGCTTCGGCAGCTTTTCCGGTTAGCCTGATAGGGTGATAGTATAAATACAAGATGATTGGTAAACCTGCCACTACCCCGGCAATGGTACCCATCAGACCCAGAATAAGTGTTTCATAGAGCACCATAAAAATCAGTTTCGTCTTTCTCATTCCAACCGCAATCATAACGGCGAATTCTTTGCTTCTTTCCATGGTCATCATCATAATGGTACCAAGTATCCCGAAACCGATAATCAGGTAAAGTATTCCCAGCATAATGATACCACCGGCATTGTCGGCCTGGATTTCCTGCAACAGGTCAGGCATCATTTCCTTCCATTCCATCACTTCATAATCGTTACCGAGTTTCTGATGAAGGTCAACAACGGTTTCCTTTAGGGTTTTCGGATCACTGATCATCAGCGCCAGGGAAGTTAGCCGGTCAGGAGCGGCATAGAAGTATTGAGCTTCTGGCAGGCTCATATATATGGTTTGCTTATTTAATTCGGGTGTAGGGAATTCAAGAAGCCCCCTGACAGGAAATGAACCTGCAGCTGTGATCCCGTGATAACCCTGGCCCAGGAAAATGATGGAATCACCAACACCAACATTCAGATATTTTGCAAGATTGATAGAAACAAGAACGCCGCGGTCATTAGCTTCCAGGTATTTCCCTTCAACAATATTATTACTTAATTTGGTTAGATTGTCTTCTTTTACTGGATCGGTTCCAATCATAAGGGCTCCCTTTGTAAAATTTCCTGTTGAGGCAAGTGCAAAAGATTCAAGCCTGGGTGTGATCGAACTTACATTTGGATCAGATAATACTTCAGATTCAACCTCACTATTATATGCAAAAGTATTGTTGATAGATTTGTCATCCCAGTACCCTGTCTTATGTATCTGTATATATCCGGTATAAAATGAAACAGCGTTTTTGATCATGTTCTGGTAGGTTCCCAGTTGCATAGATCTCATCACCAGTGCAAGGATCACAGCAAAGAAAACGGAAGCCATCGTAATCAACGATCTTCGCTTATTCCGCCAGAGGTTACGCCATGCAATTTTTAGTAGTGTTATCATAGGAATAATATTTGCCTGTTATTATCTAACTTTTTTCATGTTTTGTAAAGAGAAAAAGCTTTCGCTGATGGGTTTGTTGTATTCAACATCGCCCATATCGATAATGGTCTTATGGCCCTCCTTATCAATGGGGATCATCTCCAAATGGCTGGGTAGTTTCCTGTCACCCATCTGTTTAATATTCGACATGGTCTCTTCATTGATGAGGTTGCCATCTTCATCATAATAGCGTGCTTTTAACTCATAGAGTTCTTCCTTAGCTATCCACATCACGATTTTACCCCAGACAACAGCTGCATTTTCATGGGGAATAAATTCGATCTTATAACAATAGAAACCTTCAATGGTATCATGTCCGATGATCGTATGTGTGTAATCATTCACCATGGATGAAACCTTTACAAGGTCGTCATTGGTGAAATCAGAGCCCATCCATGACTGCATCATCATCGATGGCGGTATCTTAATGGTACGGTCAATGGTTGGCATGAAATTCCACATATCGAGCTTCCTTTTAAGAAATACCTGGCCTTTTTCCCTTGCTGGTTCAGTAATATAGATCATGTAATAATCGGTACCGATCGACCAGGATTTCATTTCGATCTCCCTCGTCCAGTCGGGCCTTACTATGGTCATTCGCATCGTACCCTGACTTGTCTTTCCGTTCAGTTTCTCTGTAGCCTGTTTAACAATATCTTCTGCGCTAACTTCCTCCTGGGCGTTTACTTTCAGTCCGGGAATATTCAGAAAGGACAATAAAAACACAAAACCGAATACAATTCTTCTTTTCATAATTACTCTTTTTTACCGTAGTTATCTTTTATAAACTGTTTAACTTCTTCAACCGGAAACAGATCCGGGCCCATCATATAGTTAATGGAGATCCCATCCATGAATGCGCCAAAAGCCAGGGCACGGATTTTTGGATTTTCATACCCCTGTTCCTGATAATAATTTTCAAGGATCTTAGTAAAATTTAATACCAGGCTCTTGTATTTTGGTGTAATAATCTTATGTACAGCCGGCTGCATCATCAACGAAAATAACAACCTCCAGTAGTCAAGGTTATCCTGTATGAGTTTGAAGATAATATCTATAAAAAATTCAAACTCTTCATCGGTTAAAATTCCATCATGATCCGGATCAAATGAATGTATTAGTTCATCCAGCCCATGGTCAATAATGGTTATCAACAATTCCTCTTTACTTTTAAAGTAGTTATATACAAGGCCTTTGGCAATTCTGGCAGATTTTGCAATATCATTAATTGATGTCGTGAAGTAACCTTTGTTGGCAAAATGCTCAAGGGCAGTGTCCATGATCAGTTTCTTTTTCTGCTCACGGATATCGTCTAGTTGTTCAGGAGTACGTGGCATTTTGGTTAATGAGTTAGTGTATTAATGAATTGTTGAATTTTCGCTGGCCAGTTTATATTTTGTTTATATAATACTTATGAATGAACGGTCGGTCAAAAATAAGATGTGATTTTTGATTTGTCAAGTTTTTTTTGAAATATTTTTAATAATATTTTAGAAGTGGTTGTTTGGCAATGGTTTACTGATTGTCAGGCGACATCATTTTGTCCATTGCTTTTTGAAAATCTTCAGCATTCCGGGTTCCAATCAGGATTTTCTTTTTGTTTTTTAGTTTGAG
The DNA here is from genome assembly GCA_964468645.1 of uncultured Bacteroidales bacterium. Taxonomy (GTDB): domain Bacteria; phylum Bacteroidota; class Bacteroidia; order Bacteroidales; family JAIOZK01; genus JAIOZK01. The sequence continues at coordinate 6,522 of CAYXUU010000076.1, forward strand.
TTGTAAACCGGTTCTGCCACTCATATTAAATGCACGACCGGATTTATGGAGCCAGCCTGTTCTTATCCCCCAGCCACCATATTCTGCAATGGGCTTATAGGTTCGTATATAATATTTTTCAATATCATGAGGAGGGATTTTTCTGAAATTCCGCATGAACAGGTTCATTTTATAATAGAGACCATCTTTTCTAACTTCAGTAATTAACTTTATTTTGATCAGGATTACCAGTGGTGCCAGAACAATTAATCCAATAAGTAAAAGGCCAATGTTAGAAGCAGGTTTATCACCAAACGGGATATCCAGAAATATCTGTTGAATGATCCCCCATATCCAGATCCCAACAACAACAAACATTAATACCCATACCCATTTTTGTCTCATTTTTTGTGTTTCCTGAAAATATATTCGTGACATAAAAGAAGTGGTTTGGTTTTAACAAAGATAGTTTTTTAATTCCCAATATGTAAACGCAATTTGCCTACTTTTGACATAGATTATCTATTATTGATTATTAACCTATGGCACATGAAAAAGTAATACTGGTCGACGAAAATGATCATCCACTTGGTGAAATGGAGAAGATGGAAGCACATGTTAAGGGTGTTCTTCACCGGGCATTTTCAATTTTTGTTTTTAATAACAAAGGAGAGCTGATGCTTCAGCAGAGGGCATTGACGAAGTACCACTCACCCGGTCTCTGGACGAATACCTGCTGTAGCCACCCACGTATGAATGAAACGATGTATGAGGCCATTCATCGCAGGTTGGTTGAAGAAATGGGATTCGATGTATCGTTGAGGAAGGCTTTTGAATTTACCTATAAATCAGATGTTGGGCAGAAATTAACCGAATACGAATTCGATCATGTTTTTATCGGAGCATATGATGATCCCCCCCGGATTAATCCTGATGAAGTAAATGACTGGAAATATATGAGTTTAAAGGATATTGAAGATGACATGGGCATAAATCCCGAAAATTACACCGTCTGGTTCAGGATCTCTTTCGAGCAACTAAAATCCTATGTAAACAGATAGTGTATTCCCTGTACATGGCAGGATAAAATTACAAATAACAAATCCCAAAATACAAATACATTCCGAATTCAAAATCTCAATGACCAAAACAGCTTTGCATTTGCTTGTTTGGGATTTTTGTCATTCCATATTGGTGCTTGTTTGGTTTTTGTGATTTGTTATTTGTGATTTATTACCTGGGATCTGGTAATTACAATCTTCCTATTCTCGGGTCCGATGATAGGTTCGTTTTTATTATCAAGCTGCACTAATCCCTTTTCGGTATATCTGTATGTTTGTTTATTGCCTTCAATGCTGGTGAGTACCAGTAAATTATCCGCATCGAGTTTCCATTTACCTGTGGTTTGAAGCGGGATTACATCTTTGTTCTCATATTTTTTTTGCTGTAAAATTAATGAATTATTGAATGGAGGATTGGATCAATATGGTTCATCCTGACAATAAACCGTCTCCGGATATTCTGCAGAAGCTTTTCTGACCTCCTGTGGCATTCCCTGTAGGAAATCAACATTGTTGCAAACCTGATCGATGATCTGAAAATTATCTGCAGTATTATAAGGAACAAAGCTGATCTCATCATCATTCATGTTGGCATAAATGTCGGGTTCACCACAGCTAAAATCAAAGTCATAGAAGTTGATTTCCTTGATTGTGATATTAGATTTTGTTTTAAAATAAATCTTCATTTCAGTTACATCATAAACAATACTCCATTGGGTATGCTCTCCCTGGCTTACCGAGTTTAATATTTCAAAGGAATAATTAATGATGTTTTTCTCATTATTATAATTATTGACCATATCTGCAGCATTGGCAAAGCGATCCAGTGAGCTCCAGGTAAAATTATGGCCTGATTGCCCTGCAGTACTAATTCTGTTTTCTGTATAATCTGCTGATTCATCATAAGTGCTGTTGGTGAGAACTTCAAAGGGCAGGTTGCTATCCTTATGCCATACCATTTCACCATCGATATATTCGATAGAGGCTACATGCCCCTCTCTGTCGCAAACAAGGAAGTGCAAGGTGACAGTGGTATTTTGAGATATCCGAATAATTTCATCGCTGGCTAAAACCTCATCAACAGTGGCTGCATTGTCAAGCTGATATTGTATCCATTGTAACTCCAGTATGCCGGCTCTGTTATCACCCGCCGGGTATTTGGTTTCATCCAGCCACATTTGTTCAATAACCAGTCCTGCCTCATTGATGCCACCATAAGGAAACTCCCGGCCTACCTGGTTAAAACTTATACTTCCATATTTTGATATCCATGTAATCTGCTTCTCACCCTGTATAGGGGCAGATGTTTTTCTTGCATTCTTTTTGTTAATATGTATATGGCCCAATCCGCTCGGGAAATCGTAGTTTCTGCCAAATACTAATTTGTTGCCATCTTTTAGAACAAAGGTGGAACATGGAATAACACTTACAGTGGACAATAAAAGTGCAAATAAAACAGCAATACCCTTTCTTCTCATTTCAAAAAAATTTAAGTAAATAATTTATGATTAAACAGGCTACAAATTTCTGAAAATTTTCCTGAAATGATAACCATAAATTGAATAAGTAATTGTTAACGGGAATACGCTTGGTTTATTAAATATACTCCAGAATAATAATTTCCAGTAGTATTTTCTTGATTGGTCAAAAACACCAATTACGAAGATGGATTTCAGAAAGGCAATAACCTCCAACGGTGACAGTCGCTTCTTATTGGCTTTTGCAGGCTCAAACTTTTTAAGGAAGAATAATACCCGCTGGTAAAATGATCTGCTGTTATAAACTCCATGAATTATTTTTTTATAACCGTTGATCAATTCCTGCTTGTTCATCCTGGGAATAAAATTCAGGGTAATGTCTGTATTGTTTCCGCTGAAGTTGCCAGAAATCCTTCCTTCTTTCTCTAATCGTTTATACAACCTGGTTCGCTTAGGTGCATTGAGTAAACCCACCATAGCAGATATAATACCACTATTCTGGATAAAATCTATCTGGCGTTGGAAAATTGTAGGCTTATCATTATCAAAACCCACAATAAAACCGGCAGAAACCTCAATACCTGCCGCATGGATTTTATGGATACTGTTGATCATGTTACGATTTTTGTTTTGTACTTTGCTGCATTCAGCGAGGCTTGCCTCATCCGGTGTTTCAATACCTACAAAAACATGCTTGAATCCGGCACTGACCATCATAGTCAGGAGTTGCTGGTCATCTGCAAGATTGATTGAAGCTTCGGTGGTGAAATCAAATGGAAATTTCTTAATTCGCATCCACGCTATCAAGGAAGGCAACAGGTCATTTTTCAGGATGTTTTTGTTTCCAATAAAGTTATCATCAACAAAAAATACAGAACCCCGCCATCCGGTACTGTAAATATTTTCTAATTCAAGCAGTACCTGCTTCGTAGCTTTTGTTCTGACCTTGTGCCCGAAAAGCGCTGTAATGTCACAAAATTCACAGTTAAAAGGACACCCCCTTGAATATTGCAGGCTTAATGTGGCATATTTGGAGATTGCCAATAATGAATAATCGGGGAGAGGGGTACCTGTTAAGGATGGAAATTCATCGGATTGATATATCCTTTTTGCCACATCATTATTGATGTCTTTAATAAATTGAGGAAGTGTAATCTCAGCTTCGTTAAGTATCAAATGATCAATTCCTGGAAAACTATCCGGATCTGCTGAAAACAACGGGCCGCCGGCAACCACTTTCCTGTCATGTTGTTTACATTCCTTAACAATCTCATCAACCGATTTTTGCTGGATCGACATGGCACTGATAAAAACATAATCGGCCCAGAGAATATCCTGTGTTTTCAGTTTGTTAACATTCAGGTCTGTTAGTTTTTTTTGCCATTCATCAGGTAATAATGATGAAATAGTAATGAGGCCAAGAGGCGGATTCGCTGCTTTCTTTGAAACAAATTTAAGGGCGTGTTTAAAACTCCAGAATGTATCCGGGTATTTGGGGTATATTAACAGAATGTTCATGTTGATTATTAGTTTGATTAATGCTGCAATAGTAATAAGAGAAGGATTTTTTCGACAGAATATGTGACGGAAAACAGGAAAAGGGATGTAATGATCAATTGTCAGGGACAAATGCCATTAACCCGTGGCGAACGTCAGTTACTTCATTATGATCTCTTTCACCTTTAAGATATACTGACGTGAAACAGGGATTTCTTCATCAATATTTTTAATCTTTAGTTTGGGACCTGTTTGACCGGTTTTCAAATTGATGATGAAACTTGTGTTGACCACGCAACTGCGATGACACTTTACAATGTTTTTGTAATCCCTTAGAAGATGCTCTGCATAGTTCAGGGTATTGCGGATCAGGTATTTCTTTACTTCATTATTCTGCATGCAGTAAACCTCGATATAATTATTGGCCGATTTTATGAGGATTATCTCATTGAGCAGTACCCTTAATGGTTCAGACTTTCCATCTGCAAAGAACTTTATTTCATCGACACTCAGATCCGGGATTGGCGCTTTTCCGTATTGCTTATTATATTCCAGAGCCCGTTGCAGGTAACTTCTTATCAGTTGAAACTGGTTGATAATGATCAGTATCACAACCGGTATCAGGCTTAAAAGGACAACCCTGAACAATACAGGTATTGAAAGAAATATCCCCCCAATGTAATAGCTGTAAAATGAATAAGCAGTGGATATAAAAATAAATATGGAGAAGTTAACCAGGATATCCCTACCCAGATTCCATCTGCTGCTGAGAAAGTAAGGTTTAAAAATAGCTGGCAACAGAACAAGGAATAGTACCAAGATTATAATAGCAATTGCACCATAGCCGGTAAAAAAGAACAACTTTGTATTAAACTCTGACAGGTCAGGAGTCAAGGGCTGAAAAAAAAGAATAAATAGAAAAATACTTAAACCTATGGAGAATATCTTTTTAAGATTATGTTTAATATCATCGTTTAAATGATAAGGTTTTTGAAGGAATTCAAACATCACATACGATTATTAATTATTTTGATTTCTCAAAATTAATACAAAAGGGGTTTGGATAATCCCGGGATTGTGAAATAAAAAGATGCTGTCACAAAAGGTACATGACAACTTTGAGACAGCATCTTATTAAGCAAACATCATTTATCACTGGTTCTTGATATGGAACCTGATCAATTCTTTCTGTATTCTCAAACCACCACTCAGATACATAAACTCATAAAATATCTTACCCATATTTTCAGCAAAATAATTATTTATATAACGGCGCCGGAAGTCTGGATCGGTGTGTTCAGGCATATAAACCGTTCCACGATAATTTAATACATCGAAGGCACCTGCAGGAACAACCACCGGAACATCCTCTTCAACCATCTGGTAGCTTAGGTAATAAAAAGTATCTACCTCCTGTTGATTAACCAGTTCGGCAAATAATGTATCCGAGAAATTATCCGGTGAAAATTCAATAACTCCTATATGATTCACCAGGTAATCCGATGAATCCCTTAGATAATAAATGGTGGAAATAGTATTATTCACTGGGTACCTTGTCCCTTTCAGATGAAAGTAACTCTTACCGTTAAGTTCGGTAATCTCACTGATGAACAAACTATCCACTTCATCTTTTTTTACCCGGTTACCGTCGGGATAGATCTGATAGTTCTCATAAACCCAGTAATTGCCAACCGCCAGTGGAAAGTAATTCTTTGTGGCTGGCACCGGATTTGGCCCATCTTCACTCTTTCTGCATGCTGTAAATACCACAGCAATCATAAATGCTAACAAAATTGTTCTTTTCATAATTAAATTAATTTGGTTAAACAAAAGTTTGAAAAAGAGTAAAGATGTCCTCAATATGGATTTGTAGTGTATTACTAAATTAAAATAGTGTAGAGGTGTTCGGGATATAATTTGATTTTTGGTTGGTGATTTAACGCTGAATCTATATGAATATTTTGTGCCATATATATTTATATTATATAAGATATTCATTACAATTCGGTTTATTTAAGGAGCTTCTTCGGCTTCGCTTCAGAATGACAGGTGTTTAGGTGAAGGGGATGGGAG
>CAYXUU010000077.1:0-12029 GCA_964468645.1 uncultured Bacteroidales bacterium
GGATTTTGTAACTCGCTCATTACTAGTAACAATTTTTGACGTTAGTCAGAATTTTATCAGATAATAAAGTATGGGTTATAATTGGGAAGAGATTTTTAAGAAGAAGTCAAATGAAGAGCTGTATAAGATTTATTCAGGAGACTCATATTTACCAAATGAAACCATCCCATTTGCGAAAAAAGAACTTGAAAAGCGAAACTTCAACTTCGATAGTGTTCATGCGAGTAAATTAGGTTGGAAGTTAAAAGACCTACTAATTACACAGGATGATGAAGTAATAGATTCATCTCTAAGTAATGAACTTTGCATTTCATTTGGACTTTACTTAATTATAATTACGGCAGTTACAATCCTATGTCTTATTTTAGTTAAGTACACATTTTTAGGGGATTTTGGGATTAACATACTTCTGGCAATATCTCTTCCTCTTGCGACAATAGCTGTATTAATCCATAATTACCTTTATAAAAGGAAGAAGTTAATAAGAGAAAGAAGACAGAGAGAAATAAATGACATATCAAATCATCTTAAAGATACTTTTGTCTTAGACTATGAAGATCCCATTTACAATGACATAAAAAAGGAGAGAAATAGAAACAGAATAGTTTTAAGAAGGATTTCATACATTGCGGTCATATTATTTATTCTGACTATCTTAGTTATTATCTTGGTATCATTGTACGGGAAAAAATGAAAAACTACCCACAACCTGGCATAAAGGTTAGCCCTTGTGGTTGTAGTGAAAGAAGAGATTAAAATATATGAAAACAATAAAAATAAAGGACAATAATACAGGCCAAAAGCGGGCCAACATTTATGCCCATCGTTATATGCCAGTTAAAAAAGACACAAATTGACTAAAACATACCATCATGAAAAAGCTTTTACTAATTTACATTTCGACTTTCATATTTTCCGTTTTTTCCTTCTCACAGGAATACGGCTGGGTTGACATAAGTACTAACGCCCCTTCTGGCACATATAATTTCACCGATGTCCATGTTAGAGGAGAACAGGGTGAAAAAGTTTGGTGCACTTCGTTTCGTGCTATTGCTCCTTTTTATACATATTATTCAGGAGATGGTGCATTAACATGGGAAGAACAGGAAACAGGACACGACCAGCAAGCCATTTACATGTTAAATGACACAGAAGGTTATACTGGAGGAATGGGTGGAATCCTATACCGGAAAACCGACACAACAGTATGGACAGCATTGTTAAATAGTATTCCTCAACTTGGGCATACAATAACTTCAATAACTTTCCCGCCAAATAGTGATTCAGGATGGTGTTGTGGAGGAAATTTTGCAGCAAAGATTTCAGAGGTGGGTATCTATGAAAAAGAGCACATTGTTATCGGAGATCTTAATTCAATTTCATTTCCAACTTCCAATCAGGGATGGACATGCGATCCATGGAATGCATTCAAGTATTCTAATGGAAATTGGACCGGACAGGCATGCTTTGGAAACTCAATATATTTTGTGCCTAATACAGTCTTTGGTTGGGCAGTAGGAGATAATGGCTCAATCTATCATACCGAAAATGGTATTGACTGGGAAGAACAATTCAATCCCGATACAATATTAACCCGGACATTTAATGACGTCTTCTTTTTAAATGAACAGGAAGGCTGGGCGGTAGGAGATTTAGGGTTAATCCTCCATACAACAAATGGAGGTGAAAACTGGCAAATAGAAGCAGACGGGCTTACAAATGAATTATTACAGGGTGTTTATTTCGTTACAACAACTAACGGAAAAGTAGGATATGTTGTAGGAAACAACAGTACAATATTAAAATGCACCCAGGTAACTGGAGTTGAAGAAAAAAGCAAAATAATTCCCTTCGTAGTCTACCCAAATCCAGCAAATAACAAAATCCAAATAGAATGCTCCGATTTTAAAAGTGAAAGCGGAAAAATTGAATTACTCAGCTTAGACGGAAAAGAGATTATAAAAAAGGAGATTGGAAAAGGAAATGAAAACATAGAATTAGACTGACATGACTTGCAGACAGGAATTTATTTGTGCAAAATCACCATTGACAAAAGGAGTTCAACAAAGAAGATAATAAAAGAATAACTGGCATATATAATAAATAGGACTCTGAGCGGTCTGCAAGACCGAGCGAGGAGTACGTGTTGAACTACATCCGGCACTCAGGGTTATGCACTTATCGAAGGATTTGTTTGTTTTTTTGTTTTTTTCCGGGATGGAAAACGGTTAATCGGTGGGAAAGTTGGATTGCCAGTTGTCCAGGCTTTTTTACCCGCTCCTCAAATTCGGGCACAAGAATGATCGCCCTTTTTACAATGGTTAAAGAATCCTTTTTTCGCATAATAGAATTTTTTTGGTTAGTAATTCCTGTTATACGTATAGAAAAACATTAAAAAGGAAAGATTGTTTATCTTTGGAATTGAAGATTTAAGAGTATAACAAAGGAAACTGCGATAAAATTATTTCAAGACCAAAGAGTTCGGGTTGAAAATGAAAGCGGCAGATGGCAAAATGAGAATGACTGATGTCGCAGATACTGAGCAATTATTGCGACTAATTCAATCAGTACCTTCACCGAATGCAGAACCATTTAAAGTATGGTTGGCGAAAGTTGGTTATGAACGAATAGAAGAAACAGAAGACCCTGAAAAAGCTTTTGAGCGAGCAATAGAAACTTATCTAAAAAAAGGCTATTCAGCAAACTGGATAAATCAAAGATTAAAAAGCATTGAAGTTTGTAAAGAATTGACAGACGAATGGGATGCAAGAGGAGTAAAAAAAGGATTGGAATATGCAATATTAACAGACGAAATAACAAAAGCTTGGGCAGGGCTAACAACGAGAGAATACAAAGACCTTAAAGATTTGAAAAAAGAAAGTTTAAGGGATAATATGACAAACCTGGAATTAGTCTTGAATATGTTGGCAGAAGCCACAACGACTGAAATATCAAAAGAAAAGAAGCCTAAATCATTTTCTGAAAGCAAGAAAATAGCAAAACAAGGAGGAACAATTGCAGGAAATACGAGGAAAGAAATTGAAGAAAAGACAGGTAAAGGTGTGGTTTCACCGCTTAATGCGAAAGAGCTTGGACAAAAGAGCGAAAATAAAGAGATAGAAGAATAAACAACGAAAAGCTAAGAAATCGTTTCATAATTCCGCACGACACCATACACCAACCGTTGCACCATTGGTAAATAACTTATATTAACTAAATTAAATTGACAAATAATGAAACTTCAGAAGTTTATACACTTTGTAATTCTTTTTCGATCAGACCAATAGTTTCCTTTTCTGTTTTTAAGACCTGGGTTAATGATTCAATTTGCTTATTGATAACATCAACTGTCCAGTCTTTCTTTCCTGAGTCATATGAGGGCAGGATGTTCTTTCTCAAATTTTTCAGGAGTTCTACTTCAGCCCTGTAATTATTGCTCATCAAATCACCTTTCTTCATCAAATTGAGTTTGTTCATTGAGTGCAGATATTTTACAGCTGCCTGTCGTGAATCAATCAGATAATCTAAAATGGTTAAATTGACCTCATGTTCATCAAATGCTTTCGATTTCTTCTCAAGTTTCTCTATCCAATTCCCAAAAGCGCTGAATCCACTTTTATATTCTCCAAATTCATCAGTCCTTGCTAATTGAACTGCTACCGTCAATGAGTTCCTCAATAATTCGGACATATCCAGTGATTTGCCTTTATTACCAATGAAAAACGATAGCCATGGTGCATGTTCGGCCATCGAATAATTTTTACCTTCATCAAAATAGGTGCGACATAATATTCCGGGTTTGTTTTTTAAATAGCCGGTAATTATACCCCATACAGGGCAAACTTTTAAATTGATGGCAATGATTGGGACTCCCTGGTTGATCTGGTTAATTATCATGTGGTATAAAGATCTTATATCATTAAAACTGTTATCATCAATCTTTTTCAGTTCACATTCATATCCCAGTGATTTGAACAATACATTTGAAACATCGAATCCGGTTGTTGAATCGGCAGAACCCGGACACCAATCGGGATTAAAATGCAATTTGAAAGCCGCTCCTGATATACCCATGAGGAAATCATAGGAGTAATTCTCACCAAGGGCATTTAAGGTTAATTGTGTGGATCGTATAAAACTATTGTCGGTGTTTTTACCCCATTCCATATGGGGGATATTGTTTATGAAAACACGATCTTTTGTATCGATAAGATTTGATATCATAACCGTGAGTTTTTGCTATTGTACGTAGATTGTTGATTGTTTTTATCCATGAATCTGAACTCTAATAATCCCAAATTATGTATTGGGAATGCAATGAACCAATGTATTATTTGGGATAATTGAACATCCCAGAGTAATTGCCATCCTGATGAAAGACATTGTTAGTATATATTATTTTATCACCTTCTTCTGATGACTGAATTTTATTCCATACCCCTCAAGTTCCTTGAGAATGGGATTGTATATTTCGGGGTAAATCGGTAGCACTGAGCCCCTTAATGTAATTTTCCCTTCCAGGATCAACCTGGTGGCAATAGATGAGGGTAAAGAAACTGCTCTTGACATGGCGCTGTCTCCTCCGGGTATTCCATTAAGGATCATGGTTGATGACCATTTTTCTTTGGTTCCGTTAAAGTCAATAAGCATATCGTCATGAATAATCGCCATATCTTTTTCGTACGGGAGATACGACATTTTTTTCAGCATAAGATCAACCAGGACATCAACATTAGTACCCTGAAGTATTGCTATTTGTTTGTCTTCGAAAAATCCCAGCCATCTCAATCTGTTCATAAAATCATCATTTAATTCCAGGTTAAAATAATCAGCAATAGCCTGCACCCCTTCTCCGGATGAATTTACAAGCCGACTTATAAATTCATTGTAAGTTATATTTTCGTAGTTATTGACCTTATTATTATCCAGCAGGTTCAATTTCATAAATTTCCTTATCGTGTTACACCAGCCTGTAAACCTTAAAAGGCCTCTGTATAAGCTTACATCATCATCAAGTTCATATGGCTCTTTATAAACTGCACATTCCCTGTTCGGATAGGTTTCAAATGTTCCCAGCCCCTCAAGGTCAACAAGTCGGAAATGGTCAAAAAGATTTGATACATTCACTATTTTACCTTCCCAGATATATTCTCCGGAAGCCATTGCTGATTTCATCAATCCTTTAGGGTTCCATGAAAACTTGTAACCAAATGGATTTCTGTTATCATCAAATGATGGTAACCCGGCCCCATACGAATCGAGGCTTATAACTTTGCCACCCTTACGTTTAATTTCATCAAGTGATTTTTTTATACTCATATGATCTAAACCGGGATCTTCACCAATTTCATTTAAGAGGATCACCCCTGCCTTTTTCGCCTCATCATCCATAGCTGCCACAGCCGGAATTGTGAAATCGGTGTGCAGCATATGTTTTTTATGATTTATGCAAATTCTGGCCGATTCAACCTGGTAAACAGGAGGAACAAAATTCACGACAAAATCCGCCTCCGGAACCAGTTTGTCAAGCTTCTCAAAATCCGAGGCATCCCATTGCACTACATTGGTATTTCCTCTTCCATCTATTATTGCATGGGCCTTGGATACTGTCCTTGTTGCAATCGTTACATGATAATTGCATTTTTCCAAAAAATAGTCAACAGAAGGTTTAACGACCATTCCTGCACCCAGAATTAAAATTTTCTTATCTGACATAGCATGAGTTTATTAGTTATGGTTAAATGTACGAATAAATATGGTTGGGTGGATTTTTGATTCTTTTACAAAATGAGGACAAGTTTGTCAGAGATTGATTTTTGATTGTCTAATCCGAAGAACTCAGAACTCAAAACTCAAAACTCAGAACTCAGAACTCAGAGCTCAGAGCGCAGAGCACTGAACCGTGTACTAATGATTAGCAATCACCCAATCAATACACCTTCCAAACTAAGGTTTGGAATCCAAGCAATAATTATCATATATTTGTTACTCCTAAATGTTTAAAAATTCTTGAAGGGTAAAAAGGATCATATTGAAATCAGGATAAAAAACCTGCGAAAGGAGTTTGGTGATCTTGTTGCTGTAGATAATATTTCAATGGATATCCATGCGGGGGAAATTATTGGATTCCTTGGCCCTAACGGAGCAGGTAAGACCACAACAATTAATATGGTATGTGGTTTATTGCCTCCAACTTCAGGGGAGATCCTGATCAATCATGAATCATCCGGGTTTTCCGGTAACCTGAAAGGCCGGCTTGGGGTCTGTCCACAGGAAAATGTGTTCTGGCCTAAGCTTACCTGCAGGGAACAGCTGATATTTATGGCTAAGATGTACAATATAGATAAGCGGGCAGCCAGGGTAAGATCAGATCAGCTACTTGGTTTTATGGGTTTGGAGGACAAGGCAAATGTGCTGGCAAAAAAGCTATCAGGCGGTATGAAAAGACGATTGAGCATCTCGCTGGCCCTGGTACATGATCCTGATATGCTTGTGCTGGATGAACCAGAAGCAGGGCTTGATCCTCAGAGCAGGATACTTGTGCGTAATTTTATAAAGGATCTGTCGGGAGATAAAACCATTATTATAACAACCCATAATATGGATGAGGCAGATCGGCTTTCCGACCGGGTGGCCATCATTGATCATGGAAATCTGTTAATGCTGAATACTCCGGAGAACCTGAAAAAGTCGGTTGGTGATGGTGATATGCTGGAGTTAATCCTTGACAGAACCCCATCCGGTGATGAAAATAAGCTTATTCATGATTTATCGGGAATAAATTGCACGGCTAAATTTAGAAATGATACTTTGCGTATAGTGGCACAGGATATTATCAGGAAGGTAGTGGATATTACAAACCGGATTGAATCAAATGGTTTCAAGGTAAGGGAAATGACGATGAGAGAAAATACCCTGGAGGATGTTTTTATCCATTTAACAGGAAGAAAATTAAGGACATGAAATTGTTAAGTGTCATAAGTAAAAGCATTAAAGAACAGGTCCGAAGTTTCTGGATATTGATCCTGACTGTTTCCATGGCTCCGTTCTTTGTTCTTATTTATTACCTGATCAATGCATCATCCCAACCCGGGTATGACATCCTTATTGTAAATCAGGATATGGGGACACCAGCAGCAACCGGTAATATTGTTTACAGCGCTCAGCTTATTGAAGCTCTGCAGAATGCCGGAACCGACACACTGAATATTCCTTTTGACATAAAAATTGTGTCAGAACGACAGAAGGGAATTGATCGGCTAAAAGACAAACGGGCTGATGCATTAATCATCATACCACCCCAATTCTCAGAAGTTATACAATCGATACTTGAACAAGGAAATGCAGAAAAAATTGAAATTGAGTTTGTAGGTGATCTAACCAGAATGGAGTATATGATCAGCGCTATTATGGCGGAAGAAATTTTGGATCAGGCTGTGTTTTATTTATCCGGAATGGAGAAACCCTATATGATAAAGGAAACCAGCCTTGGAAGATCAATGGATGTTGATGAGTTTGATATTTATATACCCGGTATTCTGATTATTTCTATCATCATGCTCATGTTTACCGCCTCCATCGCAATTATTACCGAAGTTGAGAATAAAACAATTTTGAGGCTCAAACTTTCACGGATCGGATCGATTGGTCTGCTCGGAGGTATCAGCATTGTTCAGGTTCTGGTTGGCTTAATTTCTGTATTTCTTACACTTGGCGTTGCCATCATGATGGGATTCAATTATGAAGGTTCCTTATGGATTCTTGCTTTAATTGCTTTTTTAACCTGTCTGTCGATCATAGCATTCAGCCTGATCATTGCCGGATTTACCAAAACGGTAAATGAAATTCTTGTCGTTGGCAATTTCCCTCTTTTCTTGTTTATGTTTTTTACAGGCGCCGCTTTCCCCCTGGGCGGAAAGGAGCTCTTTGCAGTTGCCGGTTATCCTGTTACGATCCAGGGGTTGATGTCACCTACCCATGCTATTTCAGCGCTTAAAAAAACCCTGATCCTTGATATGGGTATAGGGGAAATTATACCAGAGATCGTTGCTCTTATAATACTGACTGTTATCTACTTTTTTGTTGGTGTCTGGCTTTTCAGAAGGAAGCATATGAAAGTGATATAAGCCAAATTATTCTATAATGATCCTCACTGAAGAATAATCTGTCGCCCCCATGAAATAATGTGGCATCTGAATCCATCATAACATCATTAAGTTCATGAGGTAATTCGGGCAATCCGAGCTGGGGATTAAAATCACCTATTAGTATTATTGGCCGGTTACCCAGGTTTTGAATATAATCTTTTGTAATAACAATTCATTATTATACTCGGTAAATGCTAAACAACTTAATCAAAGTATTTATTGTGGATAAGTGGTAGGGGAAATAAGTTTATCAATTGTACCTGATATCAGCATTTCGCTAGTTCATCAATCAGTTTATCACAACCCCTATTTGCAATAAATTCAGTATGCTCGTCCAAGGTTTTAAACTTTTTTCCTGTAATATCCTTGCACAGGATTTCATAATCAGTAGCGGGATAGAAGACTTTTTCGAGAATATCCCTGGAATCCGGATTGGTATAAAATGATTTCCCGGGTTGTTCTTTACACTTAGCAAGTGTATTCATCCATATGGCAGCGCCCAGGGCACCACAGGCATTACCACTTAATCCGATGCCACCTGCAAATCCAGCGGCCATAATAGCTTCCTCATCGGTACCACCCATTTTTTTAATAACTTCTGATGCACAGCTCATACATTTTGCTGGTAGATCATCCTGGTCATGGGATAATCCTTCATATGCTGCCGGAATTGCATCGTGGGCCCATTTCTCAAGGAATGTAAAACAGTGGAATACTTTGCCGGTGACAAAATACTTTGCTATACTGGTTTTGCTTTTCCAGTTTGTTTCAGTGATATCAAGACAGTCGGGGCTTTTAGCTCTCTTAATGAATGACTCGAGCAGGGATTGTGTTGCTTTGATGGCCAGGGCTGTAGCCTTATCCTTATCATCTATTCTTCTGTAGGATTCTGCGCCTACTGCCATAGATGCCCCCCAGAGCATACCGCACTGATAGCCCTCCTGTATTATCCCTCCTGCCAGCGGATCCAGGGCACGCTCATGAAGGTCACTGAGGTGGCCAAATTCCCGATTTAAAATAAAACCAAGCGCACGGGAGCAGGTCCCTTTTTTTAAGAATAACCTTTTAGTGGCTTTCAGTTTGATTTTTTGTGTTGTTGCCATTTTAATTTTCTTTTTATAAGTTAACCAATGTTTATAACGACATTTCCCTTTTTGTGTCCTTTTTCGTCATACCTGTGTGCCTCCACTATCTCCTCCAAGGAATATATTTTATCAATTACCGGCAAGGGGAAGCCGGAATGCGGCCATCTCCCGGCTGTTGCGTACCAGCAGAACATCACCGGCCAATGCCGGGTGGTTCCAGGTTTTTCCATCTATCGCCTTTAATTGTGCGAGTTCTGTAAACTTCTCGGGAGTAGCCCTGACGAGTGCCAGTTTACCTCTTTCCGATAGTACAAGCAATAAGTCCTGGTCGGCGAGCAGGAGGAGCCAACCCCGGTAGCGATCACCTTTCCACAACCGTTTACCATTACTGAGGTCGATACAGGCTAAAGCCGGACCGTTAAAACCATAAGCATAACCTTTGTTGATAACATGGTCGTTGAAGTTAACATTCATCTCTGAGGATATCCAGACTTCTTCTGTTGAATATTCGTCCCCATTCCACGTAACTGATATACGGCGGATGCCTTTATACTCATCGCTGAGCAACAGGTCGTTGTTTTCAATATAAGCTGGTTGCAAGATATGATCTGCCTTTGGCCAAGGATACTCCCAAAGTATCTCGCCACTGGCCGGCTCAACGCCGATCACCCCAGTTCCACTCATCATAAGCACCTGAGGAATACCACTTAATGTTAGCAATTGAGGTGAACTATAGCTTGAACCACCGTCGGGACCAAACCACAGGGGTTGACCATTCAGGGTATCATAGGCGACCAGTTTCCCTGCCAGGGCAACAATCACAGCATCATTTACTACCAGAGGTGAGCCTGTAAATCCCCAGGTCAGGACATTTACTCCCGCATCTGCTGCTGCATCCCTCGACCAGAGAAGCGAACCAGTACGGGCATCGAGCGAGTTAAGTATTCCTGTTCCGCCAAGTGTATAAACACGGTTACCAACCAGCGTTGGCGTTGATCGCGGACCGGCCCCGGCATGCGAATCCCAGAACCGTACTTCATCGCTATGTTGCCATACAGGTTCTCCTGAAAGGAGATCATAGCATGAAACGATCTCATATTCACCCCGCTGTTCCTGGGTGAAAAAAAGTTTGCCACTGATAGCAAAGGATGAACATCCCGGGCCTACCGGTTTACGCCATAATTCTTCCGGAGTCTCTTTTTCCCAATCAGACTCAATTTGTATTCCCTTAATGATACCATCACGATCAGGTCCCCGAAAACCGGGCCATTCCGCTGCCGGGGCGAGGGTGACCTTTATGGATGGTTTTTCTGAAGAACCATAATCAGCCTTCTCCAGCATACGATCTTCATGAGTACTGGCCCACCGCCAGTTGAAATCAGGAAGGCCAGCACCGTCAATGCCATCTGTTCGCAGTAATATCCATGCCCCTGAAGCAAGAAGTATAGTTATTATCAGGGCAAACCGACGAGTTGTGTTTGACAGATGACAGGTGACTGTTGCCCAGGCTACGAGGGCCAGGCACATGACGGGGACTGCATGGAAAATATACATCAATCCCATATTCCCGGTTATAATAGATTCATCAATAAAGAAAGATGTGGCAAACATTACAACTATTATAAAAATCAGCGTAATCCAACGTTCTAAGCGGGGTGTCCGGCTGAAAAATAGCCACCATACAATAATCATCAATCCTAAAAACAATCCCCCCAATAATCCGTACATTATCATTTCAGGTACAGGTATGACCCTGGGAAGGATAATACTGATTAACCACTGTACAATAACAAGTAATATTCCCGGCCAGAGCCGGATAGGTTTTTGATGCGCAACCCTGTTTTCTTTTCTGTTTGATTTCATGGTTTGGACCTCCTGTATTTTGTTATCTCATGTCATGTATTATGAATCATCATCACATTTAATATTCAAATACATCTTTACCTCCTTTTGTTAGGAGTGTTTTTTTTACGGTAATACCGCAATTTTTCTATTATTTGTTGTTAGTAACTTTACAAAAGGTCACTTCATCACTTTCATACATATCCCCTGATGGTATTACATCATTATAGAAACTAAGCTCAGTAAATCCATTGGCAAACAAAATTACTTCCAGATCAGGGTTAGAAAAAAAATGATTCCAGAATCGATAAGTATCGATGTTTCCCTGTTCATCAATAATAATATGCTGGTATAAAATGACCTTTTCTATTTTATACAGGAAAGAATCTGATAGCGCAATATAGGGTTTGTCTTTCCAAAATCCATGATTTGAAACCTCCCAGTTCCTTGGACTCAGCTTGCTTTCAAAGTTTTTCTCATTTAGCACATCAAAGATAAATATCCCTCCTGGCTTCAGGACTTGTCGGATCATTTGTAGTAATACAATACGTTCATCAGGAAGCAGGGCCCCAAAATCTGTAAATATCAGTAATATCAAATCGAACTGATTTTCCGGCAAATCAATTTCCAGGTAATTTCCATTTATATAAGGGATATCGAGGTTTTTCTTATTCGCTTCTTTCTGAGCATATTCGATCGAATGCTCTGAAAAATCAATACCGGTTACAACATGGCCTTTTCTGGCAAGAGATTCTGCGTATAATCCAGGCCCGCAGCCCAGATCCAGAATATTGAGTTTTTTGTCTTCAGTATTTGAAAGAATCCAATTCACTGTAAGTTCAATGGTAGAAGTTTTTCTGCTTGCCAGATCAATTCCCGGGTTTAAATGAACATCAAGTAATTGTTCGGAAATATGCGGATCTGTCCACATAACAGCATTACCTTTTTCGTAAAG
>CAYXUU010000078.1:0-10562 GCA_964468645.1 uncultured Bacteroidales bacterium
AATTTCGAAATAATAAAAAGACAATTTGAAAACACTTTACGTTGATATGGACGGCGTCCTTGTTGACTTCATCTCTGCCCTTCCGTTGGTTGATAAAGAAATTCCGAGGGAACACAAAGGACATGAAGATGATATTGACGGTCTATTCTCATTAATGAAATCAATTCCCGGTGCTATTGAAGCAATTAGCTTCCTGTCCCAACATTTCGACACCTATATTCTCACTACTGCTCCCTGGAACAATCACTCTGCCTGGAAGGACAAACTACTCTGGGTGAAGAAATACCTACCTGACGTTGGCCATAAAAGACTGATCATCTCTCATAACAAACATCTTTGCCATGGTGATTACCTGATTGATGACAGGATCAGGCATGGCGTGGATAGATTTAAAGGGGAGCATATTCATTTTGGACAGGGGAAATACAAAGACTGGAAATCGGTAGTTGATTACTTATGCCGGAAAGATAATATCCCATCTCCTAATTGTTAAACCTGAATGAAAGTGTGACATTTTACCTGTTTTCGCAATGTGCGGTGGGAATGCTTGGCAGGTTTTTTGTTGACTGGCAGCCCCGCCACATGCGAGACGAACACCTTATCAACTGCGCTTGCCGTGAGGCACGGTCGTTGGCTACGGAGAGCATCAAAGGATTGTCGAAAAATCCGTGACGAATAGATTATATATTAAAAAGAAATTAATTCACTTATGTATTAGTGATATTTTTAATAATATTCGCTTATGTATAAGTGAATTTATTATATTTGCAAAAAATTTGACTTATGCAAAGGTTGAATGATATATCAAAGGAACGTATAAGAAGAGTACCGATGAAGTTCTTCCGTTTCCTGATGGATGAAATTAACTGGGATGACCGGCTTATAGGAATTTCCGGCGCCAGAGGCAGTGGGAAAACAACGCTGATGATGCAGTATATGAAAAGAACTTATGGTATCAAAAGTGAGGCACTTTATGTTAGTCTTGATGATATTTATTTTGCAGAGAATCACCTGGTTTACTTTGCCGAAGACTTTGTTAAAAATGGTGGGAACTTTCTTTTCCTGGATGAAGTACCTAAGTACCCGAACTGGTCACAGGAGTTAAAAAATGTATATGATAACCTTCCGGAGTTAAAGATTGTTTTTACAAGTTCATCAGCATTGGATATTTATAAAGGTGGTTATGACCTGAGCCGCAGGGCTATTGTTTATCATCTGCCCGGATTATCATTCAGAGAGTTCTTAAACCTAAAATACACCAGGGGCATTCTTTCATTGTCTCTTGAAGAAATACTGCAGGGGGATACTGATATGGTATATGATGACCTTGGAGATATCAGGCCTTTGAAAGCATTTACAGAATATCTTGAATATGGGTATTATCCGTTTTTTCTTGAATCATCTGTGAATTATCAGCAGCGCTTGCTTGCTACTATTAACCTGGTAACAGAAACCGACCTGCCTTCAATATTTCACCTGGATTATTATTCTGTACAGAAAATAAAGAAAATGCTATCCATCATTGCACGAATTGCACCCTATAAGCCAAATATTCAAAAGCTCGCAGGCCAGACAGGGACAACCAGGGATACCTTACTTAAATATTTGTTCTATCTTGAAAAAGCACAGGTAGTTAAGTGGTTATCCAGAGATACGTTTGGTATTAATTATTTAAATAAACCTGATAAGTTATATTTGAACAATACCAACCTGATGCATGCAATTGGCACTGCTAATCCGGATATTGGCAATTTAAGGGAGACCTTCTTCCTGAACCAGCTAACTGTAAAACACAAGGTTAGTTATCCTGACAAAGGGGATTTTATGGTGGATAATAAGTTCCTTTTTGAAATAGGGGGACCTGGAAAAACAACAAAACAAATTGCGGGTTTGCAGGATGCTTTTGTCGCCTCCGATGGTATTGAGTATGTATTAAGAAACAAGATTCCACTCTGGATGTTTGGATTTCTTTATTAAGGGCAATTATCAAATGAACAATAAATGTTAGAAGACCTGCAGAGATATATCGACGAAATTATGCATAAGGAAAACAACAGGGAAATGCCTGATTTTGAAGGCTATTCACCTTTTGAAATTCATCATTTATTGCATTTAACTTTTGGAGAAGACTGCCCTAAAGAATTAGAGCTTATCACCGATAAGGATTACCAACGCATCCCTATTTTGAATCAGCTGAAGTATTTTTTGGAATTGATCAGGAAAAAAGGTGAGATAAAACTAACCCAGAAAGGTTTCCTCCCATTAAAGATTGTGAAGGATATTTATGACCAGGAATTTATTGAGGATGTTTTCTTTCCACCGGGGAGTTTGAAGGTATTCAGAGAAAAAGACTCAATGACGGTGAACCTGACAAGAATCCTGTCTGAAATCACCGGATTGGCGAAAAAGAGAAACAATAAACTGAGCCTGACTAAAAAAGGAGAAAAGTTTCATTATGATGATCCTCAATTGCTGGAATTGATTTTTACTACATATTGCACAAGGTTTAACTGCATCTAAAAGAAAACTGCCATGCATTTTTATGAAGATTCGGAAGGAATAATCTGGATACACGCAATACCTTAAATAACATTTTCTGGAATAATAATGCTCCTGCTGGAAAAGACATATTAAATACTGGGAACATTGATATAATTGTTTCCTATTCCAATATTATGCAACAATGATTTCAGGAAATTGGAGAGGTAATGAGAATATAATTGCAGATCCGTTTTTCCAGGACACCCTCTGTCACATTATCGGTCCCATAAAGCCCCTGTTCAGATGCCGGAACGTTTTCAATCACGCATAATGGATGTACCCTAATCCTTTTTACAGGTATTCACCTTTTGTGAACATATAAAGCGTGCACATGAAAGGGATAATAAAAGGGCGAGTTAACATGAGTACATACCATGAATATTTAAAATTCATTTTGAATATTTCATGGTAATTACTATTTTTGACAAATGATTAAAAGAAAAATTGAAAACAAATTGCTTGAGAGTTTAAAATACTTTCCGGTTGCGGGAATCATTGGCCCCAGGCAGGTGGGGAAAACAACCCTTGCAAAGAAAATAATGAAGGAAATCGAAAAAGGGAGTATTTACATTGATCTGGAGAATCCCAGGGATCTCGTAAGGTTAAGTGATCCAAACTTCTTTTTCGAAAGCAATACAGATAAATGTATCATTATTGACGAGATTCAAATAATGCCTGAATTATTTTCAATTTTGCGTTCAATGGTTGATATACACCGGATTCCGGCCAGGTTAATGATTCTTGGATCTGCTTCACCTGTATTGATTCGAAAATCCTTTCAATCGCTTGCCGGAAGAATAGCCAACATTGAGCTTACCGGTTTTAATTTAACGGAACTACCAAAAGACACGCTTTATGAACATTGGTTAAGGGGAGGATTCCCCGATGCCTACCTGGCACCAAATAACAAGATATGGGCCCAATGGCTGGAAAACTTCATTAAAACCTATATTGAACGGGATATACCAATGCTTGGTTTAAATATTGGTGCCGTCACATTAAGAAATCTATGGGTTATGATTGTCCATACACATGGAAATATTGTCAATTTTAGTAATCTGAGCAGGTCGATGGAACTTAGTTCAACAACAATTAAAAAATACCTGGATTTTCTGGAAAATGCATTGCTCATCCGTCAGCTTCATCCTTATCACACAAAT
Source organism: uncultured Bacteroidales bacterium (assembly GCA_964468645.1). GTDB lineage: Bacteria > Bacteroidota > Bacteroidia > Bacteroidales > JAIOZK01 > JAIOZK01. The sequence goes on from CAYXUU010000078.1 coordinate 3,702, forward strand.
ATTAGGAAAAGGGTTGTTAAATCCCCGAAACTTTATATCAGGGATTCAGGGATGCTCCATAAATTGTTAAACATTGCCTCCAGATTCGATTTGGAAGGCCATCCCATGAAAGGTAATTCCTGGGAGGGCTATGCCATCGAGCAGATATTGCAACTGACAGGTTCGGATTACCAGGCATTTTTTTACCGGACACACCAGGGTGCAGAATGTGATCTTGTGTTAACAAGATCTTCAAAGCCGGTTTGTGCGATAGAAATCAAATATACTTCTGCACCACAACTAACAAAAGGAAATTTGATTTCATTTGAAGACTTGAAAGCAAAAAATAATTTTATTATCACTCCTGATTCAGATAATTACCTGATTCAAAAAAACATAAGAGTATGCAACCTGAATTGTTTTCTTCAGGAGTATGCACAACAATATACTTGATTTCGAATGAAATTGGTTTGGGAAGAACTACATTTTTCGTTGTTAAATGCAAACAAATTGATCCAACACAAATCCATTCCATCCTCTATATACTAAAGTAATTAAAGAAGTACGATCAAAAACCTTATCAACTGCGCTTGACGTGAGGCACTTTATGTTAGTCTTGATGATATTTATTTTGCAGAGAATCACCTGGTTTACTTTGCCGAAGACTTTGTTAAAAATGGTGGGAACTTTCTTTTCCTGGATGAAGTACCTAAGTACCCGAACTGGTCACAGGAGTTAAAAAATGTATATGATAACCTTCCGGAGTTAAAGATTGTTTTTACAAGTTCATCAGCATTGGATATTTATAAAGGTGGTTATGACCTGAGCCGCAGGGCCATTGTTTATCATCTGCCCGGATTATTATTCTGTACAGAAAATAAAAAAAATGTTATCCATCATTGCACGAATTGCACCCTATAGGCAAAATATTCAAAAGCTCGCAGGCCAGACAGGGACAACCAGGGATACCTTACTTAAATATTTGTTCTATCTTGAAAAAGCACAGGTAGTTAAGTGGTTATCCAGAGATACGTTTGACCGGTTCCTTGATTATTTCGGATTGATACAAATTGAAACAGAGAGGAAATGGGATGCTGATAAATTTATTACAAAGACAGATTTGTTAGATAGACTCTTTAAGATACAACCTCATAGGTCTGGTAAATTTGCATGATGCTTCGCAAGATAATGAAGATAAATAGAGGAAAACATTGTGGGGTGGAACGGCAAGGACAATATGGGGCATGTTAAACCGATTCTATTAAACGTTTGGTAAGAAATATTTGACTTTTCATGCACATCGGTATAACTGCATCTAAAAGAAAATTACTTCGCATTTTCATTAAGATGCAGTAAACCTGTATTTGCATTGTGCGCTGGGAATGCCTGGCGGATTTTTTGTTGACTGGCAGCCCCGCCGGAAGCGAGACGAACACCTAATAAACTGCGCTAGTTTTGAGGTACGGTCGTTGGCTACGAAAAGTAACCTCTCTTTCATTCTAATAATTCACATAAACTTTCAATGTCATCAAAACTACCAGGTGTAATAGGATATTGATCAATTAAATCAAGGAACTCTGATGATTCATCATAATTTTTAAATCCATCAGACCAGCCATCTTGATCCATTTGCCTATCGTATACTTCGATGAAGGTATCATTGTAGGATAACAAGAGATTGTCTGAGTATGATGCATCTGGAGAATCACTTATACTAAGCTCAAAGCGTAAAATAATCCTAAAAAGTACATTTGAGTTTGATTTACTTAAAACTTTTTAAAAATATCGCCACCTGTCGTTAGGCATTGAAGTTTCTTCATCACTGAGGATATAATCTTTTTTGTCAAGGAACTTTTTAAGTTCACCAATCTCTTTTGGGAAAGAGTCTGAAAATGAGTTACACATTGATTTAAATTTTAAAAATCAAAAATAAACATCATTCGTTTAAAAATAGTAAATTTATTGGAGAGTTAATAAGAAGTGAATAAATGAAAAAAATGAATGTCATACCCTTGATAAAAATACCAGATGACTATGATGATCCACTTGTTATGCATAATGATGTTTGTTTTCCAGTCATGTACCCGAACGGGACGAAAATCATTTGATTCTAGTATTTTGTACCCGAACGGGTAAATTGAACAAAATGAATAAAGAAGAATTTTCGAATGCAACGGGTTCGTTAAGCGAATTTATTAAAGGAAAAAGAAAGGATCTGGGACTTACACAGGAGACCCTGGCAGATAAGGCTGGTGTCGGATTAAGATTTATTCGTGAATTGAACGTGACAAACCTTCATTGCAAATGAATAAAGTAAACCAGGTGCTCGTACTTTTCGGGTATGAATTAGGGCCGGCACCTATTAACCGTAATAAGCTGATCTATGAGAAGGGCTAAAGTGTATATGCATAAAAATTGGGCAGGAATTCCATCCAGGGTGCAGCAAAAAGATATTTGGTAATCTGAAGCCACCACTTCTGGATTATACTAATGATCAGATACTGGAGCTGGCAGAAAAAGTGATCAAAAGCCAAACGACTGTAACCGGGGTACAACCTAAACTATCACTTGGATTACAGGATCCATCCAAAAAGGAAATACCTCAAAAACTAACCATACTGGGAGTCTGGGGAGGTTATATATTAAAGCCACCCAGTGAGCATTATCCCGGTTTGCCTGAGCTGGAGGACCTTACTATGCATCTTGCGAAGATAGCAGGAATAGAAACAGTGCCTCATACACTAATAAGGTGCGATGAAGCTTTTTCAAATAGATCAAAAGGCATTTGAAAATATTTACAAGCGTTTTAAGAAAGCGGTTCCCAGGTGGCATGAATTTATTAAGATTAGCTACTTGCCCGGAGCAATGAAGGAGAGGTATCATGCAATGGTGGGACGGAAGCTTGAACAAATTGGGATGGAATGATAAAGACAATATGGGGCATGTTATACCGATTCAATTATATGTTTGGTAAGAAATATTTGACTTTTGCATTCACCACGGTATAACTGCATCTAAAAGAAAATTACTTCGCATTTTCATTAAGATGCAGTAAACCTGTTTTTGCAATGTGCGGTTGGAATGCCTGGCGTGTTTTTTGTTAACTGGCAGCCCTGCCACGAGCGAGACGAACACCTTATCAACTGCGCTTGCCGTAAGGCACGGTCGTTGGCTACGAAGAAAAAAATCCTGATTTTCTGTACAATTCCACTAAATTTGAAGAACAACGTATTCCATTTTATTCAAAGAACTTTCATATATTTATGATTCATGAGAGCATTAAGCTTCATAGTTTTATTGGAAATCCTAAAATTGTTAAATATGATGAATACAGTAAGAATCTTCTCCGTGACATTTGTTTTGACAGTCTTTATTTTATCATGTAGTACTTCTCAGCCAGAAGATGGTATTATCCTTTTACCAAAATGGAAACCAGGAGATTTTAAAACTGTTACTGTTGTTGTGTCAGAAACATGGAAGGAGAATGATGAAAATGAAGCATCTACCAGGATTGATACCATTGATGTTTATTTTATTAAGATCCTGGATAAAACCAAGAAGGGATATGTTGTGGAATTGAAAAAGAAGATGCCAGAGGAGATCCATAGTGAATTTGAGCTTCTGAACGAATATTTCAATAACCTAAAATATATTGTTGAAACGGATACCAGTGGGGTATTCGTGGATTTGCAAAACTGGAAATTGCTGTTGAATATGAATAATGATATTATAAAGGAACTGCATTCAATTGCAAGAGAGGAGGAAATCAACGAGTTTGAATTGAAGGGTGTTATGGAGAAGATTAAGCTGGCAACGAATAAAAGTGAACTGATTCAGCAATGCAGGAACTGGTCAGATATGATGTTGGGTATATATGGTGAGGTTGTTATGATTGATGATACTATTCGAGAACCAGTGAGAATTCCGAACAGAATGTTCGAAGAAGGGATTCCTGTAATTAATACAACAATCGCAAGAATAGATGATGATGAAAGAATCTGTATCACGTATTCAACCGAATATGAATATGATGAGATCAGGGAGCTATATAAAAAGCATTATCCTGACCAGGAATACCGGGAGAAAAAGACCATTTCGAGAAGTGAATACTTTTTCAATCCGAAAACAGGATGGCCCGAAAAGATTGTTATTTATGCAGGTATAGAAGATAAGGATTTTACAAACCTTAATAAGATTGAGTATGTGTTTGAATGATACAAGGCCTATATGTCATGACTGACTTTGAAAAAAATAGAACAACAATAAATATTATGAATGAAACAGTTAAGCTTTATTCACAGCGGGCAATAGCTTTAGCTACGTATCTGGGCGGGCCCATTGCAGCCGGAATTATGATAAGGAGAAATAGTATCAATCTTGGGAAGGAAAGACAGGGATTAAATGCTTTGTTCATAGGAATAATATCTACAATATTAATTTTTATAGGTATTTTTCAAATACCTGATGATATTATTGATAAGATACCCAATGCGTTAATACCTCTGGTGTATACACTGGTTATCTATTTGATTGTTGAGAAAATTCATGGCAAGGAGTTGAAAAAACATAAGGAGGAGAATGGCCGGTATTTTTCCATTTGGAAGGCTGCCGGAATTGGGTTAGTTTGCCTTGTGATTATTGCAGGGGTTATTTTTTTGTTTGCTTATTATCAAGCAGTTGATTGGGATGCTGAGAGGTATGATGCGGGATTGGAACAATTCAATAAAAATGAACTGGAAGCAATGCAATTATTCGAAATGTTAGACACAGAATCAAAATATGAGATTGTGAATTTTATCAGGAATACCGGTATACCGAAATGGAAAGCGAGTATTGATATCATTAATGAACTGAATACGATTGAAAATTTACCACCGGAATTTGAAAGACAAAATATGTTACTGCTGGAATATTGCGAATTAAGGATTGAGGCTTATGATTTGATTTCAAACGCGATTCTGAATGAAACAAATGAATATGATCTGCAGATAATACAAAGACATGAGAGAATTGATGAAATTATTAATGAGCTAGAATAAGACAAGTAAGCTGTTTAAATGAGATATTACAACTGGTCACAGATTATTCCTGACAAAACTGATCAGGAATTGAAAGATATAAAAACAGGATACATAAAGCTTGAGAAGTATCAATGCCTGGTTACAAAAGTGGGAAGAATGATGAAAAAAACACGAAACGAATGGCTTTCCAGAAATCGTGCTCATTAAAATATGTTTAAATTTGAGATGAAATTTCGAAATAATAAAAAGACAATTTGAAAACACTTTACGTTGATATGGACGGCATCCTTGTTGACTTCATCTCTGCCCTTCTGTTGGTTGATAAAGAAATTCTGATGGAATACAAAGGACATGAAGATGATATTGACAGACTATTCTCTTTGATGAAACCGATGCCAGGAGCTATTGAAGCAATTAACTTCCTGTTCCAATATTTCGACACTTATATTCTTACGACTGCACCCTGGAATAATCCTTCTGCCTGGCGGGATAAGTTGTTATGGATTAAAAGATACCTGCCTGAAGTTGGGCATAAAAGACTGATTATTTCACATAACAAACATCTTTGCCAGGGTGATTATTTGATTGATGACAGGATCAGGCACGGGGTGGACAGATTTAATGGTGAGCATATTCATTTTGGGAAGGGGATATTCAAAGACTGGAAATCGGTATTAAAATATTTGTGCCAGAAGGAGGGAATTCCTAAGCCGGATTTTTCACTATAAGGATTTAAGTATTTCCCCCCATTGTATTTCAGATACCGGGTCCTCAATATGAAAAACATCTTGATCTAACTCGATAGCTCTGGACCTGAATAATCCTTCATTTAATAATAGGGACTCTTCCCTGACTGATCTGGCAGACAAATCAAGTTCTTCCATTTCTCTTAATGTATCCTCTTTTGGAAGGATCACCTTCGGACTTTCAAGTACCTCTGTTTTCTCTTTTTCCTTTTTCCCTGGTGGAACTTTAAGACCGGTTAAAATGGAAAGCCTTTGGAGAACTAAATCCAGCTTTTCATTTTTAATGTTTTCCCGTTCAAAAAGAAGTAAGTTGAAGATCTGCTTTAATAAATCCTGATCTTTCAGCGTGATTCTGAAAATAGAATACCCGGTATCTTCATAGAAATATTTTCTATCCTCAAAGAAAATTGGTGCTTCGAAACCCAGGATGTCACTGCGCATTACACGAATATCATCCCGAATGGTCCTTTCGGATATCTGTTTGTAGATTCCCCGATATTCAGCCAATCCTTCTGAACAGATATCTATCATCTTCTCAATAGAACATCCGTACTTATTGTTATGCAAATTGTGAAATACCAAAAAATGTTAAGTGAATAATTTGTCGATAATAATTGAATGCAGCAATGAGCCAGCGATATGTGTGCTGGCTTTTTTGTTTTAGTTCTTCATCGTTTTGATAGCATTTTTTTGTAAATACTCATTTATATGGTACTGTCCAAAGCATATGCAATATTCTTGAGGTCAACCGTAAAATCGTTTTCTGTTTTGTAAAGATCTCTGGTAATAGGAATCAATAATTGTACAAAGTCAGCATAGATATAGTAATCACGGTTCTCGTTCGCATCAGCAAGAGTTGACTTTCTTACACGATGTCTTATACCAGAATGATAAAGTTTCTCTGGAATAGCAGCCAGGCAGGCCTCGATGTCACGCAGACTTTCTCTTCGTGTCAGCTGGGCAAAGCACATAACAAAAAACTGTTGTTTGCAGGTGAATCGATGAACCTTGTAATCACCGGAATACTTTGGCACACATTTATCAAACTTATACCAAGGTGACAATGACATTAGTTGCGAAAAAACTGTTTTACCAACATTCATTCGTGGATTTTT
>CAYXUU010000079.1:0-10104 GCA_964468645.1 uncultured Bacteroidales bacterium
CAGTGCTGATTTACAGTACATTACAAGGGTGTTGCAAAAAAGTGCGGAAAACAGGCGATGTCCACCGGCTTGAAAAAGATCACAATTTCTGGTTAGGCGGTATTAAAATACCACATGATAAAGGCACCATTGGCCATTCCGATGCTGATGTATTGATCCATGCCATTATTGATGCCCTGCTGGGAGCTGCAAACCTTGGTGATATTGGCCGGCATTTTCCCGACACCTCCGATGATTATAAGGATATCGACAGCAAGATACTGCTGGAGCATGTGGCGAAACTTCTTGAGGAAAAGAAATACCATATCAGCAATATCGACAGCACCATTGTCCTTCAGAAACCAAAGATCAATGATTATATTCCTTCCATGCAGATCGCCCTTGCCGATACCCTGGGCATCGAAAGGGAGCAGATCTCCATCAAGGCTAAAACAACAGAACATCTTGGATTTGAGGGTAGGGAAGAAGGAGTCTCAGCCTATTCAGTTGCACTTGTTTACAGGCAGTAATTGGTATTGTGTATTTAATCATTTATAAAAAGGTTTTTTGATAACCTTTCCACCTCCCGGATCTACCATTAATCCACAATTATGTTTATGATGATAATCCCGGGCTAAGATAACTGCACGACAGTACCTCTAATATCGTGAAACCGGGGAATCATTAAATCGTGAGCCCCCCGGATGCGGTGGGATAATTAACCATCCAGCCTGGGAAATGACATAACTTTCTTGAAATAATCATCCCTTCCCTACTTCATTCATTCTTGTACATCGCACCATCGTGCAATCACTTTTGCCTTTATCCTTTATCCTTTTGCCTTATCCCCTTGTTTATCCCCTTCAGGGAAAATCTGTCATTCGCCTACCTCGCTGCTACAAACAGATAACCGCTACGCGGTAAAAAAAAACATACGAATTCGTCAATCGTGAAATCATTAAATCATGAACTCCCGCCGGATGCTGTGGAATAATTAACCATCCTGCCTGTGAAACGGTATAATCGTCTTGAAATAATCATCCCTTACCTACTTCATTCAATCTTATACATCGCCCAATCTCTCAACCACTTTTGCCTTTGTCCTTTATCCTTTATCCTTTATCCTTTGTTTATCCCCTTCAGGGAAAATCTGTCATTCGCCTACCTCGCTGCTACAGACACATAACCGCTACGCGGTAAAAAAGATTCTTAATTTATTTTCCTTTTGATTTTACGATTAAGCGATCAGACAATATAACAACTCAGGGACGGATTCCTACCTGTAACCACTCTGGATTTAATTTCTACTGTAATGCTCAGGAGGGAACACGTCCCTTTAATAACTATTCCTATCCGTTATAATCCGTGTTCGAAGATCCGCGTTATCCGCGTTCCCTATTCTTCACTATCATCACGCTCGAATCCTTATCAGCCAAAGAAACAACCACCTCTGGATAATTTTCTGTTGCAATGCTCAGGAGGGAACACGTCCCTTTAATAACTATTCCTATCCGTTATAATCCGTGTTCGAAGATCCGCGTTATCCGCGTTCCCTATTCTTCACTATCATCACGCTCGAATCCTTATCAGCCAAAGAAACAACCACCTCTGGATAATTTTCTGTTGCAATGCTCAGGAGGGAACACATCCCCTTAATAACTATTCCTATCCGTCATAATCCGTGTTCGAAGATCAGCGTCATCCGCGTTCCCAATTCTTAACTATCATTAAGCTCGAATCCTTATCAACCAAAGAAACAAACACCTCTGGATAATTTTCTGTTGCAATGCTCAGGAGGGAACACATCCCCTTAATAACTATTCCTATCCGTCATAATCCGTGTTCGAAGATCAGCGTCATCCGCGTTCCCAATTCTTAACTATCATTAAGCTCGAATCCTTATCAGCCAAAGAAACAAACACCTCTGGAATCGTCTCAGCAAACTCATCCACCGCCTTCATCAATCCCGGCCACTTATGATTGTAATCATGGATGATGATCACCCCTCCGGGCGATAAGCGGGGATAGAAATACGCAAGTCCTGCAATAGTAGGTTTGTATAGGTCAGCATCCATATTCACAAAAGCGTACTTCTTATTCTGGAGATCAGCAGTAGTCTCAGGGAAATAACCTTTATGGAAAACAATGTTATCATTTCCCTTAATATATTCCCTGACACCTTCGAGCGAACAATCCGCAAAATTCTTTGGTGTATAGGTGGCGGCTTCACCGGTTTCGCCGTTAAGGTCATTGGCAGGAAATCCTGCAAAAGTATCAAACAGGTGCAACTTCCGTTCAGGCGCCAGCAGGTGAATGATCCTGGCGGTCTTTCCTTTATATACGCCCAGCTCAGCAAAATCACCCGGAATTTGTTCCTTTTCAATTCTCTCGATCTGAAACCAGAAGTTAAACATCCTCAATTTATCAGGTTGAAACCGAAGGATATTATTAATCGTTGAAGGTATTCGTTTTTCCTTCAGGGCCTTTTTATATTCAGGCGGTATGGATGCTGAGGTAAATGAAATTCTTAAAAGAAGAATAACGAGGAATATCAGCAGAATTATTTCGATAATACCGGTTATGGTCATAGGATAATTATTGGTTCTGTAAAGATAGGAAAATGAGGAAATCAATTCAGAAGCTCTATCTTTATGTTAACAGATGCAATTTGTAATTGGATAACCAGTCCCGGTGCAAATATCTTTGATTATCCCTACCTTTGTTATACATGCTCGCTATATCAAAAAAGCTTCAACAAAAAATAAAAACTTCAGGGAAGCAATTTTCTTTAATGATTGTTTTCCTGCTTACATATCAATTTCTCAGTGCAACCTCCTTCTACGTTGCAACACATGGCAATGATAATGATCCCGGTACATTTACACAACCCTGGAAAACTATACAGAAAGCATGCAACGCAGCCACACCGGGCAGCACGGTGTATATCATGCAAGGTACCTATTACGAAAAGATTACTGTGAGTGTTTCCGGAACCCCTGGAAACTACATCACTTTTACCAACTATAATAATGATACTGTAATCATTGATGGAACCGCACTTCCGGGCATAACCATAACATCTGGTATTGAGCGGGAAGGTATAATTGATCTGAACAGGATGGTGTATCTGTTTGAGTAAAGCAATGGTCAAACAGCATTAAAAATTTTCACCAACGTATCCCACCATGCGATGCTAAACATATCCATACCATCTTCACCGTTCACTGTTCACTGCTCACTGAATATCTTATCAAAAAATCCCACTAATCCGCCAGCGCTCAATATCCCGCATGATTTTCATGGGATTATTTATTCGTATGCGTACGGATGTATTTATTATATTTGATAGGACAAAAAACCAGGCATATGTACCCTTCAAGATTATACAGAAAACCAGTTTCAACAAACATCACCATTTCCCTTTTTATTATACTAATTGCCTTATTAGGCGCCTGCAGAAAAAGTGATGACAACAATAACCCGGCTCCGGACAATGATCTCAGGATCATCAGCGAATACCAGGTTAGTAACCACGAGTTGGAGGAGTATTTCCTGGTGCTGGAAGGCCACCCCGAAGCATATGACTACCTGGACTACTATTATGAACTCAGGGATATGTCAGATACCCTCTTACACGAGCAGCATACCTTTTCTAAGGTCACCTATGCCTCCACCGACAACCATGGGAATCCCGTTAATCTCAGCGGATTGTTGATCTATCCTTCGGGAGGAATTAAGGATCATACCCCGCTTATTTCGCATAACCATGGTACGGAACTGGAGAAAGTACTGGCGCCTTCCCAGTTTGTCCCTGGCACATCGGATATCACCAAATATCCGGAGGTGATCATTGCATGGGCCAATTCAGCGCTCAACAACTGGATCATCATCATGCCCGACTACCAGGGTATGGGTGATGATGTGGGTGAGGTACATCCCTACTGTATCAAAGACCGCCTTGCTGTTTCCACCGCCGATATGGTACAGGCCATGCAAGCCACGATTGTCAATTCCTTTAATCCCTCATGGCAGGGAAATACCTATATCATGGGTTATTCCGAGGGCGGGTATGTAACCATGGTCGCCCTGCAGGAACTGGAAAAGAGAAATGTGGAGCTCAACGGAGCCCTGTGCATGGAAGGACCATACGACCTGTCGGGGATCATGCTGGATGTCATGCTGGCCGACACCGCTTTCCCGGTGCCCTATTTCCTGCCCTATATGCTGGTGGCTTACAAACACCTTTACCCCGAAACCTTTATCTATGATGAGATGCTCATCAGCCCGTACGATACAGCAGTACCATACTATACCACCGGCTTTTACCCGGAAAATGTGGTGAACAACATCATGCCTGCCGACCATATCCTGGTGGAGGTCTTTACCGATGCATTCATCGACACCCTGAACAACATAGGCAGCCGTGCCTGGCAGATACTGAATGATAACAATAGTTACACCGGCTGGATCCCTGTAACCGAAACTTATCTCTGGCATTGTGTCAACGACGATTGCGTATCATTCGGTAACTATGAAAAGGTGAAAAGCGTGTGGGGAAGTTTACCAAATATCACGTATGTAGGGTACCCGCCTATTCATCCCATTTTCAAGACCATCCACCAAACCGCGGCTCCGATTGCTTTTATGCAGGGGGCGATATGGATTATCAACAGGGAAAAGGAATGAGGTGATTAGAACGCTGATGACACAGATATTTGATCGTGGATTTATACGGATTAATTGCCGGGGGAGGGAATCCGTCCCTTTTCACCTTGAGGGAGTCCGTCTCCTTTTCCCTGCTTTTAGATGGTTTCAGGTTCTTTCTGTAGAAACTAATCCTTCACACAACGAACGGATTGACCGCTTGCTTTGTCGAAGTAACTTCTGAAGATACTATCCCAATCACCGAGAATTTGCCAGGTCCATACATTATCCTGATCGTTTTCCGTCGCTGTCCAGAAGAGTGCCGCTCCCATCATACCATCGAACATTTCATTCATGTACCTGCCTCCGGGAAGTGCACCAAAGCCATAAATGTTACTACCATTACCAGGGAGCCAGCCGGATGACATTCTAAGTTTAATGCCTATATCGGTGCCTGTATTGCCAAGGATATCGCAGTCGACAGTTTGATCTATAAAAGTTGTCAGCACACACCATTCATCATCCGTTGGCAAGTGCCATCCGGGAGGGCATGCTGTCAGTGCTGTTTCATAATCATATAACCTTCCATAGGTTTCACAATGACCCGCAAAATTTGCATAACACCAGCTGGTTCCGGTTTCATAATTCAGGTTTTCTTTTAACCAGCACTGGTCGCCGATTAACACCGTATTGTATGTCTGACCTTCATATTCAAGCGTTGGTATGCCGGGACAGGGTATGCCGTTTCCGCCACCGTTGGTAACCGTTACGTCATGCGTAACATGGCCTGTTAGTCCTTCGGTATCCTTTACTTCCATCTTAACAGTATAGGTTCCTTCCGCGGCATACTGACGGTTGATGGTTTTGCCATTGCTCCAGTCTGTATCCCAGCTACCATTACCATTAAAATCCCACCTGACCTGCAACTGGTTCTCAGGATCCTCATTATCGTGACTCCCGGAGGCATCAAATGAAAAAACAGTGGCCGTTGTTCCTGATGCCGGATCAACGGTAAACACTGCTGTTGGTGCCGTGTTCATATCATCATCATTGTTGTTATCCTGTTTGCAGGATTCGAAACTAAAAACAAGGACTATGGCCAAAACGATGGCCGTTTGGGTGAGAAGCAGTTTTGTTTTCATACTTTGATTGATTTTTGGTTTGCTAGTCCATTCATGTTGATACTCGGTCGTAAGATACGAAAAAACAGGCTAAATGTCAAGCGGTTACAACTATTTAACGATTATTGCAAGCCAATACTACATGGTCCATAACCACACATCTCGTATGAGATTTTTTAAATGGAATATTGGTGTTTGATGACAAGCAAGGAACTCAAAGCTGGCCTGGTGGAGGTTATGATTGTGCATCGTGTTTCAACGTCGATAATTTCGAAGAAAATCGTAGGAAAATATAAAATCCTGAAAGCTTAAACTTTCAGGATCTTTATGTTTGTGGGTGTTACAAGATTTGTACCTGTGAACCCCTGCCTGTAAGAAAAACAATATGTCAGATGTTGAGGGAAAGTTAAGTATTTAGCGTAATAGCTACTAAGAATATCCAATTCTTGACTATAACCAACACCAAGTTTTACTGATATAGGAAAAACTTGGATTTAAGAAAAATAATCTTTCACAATTAATAGATATAAATGAGATATCACTTATCAGATCAAGATAAATATTGTTTTTTGGTCTTTTAATCTCAGATATATTGAATCCTGAGCAAATGTGATTAAGTTTAACAAACCAAATATGATTGATTCTATTTCAATATGTATTCTTTACAAGGTATTTTCTAAGTTTATTCTTTTCTTTTTTATAGATATCAATACTTCCATTGATTGGAATCTTTATCTGGAGTGAGCCTATAAATGAACCTACTATAGCTCCGGGTAAAGAAAATAACCAAGCACCAAAAAGTGCTCCTTCTACTGGAGTCATTGAAGGATCTTTATATGATTCTGATGCCAAATATATACCACCAACAATCATACCGAATCCAATTCCTATCAATGTCCCATTTCTCAGCGAATTCTTTTTCCTGAACTTGATCCATTTAATATCACTGATAGCAATATCAGTTATCTGTGATTCATCAAAATAACAATCCATCTTTCTGTCAAATTTTGCAATTGATATCGATGAATCTTTCAGGTTATATAAAACACCTTTTACTTTGTTGAATGGACTACTGTTCAAAGAGACCCATGTTTTATAAACCTTTTGTTTTGTAAGCGTATCCTGTGCTTTTGAGTAATTCAGGCAGCATAATGCCCATATTGCAAGAGTGAGGATTAAAACTATTGTTTTCATATTGGTTTGGTTTTGGAGTTCGCTAAGATGCTAATATACTCTAAATTATACTTATATGCAATAAATATGTTTGGTTTGTTTATGAAGAGCGAATACGAATACTTCAAACATCAACTCGGATTTTTAAACTTTACTTCCAGATTAGATCTGGAAGAGCATGTAGCCTGAATTTATTTTTACAAGAATATGCTCCACAATTTGCAGGATCCGGGGATAAAATTGGTTTGCATTATACTACGATTTTTGTTGCACAGCGCAAACCAATAGAATATTGATGTTCCTTGTGAATTTGACCCGCTGTTAATAACTAAGATCACTCCCTGAAGATATCCGGATAATCTTGCAGATCAAACAACCGATTTCTAGAGAATCCTGTTCTTTCTTGATTATTAGTTGCTTTTTTATCATATAAAAAAGTAAAGAAAATAAAGGATTAGTAACGATATAAACGATGAAATATGACCATAATATGTTCACTTTCTTGTTGTTTTAAGGCACCATGCAATAGAAAAAAATCGCATGTCTGATTTTACTAAACTTCAAGTTTATATGTCTTTTATTTGGGTTATGCAATGCATTAAACAGGAGGATAGGTTTTTCAGATATCAATGCTAATGAATAAGATGTTTTTAAAGTGTATCTCCAGGAGAGGGAAGTGTGACCTTATTACATATTGCTATACAATTTCAAAACTCCCGATAATATCAATAAAAAGAAGAATATATCCCACCACCAGAAAGCCCAGCTTAAACCAGTACAGCAACCATCCTGTAAATCCCAACCCTTCAGGTGTTGTCACCTCTATATCCTCAATATTGGTATGGCCAGCCTTCTCATATTCAATGTTCTTTTTGCCATAGTATTTGCTCCACTTATGAGAAAGCAGGGCATTTTGCATGATGTCGATAAGAATACTCAGAATAAACAATATCATCGAAACAAACAGCAACCAGCTCAACATAATCATTCCGCTGTCATCAATAAGATGGAACAGCCAGATGATTGCAAGGCCTGCGATGGCAAGTTTCTGGCAGCCGTCACTTACCCTTTGCGAATGGTAATTCGCTTCTTCCCGGATGTTTTTTAGTTTTATTTTCATGCTTCAGATTTAATGGGGTGGCAGACAATCACAACTTGATGATTGTTTGAAATGCACATATCGCCTGGCAGGAATATTTATCGACATACCTGTTTGCGGGTTTCTGCCGGTTCTTTCTCCCTTCTCAATCAGGTAAAACTTCCCCAGGCCTCTCATGGTAAGTTCCTCTTCAGTTTGCAGTGTTTCTGTTATTTCCTTTATGATGATTTCAATAACAAGCCTGGCTTTTTCCTGGGTAATGCCTGCCTGATTAACGATGTATCGGATGAGGGTTTCTTTGTTCATGATGGGTGGATTTTAAATTAAAATCAAGCTAATATAATAATATCTGGTTTTCTAAAAAGGAAATTCTTGTTAAAACTTATTGTGTGAGATTTAATTTATACAAAAATCAAAAAATCTTTATATTGCAGTATTATTAATGGTATAATGTTGTAAACACTTATCAAATTCAAACATCATGAAATCTGCGCTTTCCGTATTATTTTTTATAATTTTTCTTACCACAAGCCTTACCTCACAGGAACTTATCAAAACCAAACGCCAGGTTGTACACGCGGAAAACGGGTTGGTTACAGTGATTTACTTCACCCTTAAGAAGGACATGGCTATTAAGCAAGGGCCCTATAACTATTTTATTAATGATAAATCTGTGATACAGGGCTATTTTAAGGATAACAAAAGGGACAGTCTCTGGGTATTTAATTATCCCGATGATATAACCAGGATTAAAGGAAATTATAAAGATGGACAAAGAAATGGTGTCTGGAGTACATATTTTGATGTGGTGAAGGCTAGCGATACTTATTATAACGCTGGTGTAAGAGACAGTTCGGTTTCATATCACAGCAATAATCAATTGCTTTCCAAGCAGACATTCCTGGGAGATGAAAGACATGGAACGTTTAATATTTACAATCCTGATGGAACACCGGTTGTGATCTCTACTTATAACTATGGGGACCTAAATGGTATCTATCGTGAGTATTACCCCAACAATAAGGTATTCAAAGAGTTAATATATACAAATGGTTATATTGACAGCACTGCTCGCATTTATTTTGCAGGCGGGCAAATTCTGCTTGAATCAATATTTGATAAGGGAAAACTGATAAATATAGTTCAGTTTAATAACAAGGATGGTTCAAAAGTAAAATATGGCAATTTTCATGAAGGAAAAGGAATTCTCAAGTCTTTTTACTTTGATACAGAAAATGATGAGTTAAGTAAATCAGTCTCATGTATCATAGAATTTAATGAAGGATATGCCAACGGTGGAGCAGTTTATTTTGATAAGGAAGGTAAGATGGCTCAAAAAGGGAAATTCAAGGAGAACAGGAAAACCGGATTATGGAAAAAACAGATGACCCCCAGGGATTATATAGAGATTGACTACGATGATCCTTTTACAGATAATGAGCTGACAAATCTTAGAATGGAAGACCTGTTTATTTCTACTTCGGATGAAATGATGATATTCAGGTATGATCGTATGCCTGATTTCCCCGGTAGTGAGAAAGGACTTTACTATTATCTTGCTAATAATATGGACTATCCCGTAACGGCAGCGGAACAGGGAATACAGGGGAGAGTATATCTCTCCTTCAAAATCAGTGATCTGGGTGAAGTTGGTGACATTAAGGTGATAACGGGTGTCCACCCCGATATTGACAGGGAAGCAATCAGGGTAATTTCCGATATGCCTTTGTGGAAACCCGGTTTTTCAAATAATATCCCTGTAGATGTAGTTTATTACTTACCGTTGAAATTTACATTCCAATAGTTATTTCGTAACAATGTCTAAATCAACAGAAGTAATCTTATTTTGGGCAAGGTTACCTGCAGTTGGATGAAATCCCGGTCCGGGTACTGGATAAAGATGTTAAAGGCAAATGACATCAAGGATTTTACTCCTCCTTCTCCGCCAGATGGCGGATTCGGCGAATAAAAACACCATATCAACCGCCTTTGCCGTAAAGCATAAATGTTGGCAATGAGGGAAAAAACATGATATAAAACTAACCCAGAAAGGTTTCCTCCCATTAAAGATTGTGAAGGATATTTATG
>CAYXUU010000080.1:0-9348 GCA_964468645.1 uncultured Bacteroidales bacterium
GGGGAGCAGCACTGGTAGCATTAGTAATAAACCATAAACCTGATGAATTTCTGAGAGGGATATTTATTTCACATTTATAATCAGGGCAATAACCGCCAAACAATTTTCTTCAACAGAGATAATTATTTATATTTTATTAAAAAAAATGACGGTTTATCTGCTTCCTTTCGTAGACATTATTGCATGGTGTCTGATGCCGAATCATTTTCATATCATGGTATTCGTAAATTCTGTGAAACTAGTGTTTGATTCAGATGAAGCTAGAATTCACCGGGTGACTCTGAGTCACCCGGTGAGTAGAAATTCTATCACCCATTCTTCTTCTTCACATCAAGATTAAAAAACTGGTTAAGAAGAATTGCCAGAACGGTGGCAAGTGTTAGGGAGGATGAAAATATCGGACTCAGCCATGATGGAAGATTCGAATAAAGGTCAGGTAATATAATTACACTCATTCCAAATACAAATGATATACCGATAATGAATGTTTTCCTGATATTCATTTGGCTTGTCAGCAATATCTGAATGCCTGAAATAATCATAAAACAGGTTACAAAAATTACAATAGCGCCCATAACAGGTGCAGGCATAACTGAAAATACAGCTGATAATTTGGGCATAAATCCCAGGGCAATAAATATTGCCCCTGTAAAAAATGCAATCCATCTGCTTGTTGCTGATGTTGCAGCTGATAAGCCAACGTTACTTGCCGAAGTATCAACAGCCATACCACCTAAAAAACCTCCCAGGCTCACACTGATACCATCGGCCAGTAATCCTTTGGAAATGTTTTTAATATCCACCTCTTTCCAATGCTCATTGTTTATTTTCTGGCAGGTGGTTAAATTACCAAATGTTTTCAGGCTAGCGCATAAAGCCACAATGATAAAAGGTAATATTAATGCCGGGTCGAATGAAAATTTAAAATAATCAGTATGTTGGCCTGGTAGATCTAACCAGGGAGCGCCCGCAATAGCCTGAAAGTCAGGCTCTGATAAAACACCAAAAAAATACGATATCAGATAACCTACTCCCAAACCAATTAATACACAATAAAGTTTCAGTTTACCTTTGCTCCAGATATTGATCCCGGCCATGGTAACCAGGGTAATAAACCCGATAAAGACCGACTGACCGTTGATTGCATCTCCCGAATACTCAATACCTACGAATTTTGAAGCACCTAAGGGAATTAACGATATAGCCACCATTAACACAACCAGGCCGGTGATCTCAGTTGGGAAGAGTTTTTTAAGTTTTTTAATGATCCGTGAAAAGAAACATTCAAAAACACCTGCAATTATAGTCATGCCATGCATAAGCGGCAATCCGCCCAACCAGGCAGCTTCAATAGATACGGAGAGGTATGAAGGGCCGGCTATGTTAGGGCAAAGATATCCTGATCCAATGGGGCCACGCTTAATGGCCTGAATAATTGTCCCGGTACCAGCAGCGATCATGGTAAAACATAATAAGCTTTGAACAACAACATAATCAGCCCCTATTTCCCTGGCAATGACAACAGGCAGTATCAGGGTACTCGTCATTGTAAATACATGTTGCAATCCAAGCAATAATGAAACACCGAAATGAGGTTTGTCATCCACCCCGTAAATAAGCCCTGGTGGCCTATCATGGTTCGTCTTGTCGTTTAAAACTTGTTCCATATAGGATTGATTTGAAAAATTCCAGAACCAATGATCACCGATTTATCGTTATAAGTTACTTTCCTGGCATAAAGTATTTTTTTCGACAATTTTGATTGTCCCGGTTTTGGCCACATATATGCAATAAACGCCCTGTCTGTATCCTGAAGTTTTTCAATCATATCCTGTACTACATACTTACCTGTGGCATCCTGAAAATCAATTAAATTTCTTCCTTCCAAACCCGGGAATGCAGGATCAACAATAGCTTTACCCTCCATCGAGATCACGAATACATAAATATCCGAGAAATAAAAAATTGAGTTTTTATCCATTAATATGTCGAAGGCTTTTTCGCCGTCAATAGCAACAAGGTTAGCAGCAGAATCAACTATCTCAACCATGAATTCCTTTTCAATTCTAATATCATAAGTGCCACTGCCTATGGCATATGGGATTCCATCAGGCCCTTCAACCCTCATAATGTATGCACTTTTCCAGCTGGGGAAGATTTCCCCGCGTTCTGCCCATAAATAATGCACCCAGCCATTTGGTTTCTCCAGACGGGATGCTATATCAATGATATATTGAATAACCGGTTTCTGGTTCATATCCACAAGAGAGATTACGTTTTGTCCCTGCAGCTCTTTGTTAACAGGGTGAAATACACAAATACCATCAAGGGTGTAAAGAAACAAATACCTGTTTCCGAAAAACCATTTGCTGTCTTTCTTATCGAAATCCCAGAAAGCTTCCTCCCCTTTTACGGAAAAGTAATCGGCAGCCGATTCAACATAATTAATAAGATCGATGGTTTCACGAAACTGGTATCTTGATAAATCGGTTTGGGACTTAAGTTGACTGGATATCCACAGGATAAATAATGTTGTAATTATTATCTTTCGGTAAATTTCCATGGAAATCCGAAATTACGAAATATAATTTAATCGAACAATTTACAATCATTATTATCACAGGGTAAATTTATGTATCTAAGATTTTGTATATTCATATAAATCACGGGGTGACTCCAAGTCAACCCGTGAATACAAATTCCTTATATAAACCCTCACTCGCATCCTCTAAAATATCCAGTACCACTTCAAAGCCATCATCACCCCCATAGTAAGGATCCGGCACATGATCATAATTAAATTGACTTGAGAAATCAGTCATTTTTACGATCCTGTTTTCTTCTTCAATGCTACGTGCCTGATCTTTCAGGTTATGATAATTATTATCATCCATAGCAACAATAAGGTCAAAGCGGTCGAAATCGGTTTGGGAACGGAAAGGCCTTGATCTGCCTGTAAGATTGTATCCCCGTTTTACGGCATGTTTTTGCATCCGCTTGTCGGCACGTTCACCCTCATGCCAGTCGGATGTACCTGCCGAATCAATTTCAAACAGGTCCTCTTTTCCTGCCTTTTTAACATAAGCCCTGAAGACCGCTTCAGCGCTGGGTGAACGGCAAATATTCCCGAGACAAACAAATAATATCCTATACTTCTTCATTGGATTGCTTTAATGATAATCATATAACAAATATAAATTTCTTATCTTTATTACGAAAACCAAAACCAACCATCATGAAACAATTATTTATCCTTTTACATGTATTATTATTTTCCTGTTGCTTAACTTCTTTCTCACAGGATTTCTGGGAAGAAGTAGAATTACCTCAGTCGGGGGCAGAAGTTGCCTCACTGGAATTCAATGACAATGGCCTGCTTGTACTGGGTACAGCAGATAATGTATATACCTCGAATGATGCTGGTGATAACTGGACGGCTGCTGAGAATTGGCCCGGATATAAAACCTCATGTATCGCCTTCAATGCTAACAATGGTATTTTTATAGGTACACAGTCGAATGGCATTTACAGATCAACCGATGGAGGTTTAAACTTTGAAGAAATCAATGTTGGACTCACTTATCTGAATGTCTGGTGTATTGTCATTCTTGATAATGGGGATATTCTGATAGGGACCCCGGTAAAAATATTCAGGTCAGCAAATAATGGCAATTCATGGTCATCCTATGGAACAGGGCTTCCTGAAGATGAAGTATTAACCCTTGATGTTGCCGATAATGGGAATATATTTGCAGGCACATATTCCTCTGGAGTTTACCGGTCAACCGATCAGGGGGCAAACTGGAACGAATCGAACAACGGATTACCGGAAAATGCAGATATCTTCACGATGCATGCACTGGCAACCGGCCCTTTGCTTATTGGTACTTTTCCTGAAGGGATATTTAAAACATACGATTATGGCGATAACTGGGAAGCTTATAACCAGGGTTTACCAATAGGATTTAAGTATTCTAACCTGTTGGCGGGAGCTCCCAATAAGATAAGTTCTTTCAGTATTGGGTTTGCATATGAAATACAGGAGAATGTTTCATTATTCTTTGTGGGATTCTATTTCAGACATACTTTTGATGATGGATCAAAAAGTATATGGATGGAACAAAATGATGGATTACCAGAAGAACCCACATTCACTTCAATGGCTGTAAGCCCGGATAAGGATGCTGTGAGTTCTGCTAATGATATTCTGGTTGGCACCTTCAATCAGGGCCTTTACAGGAATGCACTACCAGTGGGAATTCGTAAATCAATTATAGAATCTGGGATCAGCCTAAAGAACTATCCCAATCCATTTTCAGATCTAACAACGATTAAATTTCATCCACCGGAAAACCAACATATAAGAATTGAAATCTTTGATCCGCTGGGTCGGCTTGTCGATGTAATTTTTGATGATATACCAGGGAAAGGGAACCAAACTGTTGTTTGGAATCCTGAAAACCTGAAAGGGGGGATTTATTACTGCAGAATGAAGGCTGGTGAACAGAACTTCACCAATATCCTATTTTATAATAAGTAAGTTTATTTCAACTTATCCTAAATAAAACATATTCGTTATGAAAACAATTTACAAATTAGTGGCGATTACACTTTTTGTGTTTTTAAACATGAACCTGATCTCCCAGGATTTCTGGGAAGAGGTCACACTTCCCGTACCGGGTTCAATTGTTTATGCACTTGGTATAAATGATAATGGACTGGTTGTAATGGGTCAAAGTAATGCTATCTTTTACTCATCCGATTACGGAGACAACTGGACAGAATCAACCAACTGGCCCGGCTATTTTTCAAAATGTATTGGTTTTAACTCCTCCGATGATATCTTTGTTGGTACCCAGTCCGATGGAATCCTCAGATCAACCGATGGGGGTATAACTTTTACAGGGATCAATAATGGCCTGAGCTTTTTGAATGTCTGGTGTATCCTTATTCTTGACAATGATGATATACTGCTTGGGACACCCGGAGGTATTTTTAAATCTACAGATAATGGTAATAACTGGGCTCAGTTTGGTATTGGTTTGCCGGATGATGAAATAGAGCATCTGATCATTACAGATAATGGTGACCTGTTTGCAGGAACCTATGAGTCAGGTGTTTACTGGTCAACTGATGGTGGCCAAAACTGGAGTGAACGAAATGGCGGATTACCTGATAATGCTATGGTAACGGCAATGCTTGAAGGTGCTGACGATGACCTCTTTACTGCCACCTTTCCGGAAGGTATCTTCCATTCAACTGATAATGGGAATTTGTGGGAACCTTTTAATAATGGCCTGCCATTTGATAAATTACCCTCAGAAAATCCCTCCTTTTCTGTAGTTATGATGATTGTATTGATAGCAATTGTTTTTGTGTTTATTTATTACTTCGGTTGCTATTGGCTAAATATGTTTGGACCGGACATGGATTATGCCTGGATGGAATTAAGTGGGGGCCTTCCGGACGAAATATCCATTTCCTGTGTCGGGGCCGGGGGGCCAGATAACAGGATGTTGATCGGCACTTATGAACATGGATTATACAGGAATGCACTTGCCGTTGATATTGATGAAACATCAAAGGTGTGCTGCGATCTTAGCATATCAAATTATCCCAATCCTTTCGGCCATACTACAACTTTCAACATTTCAATACCCGAAACCGGTTTCGTTACAATACGAATTTATAATCAATTGGGTCAGGAAGTGGAAACAGTTTTATATGAAAGACTTGAGAAAGGAAAACATCAGATTGAATGGTCCGCCAAAGGATATACTTCTGGTATTTATTATTATAAAGTATCATCTGGAAATATTACCAGGACCGATAAAATATTTATAAGGTAAATGTCCAATAACCAATACTGAATGCCCAATATCAAATCGGGGATTGCATATTTCCGATTGGATATTGGGTATTGAAAATTCGATATTGGACATTAAAAATTATATGCCCTGCTTGTTATTTGTATATTTCGTGATAAGCCGTATCCGCAGGTCTTTGAACATTTGAAGCACCTCTTCCTGCCGCTGAATAGTTAATTCGGTAATGTATTCTTTTGCTTTCCGGGGATTTTTTTTATTCAGTTCCTGAAAGGTTTTATCCACTTCATCCTGTTCATCGAAGAAACGTTTTTCTATTGGTGCCCTCATCTCAATCAGGTCTTTAACGGCATCCTGCCATCGCAAATAAAGCAGGTTATCAACAAAATCGACAGCCCATCTAATAGAATTCTCCTCGTAGTTATTCTTATCATAAGTTTTGTAACATTCTGCAACATCTGTAATACCGGCATACATGGGCACATAGGCACAGGTGAAAGCATTATCAACATAATACCAGTAAATACCTCCAACTGCATCGGGCAACCAGGAACGCAATTGTGCTATCATCCCGTATTCCCCTCTTGCCCTGGCCACATTTCTCCTGCTGTTGATCTTGAGCAGTTTCCTCATATCAGCAGTTGGGAATGGTGTAGCATGAACACTTTTGATCATCTTACCATCCGGGCCGGGATAATACCATCCGGGTGCATTTTCCTTGTCATAAATAGTCCCCGGGTTGGTGGAACGTTGAAATGCCATAACATCATAAACGGAGATCTTCTCAACCGGTTTTACAGAAAAAGGATATAACGATAATGGCTCAACATACTGTGTGTATTGATCCTCACCCTTAAAAGGATCAGTTGTATATCTGTTTGGCCAGTCAGTAAACTCCGGGGCCATCATCGAATAAAACAACCAGAATCTTGCTGTTGCCCATTCCCTGGGTATCGGGGCATAGATATCCTGCCAGATAAAAGGCATGTTTCCATCAGGATCGTACCATCCACGGTCAATGGCTTCCTGCATGTAATTGGATGAGGCCCTGAAATTAGCTGTGTCAACAAGGTCGATCTCTTTAATGATACTCCAGTTCGGAATGATCAGTACATGATCATCCGGTACTCTTTGTGCCGCCCAGATCACACCCGGTTTTCCGCTTTCAGGATCCCAGTCATTTCCTACACTGAAAATCTCCAGTACCCATGCTTCATGGGGATCAGCAATAACCAGGTCTTCAGATTCACCTGCACAGGACGGACGGAAACCATATCTTTCAAGTAAAAAAGTAATAAGCTCCAAAGCCTGCCTGGCAGTTTTACACCTTTGAAGTGCAAATGCCTGTGCCTGTTCAACGGTCATGATCTGTTTACAAGTTGCCAGATCCAGTTTCAGTTCTGCACGCTGACTGGTTGTGCTTTCACCAATAGCCAGCTGGTATTCGTTCATTTGAGGATATGCCGATTGGAAATAATTATAGGTTTCTTTAACCTGTGGTATAAATCCCAGTGTATCCCCATAATTTCCAAGTGGACGCCCAAGTTCTATCATGTTCCAGTAAATAGGGGCCTTGCTATCTTTTGGGAATTTTAATGCGGGTACAACATGTACCCTGCAATCGGGACCGGCATCGGAATGAGACACTATTACCGAACCATCTCTGGTTGCTTTTTTACCTGCAACAATGATGGTACATGATCTTGAATTAAGAGGCAATTGCGCAAAAATGGCAATAATTATCAGGGTAGTTAATTGATGTTTAAACATATCGCATTTATTTTTATCATGTATTTGTTGAGCCGTAAAAATAAGCATTGCTGAATAAATAAAAATATTGAAACAGATTAAACCCTTGCGTATTGTTACAATCTAATACATTAAACGATGTTCAACATTGTGTTCATCAAAGAATTAATAGCGCCATATAATTAGAGATTAAACGGAAAACAATATTTTTATTAATTATCAAAAATTTAATCATGAAAAAATCTATCCTCTTACTGTTTACAGGGCTGATCATTTTGAGTATATCGGCCCAGAATTACCAGTTTCCTGAGATCGTCCAGGAAAAGCTTGATAAGGAAAACCTGGATATAACCCTGGACCAGGATTATACCGAAGTTGAATTATCCGAAGAAAATTACTACGAATATGTTTACCGTGATGGTGGTACCGATACCATTCTTGGTTACAAATGGCACCATATCAATCAGGAATGGGTGCTGAGGGCCAGGATCATTAAACATTACAATGCCAATGAGCAGGTAACCGAAAAGTTCTTCCAGCATTTATCACCTGATAACAACTGGATTAACGGGCTTCATTTCCTGTATGTTTATGATGGCAACGGAAACCGTGTTGAAAAAACGATACAGTTCTGGCACAGGTTCTGCCAGCAATGGGTAAATCATCATCACAGGATGAATGTTTTTAATGCAGCTGATCAGTTAACCGAAGTAACCACCCAGAGATGGGCTGCTGACAGCATGCAATGGGTAAACCGTCATCACCGATTGTTCGTTTATGATAACGATCTTCTGGTAGTTGACACCGTACAGACCTGGAGATTCTTTGCCGGTTTATGGGGCAATAAGCATCTCAACTATTACCACTATGATTCACTGGACCGCCTGCATGCAAGAATAACACATCATTGGAGGCCATTTGTTAATCACTGGGTAAAGGAGCATCGTGGGCTATTTAAATATTACCCTGATGGAGATTTAAAAGGTGTTTTAAAACAGGTTTGGAATCCCATTACCCAATACTGGAAAGACATATCACGTAATCATTTCCAGTATGATGATTATGGAAACCGTATCTCTAACCTGAAACAGATCTGGAAACCATTTAGCTATACCTGGGAAGGAGTGGAACTCCGTTTATTCACTTATGATGATGATTTCCTGATTGAAGCTGTTTTTAAGGCTAAACGACCCTGGCAGTTGACATGGCACAATAAGAAAAAATGTGTTTTCGATTATGATGATGATGGAAATATGATCGAAAAGCTGGTGCAGCACTGGAGTGGATACTTCCAGGAATGGTATAACTTCAGGTTGTGGCAAATGGTTCTTGAAGGAAAAAGTAGTTATGCCGGCATACTCAACAACCAGGATAATAACAATGTAGAGTTAAGCTTCAAAAATCCTTATACATCCGGATCAACGATATATTTGTCGGGACTTACCGAGGGATTGTATCAGGTGAATGTTTATAATATGTCAGGACAGATAGTATTTACGGGTTCATATGCCTCGGGTGATAATTTCAGCCTGGATGCCAAACTTCCTGAAGGTTTGTATTTATTGAATGTTGCCAGAAACGGGAATGTCCTTAAGCGGGAGAAGATCGTTATTACTGAATAAGTCAAAATTTTATAAGGAGGATCAGGTTTAATCCAGGAGATTCTTCGCAATTCAAATAGAAATGTCAATCAATTAATCACAATGCCTTGGCTCCGCTCGGCATGACTAGGGTTTATACAGGGGAAAGGGTGTGGGAGGCCGCGCGGAGCGCG
>CAYXUU010000081.1:0-128 GCA_964468645.1 uncultured Bacteroidales bacterium
CCGCTCGTACGGGTCTGTGGGGGAGCGGGGAGGTAACGATCCGCTCTACCCGGAAAACTTCGAACTTTGAATCCCGATACACTCGTCCCTCGTTATCGGGATTTCGTTTCGCTTTGCTCCACTCAACT
>CAYXUU010000081.1:228-9150 GCA_964468645.1 uncultured Bacteroidales bacterium
CAGAACTCAGAACTCAGAACTCAGAACTCAGAACTCAGAACTCAGAACTCAGAACTCAGAACATAATTAATACTACAACCTTTTGAAATTTTATCTGTCACTTAATATAAAAATTGAAATGAAATATCTAATTGGAATTAAACTTTTATTGAGCATGTTACTCGTGCAGTTAACTGCCATTTCCCAGAACGATGAAAATAAAGAAGTCAGGATTTTATCGCCATTCAGTGAGATCAAGGTATATGGAACTATCGAATGTGAGTTGATTAAGAGCAAAGAGGAATATGTGGAACTTTACCTTGAAAATGTTGAATCTGACCAGATCGCTACCGAACTTGCCGGAGGTGAGCTTAAAATCAGAATGAAGATAGACTTCTATGATTTTGATGATATCAAAGTGAGGGCAGTGGTTTATTATAAAAAACTTGATGAGATAAGCTGTGGGGCAGGTGCTAACCTTTATTCAAATGATACATTTACAGGGGAGAATTTTGAGATCAGTGCAAACACAGGAGGTGAAGCTGAACTTAAAATAGATTTTAATTATGCAGAAATTTCTGCCGAGCAGGGCGCTAAAGTTTACCTGCATGGGAAAGCCAGTTATCTCGATACTGAAGTTAACACCGGTGGTTCAGTATATGCATTCAATTTAAAATCGGAAGCGGCAAAAGTGAGAATTGATGCAGGTGGTACGGCTGAGATCTGGGTAACAGATGACCTTGATGCGGAGGTTAACCTTGGAGGAGTGATAAGGTATAAAGGAAATCCTGAGGATGTGAGACAGAATACCACACTCGGTGGAAATATTTATAGTGTGGAGTAGAGAATTTTCGATTGTCGATTTGGGGATTTTCGTTGAGCCAAGCAAGTTCCGGAGAATGGAATAGAATAAATGTCCTTTGAAACTTTTCATAGGAACCCAACAGGTAAACCTGATGGAATAAGAAATCCCACAGGTTAAACCTGCTAATCAAGGAATGGATTCCTCTGGTAAAACCAAAGATTTATCACAGCTATGTTTTAGCGAAACCGTAATTGGAGGAACCCGCCAGCTGGCGGGGAAATCCGCTCGTTCGGGTCTATGGGGGAGCGGGGAGGTAACGAACCCCTCTACCCGGAATTGAAAAGTTTAATTTATAGATAAACGAAAATCGTCTATCGACAATCTATATAATTCCCTTACTGGTAAATTATTTCCAATTTTTGGTTTTGTGTTATTTATTTGTTTTACTTTTGGCGGCTAATTGGTTGATTGATTATAACTTGTCGTTAATACAATATTTTGGCATGTTATTCGTAAGACAAATAACCAGTTAAACTAACACTACTATATTAACTAAAAGACGACCAATGATATTTACATTATTCATCATAGGACTGGTGGCAAGTTTGCTTGCTTCTTTACCTTTCGGCATGTTAAACCTGACTGCCGTTGAGATAGGATCAAAAGGAAATTCCGGGAAAGTGGCCAGGTTTTCAATGGGGGCAGCCTCGATAGAATTTATTCTGGCACTTCTTGCCGTGACTTTCAGTGCCTGGTTTATCGCTCATGAAAAACTATTCCTGGTATTCAATATAGTTGTAATTCCGGTATTGCTATCTTTATCTTTTCTTTACCTGAAAAAGAATAATAAACCTTCAAGGTTTACAAAAAGGTTTGATAGGATGCCTCCCTGTGGCAAAGCCATTTCGCTGGCATTACTTAATCCCGTGGCACTTATCTTCTGGACGCTCTTTACCACCTTTATCCTTGGTAATTTCGATATAAGCATTGAAGGGATAGGCGTATTTGCACTGGTAACCGGAATATCATTAGGGACATTCGTTATTCTGTTTCTTTATGGCAGACTAAGTAAATTCCTGGTACGGAAAATACCTTTTGTCAGGAAACAACTGAATTATATCATAGGATCAGCATTTATTGTTGTTGCATTAATTCACAGTGCCAGGTTGCTATTCAGTTGATCATTTCCCTTTAAGTTAAGCATTCCCTTTCTTTAAAATTAAGCAATAATTTTTCTTAGATTTGCTATCAAATCAAAACTCAGTATTATGGATTGGCTCTGGATCGGTATAAGTCTTATCGTTGTATTCATTGGTGTAATAGGTGCAATATTGCCCATCATTCCCGGACCACCGGTTGCATTTGTTGCCCTGCTCTTACTACAGCTTAAAACGGTTGCTCCCTTTAACGAGGAGTTTCTTGTGATCATGGGGCTGATTGCAGCGGGGGTGACGGTGCTGGATTATGTGGTGCCAGTTTATGGAACGAAAAAATTTGGAGGGAGTAAAGCCGGTATGACCGGCAGTATGATCGGCCTTGTTTTTGGAATATTTATCCTGCCCTCCATCGTTGTTATTGGCCCGTTTGGAATTTTTGGAATCATCCTCGGACCATTCGTAGGGGCCTATATTGGTGAGAAAATGACAGGAAAGGAATCCGGTGTTGCCATGCGGGCTGCTTTTGGATCTTTTATCGGTTTTCTTGCTGGTACCATGATGAAACTTGTTTATGGATTTATTTGTGTTTTTTATGTTATAAAAGGAGCTTTTTTTGTATAAATGAAACAAAAAGTTGAAGAGATTGAATCCCTCCGATTGACTTCGAAGGATATCAGGAAAGATGTAATAAGAAGCCTGGTAGAAGCTGGCTCGGGACATACAGGTGGCTCCCTGGGACTGGCCGATATATTCACTGCATTGTATTTTCATATACTGAACCATGATCCTGACAATCCTGATTGGGAGGACAGGGATCGCCTGATATTATCCATTGGTCATGTTACACCGGTTCATTACGCAGCACTGGCTCATGCTGGATACTTTCCTGTTGAAGAATTGATGACACTCAGAAAACTGGGATCAAGATTGCAGGGCCATCCGGGAAGAGAACATGGATTGCCCGGATTGGAGCTTTCTGCCGGTTCGCTGGGGCAGGGGTTGTCTGTTGCTGTTGGATTGGCGCTGGGTGCAAAGATGGATCATAAAACATGGCGTGTGTATAGTATCCATGGCGATGGTGAACTACAGGAAGGTTCTATCTGGGAAGCCGCCATGAGCGCCTCTAATCATCACCTTGATAATATCATAGCCATTGTTGATCGTAATGAATTACAGATCGATGGAAAAACATCGGATGTCATGGAGCTGGAGCCTCTTGCCGATAAATGGCGATCATTTGGATGGAATGTACTTCATTGTGATGGCCATGATCACCACAATTTCATCGATACAATTGAACAAGCAAAGCGCAAAAAAGGAAAACCATCAGTCATACTTGCAAAGACCGTCATGGGGAAAGGGGTGGCGTCGATCGAAAATGATCACACCTGGCATGGGAAGCCACCCTCAAAGGAAGAGTTGGAGGATTTTCTTAGGCAGATTGATGAATAGTGAATTGTGAGCAGTGAACAGTGAACGACATTCAAGAAGGTGAAAGGAGTGGGAAACTAACTAAATAGCAAGAGCTGCAAAGTGAGAATTAAATAACAATGGACAATTGAACAATCGAGCAATTGAGCAATCGAGCAATCGAACAATGAAACAATGAAACAATGAAACAATGTAACAATGAAGCAATGAAGAAATAATCAATGACGAAATAATCAATGACGAAATAATGAATACTAAACATTAACAACGTAAAATTAATAAATAATCCCAGGTCGGTCCACAAGTCCCCCATTCAGAGGGGTAAAAACCAAACACATGAATACAACCAGAAAACTAGTTTTATTCCTGACATTAACATTACTAACCTGCGCCATAAACGCCCAGGTAGCCATCAACACCGATGGCACTTGGGCAGTATTCAGCGATGAACGTCCTAAAGAGAATGTGAACAATTACCAGAAAGGACTAAAAGAGAAGTGAGTAAAGAGTAGGGGGAAAGGAGTATGTTCTTTGAATAACTCGGTATTTTGAGATTAACAAATAATCCCTAAATTCGAACTCAAAACCCAGAACTCAAAACTAACATCATCCTGAGCTAAATCGAAGGGCAAAATATGTATACAAACAAAGGAAATAAAGCAACCAAAAAAGGCTTCTCGGAAGGGCTTCTATATCTGGGAGAGAAATATAAGGATGTTGTGTTGCTTGGCTCCGACATCACTTCATCGGTAGGTATGGGCGAATTTGCTGAACGCTATCCTGACCGGTTTTTCTCCATGGGCATCGCCGAACAGAATTGTGCCGGTGCTGCCGCCGGGCTTGCATTGGCTGGCAAGGTTCCGGTATATTCAACCTATGGAGTCTTTGCCGGGATACGTGCTGCCGACCAGGTGCGGGTCTCCATTTGTTATAATAACGTGCATGTGATCATAGGAGGAGCGCATGCAGGAATCTCAGTCGGCTCTGATGGTGCCACACACCAGGCTCTTGAAGATATCGCCATGATGCGTGTACTGCCAAACATGACTATAATATCACCCTGTGATGCAACACAGACAAAACTTGCAACCATGGCCGCTTATGAACAGGTATTCGGGCCTGTGTATGTGCGGTTCGGGCGGGCCCCGGTTCCAGACTATTCTTCGCCTGACCTTGAATTTAATGTTGGAAAAGCACAAACATTGCGCGAAGGGGATGATATAAGTATTATTGCCACAGGCCATCTTGTGTGGGAAGCATTGCTTGCTGCTAACGAATTGCTGAATTCCGGGATCAATGCCAGGGTGATCAATATGCACACCATCAAGCCCATTGATGAGAGTGTAATAATTAAAGCTGCAAAAGAAACCGGCGCTATCATCACTGCTGAAGAACACCAGAAAACCGGCGGGCTTGGAAGTGCTGTAGCAGAAGTGATGGTCAACAAGCATCCTGTACCCATGTCGATTATTGGTATGAATGATCGCTTCGGTGAATCGGGTAAGCCGGAAGAACTGATGGAGAAGTATGGGATGACGGCGGCAGAGATTGTTAAGAGGGCAAAGGAATTACTTTCATGATATCCGAACAACGATTGCAGATCGAAAAGAATTATTAATTATTATTCGTTAATTGGTATTCGATATTCATAACAATTATTTTTGAACACCGAACACCCAATACCGATTGCAGATTTAAAGATCAATATCCCATCCAACATTATCCAAAATAAATTGAAAACCTGGCTCATTATCAATTACAAGAGAACCTCAGGGTACTCCAGGCTCAACAGAAACAACCCCTTTGCAGGTACCGAGTAACCTGCATTCGACCTTCTTCTGCTTTCTATGATCCTGCGCAGATCTTCAAGCTCAATCTTATGATGTCCAAGATCAATCAGCGTACCAACAATTGCTCTCACCATATTTCTAAGGAAACGGTTGGCAGTAATTGTGAAAACAAGCAGATCTCCGTTTTCACTCCATTGGGCTTCATCAATATCGCAGAGATGGTTCTTTACCTGTGTGTTGGCCTTCGAGAAACTTTTAAAATCCTTGTAGTCAATTAAGATCGAAGCGCCCTGGTTCATGAGTTCAATATCAAGGTCACCATGAAGGTACCAGGCAAATTCATTAATAAAAGGATTTTTCTTCCTGGTGATCTGGTACTGGTAGGTCCTTGAAACGGCATCGAATCGGGCATGAGCCTTACCATCTATCGGAACAATCCTGTCAATTGAGATATCGTTAGGTAAATAGTTATTCAATTTAAAGGCAAGATCAAAGTCTTTTTCCATGAAGGATTTCGTGTCAAAATGGGCATAGAACTCCCGGGCATGCACACCGGTATCTGTCCTTCCACATCCGATTATATTGATCTTATCATCCCTCAGTATCCTTTGTAATGCTTCATTAATAACTCCCTGTACAGTTACCTGACCTTTTTGTAATTGCCAGCCATGGTAGCTGGTACCATTGTAAGCCAACTTTATGAAATACCGCTGTTTTGTCACTCACTGTTGTTTAAATCAAAAATAATAAAAAAGGTGTAGTTGTGAAACGCTAATTTCCAGGCCTAACAACTTTACTTCCAGACTCTCGTTTTGTTGATTTCTTCTTTGTCGCGGAAAGCCTGTTCAAGATCAATATTGAACCTGTTGGCAATAGCACACAAGTAAATGATGATGTCTGCAAGCTCTTCCTCAACAGAAGTAAACTTCGAATTATGGTCGATTTTTATATTCTCATTTTTACGTATTGCTTTGAAAAGCTCCCCTACTTCCTCACCTAGCATCAGGCATTTTTGAATAACATCTTGTTCGATAAATCCACGTTCTACTTCTAATTCCTGAACATATCCCTGAAAATCCTTAAATATTGGTTGCTCTTTCAGGAAAAGCTTACTCTGAGTTTTGTTCATAGACTAATTTTAAACCAAAATTAATAAATATGTGAAGGCCTCACGCAAAGGATGTGAAAAACCCCAAAGTAAAATATTCAGCTAGTGTCATGACAACCATAGAATGACGTATATGGTTGACAATTAATCGGATGACTATGGTTTACTAAGTTCACAATGCTATTGATGATTTATAAAATATTCCAGGGCATTAGTCATCCGATTATTATTAGACATAATCAAGTTGACATAACACTAATCCCGAATGCAACGAACATTGAAACTGAACACCTTGTTGTTGCCATAGTCACGGTCCACCTGCGGATTGTTATAACTGAAGTAACGATTCCATGCACTGGTGCCATTACCCTCGGTGGATGACCACCAGAGGCTGTGCTGCCCAATATAATAGAAGTAATTACTGCCGTGGCGGTAGCCACCTGGCAGACCTGAGAAACCAAACAGATCGGTGCCATTTCCATTAGCGTACCACCCGCCTGTTGATTTTAGTTTTGTACCGGCATCATAACCTCTAAGTCCATAGAGATTCCAGGTTTGAGAACCAATCCCTGACTGACTGTCAACAGCCCCTTCCAGCACTTTCCATTCCTCATCTGTGGGGAGGTGCCAGCCAGGTGGACAAATCCCCTGAATACCCTGCTGCGTGTTGTATTGCATCATCTCATTCCACGAATAAAGCCCGCCATAATTTTCACAGCTGGCGAGACTGTTACCATAACAGTATTTTTCAATTGTATCATTATCTTCCGTGTCCTGAGATCCTGGTATCATTGTTCCCACGTTCAGGTTCTCCTTAAGCCAGCACTGGCTGAAAATCTGTATGGTGTTATAAACCTGTCCCTCGTAGTTGATTGTGGGCGTTCCCGGGCAGGGTATATTCGTTACGTATTGGAAAATAAAAGTCTGGCTTTCCTCAGGACTGTCTATTATTCCTGATTGAAGTGTATCAGTATAGCCAATGTATAGCAGTTCATCACCCAGGTTGAAATGGAAACTTTGAATAGTCTCTGTCGTTTTTAACTGACAGGATGAGGCTACACTGCCGTGGTATTCGAGTGAACATTTACCATTCGAATTAGAGGCAGCTTTAAGGATTTTAATACTGCTATGTATTCCCCGCCATTGTGCGGTGAAGATAAAAAAGTTTCCATGTCCGGGCATAAACCGGAATGCATGAGTTCCCTTATCCATTATCCTGTCAGTCATGAGTATTGCCCTGCCCAGCATATCTGTGATGATCATACTCACTTTATCCTTTTCAGGAACATACAATGAAATGATAGTCTGATCTGCAACCGGATTAGGATAGTTCTGAAATACCTGAAGGCTCCCCGCATCGTTGTTGTTGTTTGGTATTCCTACCTGGTAAGCCAGTACTAAAACCGTATCGGGCCAATACAATGTTGTATCCTCTCCAAGTGTACGGTTCATTATTTTAATACTGTCAAGCTGGATGTAAGCCGCACTATCAATAGCTGTGAAGGTTAATTCAATGTTTGGTTTCTGACCAAAAACACTTGTAACAAGTAATAGCACTATAACTGTAAAAAAGATTTTTGCTTTCATGACTATTTATAGTTTGATTATCTTCTTAACAAACAGGTTTTCAATTGTCTGTAACCTCAGATAATATATACCCTGATTCATGATGCCATGGTCTTCCCGGTTTAATTCAATATTAACACTACCCTGGAATTGTTCATTGAACGGAACAGTGCATAGCGTGTTACCTGTATTTGTCAGAATATCCACAGGTATAGTGTGCTGGTAAGTAAAGCTAAAAAAATGAGTACTTTCTTGCAGGATATTGATACCATGATTTTTAAGTTTTGGTTACTGTCAAAAATATCTGGCATAAACTCATTATTCAAAAAATATCTATGAAGTTCTCTCTGGTGTATATATAAACTTGTAAATAACTCTCAAAATACTTAGATGTGAATTTTTTGTGATCTGGTAGGTATTTTGCGAAAATATGCTTCAAATACTACAAGACACCAAGAACTCACAAAGGATTAATACTGTACTCTAATCCTAAATCAAGATGCTTTTGCAAAACATATTGGAATTATTTACACTGATTTTAAATTAAATATCGGGTATAAACCGATGATTAAAAAAATTATTTTTGTGACACGAAATAAATAATCATAACACGATGCAGGTAAAACGATTTGGTGTATCTCTTGAGGAAGACTTATTAACCATGCTTGATGAACTGGTTGAGAGGAACCAGTTTCCAAACCGTTCGCAGGCAATAAGGTATCTTGTGAAAAAGTCAAGCGTTGAAGAAAAGTGGGAGGGAAATAGGGAGGTTGCCGGCGCTATTGTCCTGGTATATGATCATCATAAAAGGGATCTTCAAAACAGGTCAACGGATGTACAGCACAGCCATCACCATTTGATCCTCTCGGTGCAACATGTCCATCTCGACCATCACAACTGCCTGGAGACCATCGCTGTTAAAGGAAAGGCAAAGGATTTGCGGGATCTGGCCGATAAACTGATAGCCATAAAAGGGATTAAGCACGGTGAACTCGTTATGAGTGCATCGGAATGATGAAAAGATGGGAGACGGAAGACGGAAGACGGAAGACGGAAGACGGAAGACAGAAGACAGAAGACGGAAGA
>CAYXUU010000082.1:0-8201 GCA_964468645.1 uncultured Bacteroidales bacterium
AGGGGAAACCTCCGGGAAGTACCCTTTTTTATATTATTTTAGTCGGACACTACTGGCTGATAATATTTATAAAGCTTATGCAAACAGATGGAAAACAGATCCCGCACAGTCCGCAGCATATTCTATGCATTTATCAATTGGCACAGACTTTACCGGAGGTTCTGGCGGTACAATCTCATGGAATCCCAACGGGGCTACCTTGCCAGTGATTGGTGGTACTGGAACCAATGCCACTATTGGTTTAGCTCATGAAATGTTCCATGGTTTGGACGCAAATAGAGGATTATTAGATGATCGAAATCATCAAGGTGTTAAGCGAAGTGATTGGCAAGCAGTATACAGGGAGAATACTTTGTGAGGACAATTGGGTGTTCCGTTAAGAACTCATTATAAAAAGCTGGCTGATCCATCAGGAAATGTTTTAGGAGGGGCTGGCCCAAGAATGATTACTCCAGCAAATACACCGATATTGCCATCTTGGTACACACCTTAAAACCACTTTGAAATGAAAAAAATAATTTTATTTAGTATAATCACATTATTAATGTCTTGTGTTGCTAAAAAGGATCTTGTTAAAGTAAAATTTACACCCGATAAATGGAGCCCTAAATATTTCATCAAGGTTCCAAAGGGCTACAATGATAGAAATATTATTATTGGGGGAAATGAATATGAGATGTTAACTTACTATCCCGATTCCTCTATAATTTATATAGCAAATACTAATACTCCAAGTTATAACTACAAAAACATACTGAATCTTGGGGATAGCATTGCTAATTATAGGTTCCAAAATGTAGAAATAGCAAAGGAAACAAATCAATTGTTAGGAAAGGAAGCCATAAAAGTTTTGTCAGATACATTTGAATTATCAGGAGTAGATAGCAACTTGTTGTATTGGAAAGACTTGAAACTTGGGGAATTAAGTGTTGGTTACGCAAAAGTTCCTAAAGAAAAGAAAGAGTTGTTTGATAAATCACTGAAAACCTTAAAGATAAAGTAGCAAAAAGCCCCTTAATCGAGGCTTTTGTGTTTAGATGACTAGTAGTTTTAATTTTCTTTTAGTAATAAAAGCATCCAGGAAAATCTTCACCACTCCTTTATCCTTATCGCTCATTCTTTCGATGGCTTTAAACTGGTTCAGGAGTTCTTTATCCAACAAGGAGCTGTTGGCCAGGTCATCGGTTGTTCCGTTTGTTAAATAGTCAGATGACACCTCCAGGGCATTGGCCAGCTTTGAGAGAATATCGGCAGAAGGCTGGGCGCCTTTCTTTTCGTACCTGCCAATTTGAGTATAGTGTATGCCAACCAAACTGGCCAGGTCGGTTTGAGATAAACCTTTGACATTGCATGCTTTTTTCAAAGTACACAATAAATACAATGAACTTGGAGAATTGATAGAAAAGAACCTGCATGCAATTGTACCGGGTGATGAGGCCGGCGGGTTCTGGCAATCGGTAGATTACCGCTATAACACCCACGGGTGGTTAACCCAGATCAATAACAGTAACCTTTCGAACGATAATAAATTCATTGGCATAGACCTTCCTTTGGAGTCTTCTGACAAGGTCAGTGAGATGATCATCACGGTATTGAACATGGATATCACCGAAGAGGTGATTGAACCGGGTATGAATATCGTGCATGTTGACATTGATGATGAGAAAGACGTTATTTCGGAAGATATCATTAACCCCGCCGACACCACCTGGCACACTGCCGATGAAGTGATGCGTATAGATTACCATGAAGAGATAGACAGCGAAAGGGATAAGTATGAAGTATTAAAAGATCTGCATGGTGAATCATTTAGTTTTGATCTGTCATCGGTTCAGATTGATGAGAACTCTGAAATTACAGCGATCAGGCACCAGATCGATTCTATTGTTCAGCAGGTGCTTATTTCTGAAAATATCACCGACACAACCCTGCAGGATGTGATCAAGAAAATAGCAAAAACACATGTTAACGGGAAGGTCGGAATTGTTTATTTCAATGAGGATATGGATGACCTGTATGGAATGGATCTGCTATATGAATGGGGGTTTGAAGAACTTGAAGCGCCTGAACAATACAATGGCAACATCTCGGGAATACGCTGGCAGGTGAAAGGGCTAGAGAACAGGGTAAGAGGATATGGCTTCCAGTATGATGATATCAACCGTATAACCCATGGATTATATGCCGAGAAATACAATTATGATTGGGATGAAGGGATAGATAACTACAGTGTTACAGGAGATGTTACCAACGAGGAAGGCATACATTATGATGAGAACGGTAATATTCTATCCTTGTTCAGAAGGGGAATGAATTCAGGCACACCTTCAAATCCCATATTCGCTTTTATAGACAAACTGGTTTATTCCTATGATGGTAACCGGTTAACCAATGTTGAAGATTATCAACCGGACCTGGTATTTACAAGTAATGACTTCAGGGATAATAATACCACAACAGGCACAGAATACCAGTATGATAACAACGGGAATATGGTAAACGATGCCAATAAGAACATTCAAAGTATCGTTTATAATCATATGAACCTGCCCATAGAAATAGATTTTGGTGGTGGCAACAGAATCGTGTATATTTACGATGCATTAGGAAACAAACATAAAAAAGAGGTGTGGGCAAGTTCTGATCCAAATAATCCGATTTCTGAAAAATGGTATGCAGGCAGTTTTGTTTATAATGCAAACAACCTGGAGTATGTATTATTTGATGAAGGAAGGTTAACTCCACAAACAGATGGCACATACCGTTACGAATACTTTTTCAAGGATCACCTGGGAAATACCAGGGTAGTTTTTACTGATATCAGGGAGCAGGGATTGACGATACTGCAGGAAAGCCATTACTATCCCTTTGGTATGGAGTTTATGGGAACGCCAAGCGCTACGATGACTGTTGAGAATTTCTATAAATATAATGGAAAGGAACTGCAGAGTGATGGTTTTGACCTGGATAGTGATGCCAGTGGGATACTGGAAAGCAGGTTGTTGTGGTATGATTATGGGGCAAGGTTTTATGATGCGCAGCTTGGGAGGTGGCATGTGGTGGATCCAAAATCAGAAGTTGCCAGGAGATGGACACCTTATAATTATGCATGGAACAATGCATTAAGATTTATTGATCCAGACGGTATGTTTGCCGGTGATTTTCTGAATGAGAAAGGTGAAAATATAGGAAACGACGGCATAGATGATAATAAGGTTTATGTAATAAAAACGACTCTAACACAATTTGATAATCCGGAAACACCTAGTGCAGGAATCGATCAGGAGACTGCTGATGAAACAGAAGCATTTATTAGGCGAAATAGTGGAAAAACAGCTGCATTTGAAGAAAATAACATTGCTTATGCGAATAGTATCGAAATTGAAGGTTCTCCAGCAACGAGGCAAGCAATGGTAGATATTGTTAACCGAGATAATGGTAAAGGACTATCTAAACCTAGGAATAATCAAGAACATGGGGGGACTATTAATAATGGTGTGGTAACTCCTGTTCCCTCAGGACCTGTCGGAAGCTTGAAAAACAATGTTCGTCCAGAGATCACTTACCCTGCAGGAGCAGAAAAAACTTTCCATAGTCATCCAAGCGGAACCTATACACCTATGGATGGTACATCATCTTCACAAGATTTTGGAAACCAAACAGAAACAATGGTGTATCGTCAGGCTCCTTCTCGAGCTGACATACAAAATGCTGGTAATAATACACGTTATGTTTTTGGGCGTCGGGATGGTAATGTATATGTTTATAATGGATCAGGTGTTCAAGCAGTTATCCCACAAAAGAAATTCGTTAATCCATAAAGTAATTAAACTCATGAGACAAATAAAACGAGTATTTCATTATGCAATAATATTGTTTCTTATTTGTATATCATTCTCAGTGAAAGGCCAAAATAGTAACCAATTTGAAAAAATGGTAAATGATGGTTTATTGAGAATATTGGAAGAAACTGAATCTTATTACGTTAAATATTTTAAAAACAAAAGAAGTATAACTGAGGATTTCTATATATTTGTTGATCATTACCCCAGCAACTTTGAATTTTCACAAGAAATTCAATCAATTGGTGTGAAGAAAATATCCCTGAATGATCTCACAAGCGAGCAAAAACAGGAAGGTGTTGTTGGTGTTTCATTTTCTGGCATTGAACTTGACTCTGCTATTCTTAAAATAATCTTTGTGACTTTAGATGTTAAAATGAATGGGAATATATTAGAAATAGGCTTATCAGATGGATATTTTTTTTATTATGAATATTCCTGCGAATTAAAAACTTGGATTTTATTTGATCCTGCTACTCTGGATGATCTACACTAGCTGGCGGAAATTTAACGAAGTGTAATCCGTGCCTTATCTATAATGAAAGGGCTTGATTTATTATAACAAATTGACTGGAAGTACTAAATGATCTCATAAAACTAATTGCTTCAACTTCCCCTTAGTAATAAAGGCATCAATAAGCTTTTTAATTATCATCTTATCTTCATTGTCCATGCTGTCCACGGCCTTGAACTGTTGCAGCAGCTCGGCATCATTGAGCGATGTCATGGCTTTTTCATATTTATCACCATACATCAGGTAATCGGTAGTTGTGTCCAGTGCATCGGCAATTTTTTTAAGCACTTCTGCGGAAGGCTGTGCACCTTTGGTCTCATAGCGGCCAATTTGTGCATACGAAATACCTACTGCATTGGCCAGGTCGGATTGCGACCAGTTTTTTTGTTTTCTTAAGTCTAATATCCTTTTGCCGAGTTGCATCATGTTTGCTACTTAAATTAGTTATTAACAACACAAAAGTAACTAAAGCATTGCAAATACCGGCCATTAATACTACCCATTGTTAATATCTTTAATCACCTCCCATTTGCACAATGCAACATAAAGTGTTTATTTTGCTACTCTTTAGTAGTAACAAATTTTATCAACAATGGAGATACAGGAGATAAAGCAGCGGTTAAGCATCCTCACGTCCTTGAGCATTGCTGTTTAAAACCCAACCGTCACTACCAGATCAAATGCCTTTTCACCAGGACGACAAACCCAGCCTGAAGATCTACACCGAAACAAACACTTTCAATTGTTTTGGCTGTGGCGCCAACGGGGATGTTATCGAGTTTATCCAACGGAAAGAAAACCTGGACAAGAACCAGGCATTGTTTAAAGCTAATAAAGGCTTTTCGTTTACGTGAACAGGTAAAAAGAAATATTGAACGCTTTCCTGAAAACTTTATGTTCAGGTTGACAGAAGAAGAAACAGATTTTATGGTCTCGCAAAATGCGATACCTTCCAAACAGCACTTTGGAGGCCATTTGCCTTATGCTTTTACAGAACACGGTGTTTTAATGCTTGCCAATGTCCTGAAAAGTGAAAGGGCAATGCAAATGAGTATAAGGATAATAGAAGTCTTTGTTAAAGTCAGGGAAATACTGCTCACCCACAAGGAGATTTTATTGAAGTTGGTAAAGATAGAACAAAAGATATCAGGGCATGATGAAAAGATATTGCTGATCTTTGAATACCTGAAACAACTGGAGAAAACCAAACAGGAAGAACTTGAATACAAAAACAGAAAACAAATAGGATACAAACCGCACAGAGAAGAATAGCCCTGCCAATCCCCCGTGCCTGTCAAAGTTTTTTCTCCCGATAATTGATCGGGATACCCCGCTAAACTTTGCCAGGCACTCCGCAACCCAGCCCTTCGTTGGTTTGCTTTGCCCAACCCTGTTTTGCAGCACATTGCTTTTTCTTTTTTAATTGAACATATTTTAGCGGTAAAAAGAAAAAATCAATAAGCTGCAAAATCCTAACCGCACAGACAAACCAACCCTAAGCTAAGTTACATAATGTGCATTATAGGTTCGCTCCGCACACTTTTTAAATCAATTGATTTTTAATGGTATAAATTTTTAATCAAAAAACCTTGCCTTCCACCGCCGGCTTTCCTGGATGCCTAAGCGGTTAAAATGATTTGGTGCGTTCAAATGGCATGAGCCTTTTTCTTTTAACTGAACCCTTTATCTGAGAAAACGATAGTTTAAAAAAAGCTTCAATTAAAAGAAAAAAGGTGTGCTTTTGAGTGAAATGAACGTTCTTTGATTACTTGATCTTGCGGCAGTTAAAAACTGTTTTGAATGGTGATTTTTTGGCAGTAGCTGGTATGATTATGGGGCGAGATATTATGATGCGCAGTTGGGGAAATCGAGTGTTATTGATCCAGTATCCGAATTCTCCAATAATTTATCCCCATATTGTTATAGTTTGAATAATCCAGTTCGTTTCAAAGACCATGGTGGTTTAGTTATGAAGATAGGCTTTTGCACCACCATATTGATTAAGGAAAAATGGCTACTGGTATTCCTGAACAAGCTCATCAAAAGTTGAGTGGTCGATTACATAGAAATTTTGGTCGTTCAAAAGGATTTGGAAGAGGAATATTAAATATGTTAGGAGGAGCCTTGATTGCTCTTGATTTTTTTAGTGATAATCCTAATTCAGTTGGTATGATGTTTGAAACTCGCAAAGAAAACAAATTGTACTTTGATAATGAATCAAAGAATTACTTTGAAATAACCTCGAAATCTATAAATAAAGATGATGAGGGTATGGTCATTATATGATCCTTTACAATAGTCCTTTACTTTCAGGTCAGAGATGTGTTTTCCCTATCATCAGGTACCATATTTAAGTCAGCAAGAGCTTGTGTGTTTTTTCCCGGGTATCAACAAACAGAATACCATATATGCAATCGCAATTGAAAAAAGATTGATCTGGGGTTGTTTGCATAATTCTTTCCGAAGTTGGGCGTGTAAATTAAACTCTGTATGATTAATAATTCCGTTAATTTCAAATTTTATTACCAATTGCTGAACTGTTAATCCCCAATTTTGTACCGGACAAGTCCATTTCTTCTGGATTCTTTTAATAGCCAGGTAAACCAGTTTCAAAAGGGCTATTTCATTTGTGAAGGCCCCTTTGTTTTTGGTCACTTTCCGGGTCTGACGATGATATCCTTCAACCGGATTTTTTTATCCCATTTCTCTTCAAGGCTTAGTTATTCTGTTTCTGCCAGGTCCTTAGAACTTGCCCGGTAAACTTTCTTCTGAATATCTTCATTATTTTCTATATCCATAATAAATATATACGTAATGGACAGAGTATAATTTACAGCCTCGGCTTGGGCTATGAAACACTCCATGCACACCCGTTTTGTTTATTGTACTTTTCGTACTTTACTCCACAATGATCATCTTATTCCTCTCAAACCGTTTGCAGTTCAATAAACGTTCGTTGAAGAACTCAGCAGCCATTTTAGGCTGGCCCATGTTATCTATAGCTAAGGTGTAAAGGTTGATTTGAAGCTGACAGCAGAGTTCTTTCAGCAGGTGCTTGCGGTTGGTTCGATGGTTGGTGAATACTTCTTTCACGTTCTTTTGTTCTCTTCTTATGAGTTGGAAATTGGTGTATAGTTGATTAATTCTGGTACCAATCCCATTGATATTTAACGAGGGATCTTTTTTAAGATATACCCTGATGCGTGTCATGAGAGATTCGGCATTTGACTTATTCATACGGCAGTATTCACTTAATCCTTCAGGGAAGAGCTCCAGGTATATTGAAGATTGTTTGGATGAAATACTTCGTACAAATCCCTCAAGTTGTCGGATGCTCTCTTTCATATCCTCGAGGATCTCATTCAGTGAACTGCATTTACCAGCTTTGTCTTTAGTTACTTCATTGTTACGATTTATTGCGTAAACAAGTTCATTATAAATTCTGCTGGTTTCTTCACATAACCCATCATATTTTCCATCAAGGTTTTTTCTGGAAAGGGCGTTTATGTGGTCTTCTGTAAAGTACAAAAGATTTTTCTCACTGATCTCATTACCAGTGAAACATGGTTTGAAATAGGAATTGATTCTTTTCATTTCTTTGGGTTTTAAATCATTAACTATCTAATTCACATTTAATGCAACAGAAAATTTTAATTTCATTTCCAGTCATCCTGTTTAGTTTATGTTGTAAGCAGGCATTCCTTCATGTGT
The DNA here is from genome assembly GCA_964468645.1 of uncultured Bacteroidales bacterium. Taxonomy (GTDB): domain Bacteria; phylum Bacteroidota; class Bacteroidia; order Bacteroidales; family JAIOZK01; genus JAIOZK01. The sequence continues at coordinate 8,068 of CAYXUU010000082.1, forward strand.
TCTCGATAACATCCATAATCAATGTTACTTTCAATTATGTCAGAACCGTAAAGGTTTATTTACTATTAATACCTTTAATGCCTAAAATGTTCCCTTTTATGTAAAAATTTTTGTTACTTACAAATAAATGTGTT
>CAYXUU010000083.1:0-6375 GCA_964468645.1 uncultured Bacteroidales bacterium
ACCGGGTGACTTGAAGTCACCCGGTGAGCAGCACTAAGATAACAAAATCCTAACTACCTACCCCATTTCCTATTTGTTAACAAAATGCTAAATTGGTTATTTTTATCAAGTCCTAATAAATATCGTCTTACATTCGCTTCACATTTCTTATGAAAAACCAATATATTAAAAGATCAGCTATTATAATAACCTTATTTCTGGGCACGAATTTCGTTATGGCCCGTGAAGAAAAAGTAAATATGACCATGCTGAATACGGAATAATTTGCGCTTTTATTATTATTTCCAAGTTCAATTCAGGGGGTCTTCATTGTTGAGGCCCCTTTTTTTATTAGCTGTATCTATTTTATTATTCCATCATAATATAATCTTTTATAATACTCATTGATTATATTTTCATACTTTTAACCCAAAGTATGAGAATAAAATTTTTATACTAGCAAACCAAATACACCTCGTTTATGAATGCCGGAAAATTTTTCGTTTTAATGCTTGTTTTCAGTATTTTATCAGGTTGTACTGAAAAGAAAAAAGAAAAACCTGATAAAAATCTTATTCCTGTTAAAGTACTTGAGATAAAACAGGAACCGCAGGAGAAAGTGCTTCAGTTCAGTGGTAATATTCTGCCCTTTAAAACGATAAAATTTGGTTTTATGGTGGCAGGAAAGATTAGTGAAATACATATAACTGAAGGGCAATATGTTCAAAAGGGGGATCCAATAGCCAATATAGATCCCACTGATTACAACTTTGCCCTCGCAGCCTCCAAAGCTCAATATACTGATGCCTCAAAAGAATATAAAAGATTAAAGGCCCTTTACGAAAAAGGCAGCCTCACCCTGAGTGATTATGATAAGATCACCGCCTTATACCATGAAGCTAAGGCAGATTATGATTACAAGACCAAACAGGTAAACGACACCAGGCTTTTTGCGCCTGACGATGGCTGGATTGCCGTTGAAGGAGTCGAAGCCGGTGAAATTGTTCCCCAGGGTATGCCCCTGTTTGGATTGGTTCATACAAAAATCGTATTTGCTGAAACGGGTATCCCTGAGGGTGAGATCAACCAGGTGAAATTAGGTGATCCTGTTAAGGTTAGAGTGCCGGCGCTTAATGATAAGTGTTTTACCGGAAAGGTCAGCAGAATAAGCCCTTTTGCAGATCCTTATTCAAGGTCTTTTACAATTAAGGCAAGTATTGATAATAATGACTTTGTTTTGAAACCCGGAATGATTGCCTTTGTTAATTTACCTACAGGGGAAGAAATAAGCAATATTGTTATTCCTTCAGATGCTATTAACATTGATGGTAACGGTCATACCTATGTATTTACCTATGATTCAGGGAAGGCACACAGGGTTATTATAAGAACCGGAAGGGCCATCGAAGATGGGGTTGAAATCATCAGTGGATTGAAAGCAGGTGATTCCATCATTACCGAAGGCAGGATTAAGTTATATGAAGGGGCTCCGGTAGAAATTAAATAATAACCGATCAATTTTCCTGATATGAATCTTATTAAATCGTCACTCAAATATCCACAGGTTTCACTTGTCACCATTTTACTGATATTCCTGGCGGGTTTTTATTCATTGATGACCATGCCCAGGAGGTCTGAACCCAAAATCACGATCAGGGAAGCACTTGTTATTGCACTCTATCCCGGAGCAACAGCTCAGCAGGTTCAGGAACAGGTAACGCAGGTAATAGAAGATAAGCTTTTTACTTATTCAGAAGTTTTAAAGGATGAAACCGTATCAGATACACGCGATGGGTTGGTTGTTGTAACTGTTAACTTACAAAATTGGGTTAAAGACCCGGATGAATTCTGGGAACGCCTGGGGCAGGGTTTATTTGAGTTATCAGAGATGGGACTGCCTGAAGGGGTGATCGGCCCCCTGGTCGATTCCGATTTCGGTGATGTTGTTGCCCTTCTGATTGCCGTTGAAAGCGATCGCCGAACGTACAGTGAATTGAAAGATTTTATCGATCAGATTGAAAACAATCTTCGGCAAATACCCGCCCTTTCTAAAATTGACCAGCTGGGATACCAGGCTGAAGAAATTGAAGTCGCCTTCGATTCAGAAAAACTTGCACAGTTTGATGTTGATTTACAATACCTGATTGAGATCCTTAAATCACAGAACACCATAAAATATTCAGGATATATAGAATCTGATCAGTCAAAAGTCAGTCTGTTTACTACAGGCCTGTTTTCTAATATTGAAGAAATTGAGGAACTGATCATCGGTGCATCCCCCAAAGGATCATTAATAAGAATTAAAGATATCGCCAGGGTAGAAAGGAAGCTTGAAGACCCCACTAGCATGATCAGGGTGAATGGCAGTAATAACAAACTCATGTTGATCTCACTGCAAATGCAGGCACACTATAACATTGTTGATTTTGGTGAAGAGGTGGATGAAGTATTGAGTGAAACAAAAAAAATGCTTCCGTCCGATATAAAACTAACAACCATTAACAATCAGCCTCTTGTTGTTAAAGATGCTGTAAACGATTTCATGCGGGAGTTTTTTATCGCTGTTGGCGCTGTTATCCTGGTGATCATGATATTACTTCCGTTTAACATTGCACTTATTGCTTCATTTTCTATCCCTATTTCCATTGGCATGACATTTTCGGTCCTGAACCTTTTCGGATTTGAATTACAACAGGTATCACTGGCATCGCTTATTGTTGTGCTTGGAATGGTTGTTGATAATGCCGTTGTGATTATTGATAATTATATTGGAAAGCTTGATGAAGGACTCAGCAGGTTTGAGGCTGCCTGGAGAAGCGCTACGGAGTTTTCCATTCCTTTATTCTCTTCCACGCTTGCCATTATTATGGCTTTTCTTCCACTGGTCTGGATGCTCAGCGGCGCTACCGGTGAGTTCCTGTTTACACTACCAATTACCATTACTATTGCAATGACCTGTTCGCTGATAGTGGCCTTTCTGCTGATCCCCTTCTTTGCCTATTTATTTATCAAAAAAGGATTGATAAAAAAAGAACCCAAAAAGAAGAGAAAGATCAATTTTTCAATGCTCGGGATTATTCAATACATTTTTGAACATGCTATCAGTTGGGCAATGAAACGACGGGTGGCAATGATCATAATAAGCCTGGTTATTATTTTACTAAGCGTTTTTATGATGGCACTTCCGAAACAGCAGTTTTTCCCCCCTGCCGAACGTAACCAATTTGTAATACAGCTGTTTGAGCCCTTTGGGACGAAATTCGATTTTACCTATGCCGATGTGCTGAAAATAGAAGAGGTTTTATCGAAAGACACAAATATTACAGCTTTTGCTTCCTTTACCGGAACATCTGCACCAAGGGTTTATTATAGTTTCTCACCGGTATTTCCCGGCGAGAGTTATGCCATGTTCCTGGTAAATACAAAATCTGTTAAAGCAACCAGGGTCCTTGCTGATTACTATGAAAACCTTTTGATCGATTTTCTGCCAAATGCGAATATTGACGTGATGCAATTTCAATCGGGCGATCCGGTCACCTCACCGGTTGAGGTCAGGATTTTTGGGAATAATATAGATGAACTGAAATCAATCGGAGCCACAGTAAAAGAGATTTTCAGAAACGCTGACGGCAGCCGTTTGATCGTACAGGACTTTGAAGATAATTATAACCTGGTTGTAAATATTGATGATGAGATTGCCAACCAACTAGGATTTACAACAGAAATTATTGCAGATATACTGGCTGCCGGATTTCATGGGGCACCCCTATCTGTATTATGGGAAGGGGATGATCCGATCAACATCGTTTTCAGGTTGAAGAAAGATCTGCGGGAGAATTTCAGTGATATCAGCAATACCTACATCAAATCACCAATCACAAATAAGAGTATTCCTTTAAGGCAAATAGCAGAACTGGCCCCCAGGTGGCAAACCGGAAAAATTACAAGAAGAAATGGCATACCAACATTAACCATTGGTTGCAAGGCTTTGCCCGGGCATCTTGATTCTGAGGTCCTTGCACAAATACAACCTAGGATTGATACGCTTAGCTTACCCGGAGGTTATACAATGGAATATGGTGGAAACATTAAAAACCAGAATGATACTTTCGGAGATATGGTTACGGCCCTGATCATCAGTTTGATCATCATATTTATAATCCTGCTGTTTGAATTCCAGAGTGTAACCAAGCCACTGATAATTATGGTATCAATTCCACTTACACTTTTTGGATCTATGCTGGGGCTGGTTGCAACAGGCAATGTATTTAGTTTTACCGCTTTTGTCGGACTGATTGCCCTTGTAGGCATTGTTATCAGAAATGCACTGATTATTGTTGACTATGCCGATGAACTGGTTAGGTCAGAGAAATTAAACTTTCATGAAGCTGCCCTTGAATCGGCAAAAAGAAGATTGCGGCCAATATTCCTTACTACCATGGCTGCGGCCATTGGTGTGGTACCCATGATTGTGATGAAAGATCCCCTGTGGGCACCACTGGCAAGTGTATTTTCTTTCGGTATTGTTTTTTCAATGATCCTGACCCTAATGGTTACACCGGTTCTTTATAGCATGTTTATTAGAGAAAGAAAATTAATAGGAGATTAAAGTATCTGAGTTATGCATACAAAGTTTAAAATAATCCTATTCTCCGTCCTTATTTTTGGTAGTGTATCAGCACAGGAAACAATTTATCTTGACCTGGATTCCGCACTCAGGTTGGCTGAAAATAATAACCGGCTGATCCGGATCTTTCAATATAAAATTGAAAATGCTGAAGGGCAGCTTAATGAAATGAAAAGCCATTATTATCCCCGTATCGTATTTGAAGGGATATTTGCCTATAACAGTGATCCGGATATTCATGTCAAAAAGGGGGAATTCAACCATATTTATGAAGATCTGATAGATGTAAAATGGATCGATGACATCCTTGAAGAATATTTCCCGCTGCCTCCAAAAAATATGGTATTAGTCCATGGTGATAATTATTTTTACAAAACCAACCTTAGCCTGTATCAGCCCCTCACCCAGTTAACTACGGTTAATACCGGCAGGAAGGTTGCAGAAACCGATTTACTAATATCAGAGATTGAAAAGAAAAACATTGTTTCCGAGATAAAACTGGGGGTTACCGAATTGTTTTATGGCATCCTCCTGCAAACAAAACTGGAAGAGTGGGCGTATTATGAACTGGAATACAAAAAGGCCGAATATAATGATGCCAGCAATGCTTATGAGGAAGGGCAGATACTCGGAATTGATGTTAAGGGGCTTGATGCTGAAATTTATGAGCAGGAACAGGAACTGATAGCCATACGTAACAAGAAGGATTCATACATCCTGTCGTTCAAACAACTAACCGGGCTTGATTACAACACCACTCCCGTCCTGATATTAGATTCCGTTAACTTATCAATACCCTCAGGCCTTGATGTTTATCAGTCATCAGCGTTTCAAAAAAACTTTGATCTCCGGATTTCTGAACTGACGCTACAAAAAGCCAATCTCGGTATTGATGCATCAAAAAAGGGATATATCCCCGAACTTTCATATTTCTTCCAGTATAACTATAACAAAGGCATCCCTTTGTATCCCGAAAACTATTTTATTACCGGTTTGAATCTCCAATGGACTTTGCTGGCCTCCGGGGAGAGGGCCTCCAAAGTAAAGCAAAGCAATGCCCTTTTTAATGAAGCCCGCGAAGATTTTGAATATACAAAGCAAACCATCAGGAACGAGGTAGAATCCGCTTACTTAAATATGGATTATGCGATAAAACTGATCCAGACAGCAGCAAAGGCGCTTAACGCAAGAACAGAAGAGTTGACTCTTGCGGAGGATGCCGTGCTGGAAGGAGAGGCCCTGAATACGACCCTGCTGCAGGCAAAAGCCGACCTTGCCAAAGCCGAAGCAGATCATCTGGGAGCACAATTGAACTATATGATACAGATGGCAAAACTGAAACGACTGACCGGGGAAGAAAGGCAGATATCTTCGTATCCTGTTTATAAGTTTTTGGAACCTGGATAGCTGGGATGTGGATTTTATAACGGGAATGGATACACCTAATAATAAACAGGGGATTATTGTACCAAATCCTGTTCAGAATATACTAAGAATAATTACGAAGATTGAGGATTTAGAAATTCAAATCATTGATCTTTCGGGAAAACGATTGTTTACAGGTAATGTAAAAACAATTGACATTAGTCATCTTTCTGATGGGATTTATATTATATTAATCAGATCTGAAAAGGATCAGTTATCATTACGCAAGAAAATAGTGAAATACTGAAATAAACCAATATTTCAACTACGCTGGTCGATTGAGTGATTCAAATATGCCATGAAAAACTTTGTAAAAATATAGATTGTTTTATTCATTTCAGTAA
>CAYXUU010000084.1:0-6181 GCA_964468645.1 uncultured Bacteroidales bacterium
TCAGCTGAGGAAAACAAAATCCTCATTAAAGGATCGCATGGACAAAAAAATGAGATGCCCATTTTCTCCGAAGACCAGGATGGCAACATTCGCATCCTGGTCTATTCGCTCAGCCGTGAATTAATTACTTATGATCATCCCAAAGCCACCCCCGAAAAACCCAGTATTTACAACAACCGCGATCAAACCTATTACATCACACGTTTAAAACAACCCGTAACCGACAAAAATGGAAAAGTAAAAAAGTACCATATTCCTAAAAATGCCGGTACCTATCCCTTCTTTCATCCCTCTCTTATCCAAAAATACGAAAACAAAATACCCATAAAAACCATAACCCTTACAGAAGGCTTTTTTAAGGCCTACAAGGGCTGCAATCATGGAATCGATGTTATCGGCCTTTCTTCAATTACGCACTATCGTGACAAGGCTACAGGGGGCCTGCACCCCGATATCCTCAAGCTCATTAAAACCTGCCAGGCCGAAAACATCATCCTGCTTTATGATGGTGATTGCCTCGATATCTCAAACGATGCCCTCCAAAACCTCGAAGACTTGTACAAACGTCCAAATAGCTTCTTCTCCTCCGCACGTAGCATCCAGGAGCTCTTAAAAGACCATGATCTCAACATCTATTTCTCCCACATCATCAGCGATGCCCATGCTGATCATCCCAAGGGACTCGATGATCTATTGGTTTGCATGAAAGGTGAAGGACAGGAAATTGCCCGGGATCATTCATTATTCAGCCGTCCCGGGAAATACTTCTTCAAAATGGATATCTCCCATTCCCTGCACAAACTCCGCCGCTATTTTCATCTTAACTCACCGGAAGATTTCTACTCCTATCACGCTGAAACCATCCAGGAAAAAGAATTCATTTTCAATGGCACCCATTACCGCTGGGAAGAAAAAGAAAACAACCTCAATGTCATTGTTCCTGCAGCAGCAAAAAACTATTTCAGGGTTGGCGATTCCTATTATGAATTCGTTGAAGTCCCCAACAAATATCATTCCCTTGAACGAAGATTTGAACGCCGGCTTAAAGGCACCATCATTGATGATCATGGAAAGAAATTCCTCGATCACATCCCCAAATACAAGTCATTCTGCAATGTACCCGATCATACCGGTTATCATCAGGTCATCGACAATTGTTTCAATATCTATGCCCCATTCGATCACGAACCGGAAGAAGGATCCTGCGATACCACCCTCAACTTCATCAAACATATCTTCCAGGAACAAATGGAATTGGGCCTCGACTACCTCCAGCTTCTCTATCAAAAACCAACACAGATCCTTCCCATTCTTTGCCTGGTATCCCGGGAAAACAGCACAGGTAAAACCACATTCGCAAAATATCTCAAAGAGATCTTCACCCAAAACCTCACTATTGTCGGTAACGATGAACTCTCCTCCGGATTTAATACCACATATGCCAACAAACTAATCATCGTTTCCGAAGAAACATTCCTTGAGAAAAAGCAAATAATTGAAAAAATAAAAGCCCTGGCCACAGGTGATAAGATACTGATGAACGCTAAAGGAAAAGACCATATCGAGATTGACTTCTTTGGTAAGTTCATTCTTCTTTCTAACAATGAAGAAAACTTCATTTATGCATCCCGGGATGATATCCGTTACTGGGTCATTAAGGTCCCGGTACCTGAAAAAATCAACATAAACATTATCCAGGAACTTTCATCTGAGATTCCTGCATTCCTTAATTTCCTCAATCAGAGAAAACTTTCGACAACCTGTATCAGCCGAATGTGGTTCGATCCCAAATTACTCAAAACCGAAGCCCTTGTTAAAGTTGTCTTAAATAGTCAACCATTTGTCGAAAAAGAGATCAGGGAGAGAATAAAAGAATTATTAATTGTTACTGGTGATGATGAGATCCTTATGTCCTCCTCAGTGATCAATAGGGAGTTTTTTAAAAACAAATATTCTGACCATTATATAAACTCCATTCTGAAGGACAAATTCGGAATCGACTGTATTAAAAATGAAAACGGGCAATATCTGATCAAAAGGTATGAATACCCCCATCAGTTTCAATCCTGGGAAAATGGTGAATTAGTTGAAAAACTTAACTACATCAAACATCGTGGACGAGCTTTTGTATTTAGGCAAACCGATTTCCTAAGCAAGGATGAACAGAAAAACCTTTGCTACGAAGCCGATAGTGAAACCAATTCTATTCAGGAAACTCCCTTTTAAATCAAGAGGATTTTTTTCAAGTGAAACTCTATACGAAATCAACATATTACTAACTAAAACTTCTCAATAATGAAAAATCAACTCAAAATAATCAAAATCACACGTTATCGCAGATCAGACACTGGCCACTTTTGTACAAAAAAGTACGCCCAGGCAAATCCTTCAACAACACAGAAATATACTATACTGCGGCGCATTCCCCTTCATTCTCCCGTTAAAAAAATCCTCATCCATCTCGAACTCACCTGACCCCTAAAAAACTGCCCGGAATTATTAATAATAATCCGGGCAGTTCCTTTTCCTACCCATCACATCCATTTTAAAATCTCCAAATTTTCAAATTTTCAAATTCTTTTATCTTTTTCCTTTTATCTTTAGTCTTTTCTACCAAATGTGTCATTTTTCATTATCGTTCCAATAATCACCCATACATTGAAAATCGCGTTTTCTTGATAGCCATTAAATCCTTGCCAATCCTTGCCACCTTATATAATATACTATAATTCAATAAATAAAGTGTCAAGCTTTATTAATATACATACCATTCCTTACCAACTCCTTACCTTCTTCTTGCCACCCAATATTGGCAAGCTTTCATAATATAAAGCTTAGTTGGGACAATTAAGATTCTGTATATCAGTCTATGGCAATATGGCAAGGGGCAAGCTTCTTTTTCCTGCTGTTTTATTTTCTAAATACTTGATGTTTTTGGTTTGTTCTAAAATTCATTGAATTACCCTAATCACATTTCCCAAAGAGCTTTTCAAATGTCACTTTTAAAATTGATTCTCTCATATGAATTCTTACAATCTATAAATATGATGTTGGCGTAAGGCTTTAACCAGTATAGTTACAATAGATTGACCAAAATGATAGACTCTACACTTCTTCTATATGCTGTATTTCTTCTTGACTTAAGAAACTTCTAATAGACACTTAACTTCATAGAATTCTCCAGCTTACCATTAAATACTAATGAAACCAGGTATAATCCCGATTTATAGTTTTTTAAATTAAGTTTAATGGTATGTTTCCCTTCTTTTTGAAAACCCTGGTCAATGGATGCCAGTTTCCTGGCTGAGTAATCATAAACCTCCAAAAGTACATGGCCGTTGCTATAAAGCTCATATTCCATTTCCGCTACATCTCTTGCCGGATTTGGAACAATATGAAGAATCATTGCATTGGAAGCACAAACCATGCCCTTGTTCAGTTCTTCTTCATCTTTCCTTACTCCCGGTAGCAATGATATCAGGTAGTCACTTTTCAGTTTAAATTCATCATATGAATCCGGTATTCCCTGCAGATTGTATGTAATCTCTTTTAAAGCGTTTGAACCTGTTTGCAAACTAAGAAAATCACGGTCTATCACTGCAAAAATACTGTCCTCGAAAGTATATGGATTTAAAATTACACTATCGTACCAGCTAAAAGCTGTTTGGTAGTAACCCAGTTCTATATCACATTTATTTGCAAGATAATCTGCCAGGCGTCTTAGTGAACTATCAGCCAATATGCTGTCATTTGTCCTGTACCAGGATCTTAAGCTTTCATAATGGTTTCCTGTAAACTGTTCCAGGGCAAACATATCCTTTAGTGCGGCTTTTGAAAAGTAAGAAGAATTATAGTTTATAACCAGGGAATCGTAAAAGATTTGGGCACTATCATATTTTCCGGTTTCAAAATAAACAAGAGCAAGGTTGTAAAGTTCTTCATCAGGTCCGGAATAAATTGAACTCTTTTTGGAACAATAATCGGGTGACCAGGTGTATCCGCCCGCAGGATAAAGATCCAGGGTGTCAACAAAGTTTGTTCCCCAGCAATTATACCTTACATCCCTTAACGAATCATCTTCACTGTTATGGTAAACCAGCGGATCGTTCGGATTGCCCGAATTGTCCTCATCAACAATTTCATTATACCTGAAATACCATGGGAAGCTATCATCGGATGCATAAACTTCATACGAATCATTGTCGGTGATATATTGTATCCCATCAAGTGGATCACCCATAAATGCAACATTGCTCCTTGAAAGGAATTTCACGCCATAATCATTTTCATACACATTATTTCCGGCTACCGAGGCGATTGTATTGTATAACAATATTCCGTTTTCTGTATCGGTAATGTCATTGTTATAGATACTCTGGTTGCCGCTGGCACCTTCTCCGGAATACCAGGCTTCTATGCCTTTGTCGTATCCGGAAATGTCGTTATCATCGACAAAAAACCTATCACAACACATCAACTTGACAGCAGCCATTGTATTCTGGTTGGAATTGTCGAATTCACTATCCTCAACATATATAGTATGTGTACTTGTGTCCTCAGAATTACTAACAACAATGCTACTATTAATAAAACGGGTATTGCTGATATTCACATCAGAGGCAAAGGAATATACGCCCAGGCAGTTTTCAAAAAGTGAACTATCGATGCTCAGGCTGTCGCCATAGTTCTTCAAAATGGTAGTATCGGTAAAGTTGACATTGTTGAAGCTTGTTTGAAGGCTTGGATTGTTCAGGATAATTTCACTTATATGGTCAAAAGTATTGCTATCGCCGGGTGTAAAACTTCCATCTATGGTTATCTTATTGTCCTCAGTTAATCCGGTAAAAAAGGTGTTGCCGTCCTGGCAAACCAGGCTTGCATATTCATCGACAGTTATTTCGGCACTATCATTAATCATGTATATAGATGTTCCTCCTTCCAGTGTAATGGTGGTATTTGAATCGATTGTTAAAGGCCCGCAGAGGGTATAACTTCTGTCATCGACTGTTTTACTTTCCTTAACAGTACCGGTAATACCAGTCAGAGTAAGCAGTGTGTCTGCAAAAGAAATGTTGACGGAATCCTGGGGGTCATCATAGCCATATAGACCACCGGGTACTCCTCCAAATGGACAAAAATATCCTGTTTCGGACCAGGTATTCCAGTTATTGGCATAATCGAATGCCTCTTCCATCTGGACGAAACCGTCATTGTTAAGATCAGGATTATAATCTACGGGATGAATTGAGTCAAACGGAATAGTATTAAACGGGAAATCACCGACCGGATATGATACCTCCCATGGTTGATCATCATCAGGATAATATCCACGAGCTGCTGCTGTCCAGTAAAAGGCCATCTCATCAAATGCTTTGTCAGTAATCCACATTTCTGTATGTGCAGCTTCGTTATCTGATGCAGTATGGACCGATCGGTTTTTACATTGAACCTCATAATTAGAGAAATCCATAAGTTCAGTTTCGAATTCTCCGCCAAAACAATTGTTCATATATACTATTATCTGTGAGCAGCTTATGCCTTCCAGGTAGCGGGCAAATGTCGTATCATACATTTTACTGTTCATATCAGGAGGAAGGTAAACATAGGAATGTTCCTGGTTCGAGGTCATATTGCCATGGCCTATAAAACAAACAAATAATTGATCACCCTCGTTTAATTCAGGTATTTCTAAGGATGTATTGGTTATACCTGCCAATTCCTTAAATGTATGATATAATGTATCTTTATAAGCACAATAATCTATGTCATCTGATTGTTCACCTCCGTCTAAATCATCACCATATACTGAATTACCTTCAACAAAATGTACAAATATATTTTCCTTTTTATAACCATAAACATCGATCAATGTGCAGTATAGAGCTGAAATATCATTCCAGAATCTTGGCTCATCATCCTGGCAAATCATTACCGCATAATTATTCGGATCCGGTTCCAAGCCTTCTATTACTGCATTTGTATCGGCCGGTAAATCGATTGGTGTAGGGCCGGATACTTCAGAGATTAAACTATAAGCCGAGTCCCAGCTTTTTGGAAAGAAATCTTCTGCAGAAATGTTGTAACTACCGATTGAATCGCATACAAAAATAAACCTGCTCGGATGAGCCCAGTTCATAAAAGGCCCGTCATCAACAAAGTAAACCCAGCAGGAGGAATAGGG
>CAYXUU010000085.1:0-5744 GCA_964468645.1 uncultured Bacteroidales bacterium
AGGGGGCAATAGCTGGGGTGCTCCCACAGGTGTGACGACAGGCCGTGGTAAGATGATCAATGAGGTGCTGGAATGTTCTCCGTTTTAAAGTAAAAAGTATAAAGTACAAAGGAAAAAGTATAAGTGGTAAAGTAAAGGATTAAAGTTCCTTTTGCCGTTGTACTTTTGCCTTTTGACATTTGTCTTGTAATTTAATTACACAACTATGAATCTAAAGGAGTTTATTGATACTAAAATCCTCGATACCGAGAATATTGATATTACACTGTATCATATTGTGGTATCCTTCGTGATAATATTTGTAACCTGGTTACTGTTGAAACTCGTTAAAAAACTTTTCAGCAGGCAAATAAACCATGGAAAAGTTGATAAAGGTTCTGCAACATCACTGTTTCTTATTATCAAATATTTTGCCTGGGTCATCGTCATTGGAATAATCCTGGAAACCATTGGAATAAAATTAACCCTGCTTATAGCCGGATCTGCTGCCTTACTTGTTGGTCTGGGCCTGGGTTTACAGAAAATATTCCGGGATATTGTTTCGGGATTTTTTATGTTGTTTGAGCGGCATCTTAAGGTAGGTGATATTGTTGAACTGGAAGGCAATATGATAGGAATTGTAGAGCAAATAGGATTGAGGACATCAAAGGTAAGAACAAGGGACAATATCATCACCATAGTCCCTAATTCTAATTTTATTGACAAACGGGTTGTTAACTGGAGCCATATTGAGCAGAAAACTAGATTTCATGTTGATGTAGGTGTTGCTTATGGTTCTGATGTGGAACTGGTAAAACGAGTTTTGCTCAGTTGTGCAAAGGATGCACCTGAGATCAGCAATGATCCGGTACCATTTGTCAGGTTCAATGATTTTGGTAATTCCTCATTGGATTTTCAGCTTTTTTTCTGGACAGAAAACGCGTTCTGGGTTGAGAATATAAAGAGCGATCTAAGGTTCAGGATCGACAAGGCATTCATGGACAATCAGATTACAATTCCATTTCCGCAAAGAGACCTGCATATTAAATCAGATCACAGGGATTTTCATAGGGATTAAATAAAATCCTGATCTTATTTCCTGTTTAAAAAATTAATAATTATCTTTGCACGCCAAATTTGGTTGAAAAAATAAAGAATTATGGCAAATCACAAATCAGCGTTAAAGAGGATCCGTCAGAACGAAAAGAGAAGAGTTCATAACCGTTACTTCGCAAGAACAATGCGTAATGCGGTTAAACAGTTCAGAAATCTGGAAGATAAAGGCACAGCAGAAGAACAGTTGCCAAAAGTTATATCTATGATTGACAAACTGGCCAAGAAAAGAGTGATCCATAAAAACAAAGCCGCCAACCTGAAATCAAAGATTTCTCGTAAGGCAAACGCGCTGGCTTAAGGATACTTCCCAATTTTAAAATATATTGAAGCCTCACCTGTTTTGGTGGGGCTTTTTGTGTTTTATCTGAAAAAGCTTGATGGGACTCAACTCACTAACAATAACAATAATATTCTTATCTTTCAACATCAAAAAGAAATGATTCATGATAAGATGGTTTATTATTACAGTATTAATTCTGGTTAATATCAATCTACCCACCAGCTCTCAAACTAATCAGAAAGATTATTCAGGTTCAATAAGTTTTGAGATCCTGCCAGTTACAATTAAGGAAATAAATGGATTATATAAGATTAACAGTATACTTCCTATTGAAAAATTTATTTCAGCAGATAGCGCACTCATTTTTCCTGAAGGAATGTATTTTTCATTCAGACTGATAAACAATTCGGAAAAGAGACTTTTTTACTTAATTTATGATGTCATTTCTCAGGAATCCTGTACCCCATTGAAAACCAGTTATAGTGGCTGGCAAGAATCCTGTATCTACCCTGGAGATACCATAATTCTGAATACAATATATTACTTTACAAAGCCATATGGCTGTGAGATGTTTGGATTGCTATATAGTGAAGATTATATTTCTGATAATCCTGATTATTCTGGTAATTATTTCATAGATGTTATTGGTAACTGCTTTGAATCCCTTCCAATGAGAAACTATTCACTGAATAATAAAATACTGGGAATAGATAGTGTGTCATTCGGTATTGAAACCATTTGTGTTACCGTAGATGACGGAGATCAGATAAACCGATGTATGGAAGGTGTTAAATATAACACAAGATCAACAATTCTACATGAATTGGGCTCTAATGAATTCCGAAGGGAGCTAAACATTGATTTGAAAAATCGAATCATGAACAGGTTAATTGATTCTCACACCTCAATTATGCGATCACGTGGAAATGTGGATCGACAGGGCGAAATCATGGTTAACAGACTGCTGAAATTTTTCATTGAAGAAATTTATAGTCGGGGTTTTAGATCAATTCCTGAAAGTCAAAGGGTAATAAATTACTATTACCAGAATGATTCTTTATATTATGCAATAATTAATAATCGGGGTATTATTGGATCTGGAAAATCAGGTGCTACCGCTAACCAGCTTGATAAGTATCTTCAGGCAATTCAACGGTCAATTTATTATCAACAGGATAAAAAACGGCTTCCTGAAAAAAAGAGAAATATTGGTACATTAACATTTCTTGAAGATGATGACGGGATTGATTATGATTCAGCTATTGTTGCTCTTTCTCAATTCCTGATTCCTGATTCATTAATCGCAGATATGAGTAATATTGAACATATTAATATCCTACCTGAAAGAAACCTTGGAACAGTGCCATTTTGTTTGTTGAAACCATTTGATTCGCATGCATACTTTATTGATAGTGTTTCTTTGAGTATTTCTTCCAGTTTTTTTGACCTGTTCAGCTTTACCCATCCTGATTGGAAATATGGATTCAGCAGGGCTTTACTGGTAGGAAATCCGGATTACCCAAAAAGCAGGGACTGGGTTTTTCCCCAATTACCGGAAGCCGAGAATGAGGTTATTGAAATCAGCGAAATACTCAATACTACCGCCATTGTTGGATCAGATGCCACACTGTCGAAAGTTATTCAATATTCAGGTGATGCTGATCTGCTTTATTTCGCCACCCATGGAATAGCTGATTCCAATAATGCACTTGAAAATAGTTTTATCATATTCTCAGCGTCGGAAGATAATAACGGCAGATGGTATGCTGTTGATATCATGCAGTCAGATTTGAATGCAAAGCTTGCAGTGTTGAGCGCCTGTCAGACCGGTCTGGGACAAACCCACGAAGGGGGCATCATTGGATTATCCCGGGCATTCCAGGAAGCTGGTGTACCCCGGGTAATAATGAGTTTGTGGAGCATTGGGGATGAATCAACTTATGAGTTTATGATGATATTTTTGAATAAGCTTCAGACATATTTACCTTCCAGGGCATTGCAACAGGCCATGTTGGAATATAAAAAGAAAAATCCGGATCCTTTCAACTGGGGTGCTTTTACACTTTTTGGTTATCCATATTAATCAATGCAAGAGTGTTATAGCAACGATCTTTTATCAGATAGCGTAGTAATTCATCGGATGACTATGATCTGTAAAACACATGTATTTTGGAGATAGTAGAAAAGTTGCTATTAAGTCATCCGATGAATATGAACTTTTCTCGGTTGTCATGATATTGGATGAAATTAAAGTATCTGCTAAGGTTACTTTAACATTCCGTTCTTATTAAAATAGCGTGCACCCTGTTCATGAAAGGATGCACTTATGAAAATTTATTTATGTTTGTTCTAAATAACTACCACAAAAACAATGAACACAATAAAATTATCCAGCATTAAAGTTATATCAGCAATTCTGATATCCAGCCTGTTAGCCACCTCATGTGCAAGTTTTAAATACTCCAACAAAAGAAAAGGCGAAGACCTGCAGATGACCATCTACAACGATCCGAATGGTTTTGACCTTAGAAAATTAGAAACGCAGGAAATACCTGATCCTGCCAGATCAAGAGGTATCATGATCGGTGATGTGGTTTCACTGGCCATTGACGGGATCAAGTTCCTGATCGATCTGGATAAAAAGCAATATACGGCTGAGTATACCTCGGGAAAGAGTGAAATTTATTTTTACAACCAGATATCGGATAAAGGCACCTTCGATATTTCGGGGATGCAGTTCGATGGATTCAGCCTGGTAAGGATGATAAGCGATAAGGAAGGGAATTCAGACACAGCACTATATATATCCTTCAAGGTTGATAAAGAAAACCCTTACGAGATTTTTAATAATTCTTATTTCAGGCTCTATGTTGATGATTTCAAAATGAATTACAGCAAGGCTAAGATCCCTGGCCCCAGATGGTACCTCCCATGGACACTGATGTATAAGAAACGCAATCAGGTGAATGTTGACATGGACATCACTTTTACCTCTTCATGGACAGGAACAAATTCTGATATTCACCGTGATGTTGAAATAGGCAGGTTTTACTTCAACCTCAGGAATATCCCCTTAACCGACGATAAAGTTGTTACCGAGGAATACAGGCAACAAGTGATAGGTTCCCTGGTATATGGATATAGCTTCCTGGTGCCACGTTCCTATGGTTTCTATCTTGCTGGGAGCAGGGAACTGAAACCCGGATTCGGAGAAGGGAAATACAATATCCTTGTTAAGGTTACCGAATCAGGACGTGATCATTTCGTTACCAAAGTAGTTCAGGATAACTCGGATCTTATTCTTGAACAGGTAAAAGGGACAGTGATGCAGACAGTTTCAGGCCTGTGATTTCAGGGTGTCCACCCCAATTTGGGTATCCACCCCTTCTGAGCTTAGCGAGAGGGTAATAGTAGATGCTCTGCTTAAGGGTGGATACCCTCAAGTCAAAAAATCTTCCCCACAGCCTCCACCGGACCATTCTTCTCAATATTGGCAGTTACCTTAACAGTCGATTCCCACCAGCCGGCTGATTCATTGTCCAGGTTCTGCGCCCAGCCCTCATTATCAACCTGATGTTTTTTGGCCCGGCAATAGTGAAGGAATCTTTCAAGAAAATCCAACCTGAAATTGTAGGCGGTGCTTTCTGCAAAATGAAACCTGATGCCTTTTTCCTGTGAGAATGAGATGATGATATGTTCACCTTCAGTAGCTTGAATGGCAATAGTATCCGTATCCACGGGGAGCTGTATCCTGTTAATGAAATCTTCAATCAGGCCGAAGTGCCTGAGGATCTCTGCCGCGATATAAGATTGAACGGTTTTGTTGGCAGCATAGATATCTGTCCATTTTTTGGTGATCCGGGATTTAGTAAATACCTGGTCCTCAACACAGGGCAACCACAGCGCATATTCTCCTTCCCGGAGTTCTTCATAACTGATAGGTTTTTCTAAAAAATTAAAAAAAAGATCAATTACGGCTTCAATATTTTCGATGGGGGGTAGTTCAGGGTTAATCTTCTTTTGTTTGTTTTTGGGGAAAAGGTTCATGGGTTTTTTTTTGATTTGATAAGCTAAGTTAATTATTATTTCATTTTTTCAGCACAGGATGTAATACACAACTTTATCTTTGAATATACATAGTTTGTTCTCTGAAAAGTAACCATTGATGTAGAATGGGTGTTTTTTGTTTTACGATGATACTCCTTGGTTACTATTTAATAGTATATTTATTAATTGTATATTATATGGCTTCTATTTGAAGCACCAGAAATTACTTGTGTTTTGTCATTAACCTGATTGAGGTTTAATAAATTTTATCAGTAGTGTCCGACTAAAATAATATAAAAAAGGGTACTTCCCGGAGGTTTCC